>JAFTCL010000028.1 GCA_017454745.1 Kiritimatiellia bacterium
GCATACGTGCGGCGTTTTGCCCCAATGTATTCGTTTGTTGCCATTCGTGACATGTTCATGCCTCCTATGATACCATAAGTGTCCAGTATTTGACGAACGGGCCCGCCAAAATTCTGCCGCCACTTTCAGAAGAGTGTCCATTATTATGACAAACTGCGGTTGGTTGACACTTGTTCTTGCTTTGGGGACTAAGGGTGTGGTATTATTTTAATGTTGTTGATTTAATGTGTATCGTATTTGTCCGTGCGGTGCGGGTTGCATACGGTGTGAATGAGGTTTTTGATTTAACCTGAGGAGTGGCGATGAAAAAGTTTTTGGTTGCGTTTGCGGTAGTTGCCACGGTGGTAGCCGCCGATGCGGCGGCGGTGCCGGATCTGGTAACGAAAGAGGCCGGTTTTTGGTTTGACGCCTCGACGCTTGCGGAAGAAGCGGGGGCAAGCCTTGACACGTGGAATGATGTGCGCGGGGAGGGGTATCCAAGCCTTTCCACGTACACCGCCACCAAGCCGCAGGTGATTCGGATTGCGGACGGCGAACTCGCCGGGAAAAAGGCGGTTACCTTTTTCACCGTCGGCACGGAGTGTGACATGCGATTCCCATCTACGCAGGAGATTAAGACGGCGTTCTTCGTGGTCGATATCGACCAGGAACAGTACGCCTTTCTCCTCGGCGGCCCCAGCAATGGAACGGCACCGTACAACTACGGTTTCCACCGCAACGGCGGCGGCGCATACCGTTACCAATACAGTATCACCTCCGTGCAGTACTGGAACGACGGAAGAGTTGTCGCCGCGCCGCAGACTGACAAGATTCCAACCGGATACCAGCTCATCACGTGGAGATGGGAGTCTGCCGCCCAAGTGCTGAACATCTGCAGCGACCGGGGCATTTCCGGGCGCATCGGCGGCAAGCGACTGTGCGAAGTCGTAGCATTCAGCCGCGAGCTGGACATAGCGGAACGGAGCGTAGTGGAAGGCTACCTCAAGGCGAAGTGGTGGCAGGGATCGGTGTCGGAGTCGAAAGCGGCCACGCTCATGCTGGGCAGAAAGGCGCAGGTGCACTTCGACGCAGCCGAGGCCTCTAGCTTCCACTTCGATATCGTTGGCGACGACACCGCCGTGTCGCAGTGGGACGACCTCTCCGGAAACGATAACCACTTCACGCCAGGGGAGACCTGGGGTACGAAAAACGGCATCAACTACGGTACCGTGGGCACGGTGGCCGAAAAGCCGGTCTTCAACGCCGGCGCCGTTTCGAGCGGCATTGACCTAAAGCTCGCATCCCGCATCACCAACACCCGCACCGTCTTTATCGTGACTGAAATCGACCGCGCCGAGCATGCCTTCTGGCTGGGCGATTCACCAAACTCCACCTACCATTTCCACCGCGGCTCCGGTGGACAGTATTCCAATCCCAATCACAGCCGCATCTACAAATACGGCACAATCTGGGCGAACGGATGCAAGATCGTCGACCAGGGGCAGCAGTATCCCGAACCGAACGGAGGGCTGACGGTGTACACGCTGCGCTCGTCCCAGAACTGCGAGTGGAGCACTCTCGGCCAGGACCGCAACATCTCCAACCGCAACGGCGGCAAGCGCGTGGCGGAGATATTAACCTTTTCGGAAGAGCTTGGCGAAGCCGACCGTACCGGGATAGAAAAGCTGTTGATGGAGAAGTGGTGTCCGTCGGAAGAATACATCAATGCGCTCATCGCCGACGCACCCGTGCATGTGGACGCATCCTCCGCCGACAATTTCAACTACTCCGGCGACACCATAACTGGATGGAAGAACCAAGGCGCCGGCGCGGATCTCGTAAAGCCGGACAAGCTTTACAAGGAATCTGCCGAGCGGGAGTGTTACCCCGGCTCCTACGGCTACACGAACGGCGTACCCGCCTTCCTCATGGGCCCCCACAGCTCATACATCGACATGTACTTCACGCGCCTCACGAACGTCCGGACCGTATTCTGGGCGATGGACATTGTGCGCGACAAAGAAGCATTCTTCCTCGCCGACGGCAAGAACGAAGTGATCCAGAATGCGGGGACATACCATTTCCACCGCGGCATCGGAGCGTCCGATTTGGGGTGTTACGCTTCGGCTAGCTATAGTGCTAGCGGATACAAGAATGGACCGATGTACTGCGATGATGATATCGTGGTGTCGATGACGACCGAACGTCCGCCGTTCGGAACCCATGTGTTCGACATCTCTTCTTACGAGAATCTCACGGCATCGTCCATCTCCGCCGACCGCTGGTGCAACGACCGTAACGGCGGCAGGGCGATTTCCGAGCTGCTGATCCTCACTGTTCAAGTCTCTGGACTCACGCGAAAAGCGATCCGTGATCGCATCGCGGCGAAGTGGACGCGCAGCTGCGGCTGGGCGGGCGCGGGCGATGTCGAGTGGGGCGCGGGCAAGTACCGTGTGTTCGGCGCGGATGCGACCGTACCCGCGGAGGGCGCGTCTGCGGACGGCATCGGGTTTACGGCAAGCGCGGAGCTTTCCGGCGGCACGCTGACGCTCGGCGATGGCGGCTTCTTTGCCTCCGAAGGAACCGAGGTCACGGTGTCCGCTCCGGTTGCCGGCAAGCTGGGCGTGTACGGTCCCGGCACGGTGGCGCTTTCCCAGAAGCTTGGCATGGTGGATTCGCTTTCGGTCGGCTACGGGGCAACGCTTGTTCTGCCGCCGGGCGGAACGGTGACTGGCGGAATCTCCATTCTTGAGAACGGCAGAATCGTCTTGGACGTCTCGGAACTCGCCGAGAAGGAGTATGTGGTGATGACATTCGGGAACGTACTCCTTCCGGCAGGTGGTACGCTGTACGACTATGTGTCGTTGTCCGGCGGGGAAGGGCACTACTTTACCGTGTCGGAGGACGGCACCGCTCTGTACGTGAACTCCCCAAACGTGGCGGTGACGGCCGAGTGGACAGCCGCCGAGAGCGGGGAGATTGAGAATCCTCTCAACTGGTCTTGTCGGAACATCGACGGCGAGCTGTTGCAGGACGTGATACCTGAGCACAGCACGAAGTCCGTGAAGTTCAATGCGGACTGCGATTTGCGCGTTCTCGGACCCGTGGCGTTTGCTGACGGCGCGACATTCGACTTGAACGGCCACTCGGTGCAGATCGCGGGGAAGTTGGACGTTGACTACGCGAACGCCACTTTCTCGAATGCCGTAGAGGGCGAAGCGGCTGAACTGCACGTGGAGGTTGCTTCCGGCTTGAATGTCACCAACGAGAGTGTGGTGATAAACGGTAACTTGAAGCTCGTCAAGGACGGCGCTGGCACGCTGGCGGTATCGAAGGAGCAACAGGCGTACACCGGCGGCACGGATGTCGCGGTCGGCACGTTCGAGACTCTTCCAGTGAAGCATTTCTCCCCGAGCCGTCTGGTGCTCGGCCAGAAGGGTAACACCACCACCGTGCGCGCGGGCGCCATGTTCCGCCTGAACGCCTTGTACGGCGAAGCGGACGCCGACTACCGCTTCGTGCTCGACGGTGGCACGCTGGAGGGCTGCGGAGAAGATCTTCCGAGTAATTGGGGGCAGTTCCATTCCATAGTGCTATCCGCCGACTCCAAATTCATCGTCAACACCCACACGGGGCTGCGTCCGGGCGGGTCTTTCAGGGCGACCACGCTTGACCTCGGCGGACACACCCTGACCGTGCAGATCAACACCGGCGGCAAGAACTTCTACCTGTATGACACTACCATAAAGAACGGCGTAATCGACATCATTTCGGGCGGGTGGCTGGAGATAGGCAAGATCTATACCGCCGGCATCGAGGCGCGTGATGTCGATTTCCGCGTGGGCAGCGCGTTGCGGGTCAACGCGCCAATCTCCGTGCGCAATTACGAGCAGATCTTTAAAGGTTCTACGAGCAACAACCAGGGAACCTCCGCGTTCAATGTGTACGGCGTGTTCAAGCCGGCGGCGGATCACGACCACTTCTACGGCTGCACGATGCAGGACGGTTCGACCATCGATCTTTCCGACAGGACCGGGGAGTGGTCCACGAAATCCGCGTTCTCCAGCGGGTTGAACACCGTGACTTTCGCGGATGGCGCAACGGTGACGATTAAGCTGGAGGGACGTGAGGATTTGAAGGCGTTGTCGGAATCCGAAAGCCCGTATGTCGTGACGTGGCCGCTGGACGATGCGGGAGATCCGGTTGAGCCGTCGAACGTGTCGTTTGTTGCCGACGAGTGGACGGAGCAGAACCGTTTCCTTCTCCGTAAAGACGCGAAGGGGCTTAAGCTGCTCTATAACAACGGCACTTTAATAATCTTCCTTTAATATGCTGACCGCGTGGTCAACGGTGCATCAGTTTGACCGATTTGTCCCAGGGCAGGTTGCGCAGCGATTTGATTAGGCAGGTTAGCCGCAATCGCTGCGCATCGTTTACCGGGGAAGATTCGTTGTTGAGCTGGCCTCGCAGTTTTTCGGTGTGCGCGATCCAAATCGCGGTAATTAGGTCTTTTGCCGCTTCTTCAGGAGAGATTTCCTGTGCGCACAGCAGTTTCTGGCTGCCGGCGGTAAGTTCCGCGATCAGGGGTTGCCACTTCGGATCGGCGGACTGGCAGAATTGCGGTAACAGGTCTTCGCCCCCGTCGAGTTCCTTGAATATGGTTTCCATTAGACTCTGGGCAAACGGATGCGTCACCATGTCAACAGGCAGATGCGCTCGAATCAGCTCCAACACGTTACGCTGGTGTTCGCATTCAATCAGCAGTTCGCAAAGCAGCCGCTCGTTGAGCGGTGGCGGATCGGGCGGCACCTCGCCCGGCTCAAAATCTTCCGCGGTGCCGGGTACATCTTCTGTTGGTAGGTCGTATTGATCGGTTTGGATGTTCCGGCTTTCCGAATGCGCGTCTTTCGCCCATTCGATTTTTTGCGCCGCCCGTTTCTGCTGTTGCTCTCTCAACTGGTCCAAATCCTCCTCCAGTGCGGAGAACGGCAGGTGCAGCAGGTCGGAAGCTTCCTGCAACAGTCGTGAACGCAAGGTGGCGGCGGGGCATCCAGAAAGCATTTCCAGCACTTTGCGGGAAATACGGTTCACCGCATCGATGGAATCGGGAGACGATTCGCCGTGCCGTAAGGTTTCAATTTGGAATTCGGTTATTGAACTCGCTCCGTCAAGCAACTCCTGAAACGGCTGCGGCCCGCGATCGCGGAGCATGGAGTCTGGATCATCGCCCGGCGGCAACGCTGCGACCCGGACCGGGATGGACTCGGCAAGAAACAGCGCCCCGGTTCGGAGCGCGGCCTTGCGGCCAGCGTTGTCGCCGTCGAACACCAGCACCGCGCAGTCGGCATAGCGTTTTACCAGCTTTACGTGGTCGGGGGTGAAAGCGGTGCCTTGGGAGGCGATGGCGGTGTCAAAACCGCTCGCGTGGCAGCGGATCACGTCGATTTGGCCTTCGCATACGATCACCTCGCGCCGGGGATGTTTGGTGATCGGGGCGGCGGCCCGGTCGAGCGCGTAAAGCACCCGGCCCTTGGTAAAGACCTCGGTCTCCGGAGAGTTGACGTATTTGGCCGGATGCGCCTTGGTGTCCAGAATCCGTCCGCTGAACGCCACCACGCGCCCCTGGGTGTCGCGGATGGGAAACATTAACCGGCCGCGAAACCGATCGAAATAATCGTTGGGCGCGCGGGAGTTTTTCGGTTCGGACAACACTCCGGCGGCTACCATTTCCTCTGGTGTGTACCCGTGTTTGTCTGCCCATGTCAAAAGACAGTTTTTACTTTTTGCGGGGGCGTATCCGATGCCGAAAGCCTCCACCACCGCGTCGGACAGTTTTCGCTTGGCGAGGTAGTCGCGGGCAGGCGCGGCTTCGGCGGTTTGGCTAAGGCACCGCTGGTAGAATGCCGCCAGATCGGCGTTCAATGAGTAGAGCCGCGCCCGCAGTTTGGCTTTGGGGTTGTCGGTCACGACAAGTTTCACGCCGGCCTGCGCGGCCAGCCGCTCCACCGCGTCCTGGAATGTCAGCCCCTCGTACCGCATGAGGAACTTGAAAATGTCGCCGGACTCGCCGCATCCGAAACAATGGTAAAACTGCTTTCCTGAATTGACGTGGAACGAAGGCGTCTTTTCCTGATGGAAGGGACAACAGCCGACGAGCGAGCTGCCGGAGCGTTTCAGCTGGATCCGGTTCCCGATAACATCCTCAATGGGCAGCCGGGATTTAATCTCTTCAAGAATCTGCTCGTCGTATCTTGGCATAGACGCTTTGGGGCTTATTGCCCGCTTTCAATCATGTCTCCGGGAATCCAACCGCGGCGACCTCCGAACTCCACTCGCACCCAGTTGTTGGCGGATTCCAACGGGGTGACTTTTGCGCCGGGGCTGACTTGGAAGAGCGAGGCGGATTTTGCCGACGGGGCCAGCCGGGCCTCGCAGTGCGCTTTTACCGGCAACTGCTTTTTCTTGGAAATCAACGCCGCCAGATTCACCGGTGTGATTGCGGCGGGAGTTTCTTCAGGAGGCAGCTCGGTGTGGATGACCTTTACCCCGCCGTCACCTGACGGGGCGGCGGACTCCGAGACGGTCAGTTTAAACGGCCCGGCCGAGGTCTGCTCGTATTTTCCGCTGGCCGGATTGAAGAAACTTAAACTGGCGGCGGGAATCTCCGATGCTTGCGTGCCTAGCGGGATCCACACTTGTTCCGTCCGCCGTTTAAGCGGTTCGTTTTCAATCGTCTTGGGCGGATAGATTTTGAACGCCGGGTCGGATTTCGGTTGCGGCACGGCGCAATCCCCTAACCACCCCTTGCCGTCCAGCACGAGGGTTAGCTTAACAATGTCGCCGGGGCAGGCTTCGCTTTTGGAAAGACTTCCGCGTAAAGCGAATTTTCCGATCGCGCCGCTGAAATCGTCCGGGCGGCCGGCCTCCGGCAACTCCAACACTTTAAACCCGACCGGCTTGAGCTGGCATTGCTGCGGGAAAGCCCGCCAATGAGAGAACAACCCGCTGTTCACCCGTTCCACCAGCGAGCAGCTGATCTGCAACGCCAGTTGCAGGTCTGCCGGAGCGGAGGCTCTGCCGTCCACGGCGAAACGGTGCACTGTTACCGACTGGAGGGTGTCTCCCATAGTTTCGCGGGTTTGCGACACTTTACGGATGCGCTCCCAGCGGAAAGCGTCGTTTTTGGGCAAGCCGAAAAAACGGATGTCCTCCATCTCGCTTCCAAAGGTAACCGTGATCTCGCACTGGAGTTCAAACGGCTGGTTTACATAAATCCGTTCCGGGGTCACGGAAACTTTGCTTTTCAGAATCGCCCCCGCGAACGCGCTGTTCGCCGCCGCCAGCATCGCCGCCAGCCAAAAGACCCGTCTGTTCATTCAAGCTCCTTTGCCGCCAGCTTCGCGCCGCCGAGCGCGGCGGAATCGGTGACCTCCAACGGCACCACTTGGGCCTTGAAGATGTCCGCCAGCACTTCGCGGATGCCGCGGCTGCGGGAAGCACCGCCGGTGACACGGATTTCGCTGAAATCCCCGATCCAGCGCGTGTGCTCGCGCATATTGCCGATTTGCCCCTCGACCACGGCCCTGATTTTAACCTCCGGCGCGGCGGCGGCGTAATCGAAATTGGCCTTGATGCCCAATTCTTTCGACGGTGGGGTGATCTCCGGCTCGAACCACGGCAAGGCTTGCCGTCCGAGGTTTCCGGGCGGCGTCAAATCGAACGCGGTCTCGTCAAAGAATTTCCAGTCCACGCCGATTTCGCGCCGCACCCGGTCGCGGGCGAGCGAACCGTTCTTGAAGCAAGTCAGGCACATGCAGCCTCCCGCCGGGTTACCAAAGACATGGCCGCAACCGTCGGGGTCGGTGTGGAAATGGTCCATCGCCGCGAAGAAAGTGTCACTGGTACCGAGACTAACCACCGCGCAACCGGGTTTTTCCGCCCCGCAACCCACTAGGCTGGCGGGATTGTCGCCGGTCCAAACCGCAACCGGAATGCCGGGCCGCAGTCCGTATTTGGCGAAGTACGGGTGCAGATTACCAGCGCGTCCGTCCCGCACCGGCGGAAGCTTCTTGATAAGCCCAGGCGCGGTGAATTCGGCAATTTCCGGATCCCAGGCGTTGGTGTGCAGGTTCAGCAGATTCATGCCAGCGCCGTCGCCGCGGTCAATCGGGGCGGTGCCGCCAATCAGCACCGAACAGAGGAACGAGCTGACCAGATGAATGTCGGTGGTGTTGGCGTACTCTTCCGGGCAGGTCCGCCAGAAGCGGCGGATTTGCGGTCCGGTGAACCGCTCGATCGCGGGCGATCCTGTATCGGTCTGGAGCCGTCCCCCGAACCGCGCGCTCAGCTCGCGGCATTCGTTGCCGGTGGAGCTGTCCATCCAAATCGGGGCGGCGGGGCGGGCGAACGCCGTGGCTAGCTGTTCCGCCAAGGTGCGTTCCGGGTTGAGCGCGGGCAGAATCTCGCGCCAGTTGCGGTTGAGGTAAACCGAACCGTGCTGCTGGCCGTCGCCGCCGATGGCGGCGATTTCCGACATCGGGGCGCCCGCGGAATTTAGGCGGCCGAACAGCATGTCTAGCGCGTCCAGCCACATCATGGGGTCGGACTGTTTAACCAACGGGTCGGGATTGGGCAGCACGCCGTCCGGGCAACCGTACTGGGGCAGGTCGGCCCCGAAATTAACCGAGGCGGTTGCCGCCACCCGGTCTTCCGCCGGATCATAAATGCATGCTTTTACGCCCTGGGTGCTGCTGTCGATACCTAACGTGTAACGTTTTTGCATAGCAGGAACCTTTCGTTTGGCTAAAGTTGTTACGGCACCAGTTTGGCTTCGCCGGTGGAGTAGAGAATGTCGCCTGATTCGCCTTCGGCGATGCAGAAGGATTCAGGATGGCGGTGCAGTTCGGACTTGAACGTTAGGCGGCCGCCGTAACGGCGTTGAAGCTCGACCAAGAAGGCTTCGTCCTCGTTGCGCAGCCGGTCAAGCACCGACGGGGCAACCACGATTTGCAGTTCCACGGCGTCGCGGCGCTCGTAGCGGAACCGCCGCATGAGCGCGGAAATTTGGCGCTGGATGTCCACGCTGAGCGCGAGCGGGGACTTGACCAACCCGTGGCCCTTGCAGTACGGGCAGTCGCTGTACATTTGCGAAAGGATGCTTTCCTCTTGCCGCTGGCGGGTCATTTCCATCAGCCCCAGCTCGGAGATTTGCAGCACGTTGGTGCGGGCGCGGTCGCGTTTCAGCGCCTGCTTCATCGCTTTGTAAACCGCGTTTTGATGCTTGCGGGACTTCATGTCGATCAAATCCAGCACCACCAAACCGCCGATGTTGCGCAGCCGCAACTGGCGGGCCACTTCCTCCACCGCCTCCAGATTCACCTCCAGAATGGCGTCTTCTTGCGAACCCTTTCCGCGATGGCGTCCGGTGTTCACGTCCACGGCAATCATCGCCTCGGTCTCGTCAACCACCAGATAACCGCCGGACTTCAGGTTGACCTTCCGGCGAAACGCCTCTTCCAGTTGACGCTCGACGCCGTAGTAATCGAAGATACACTGTTGACCTTCGTAGTGGGTGATAACCTTTTTGGCGCGGCGGGAGATGCGTGCCGCCACGTTGCGCACCCGTTCAAACGCCTCGTCGTCGTCGATGGTCACGCGGTCGATTTCCTCGGTGAGCCAGTCGCGAACCACGCGCTCCACCAGTTCAGGCTCCTGGTAAACGCAAGCCGGGGCGCGGAGTTTGCTGATGTTCTCCTGCAGCACGTTCCAAGACTCCCACAGGTTGCGCAGGTCGCGTACGAACGCGCCCTTGCTGGCGCCCTGCCCGACGGTGCGCACGATCAACCCCGCGTCATCCGGCAGCGGCATCCGGTCCAAAATCTTCTTCAGCCGCTGGCGCTCCTGGGCATCGCCGATCTTGCGGGAGACCCCGCGCAGCTTGGTTCCGGGCATCATCACCAGATAGCGTCCGGGCAGCGAAAGGTTCGCCGTCACCCGCGGGCCCTTGGTGCTGATCGGGCCTTTGCTTACCTGTACCACGATCTCGGTTCCGGGTTTGAAACGCTCTTCGATTTCTTTGTTGTTGATCCGGCGGCGGCGCGACGGCGCGTGGTTCTCGTCGTCATCGTCCAGCCGGCTGTCGTCGTCCGGAATCATGTCCCAGTAGTGGAGGAAAGCGTTTTTCTTCAGGCCGATGTCCACGAACGCCGCCTGAAGGTCGTGCTCCAGATTCTGGATCCGCCCCTTGAAAATCGAGCCGACCAGCCGTTCCTGGGTAGGGTGTTCCACCTGGTATTCTTCCAGTCGGCCGTTTTCCAGCACCGCCACCCGGGTCTCCAGTTTCTCCACGTTAACGATGATTTCGCGCTTGGGTTCAGATTTTTTGAACAATCCCAAGATTGCCTTGCCACCCTGTTGCGCCAATGCCATTATACCCATCAATAACCTCCTTTTAAAACCTTGTTTCCGGTTCGCGTCCGTGTATGGACACGCTTTGGACGAACCCGAACGCCAGCATCAGCGTCACCATAAAGGTCCGCCCGTAACTTATGAACGGCAGGGGAAGCCCAGTGATCGGCATCATCCCGATGGTCATCGCGATGTTGATGAAGGCGTGGCTGAACACCAGCGCCGTCACCCCGACACAGATGAGCCGTCCCCGGTCATCCTGACACTTGAACGCCACCCACAGTCCCGACCACAGCAGGGCCAGAAACAGGAGCAGCACCGTAATCGTTCCCATGAAGCCGGTTTCTTCGGCCAACACGGAAAAAATGAAGTCGTTTGACGACACCGACGGCGGCAGGTAGCCGAGCGTGTACTGCTCGCCCTTGCCGTAGCCTTTGCCGCGCCAGCCGCCGGAACCGACCGCAATCTCCGATTGCCGACGGTTGTAGCCGCTGCCGTGCAAATCCTTGTCCGGGAACAGAAACACCTGTAGCCGCCGGATCTGGTGGGGGCGCAGATGCGTCGCTTTCAGGACCTGTTCCCGCTGTTCCGGCGTTAGGTCTTTGGCCTTTTCGGCGTAGTAAACCGTGCCCAGTACCGCCCCCGCTAGCAGCATTGCCGCCAATACGCAGGACCAGACCGCCTTGGGCGCGATGTTCGCCGCGAACAGCATCGCGATAAAAGTCGACGCCATGACCATGGCGGTGCCAAGGTCCGGCTGCAACAGAATCAATGTGGCCGGCACCACGACCAATAACCCGGAAAAGAGGAATGCCTTGAATCCGTGGTTGGCCCCGCGCTGCCCAAACAGCTGCGCCAGGGTCAGGATGACCGCCAGCTTCATCAGCTCCGCAGGCTGGATCCCGAACAGCCACCGTTGGCCGCCCATACGCGATTCGCCGATCAGCGGCACCAGCATCAGCATCACGATTCCCGCCGCGTAGGAGATCCAGTGCCATTCCAGCAGTTTGCGGTAGTCCAGAAAGGAAATGAACGTCAGCGCGGCCAATCCGGCCAGCGCCACCTCGATATGGCGCAAGTGCAACACTTGCAATACCGGGTTCTCCCGGATTGAGCAGGCGCTGTATATAAAAAGCGTGCCGACGATGCTTAGGCTGACCACGCAAGACAGAATCAAGGGGTTGAACCGCCGGAGTTTTTTCACGAAGCCCCAGTCACGCATTGCGGGCCTCCGCTTCTCCATCGGTGCCGTTGGCAGGCGCGGGTTCGTTTTCGGGTTGTTTTTCGTCAGGATGCGTTTCGGCTGCGGAACCGGTTTCCCCGAAAATCGCCGCCATCACCGCATGGACCATCGGGGCCACGGTAAGCCCTCCGCTTTCGCCGTCCTCCACCATCATCACCACCGCCGCGGTGGGCGCGTCGTACGGCGCAAAGGCGGTTACCCAGGTGTTTTTGCGGCGGCGCCCGCCTCGGTCGACTTCCGCCGTGCCGGTTTTGGCGGCGATCTTCAGCCCGCCGGTCTGCACCCGGCGGCCGGTTCCGAAGGTCGCCACATCCAGCATTCCGGCGCGGACCAGCTCGATTTTCCATGTCGGCCAGTCAAGCGACCGCACCCGTACCGGCGGGTCGGCGAGATTTAGGTGTGGCCGGTATACGGTACCGCGGTTAGCCAGCGCGGCGGTTACCACCGCCATTTGCAGCGGGGTGGTGAGCAGCATTCCTTGGCCGATCGCGAGTTGGCAGGTATCGCCGGTCCGCCACTTGTCTTTGAGGCGGCGCTGTTTCCACTCATCGGTCGGCAGCAAGCCCGGCGACTCGTTGGGCAGGTCGATACCGGTGGCGGCGCCCAAACCGAGTTTTTTGGCTTGGTCATAAATCGCGTTGTAGCCGATAATCCCGCCCAGGTTGCAGAAGTAACAGTTGCAGGACTGTTCCAGTGCTTTGCGCATCGAGATTTCGCCGTGGCCGTAGGTGTTCCAACAGCGCAGGTGCAGACCCGCCAAGGTGAACACGCCCGTGCAGTCGTATTCCGCGTCGGGCGAGTAGCCTTTCATCAGGGCCGAGATCGCGGTGACGGGTTTAAAGGTGCTACCCGGTGCGTAACGTCCTTGCACGGCCCGGTTAAGCAGCGGCTTGTCCGGGCTGGTGCTGAGTTTTTTCCAGACGGACGGGGAAAGGATCGGTACAAAGCTGTTCAGGTCGTAACTGGGTGCGCTGGCCAAGGCCAGTACCTCGCCGTTGCGCGGGTCAAGCACCACTCCCGCGCCGCGCCAGCCGCGCAGTGCGCGTTCCACCGCCCGCTGGATTTTCAGGTCCAGAGTCAATTGAAGGTCGTGTCCCGGCGCGACGTGCTTTTCGCCCTGGATTTCGTCATGCTTGTAGCCGCGGGAGTCAACCTGGATCAATTTTTCGCCGCTGGAGCCGGTTAGCAATTCGTTGTACTGCGCTTCCAGACCGCTCCGTCCCACCTGTTCCGGCAGGTAGAAGTGTACCACGTCGCCGGGCAGCGGTTTGGGGCGGTCGCGCCGGACATAACCCAGCACGTGCGCCGCGAGCGAACCGTATGGGTAAACCCGTTCGGGTTGGATGTGGATGTCCGCCCCGGCGAAATTCACCGGGCTTTCCGCAAGCCGCGCCACCGTTTCGTGCGACAAATTCCGCCAGACCAGCAACGGCATCGGCAAGGCGCGCAGCACGTGGTTGGAAACCGTTTGGTGGGAAATGGTGCGCGGGATGTCGAGGAATTTCGCGATGCGGTCGATTTCGGCATCGACAGCGTTGATGGTGTTGGTCCAGTTACCGGGACGGCGGAGTTCGGCCACGTTGATCGCGATGCAGAAACTCGGCTTAGTTTCGGCAAGGCAGACCCCGTGGCGGTCGAAAATCCGGCCGCGCGCGCCGGGTTCCTGTTTGCGGCGGATGCTTTGGCGGCGGAGATCGTGCGAGAAACGGTCCACCTCCTCCACTTGGACACGGTGGAGCGATGAAGCCAGGGAGAAAAACCCGACTCCGAAAATCAACGCCAGCAGGGCGAGCCGCCACCAACTAACGGTTATTTTCTGACCATACGATTCCATTGTCCTCTTCCACCGGTTTTTTCAAACCGGACAGACGGTCGACCAGCCCGCACCAAGAAAAACCCACTCCGCCGGCGATCGCCCCCGACGCAAACAAAACGCACCAACGCGCCACGGTCTGGAGCGCCGTGGCACCGTCGCCCCCAATCCATAGCCGAGTCCAAATCCCTTGCAAGACCGCCGTCACCGCGGTGAACAGCACCCAATGCGGCAAATGGGGGTCGTGTAAAATCCGGGCGAACAGCCTCGTCACCCCCAGCATCATTACTAGGAAACTTACCGTACAGAGCGGCGGCAAACCGCCCAAAACATCAGTGAAACCACCGGCCAGGATTGCTGCCAGCATGGCGTAGCGCTTGGGCCGGAAAGCCGACGCGTGGAGCGCGACCGCCGTCAGCAGCACGATTTTCACCGGCGCCCCGCCGAGGGCGGGAAGCGTGTCTTGGAAAACGGCGGCGGCCAGCAGGTTGAAAAGCAGGGCGAAAACGGTTAGCTTATCGGGCATTGGCGGCCTCCTGCGCGGTAAGCACGAAAACGTTTTCCAGACTGGCGAGATCGGCGGCCGGGACCGCTTCGGCGCGGCGGGTAAGCCCGTCCGGCTCCATGGAGCTGTCTAGCAGATATCCCACTGTCAGCCCTCTGGGGAAGGAACCTCCCAGGCCGGAGGTGATGATCCGGGTGCGGGGCGGCGGGGTGAATTCGCGGTCAAGATAACGGAGCTGAAGCGGCTCAATCACGTACAGCAGCGAGAGGTCGCTTTTTTTTTCGCTGTTCTTGGGGCGGGAGAGGCGGGCGTTGCCGCCGTAAAGGATGCCGCGCACCGTGCCCAGCCCTTCGGACGGCACCTCCAGTTCGCAGGCGATGCGGCTGTTGCTGTCGGTGAGCAGCAGCACTTCCGAGGAGTGCGGCGCGGTGCGGGAAATCCTGCCGACCACGCCTTCTGGCACCACCACCGGGTCGCCTTGCCGGATTCCGTCGGAGGATCCTTTCCCGATGCGCATGGTTTGCCACAGCGCAGTGGTTCCGCCGCGGGATAGCACCGCGGCCGGCAGACAGCGCACGTTGCCGGTGAAGGATACCCCGACCGTCCGGCGCAAGCGCTCGACCTCGCACTCCAGCCGCTCAACCCGGTCGGTGTCGAGCCTCAGACGCTCCACCTCCCGTTCCAGCATTGCGCATCGGGCGGCGTTTGAAGAACGGGCGGCCAAAGCTTTGAGCCGAACCAAGACCGTGCGGTTAAACCAAACCCGGGCTTTTTCGTAGGGGCAAACGGCGTCAGAGACAACGCCAAAAGTACCGCCGCGCCAAAACACCAGCGCCGCGGTCAAAATGACCATTAGCCATATCCAAAACTTCGTGTGCTTCACCAGTCCGCTCCCCCGCGTTATCGCGGGCGAATGGGGACCTTAGCGCAGCACCCTGCGGAAATCATCGGCCCAGTCTTGCCCGGGCCAGAATGTTAATCTCGTTCAGCACTTCGCCGGTGCCTTCTGCCACCGCGCTCAGCGGATCTTCAGCCATCGTTACCGGCAGGTTGGTTTGCGCGGCAATCAGCTTGTCGAGCCCGCGCAGCAAAGAACCTCCGCCGGCCAGCACGATGCCGCGGTCCACCAGGTCCGCCGCCAGCTCCGGGGGGCTTTTCTCAAGCGTTATGCGCACGGAATCGACGATGGACGAGACCGGTTCCTGAAGGGCGTCGCGGATCTCTTCCGAGGTCACCGTCAGCGTTTTAGGCAGGCCGGCCACAAGGTCGCGCCCCTTCACTTCCATGGTCTTCTCTTCGCCCAGTTTGTAAGCCGAACCGATGTTTATTTTGATTTCCTCAGCGGTCTGCTCTCCGATCATCAAGTTGTAAACGCGCCTCATGTACTGGGTGATGCACTCATCCATGGTGTCACCCCCGACGCGGACGCTCCGCGCGTACACGATACCGCCCAGCGAGATCAACGCAACCTCGCAGGTGCCGCCACCAATGTCCACAATCATGTTGCCGGCCGGCTCCTCTACCGGCAACCCGACCCCGATCGCAGCCGCCATCGGCTCTTCGACCGTAAAGACGTAGCGGGCTCCGGCCCCTTTGGCCGACGCTTCCACCGCCCGCTTTTCCACCTCGGTGATGTCGCTGGGAATCGCTATCACCACCCGGGGCTTCACCAGTTTCGTCTTGTGAACCTTGCGGATGAAGTACCGGATCATGGCCCCGGTAATGTCAAAGTCAGCAATCACCCCGGATTTCATCGGCCGCACGGCCTTGATGTTGCGGGGGGTGCACCCGAGCATTCGCTTGGCTTCCTCTCCAACCGCCAGAATCTTCTTCGTGCCTTCCTGGATTGCCACTACTGAGGGCTCGCGGACTACAATCCCTTCACCCTTTAAAAACACAAGTGTGTTCGCGGTACCGAGATCGATACCGATGTCACTTGACAAAAATCCAAACATTTTCGAAAACGAAAACATAGCACGAATATCCCAAACTCAAAAGTTACAAACACTCGCGCCAAATGTGTCTTTTCCCGAAAAAGACGGAAAAAGGCACACTTTGCGCATAGTGTTAGATATTTTCCCCTATATGGGATTTGGGGTCAAGCCAAAAAGGCGAAAAAACAAGAAAAAACGGAATCCGTTTGTGCCGGATCCCGTTTTTTACGTCTTCACGGTCTAAACCGGGTTAAAAACGGCGAGGTTTGCCGCGCTGTTTCTTGAAGCGGTCGAAACTCCCGCTGCGCGGTCTGCCCCGGCCGGGACTGGCCGCCCGCGGTTTGCGGTTGCCCGCGACGCTGCCTCCCGGCCGTCCAAAACGCGGACGTTCGCTGCGTTCGCCGCCACGGAAGCCGGGCTTGCGGCCGCCGAAGCGCGGCCGTTCTTCGCGTTCGCCGAAATGCTTTCTCCCGCCGCGCTCGAAGCGCGGGCGTTCTTCGCGCCTCTCTTCGCGGAAACCGGGCTTGCGGCCGCCGAAGCGCGGCTTTTCTTCGCGTTCGCCGAACCGTTTCTGCCCGCCGCGCTCGAAGCGCGGGCGCTTTTCACGCTTTTCTTCTTTCGGGGCTTTCCGTTTCGGCGGTTTAGGAATCTCTTGGTCGTAACGGGCCAGCTTGGATTCAAATTCGGCCTGATCCTCGTCCAGCTCGCGTTTTTCCTTGGCTTTCAGATTACGGCTGAAGGGTTCGTCGTACCAGTGGGATTCGACGACCTGATTCTCCTCGTTCTCTGAACGTTTAGACGTCTTGGCGGCTTTGGAACGTTCCGGTTTAGGCCGTTCGGGCTTGGGATGTTTGAACGCCGGTTTTTCCGGTTTCGGGGGCTCGTCCAACTCTTCTAGCGGCGAGTGGTGGAAATCGGGCTGGCGCCGTCCCAGGTTGCTGGGACGACGGGCACGGCGCTCGGTGCGCTCTTTGCGCTGACGCCACGGCGGCACGAAATCGCCGTTTTCGTCAACCGACTTTCCGGCGGCACGTTCGGCTTTTTCAGAGTGGTAGGGCTGGTCGCGGCAAATGTCGATTTCCCGCTTAATCAGCCTTTCCACCGCCCGCAGCAGTCCGCGCTCTTCGGCGGAAACAAAGGAAATCGCGGCACCTGACGCCCCGGCGCGGGCGGTGCGCCCGATACGGTGGATGTATGACTCGGTCTCTTCCGGCAGGTCGTAGTTGATCACGTGGGTGATGCTGTCAACGTCGATGCCGCGGGAGGCGATATCGGTGGCGACCAACACCCGGACTTTGCCGTTGCGGAATGCGTTCAGGGTGTTGGTACGCATCCGCTGGGTCTTGTCGCTGTGGATGGCTTCCGCGCTGACATTGCCGTCGCGCAGCGTCCGGACGATTTTGTCGGCGCCGTGGCGGGTGCGGGCGAAAACCAGCACTTTGTAGTATTCCGGGTGTTCCTCCAACAGGTTCAGCAACAGCTTGGGTTTGTCCCCTTTGTCAACGAACATCAGCATTTGGTTGATTCGGTCCACGGTCGGCTGTTCCGGCGAAATGGTAATCTCCACCGGGTCGGTGACCATTTCGGCGGCGAGTTTGCGGATTTCCTTTGAGAGGGTTGCCGAGAAGAACTGCGTGTGCCGCTCCGGCGGGAGTTGCGGCAGAATCTTTTTGATGTCCGGCAGGAAACCCATGTCGAGCATCCGGTCGGCTTCGTCCAGCACAAACTCGCGAACCGCGGAAAGGGAAACGTGGCCCTGCTCCATCAGGTCAAAAAGACGGCCGGGCGTGGCGATGACGATTTCCGCCCCGCGTTGGAGCGCCTTGACCTGCGGGTTTTGCCCTACGCCCCCAAACACCACCGCGAACGGCATCCCTAAGAATTTGCCGTATTCGCCGCAGCATTCGGCGATTTGCGCCGCCAATTCGCGGGTCGGGGCCAGCACTAGGGCGCGGGGCAGTCCGGGCTGGGCTTTGTTTTCGGTGTCGGCGGCGAGCCGATGGAGAATCGGCAACAGGAATGCCGCGGTTTTGCCGGTACCGGTTTGGGCGCACCCCAGCAAATCGCTTCCGGAAAGCAAATGGGGAATCGCCTGTTCCTGGATCGGGGTCGGCTGAAGGTAGCCCTCCTCCGCCACCGCGTGCTGCAACAGCGGGTTCAACAGCCCGAATACGTTGGATGCAAATTGTTCCGGCAGTTCACCTTTGGGTTTTGGCGGCTCTTTCGGCAGCTCGCGCTCCGCCAGTCCGGGATGTCTGTTTTTGCGCCGACGGTACGGCGCGTGTCCGCCGCGGCCTCTCCGGCGGCGGGAAAAGTCTTTATCTTCTGAATTCATAACGCTTATAATTTATAATTTTTTCCGAAGACGCACAAGGTCAAAGTTGGAAATACCGCGAAAATATTTCTTATTTGCGGCAACCAGTACGGCGGTTGCAAAACCGCTGAACTCTCGCGTTGTCAAATGCCAAGCAGCGTACGGAACGGGACGAGGGCATCGAAATAATTGTCGGCCTCGACGATTGGCGCAAGATGTCCATCGTAAACCAATGCCGTGCGGATGGACTTGTTGGTGGGTCTGCCAATCCGTGCGACTTTCTCCTCTACTTCCCTGATGACGTCCCTTCCGATTTCGCGTTGGCGTTTCACCTCCACGACATAGAGCGCGCGCCGGGTCTGGAGAAGCAAGTCGATCTGTACGCCCCTGCTGTGTTTCGAGTCGGTACGGCGAAACGGTGCGGCGGACTCAATGAGCGCATTCCCGAGATGGAGAGGCGCAATGAGGTCTGGATAGTTGTTCACGACCAGATTCTCAAATGCGTACCCCATGACGGACGCCCATCCGTCGAGTGCATCGAGGCCGATGAATGAATACGAGCCGTCGTCAATCGTATCCTTTTCCGGTTCAATGTACTTCAGGTAAAACCGCGAGTAGTTGTCCTTGAGGCGATAGCGGCGTTCTTTTGGGAGACGACCTGTTTCCGGGTTCCGTCCGGCGTCAAGTGCCACAAGACCGGCCTCCTTCAGAAGTTCCAGCGACTTCGAGATCTTGCCGCCTTTATCTATGCCCAGTTCATGGGCCACTTCGGTCACGCTTTTGGGACCGTCGACGAGACTGCGGATAACCCTTCCGGACAGCTGGGGCTGCCGCGTGATAGCGTCAAGGAACATTTCGTCAAAGTCGGTACGCAACGTGCTCTTCGCCCGAAAAGCCATCTTTCGGATGTTTTCATCAGCAGAAAGTCCTGGATCGATCTCTTCAAGGTAACGCGGAACGCCACCTGTGACGGAAAGCACATCAATGATCTCCCGCACGTCGATCCGCTCAACTGCGTTTCCCCAGAATTTTACGCACTGGGCGAGAGGGAGTTCCCTCACTTCCATTTCCAGCGGGCGCCTTCCCATGAAGGTGCTGTTGTCAATGATGTGCTTCTTGACCCATGCCGAGACGCTGCCGCATAGCACGAACACCAGCCGGTCGTGCTTCTTCCAGTAGTTGTCCCATGCGATCTTGATCGTGTCGGCAAACATGTCATCAAAGTAGCCAAGCCACGACACCTCGTCCAACAACACGACCGTCCTTTCATCATCGTGAATCTCCCTGTCGAGTCGCAGAAACGCATTCAGCCAGTTTGAGGGAGGCGTGTCGTCCGCACCTGTTTGGGCCGAGAGTTGCAAAGCAAACGCCTTGAGTTCGGACCCGTTATCGTAGTTGGTCTTGGGCCTGACACCTTAGATCTTGATGAATCTGGCATTCGACAATGACGCAAAATGCTCAATCAGGGTTGACTTGCCGATTCGTCTCCTGCCACGACATGTGCAAAGAGACGTCACGCTCTTACCCCAAAGGGCCTGAAGATCGGCTAATTGCGACTCTCGTCCGAAAAATTTCATAATTTCTCCATTGAAGGCATGATTAGTTGACCAAAAATCGTCCCGTAAGTCAAATTGGAAAGCGCACCAATTTTAATTTTCCAAACTTTGGTGCACTTTTTCGCACCGCCATAAAAGTGCACAAAACTTCAGAAATCGGACTTTGGTGCACATCACTTGGTTATCCCATCGTCGCCATGATTACGCTTGTCCCTCCCGGTCGCTGGCCAATGCCACTAAAATATTTCTTGTCTACGGCAGCCAGTGCGGCGGTTGCGAATTTGTATTTTTTCCCATTACCCGATCAGGCGCAACGGGTTCTCAATGCCGATCAGGCTGAGTTCTCGTTCGGTCAACCCGATCCGCTCCCGCAAAATGCCCATCATCTTTGCCATTGGGGCGGTGGCTCCGACTAAGCAGTTGCGCACGGGGTTCCAGAGCAAGCCGTCCGGCTCCAGCCGCGCATTCGCGCCGCAGACTTCGTATTCGCCCGGTTGCATACCCGCCGGATATTGCGCGTCGGAGACGGCGATTAACCGTTCGGCGGGAACCGCCCGGCAATAGACCTTCAGTGCCGTGTCGGGCAAGTGGTGTCCGTCGGGAATGAACATGACGCTGGCGCGGTCTTCCGCGAGTGCCGTCAGTATGATATTGTTATGGCGCGGGATTAGGTTCGGGATTCCGTTGCCAAGATGCGTGAACGCCTTGGCACCGGCATCGATACAGGGCGCGGTTTCTTTCGGCGTGGCGGCCAGCTGGTGGCCCAGTGAAACGGTGACGCCCCGCTCCGTTAGGCATTTCACGAAAGCGGGCATCCCCTCGATCTCCGCCGCGACGGTCACCAGTTTTATCGCACCATCCGCAGCCTCTTGATAGCGCTCGAAAAGCGCGAGGTCGGGCGGACGCACCCATTCGACAGGATGCGTCCCGACCGCCCCTGGCGCTGGGGAGATGAACGGTCCTTCGAGATGGATACCGAGAATCCGGTCGCGGCACTCCGGGTCGTTCCGTCTTGCGGCGGCAACCGTCCGAATGTTGGCGAGCACAACGGCGGGATCGCCCGTGACGAAGGTCGGCAGGTAATGCGCCGTGCCGTCATCGGCTAGCCGTTTGGTGACGGCGCGGACCTGTTCGACGGTCAACCCGGCGGTGTTGAAGTCGATGCCGCCGTATCCGTTGATTTGCAGATCCACCCATTTCGGTTTCATGTCACGCCTCCAGTTTGTCCATGAACGCGCGTACCGCTTCCCGGTCCGCCGGAGAATCCGGCAGGAATTTTGACCCGGCGAAGAGGGCAATGGCGGTAGTGGCCGCGGTGATGCAGTACATCGGGATTAATTCGCGCAGTACGGGCCATCTCGCGCCGATGGTGAACGCGGCAAGTCCCGTCGCGATTCCCGCGACCAGCCCGATCATGCCGGCGCGTCGGGAGATTCCCCGAATGAAAAGCCCCGCCAGCATCGGGATGGCGATCGGCGGGATGAATACGCCAAAAGCTTTGTTGGTGAGGTTAAATAGGTCGTCCGCGCCCTGCACATATTGCATCAGGAAGGTCAGCCCGATCACCAGCACGCCGGTGACTAGCGTCGCGACCCGCGCCGCGACCATCAGACGGCGTGGCGTGGCGTTGGGGTCGAACCGGCGGTAGAGGTCGTTTGTCATCACGGAGGCGACCGCGTTGAAGTTGCCCGCCAGCGTGCTCATCGTGGCGGAGAACATGGCGGCGATCACCATCCCGATCATTCCGACGGGGAGGACCTTGCGGCAGAGCAGGGCGTAAACGCCGTTCACTTGATCCGCCGGCACTTCCGGCAGGAAAACGCGCGCGGCCATCGCCGGGAAGAAGAAGAGCGGCGGGCCGAGGAAAAGCAGCGCGGCGACCAGATAGGCCATTTTCTTGGCATCTTTCTCGCTTTTGGTCGAGTAGTAGCGCTGAACGAGCGACCAGTTGGTGGAGAGCGTCGAGCCGACTAGCAGGAAGAAGACGACCATGTACACCCAGTTGTATTTCCCGGCGGTGAGGGCGAAGAATCCCTTCGGTACGCGCTGGAGAAAGATTCCGAACCCGTGCGCCATCCCCGCGCCGCCGTCAAGCGCGGCGAGTTGGTTAAAGCAGAGCGGCGGCAGGGCGAACACGACCGCGAGGATCACGAAGAATTGGATGAAGTCGCAGACGAGCGTTGCCTTCAGTCCGCCGAGGAAGGTGTAAAGCACAATAATCGTCCCCGACGCGGCGATCGCCCAGTTGAGCGGGAAACCCATGCCGATCCCGACGACGATTCCGATTGACAGGAGCTTGAACGCATTGTCGAGGAACTGCATCGGCAACCCCAGCCAGGCGAGTGCGCCGCACATTCCGGGCGTGTAGCGCGCGGCGATGTAGTCGATCGGGCTACGGGTCGCGGCGCGCCGCCAGCGCACGGCGAGAAACCGCGCGCCCAGCAGCACGGCGGGAACCGACAGCCAGCTGATCGTTACAGGAACCCACCCGTATTGGTACGCCAGGGCGGAGTACATGACGAACGCGAGCGCTGAGAAGCTGTTCATGTAGAACGATATGCCGCTCAGCCACCACGGAACGGATTTGTCACCGCCGAAAAAGAGGTTCGTATTTTTCGCCTTGCGGCTGAAGAATAGTCCCACGGCGATCATCGCGGCAAAGAAGGCGATGATCACCGCATAGTCGGTGGAATGGAGCCCTTCCCGCATCAGACCAACTCCCAGCCCTTCGCGTACTCACGGCTCCACAGGCGCATCGCCGCCGGATTCTGGATCGGGCGGCCCGTCACGGGGTCAAGATTAATGGCACCGCCTGTGAACTGGGCGATGTTTCCGACCAGTGCAAGATAGGTGGATTTAACGCCGATTTCCGCATTCGCGTTCGCGCGTTCAGGCGTCTTGTCGCGGATACATTTCGCGAAGTTCTCCAAATGCTCCTGCGTGGTGTCGTTCCAGCCACCGCCCGAACGGTTGTCCGTGTTGGTGATTTTTTCCTGACCGGATTTACCGTCCCAGGTGCGGACGGTCTTTCCCTTCAGATCGTAGATTTCAACCTGCCCGCCGGGAGAAAAAAACGCGCACCCTTGGTCGCCGTAAATCATTGCTCCGGTGGAGACGTTTTGGTACGGTTTGATGTTGGCGCAGCTGAGACCTTCCCAGGTGATTAACTTGCCACCCGGAAATTCCCAAGAGATGTTCTGCGTGTCCGGCCATTCCCAATCGGTGTCGGCGGGGATCCAGTATTTTCCGCCGGAAGATACCGCGCGTTCCGGGTAATCCACGCCGAGACACCACCGCGCGATGTCCACGAAGTGTACGGAGTTGTTCCCCGCCTCGCCGGTTCCCCAGTTCCTGAACCAGTGCCAGTTGTAGTGGAGGAGGTTGTCGCGCAGATTCTCGCGTGGTGCCGGGCCTTGCCACAACTCCCAATCCAGCCAATCGGGAACGGGAATGTCGGCACCTTTGCCGATAGGGGCGCGGCGCGTCATGTACCACGTTTTTCCCCATTTCGGGGAGCCGATCGCATGTTCGTCGCGGATTGCCTTGACCGCAGCGAGGAAGGCGGCGGAGCTGCGGCGTTGCGCCCCCATTTGGAATACCATCCCCGTCTTCTTCCAAGTCTCCAAAATGATTTCGCCTTCCCTTGGGCAGAAAGCGCAGGGCTTCTCCACATACACGTGTTTGCCCGCGCGCATTGCCAGCACCGCGCTCAGCGCGTGCCAATGGTCCGGGGTTTCGGAAATGACGGCGTCCAGCTGTTTGTCCTGCAGCACCTTGCGCAGATCCTTCTCCTTCTTGGGCGTGTTACCGGAACTTTTCTGCACGAAAGCGGCGGCGAAATCACGTGCGCGTGAATCGACATCGCACACCGTGGCGACTTCAATCCCCGGAACCTTCGCGAGTACTTTTAGGATAGCTGCGCCTCGGCCCTTTTCGTGGCAGCCGATAACCGCTACTCTCACGCGGTTGGAAGGTGCTCCCTCGCCAATCGCTTTTCCTGCCGCTGCAATGAAGAACGCCCCGGTTCCCGCTTTGATAAAATCGCGTCTTTTCATATCCTATTTCCTTTCTTTACCCGCCTTGCCGTACGGAGTCCATCAGTCCTTTGAAATAGCCGATTGATAGCGGTATCCACTCTGGATTTGATGGGAAGGCGTTCGCCAGTTCAATGCCGCAGACACCCTCGTATCCCGTTGCGGCCAGCGCCTTGACCACCTTAAGGTAGTCGATCTTCCCATCGGATGAATTGGTGCCGGAACTGCCGTTAGCCGGGTCGGAGATGTTTCGGAAATGGCAGTCGAACAAACGGGCCGCGTATTTGCGGATCTCATCCGCCGGATCGAATCCGTCCGCGAAGGTGTAGGCAATGTCCATGCAGATGCCCATGCGGCGGTCGAGTTCTTTCACCACTTCCCACACGTCCGCCGGTGCGCCGAAGAGATTAGGTGCGCCGGTTTTCGGGTTGCGTCCGTGGTTATGGATCGCAAACCGGATATCGTAGCGTTCGCAGAGGCTGGAGACTTTAGCGCACAGCTCCGGTGACTGGCACCGTTTGTTCCATTGTGTGCCGCCGTCGGGATTAGGTTTCCACGGCACGCCGACTAGCGTCGGGACGCCGAGCGCGGCGGCGTAATCGAACGCGCGTTTGGCCTCATCCTCCGTCTGCAGGTAGATCGGGCCGACGCCGTATGGGGTCACGCAGTGGTCTTCGCACTTTTTCCTGAATGCCGCGATTTCCGCCGCAGTCGATTGGAGCGGTAGATGGAAATCCTTTACGCACAGAAAACGGATGCCGAACTTTTCCAGCGCTTCCAGTGTCTGATCGATGGTGAATTTGTTGTAGGTGTATCCCGCCATTCCGAGGCGGAATGAAACCTTATCACGGGATTCCGGTGTACGCGGTGTTTCCGCGACGGCATTGCCGGAGGCGACGACTGCGAGCAGTCCGGCTTTCATAAAATTACGTCGGTTCATGTGTCCATCTCCGGTTTTAAACGGTTGCGTGGCCGCTCAGCTTTGCCGCCGCCGGCGGATCCAGGAATAACCCGCAGGAGGGGTGCAGTTGCAAAACGGAGCATGGGCAACGGTTGGTCACTGGCCCCTCCACACCGTTTTTCACCGCATCCGCCTTACGCGCGTCCGGCACCGTGCAGACTATTTCCCGCGACCACATGATTTGTTTGACGGTCATGGAAAAGGCGAATCTAGGGACTTCGTCCAAAGAGGCGAACCAACCTTCGCCGACCTGCTGCATCCGGCATTTCTCGTCCAACGGTACCACCCGGTAGGCGGCGTTGGTATCAAAGTCGGCGGGCGGGTCGTTGAACGCGATGTGCCCGTTTTCGCCGATTCCGATGCAGGCAACGTCAATCTGATCCTCGCGCACCAGCGCCTCCAGTCGCGCGCACTCCGCCGCCGTGGCGGGCGCGTTCCCGTTGACCTCGTGGAACGCCTTCATCGGTTGCGGTGTCCGGGAGACGAAGCGTTCGCGCATATACTTTCGGAAACTTGCCGGATGCTCGACCGGCAAACCGACGTATTCGTCCAAGTGGAAACCGGTCACCTTTGTCCAGTCGATCCCCGGCTCCTTTACCAACGCGTCAAGAAATTCGAACTGGCTTGCGCCGGTCGCCACGATGATCCGTGCCTCGCCGCGTTCCGCAATCGCCTTGCGGATCACAGCGGCGGCCGCGTCGGCGGCGAGTCGCGCCATCCCCAGTTTGTCTTTACCAACCACAATCCTCATGACCTTGTCCCCCGTAGCGACATTTTTCAAAACATTAACATCACACTCGACCACCGGACGAAACACATAATGCTGCGAGAGTATGTTGAAGGTAATCTTACCATGCGTAAACGACAACCCTCAAAAACAACGAATACAGTATACACCATCCTACGGCAGATTGCAACACTCGTGCCGCGGGAATTCGGAAATGAATAGTGGAGTAAGAAAGCGCGTGTTGCGGTTTTTCGGTCGGTTGCCGTGCTTATGGGGACGATCGGTACGGTAAAATACAAAAATTTTGTCAATCTTGCGTTTTGGGCTTGAGTTTGCGGGCGATTTTTGATACATAATAATAGGCAAAGCGAAGCCAATGGGTTGGTTTCACGTAGTGGAGGTTTCTTTATGCACATCAACCCGTATGTTGAAAAGTTTATGGATACGTTCCCCTTTGAGGGGTTAACCTATGACGACGTGACGTTGGTCACCCAATACGCGGATTTTCTGCCGTCTGACACTTCGCTGGTTACCCGTCTGACTTCGCGCCAGACAATGAACATCCCGTTCGTTTCAGCCGCGATGGACACCGTTACCGAGGCTCCGATGGCGATTGCGATGGCCTTGGCCGGCGGCATCGGGGTGATCCACAAGAATCTTGAAGAGGATGAGCAGGCGGAACAGGTTTCCCGCGTCAAACGTTTTTTGAACGGTCTGATTGAAAACCCGGTCTGCTTCCACGACAACGACGACATCGATTTCCTGCTGTCCGAAAAGCGTCGGCTGAAACTCAAGTTCAACGGTTTCCCGGTGCTGGACGACCAGGACCGGCTCGTGGGTATGATTGCGGGGCGCGATATGCGCTTCATCGCTTCCGGAGCGCACAAACTCCGTGACGTTATGACCGCCACCACCATCACCGCCGCGCCCGGCACCACGCTTTCCGAGGCTTACGAGCTGATGCGCACCAACAAGGTCGGCAAACTTCCGTTGGTGGACAGTGACGGCCGTCTGGTGGGGCTGTATTCGTTCACCGACGTTCAGCAGCTGGTGGAGAACCAGAACCCGTCCTACAACCGTGACTCAAAATACCGGCTGCGGGCGGCGGCTTCGGTTTCCGGCGGCAAGGGCGATTATTCCCGGATGGAAAAACTCGCCGATGCCGAGGTTGATGTGGTGGTGGTGGATTCCGCCCACGGCCACTCGCTGGGTATTATGGAGATGACCACTTGGATCGCCAAGCATTTCCCGGACATCGACATCATCGCGGGCAACATCGCCACCGGCGAGGCGGCGGTGGCTTTGCGTGACGCCGGGGCGCACGCGGTCAAAGTCGGCATCGGCCCCGGATCGATCTGCACCACTCGCGTGGTTTGCGGCGTGGGCATCCCGCAACTTACGGCGGTGTATAACGCGGCCAAGGCGTTGCAGGGCTCCATTCCGGTGATTGCGGACGGCGGCATCAAGCTGTCTGGCGATGTTCCCAAGGCGATTACCGCCGGCGCGTCCAGCGTGATGCTCGGTTCGGTGCTGGCCGGCACCGAGGAGAGCCCCGGCGAGAAGATTCTCAACGGCGGCCGCCAGTATGTGGTTTACCGCGGCATGGGTTCGATGGCGGCGCTTAAGAACGGCAAGGGTTCCCGCGCCCGTTATTTCCAGGACGAAGAGGCGGAGGACGATTTGGTGCCGCAGGGTATCGAGGGCATGGTTCCCTACTCCGGGCCGGTCCACCGCATTATGACGCAATATTGCGGCGGGTTGCAGGCTTCTTTGGGTTACTGCGGTTGCCGTAGCATTGCCGAGTTGCAGCAGAAGGGCAAGTTCTACCGGGTTACCTCCGCCGGAATGCGCGAGTCCCACCCGCACGATGTGACAATCATCAAGGAAGCTCCCAATTACCGGAGCTAAAAGGAAGGAAGAAACATGGCTGACGGAATCATTGATTATTCGGGCGAAGATTTCGACGCGCTGGTCGCGCAGGGAATCACGCTGGTGGACTTTTGGGCCACTTGGTGCGGACCTTGCCAGATGCAGGGTAAAATCATCGAGCAACAGGTGTTGCCGGAAGTGGCGGGCAAGGTCAAGGTGGTTAAGGTCAACATCGACGAACAGGCGGATCTCGCGGTGCGTCTCGGTGTGATGAGCGTGCCGATGCTTTTCCTGTACAAGGATGGCCAGCAGGTGGAGTCGTACGACGGTTTGCAGCGCGCTCCGGCGCTGATTCAGGCCATTCAGGCGTTGTAGTCGAGTAGGCCGTTTTTCTCCAGAAACGCTTTGGCGCTTTCCGGCGAATCGATTTTGCCCTCCAGTTGGGCGTCATAGAGGCGGGTCAAAAGCCCGCCCATTTTTTTACCCGGCGGCACGCCCCACGCGATAAGGTCGCGCCCTTTCACAATCGGTTCGGGCAGTATCGGCCGGTCGCGGTAGGACTGGTAGCTTGCGTTGAGGTATTTCCACGGCCGCAGGTCGCCGTTGCTGTGCAACAGGTCGAGCCGGATGACCGCCAGCAGCACCGGGAAATACTCGGTGCCCATGAACCGGCGCAACTTCGCGCCGCGCATTTCGCTCGCATTGATAAAGCGCATGTGGTTGGCCACCACGTTGCAAACGGTGTCGATGAAGGCGGTCGGCATTTTTAGCCGCAACAGTATTTCGCGGGCCATACCGGTGCCGACATCGGCATGGTTGATAAAACGGATTCGGACGCAGCCGTAACGCGGCTCAAAACGCTCGGTAAATGTTTTCGGTTTGCCGATGTCGTGTAACAGCACCGCCCACGCCAGTTCCGGCGAACGCGGCGCGGGGATGTCGTCGAGCATTTGCGTGACGTGGTTCCACACATCCCCTTCGGGATGGAATTGCGGCGGTTGGCGCACCCCGCGGTAGGCGGCCACCTCGGGAAGAAACCGTTTAAGCATCCCGGTTTCAAGCAACATCTTCAGCCCGCGTGACGGCACCGGGGACTCGCAAAGCATCCGGGTGAATTCGCTGGCGACGCGTTCGGCGCTTACGGTGTCGATCCACTCGCGGTGAACGCGGATGGCATCAACCGTATCGGGGTCGATGTTGAAGCCAAGCACGGCGGCAAACCTTACCGCCCGCAGCATCCGCAAATGGTCTTCTGCAAAACGGGCTTCCGGCTCTCCGATAGCCCGGATTACCCGTTTTTCCAAATCCGCCATTCCTCCGGTGTAGTCGATGACCTCACCTTGAAGCGGATCGCAAAAAAGGGCGTTTACGGTGAAGTCCCGCCGCCAGGCATCCTCTTCCGCCGACACAAAACTAACCTGTCCTGGATGCCGCCCGTCGGTATAATCGGAATCGGCGCGGAAGGTGGCCACATCAAAACTGATGCCGTCCAGCCGGACCACGATGATGCCAAAGGATTTGCCGACCGCCACGGTTTTGCCGCAAAAGATTCGTTCCACCTCATCCGGGGACGCGGAGGTTGCGATGTCGATGTCGTGCAGCGGGCGGCCAAGCAAAGCGTCCCGCACGCACCCGCCGGCAAACACCGCCTCAAACCCCCGCTCTTTAAGCGTGGCGGCGATTTTCTGCGCGGCTTTTAACTGCGCCGGATCGAAATTTGAAAAATCGATTTTTGCCATGCTACTTCTCGCGCCAGCGGCGGTGAGCCCACAAATACTGTTCAGGATACCGACGTATAATCTCGCCCAGTTGCCGGTTGATTTCCGTCACGGTGGCGACGGTGTCGCGTTCACGATCCCCGGTGCGCGTTACAGTCAACGGTTCTCCGGCAAAAACGCGGTACCGGAACGGGGCTTCGCGGATGAACGCGCCCACGAGCATCGGAACGCCGGTGGTTAGATGGAGCCGCGCCGGCGAGGTGTGAGTGGACGCCGGACGTCCCAGAAAGTCCACCACCACCCCTTGTTTTTTGCTGGCGTGCTGATCCATCACCAACGTCAGCGCGGCCTTGGACTGTTGCCACTCGCGGATAACGTCCGGGGTGAAGCCGCGCTTTTTGGAAATAATGGCGACCGTGCCGCGGAAATGGTGCTGTTTTAGGTAACGCTCGATGTAGGGATTGTTCATCGGGCGCGCCACCGCCATCATCGGCCGCACGTAGGAGAGGATGGTTCCGGCCGCTTCCCATACGCCCAAATGGCCGGTAACCAGCATCACCGGCAACCCGGTGTTTTCAAACAACAGTTTTCGGGCGGATTCTGGGCCGTCAAAAATTACGTGTTCGCGCCAGTTTTCCGGGGTTACCACCTCGCCGACCTTTACCGCTTCGCATAGATGTCCCGCAAAATGCCCGAACGCCTTGCGAGCGATGCGGTCGGCGGTTTTTCGGTCATCGGTAATTCCGGATTTGAGCAGGTTATCCACCGCCACCCGGCGACGTCCGGGGAAGAGCGGGTAGAGCGCGGAAACTAAACCCGCGCCCAATCCATAGGCGCGGCGGGCGGGAATAAGCCCGTACACCGCCAAAAGCACACGGAGTCCGATGTAAGAAATCCAGCTCAGCCAGCGCGGCTCGCGCAATTTGCCGTGGCGGTGTTTTTTCGGCATATTGTCACTTCTTTTGGTTTAAGTCGTCAATGCCGAGAGCTTTCAGGGTGCGGTTGCGAAGTTTATCCAAACGCGCCAACTCCAGCGGTTGCAGTTCGTCGGAACGGCTTTCCAGTTCGGACAGTTCCGAGGCCGCTTCTTCCAGTTGCCCCTGATCGATCATTGCCTCCGCCAGAGTCAAGCGCATATCGTCGGTAGGTGCACTCTTGGACATGACGTAGCGGATTTCCAAATCAGCGGATTTGGGCTGTTTCGCGGCAAGATACCAATTCGCCAACGCCTGGTGGGTGAAGAGTTGTGTCGAGTCCAGCGCCAAGGCTTCCTTAAGCGCCTTGCCGGCGGGTTCGATCTCGCCTTGGTTCAGCAACACGTAACCCAGCCAAGACAATGCCGCAGCGCGGTGCTCGTGCTTAAGGCTGTCCTCAAGCAGGTCGCGGGCAAGTGACCATTCCATGGCGTTGGCGCGGGTTTTGCCGAAAAGGTAGTTGGCGTACGGATGCTCCGGGTTGATGCGGAGCGAGGCGATCGCGTCCGACCGGGTGAATGCCGGGACGTTCAGTTCGTCATCCAGCGCCAGCAGACGTTCCCGCAGATCGGAAAGCGTGGGGTTCATTTCCAGCGTTTTGAGGTAATACATTCTGGCCACGCCCGGTGCACGCTGACGTTCGGCCAGCATTCCCCGCAACCAGTAGTAGAGGTAGTGGTCGTGCAGGCTGGCCGCGTATTGCACGGCCGGCAGCACCCGGTCTTCCAGTTCGTAGAAGTTGTTTTCTTTAAGCAGGATCTTGGTCAGCGAGCCCCACAGATAGATGTTGTCGTGGTGGTCGGGTATAAGGTAGTTGATACGCGCCTTCGCTTCTTCGAGCTTTCCGCTGAGGCTCAACAGTTCCGCATCTTCCCAATACAGCGCCGCCGCCGGGTAACCGTTTTCCTTCGCCAAATCCAGCCACAGTCCGGCTTCGGCCGGGTTCCCTTCCTGAAGCCCGATTCGCGCCTTGCTGATCATCACGAACGTGTCTTTCTCGTTCAGGTCGAAGAGTATGTCCAAAATGTCGTCCGCGTGCTCGTAATCGTTGGCGTCCAGATATTTGGTAACCAGCTGGTGCAGCTCTTCCACCTTGTCGTTGAGTGCGGCCAGCGGATTCCCGGTACGGACCGGCACGTTGGTGAGCATTTTGCGAATGGTCATTCCCTTTACCCACAAGTTGCGGCGCACAAGGGACAGCACGTCCTGGTTCAACAGGGCACCGTAGCGGTTGTTGATAACCGGAACGGTCAATTCAAACACGTTGTACTCAAGCGGTATCTCTTTGAGGCGGGCTTCGAGGTCGGAAATCTCATCCGCGCCGGCCTTGTTTGTGCGCGCCAGCTGGTACTGGTTGAACAGCACCGCGAGGTTTTTGCGGTCAAATCCGGCCATTTTCTGGAACAGTTGCTGGGCTTCCTGGTTCTTGCCGTTGGCGGCCAAAAGGCATCCCAGCATATTGCCGACGAACGCCAGCTGCCGGCCGGCTTCGGTTTTCAGTTTGTCAAATTCACCGTCGTGTTCCGACCAGCGGTCGGCCAGCAGCTTGCCGGTGGCGTCGGTGATTTCCATGTGCCGCGCCAACAGTTGGTCGACATCCAGTTTTTCCTCTGCCGGAGCAAGCCGAATCACATATCCGCACGGGACCGGTTGCCAGCGTTTCAGGTTCAGCCGTGACGGGTCGGCGAAGAACGCCAAATGCCGATAGGCCTCGGGGTCCCGGTTCAACCAGGTCATCAGGAAGGCGTTGTTCGAGACGTCGAGCATATTGAGCAGCCGTACCCGGAGGTTTCCGAAACCGGGGTCGGAGTTGACCCATTCACGAAGTTTCGGGGTGAGGATATACTGCCAACGTTCGGTGGACAGTTCCAGTTCGTGAAACTGCTGGCGATGTTCAAAGCCGTGCAACAGGATCTCGTGGCGGTTGTTGTAAAGATTGATCAGGCAGTCGCCGTCCGTCAGGCCGGAGGAAATCTCTTTTACCAGTTGCTGGGCAATCCGCCCGGCTTGGGGATTTTTGATTTCATCGCGGGCCGGGGATTTTACCAGCGGCAACAACATCACTCCTGCCAACAGAACCCATGCGCCGATGCTGCCCAGCACCACCACCAGCCGGTTGTCGCGGTGCTCGTAAAAGTCCGGCACGTCTTCTGGATCGTCGGGGTTGATGCGGCGTTGGAGGAAACTTTCGATCATCAGGCACCACGCCGCGATCAGGATGCCGATTTCGGCGGCGATGAGCAGATAGGCGGCGGGTGCGATCCGGTCGACGTCAAAGAACGCTTCCCACTCCCAACCCTGGCGACGGATGGTGAAACTCTTGAACAACAGCGGCGGTGCCAACAGCGCCAGAGCCAACAACTGAAGCAGGAACAGTTTGATGGTGCGCTTGCTGAAGGAGTCGGTCGCGATTTTGTAAATAATCCAGAAGGGGAGAATGACCAGCAGGAAAGAATACGACCAACCGTAATGGATCATCCAGCCGCTAGCCTCTTCTTTCATGATTTGGAAGGTTTTGGTCGCCAGCACCACATAGTCGGTGATTGGCACGGGCAAGAGCTGGGAACATTGCAAAATTGTCCACGCGCTGAACAGCAGGCCGCCCAACGCGACGGTCACCGTACTGGTGGCTCGGGCGCTGTTAACCAGTTCGTTATAGGCCATCGTCTTAAAAAGGATCACCACCGCCACCGGGAAGAGTAGCAGGAACACCGGCGATTCAAATGCCATGGCCGCCGAGATAAACACGCAGAGAAAATACGGGATGTCCAGCCCGGAATGGCGGTAGTCCACGTAAAGGTTGAGAATCAGCAGCAGTACGGTGATGTCGAACGCGTACGGCAGCAAGCGAGTCGCGGCGTGCCACACCGGCGGGGCAAAGCTGAACGCCGTGGCGGCAGCCACCGCACCGATGATTGACGCGATCAGGGATTGGTTGTTGTGAATCAGCACCGCCATCGGCACCGGGGTTTCTTCGGCTTTTGTGCCGCTGGACGATGGGGATGATGAGCGGGAATCGTCGTCGTCATCGTCGTCAACATCAATCGGCACGAACACGTGCAACTCTCCACCGATGTTTTCCGCCGCCAGCGAGAGAATCAGCCGCACCACCAGCATAAAGAAGAGACCGGCCGCCGCCACGCCGCAATACATCGGGAATTTGTTCAATTCCGCCGGTTGGACTGGCCTTTTTCCGTTGTCCGACTTGAGGAGCTTAGCGTAGTAGCGGGCGGCGGTTTTGAATACTGGATAGGAGAGATCCGACATATCGCTCGCTTCCAGCGCTTCGGCCGCATATTTTGTCACCGCGCCCGGATAAGTGTAGTCCACTACCGTGTTGCGGTATCCGAAATAGGCGATGGCGATCGGGATAAGCGAACATAACCAAAACAGCCGCCAAGTGCGGGAAACTGTAAAAATATTTCCGAAAAGCTTCATCGGATTTTCCTAACGGGGGGTTAATTCATGAGGCTGTGCAACGGGGCGGGAATGTGTCCGCCGCGACGAATAAAATCTTCTGCGCCGATCGGACAGGCGGGAGATGTTACTACGCCGGAACCGAACAGTCCGCCGAAATCCACGAAGTCGCCGGTTTGCGAATCCGGCACCGGGATCACCCGGACGCCGGTGGTCTTGCGGCTGGTTATCCCAATCGCGGATTCGTCAAGAATTATGCCGGCTATGGTCTCGGCGGTGGTATCGCCCGGCAGCAGGATCATGTCCAACCCCACCGAGCATACCGCCGTCATGGCTTCCAGTTTCTCCAGCGTGAGCATGCCGTCAGTGACGGCTTTTGAGAGTGCATGGTCTTCCATGACCGGGATAAAGGCGCCGGACAGCCCGCCGACCGAGCTGGAGGCGAAGGAGCCGCCCTTTTTCACGGCGTCGTTCAGCAGCATTACCGCGGCGGTGGTACCGGGCGCGCCGATATTACGGATGCCCATGCTCTGGTAAATCTCGCCCACCGAATCGCCGACGCGGGGGGTCGGGGCCAGCGAAAGGTCAACCACCCCAAACGGGATGTCCAGCCGGGTTGCCACTTCGCGGCCGATCAGTTCGCCGGTGCGGGTGACGCGGAACGCGGTATGCTTGATCTCTTCCGCGAGTTCGTCGAGCGTCACGTCCGGGTCCAGTCTGGTCATCCGGTCCACGGCCCGCTTGACCACGCCCGGCCCGCTGACGCCGACATTGATCACGCATTCGGGTTCGCCCGGGCCCAGCATCGCGCCGGCCATGAACGGGTTGTCCTCCGGCTGGTTGGCGAAGACCACGATTTTGGCGCATCCGAAACCGCGGGAACTGCGGGTCATTTCCGAAGTCTTGATAATCTGCCGCGAAATCATGTTGACCGCGTCAACGTTGATGCCAGCCTTGGTGGTGCCGACGTTGAACGAGGCGCAAACCCGGTGCGTGGTGCGCAGCGCGTCCGGCAGCGAGGCGATAAGCGTGCGCTCGCCGGGGGTGATGCCCTTTTGCACCAGCGCGGAAAAGCCGCCCAGCAGGTCGATATGCACTTTCTCGGCGGCGGAGTCCAGGGCTTGGCAGACCTTGACCGCAGTGGCGGGGGTGTGGCCTTCCAACAACAGGCTGACCGGAGAAACCGCGATGCGCTTGTTGACAATCGGCAATCCGTATTTGTCGCTGACTTCGTCGCAGTAGCGCACCAGTTGTCCGGCTTTCTCGACGATGCGGTCATGCACGGCTTTGGCCAGCCGGTCCGGATCGGGGTTGGCACATACGTTCAGGTTGATGCCCAAAGTAACGGCACGGACGTCTAGGTTTTCCTCCCGGACCATCCGGATCGTTGACAACACATCTTGGCGGGTAAGCATGGCAGTTCTCCCAAAATCAATAATTGTCGGCGGCCGAGTAGTTGAGTAACGCTCGGATCGGGCCAATTTCCGTGGTGGCGCGGAAAATGTTTTCGTGGCAGAAGATTGCGGTCAGGTTGCGTTTGGACATCTCTGCCCGGAATTCCGACTGCAACTTGCGGAAATCCGTATTTTCCGGAACCGTAACCTGAGCGATGTACACCACCTGCCCGGCGTCTTCCTCCACCATCCAGTCCTCGATGTTTATCGCGCGGTCGCTCAAGAAGGTGGTGATGCCGTGGATTGTGCCGGGCCGGTCTTCGCCGCGGGTCATGACCACAAACTTCGCCCCCGTCGGGATTACCGGGTCGCGCAGTTCCGGGCAGTTTTGCACCACCACCTCGGCGTTGGGCAGTGCGTTCTTGAGTTTGCCGCGCACAGTGTCCGGCGTGTTGCTGTTTTGCATTTCCGCCGTGAAGATCAGGTGGAAGTATCCGTTAACCACGGTTTGGCGGATTTGCCCGATATTCCCGCCCAGAGCGTAGATAACCCCCGTCACGTCACGCAACAGCCCGGTGCGGTCCGGCACCAGAATCGAAACAATAAAACGCACCATAGCGATAATCCTTCCTAAAAACGCGGAATATTGTACTAAAAACCGGGGCCACAAGCAATGGCAAATTGGGAAATCCGCTACTTCAACCTGAACATCGCCGGCTCGGCCGGTTTCAGCGAAAACGTCAAACGGTTTTCCTTCCATTCGGGCCGGGGACCGAATTCCGGTTCCGCCCCGCTGAATTTCCGGTCAAAAGTCAGTGCGGCGTTTACCGGCTGATCGGTGGAGTTGACGGCCAAAAGGTAGATCTCGCCGTCGCGATTCCAACAACGCACCTCCACTCCGGCGGGCATGCCGCCGACTTTGGGAGTCGGGCCTACCGCCAGTAACACCGGGATTTTCGCGGCGATTTCCTCCGCCACCGCCCGGACATTGCCCCAGCGGGTTTCAAAGTCCTCGCCTTCGGTTTTTTTGAACAGGTCGAAGAAGGAGTAGAAAACCAACCCGTTGGCGCCCCCCGCCACACATTGCCACGCCATCGAACGGATCTCATCCCGCGTGGGCGACCGGTTTTTGCCGCGCTCTTCCACCCGTTTGTAAACGTCCCAGTTGAACGCCTGAGGGACTTGCCACACCGCGCGTTTCCCGAAGACCCCGTTGTAAGTCGCCCGCGTCCATCGCGTGGCCACGCTCACGGGTTTGGACGGTATCGGGTAGGGGTCGGTTCCCACCACGTCGAAGGTGGGCAGGTAGTCGCGGATCTGGTCGTACTGGTACAGCACCACCCAGGTGGGATGGTCGGCGTCCAACCGTTCCATTAACTGTTGCCGTTCTGAAAGCCGCTGGAGCATGGAGACGGGCAGTTCGTCATTGATGTACCACGCCATCACTGCCGGATGCTTGCCGTAGTCTTGCACCCGTTTCTCGATGAACGCCACTTCGTCTTCGGAGGATTTGATGCTTTGTGGTGCCCATGTGGTTCCGTGGTAGATGTCTTTTACGCTGTAAATCACCTTGAGCCCGCGGGCAAGGCACATGTCTAGCTGCTCGCGGTTTGGGGCCTGGTACGGCATCAGGCAGTTGAACGGGCCTTGCTTGTAAATGTCAAGCTCGTGTTCCTGCACTCTGCTCCAGTACATCCCCAACGGGAAGAACGGTTTTCCGTCCACCACCACCCGCCGCCATTCGTCAATCCACACTTTGCGCTCCGGCATTTTCCGGACTCGGGTAAAGTCCACGCTTCCTTCGCCGATTTTTTCGCCGTTCGCTTTGGTCAGCTCAAACCAGATGGTTTGTTTCCCCTCCGCCAGATCCGTTGCCTGAAGCGCCAGCCTGGCTTCCTGCGATGTCAAAACGTCGGCCGGTTTGGACATGGTCTTCCCTTCGGCATTACGGAAACGGAATGCTCCGCGTACCGTATCCAGCGGGGTGGTGTTTTCGTCGATCCACAGCGCGGCATGGAACGAAACCTCGTTTCGCTCGGCGATGTTTCGGTAGGCGGAACTGTACACCCCAGTCACCGGCGGACGGATATAAGGCGTAACCGACACGTCGTCGAACCAGGCTTTGCCAACCATTCCCTTCCTGACGTAAGGATGCACCATAATGGAGCCGGCTTCATCGGGAATGCCCTGCGTAATACCCTCGATTTTCAACCAGTCGGCGGTGGTGCCCTTTACCCCGTCGGCGTAGCTGCCGCCTATCCACTTGCCGTTTCGGTCGTACCACTCTATGCAGATGGTCGCTCCGGATTCGTTGCCGGTCAGATTTTCCGTCCGTACCCACACCGAGTAACGGTAGGCTTTACCGGGTTTCAGCGCAATCCGCTGGCTGGGAAAGGTGTAGAATGCCGGGTCGTCGTTGTCGAAACACAACCCGGCCGTGCCGTTGCGTCCGGCCCCGGCCTGCCAGCTGTAGTGCGCCGGCGGTTTGCTCCAGTGCTCGGCCGTACCGTTGAGAATCGACTCAAAACCGCCGTTCTTAACCGCCTCGCTTTCTTGCGCGAAAACGACGGTTGCCGCCGCCAACTGCAAAAGTGTAAGAAACCGTTTCGCGTTCATACTTTTTCCCGCAGCCTTATTGTTCCCCAAGGTAGTCCATGTATTTGTCCCAGTCGAATTCGAGCAGACCGTGGCCGCCCTCGCGCACATGGTAGCGCGCATCGGCACCCAGCTTCGCCGCGTTTTCGGCGCAGGCTTTCTCTGCTGGCGGTCCGGCCCAGTCGTCCTTGCTGCCGGAGGCGATCGCCACTTTGCGGGGCGGGGGCGCGATCAACGCCGCCATCCGGTCTTGGTCGAAGAGCACTTCCATGTCGTGCCCGTTTTGCTTGCGGTAGTTTAGGCAGAACCAGTGCGGGAAGACCGTGTTGATTCGTTCGATGTGCTCACTCTTGGGGAGATCCATTTTGTTGAGTTTTGCTCCGGAACAGCCCGAATCGTTGACGCAGGTCAGGGCAAAGCGGTGGTCACGCGCCCCGGCGACCAGCGCGGTCTTGCCGCCGCGGCTGTGTCCGATCACGGCCACGTGCTTGGCGTCGAATTCCGGCTGGGTTTCCACCCAGTCCATAACCCGGCTGGCCCCCCAGGCCCATGCGGCGATCGCACCGCCGTCGTCCGGGCGGCGTTCCTGCTCCGACGGACCGAATGCCTTGAATACGCCGTTGTCGAAACAGGTCTTTGGATTGTCCGGCGCGACCTCGCCCACGTTGAACGCTACCGCCGCAAACCCGCGGTCGATGATGTGCTTCACCGGGAAGGAGACGAACGACGGGTCTTCCGCATCGGGATTGTAGTTGTTCTTTTTCCAAGTGATTTCCAGAAACGCGTGGACGAAGGTGCGTAGGTTCTTGGCTCCTTTCTTGAAGTAGGCGTGGGCGTTGAAGGAAAACGGCGCGCGCGGACCGTTGCAGGAGATTTTTACGGTGCGGTGGATGACGGTTCCGCCCAGGCACTCTTTTTCCGAGACGGTTTCGAATTTCAGATCGTCGGGTTTGCCTACCCGCAACACCCCGTAAACTTGCCGGTCGAAGAACTCGCGGGCGGGCGGGCGGCACATCAGTTCGTCGATCACTTTGCCGACCTCGGCTTTGGGCAGTTTTTCGGTTACCCGCCCACTGGCGGACTTTTCGTCCGCAACCCATTTGTCGTCGCCTTTGTCGCCGACCATCTCGAAGTGGCCGCGCTCCAGGTTGAAATATTTTTCCCAACCCCGCACCGCAATCAGGACGGCGGTTTCGTCCCAGCTCGGATGTCCCGCCAACTGGTCCCAGGTTTTCCCTTCGACCACCTTTTCGCGGGGCAAGAGTTTTTTCTTGAACACATCACGGACCGGGTTCCCGTTGTCGGGAAGCTCCGAAACCGCGCGCCCGGCGTAACAGGTGCGGCCATACTGGAAATCCGTCCAAATAATTGGCGTCGGCCAGTTGCGGAAGGCGTAATCGCTGGATTCGGGGTCGTGCTGGGAATTGCATTCCTTGCCGTTCGGCCAGCTGCACGCCATGCACACCCAAAGCTTGACCTTCTTGGCGACCAGTTCGCGGTCGGCCCGCACCAGATCGGCCATGTTGTTCATGAACCCCACCGAAACCATGGTTACCGAACCGTCGGGTTGCGCGGCCAGAGCCTTGCGGTAGATTTCCACCGCCGACGGCGCGTCCTTGGTGAAGGGATAGCGAACCCACTGCGGGTATTTTTCGACCAGGCCGAACCCTTGGGCGCCGGGTTGGCAAATCCCGCCGCGCGAGGTTCCCCCGACCGGGATGCCTCCGCGCCCGTAGTAGTTGTTAATCGCTTCGACCGCGCCGGCCGCACGGTTGCCGTCGCCCCAGGTGCAAACCCCGACCGCTAGAATTTCCGCCTCTCCGGCGTCTGCCAGCGTATGCAGGATTGCCAATGCGCCCACATCATCGTAATCGGTGAACATGTCCGTGTCGAAAATCACCTTGACCGGTTCCGCCGTTAGCGTTGCCGCGATCAGGATTGACGCTGCTGTCAAAATAGGGAATGATTTCATTGTTGTCCTCCAGTTTGTTAATGGTCAAAGGTTTCTTCGCCGTGCCAAGCCTCGGCGGGCGGCACCTGCACCATCCCCGCCGCGATGCGCTGGCGCACCGCCTCGAAAAGTAGGATTGTGGTGGCTGCCGCCACGTTCAGCGAATCGGCCAGTCCCAGCATCGGGATTCTCACCCGCAAATCTGCCGCGTCCATCCATTTGGCGGTCAGCCCGTACTGCTCCGTGCCGACCGCGATGGCGACGTTTCCGGTTAAATCCACGTCCGAATGCAGGTTCGGGGTGTGCGGTGTGGCGGCCAGGATTTTGAATCCGCGTCCGCGCAGAAAGGCCAGCGCTTCGTCGCCGCCGGCTTCGACCACAGGGACCGCGAACAGCGTGCCGGTGGAGGCCCTGACCACGTTGGGGTTGTGGATGTCGGTACAGCGGTCGCACACGATCACCGCGTTCACGCCCGCCGCGTCGGCGGTGCGCAGGATGGTTCCGAGGTTGCCCGGCTTTTCAATCGATTCCGCCACAATCACCAACGCGTTTTCCGGCAACCGCAGGTCTTCCAGCCGGGTGGAGAGGTAAGGTCCCACCATCAACAGCCCGTCCGGGCGTTCCCGATAGGCCATTTTCTCGAAAACGGCGGCGGAGCAGGGGTACAACTCCGCGCCCAAATCGGCGCACCGTTGCACCAGTGCGGGTTCGTTCTCGTGTTTGAGGTAAAGCTCCTCGCAGAAGAACAGCGCATGGGGACGGTAACCGTTGTCCAGCGCCCGCTTGCACTCGCGGTAACCCTCCACCAGCATTTCGCCGCTCTCGTCGCGGTGCGAGCGTTGGCGGAGCTTAACCGCGTGTTTGACCTTGGGATTGGCGAGCGAGGTTATTTCTACGGCACTCATTACTGCTGATTCCTGAAAATCTGCCCCAGCCCGAACAGGGTCAGCGTGGGGTCAAGGGTGTATTCCATGCCGCTGTTTTTCAGCGCCCAGCCGGCATAACCGCCGGTGGCGACTAGCTTCGCTTCCGGGCAGCGCATCGAGTCGCGCAGGAACGCGGCGATTTCGCGGACCATGCCCCGGTAGCCGACCTCGGCCCCGATGCGCATCGCCTGTTGCGAGCTGCGGCCCATCGGCGGGCAGCGTCCCCCAAGATCCACGCGGGGCAGTTGCGCGGTGCGCTGTTCCAGATAATCCACCATCAGCGGCAATCCGGGAGCGATCACCCCGCCCAGATAGCGCTGGTCCGGGGTGATGCAGTCGAAGGTGAGTGCGGTGCCGAAGTCGGCCACAATCAGCGGCGCCCCGTAACGGGCCACGCCGCCGCAGGCGTCGGCCAGCCGGTCGGCCCCGAGTTTTTCCGGTTCCGGGTAGTCGATGGTCACGCCCAGTTTCAGGTCGTGCCGGACCTCAGTCAGGGGCAGCCCCAACTCGCCCTCCACCAGCCAATGCCAGAGCTGGTTGACCTTGGGTACGACCGACCCGAGAATCGCGCCGTCGATTTTGGCTTTTCCCGGTCGGGTCAGACCGGCGGCGCGCCGTACCGCCGCGGCGCATTCTTGCGGGGTGCCGATGATTCCGCCGTTCAGGTGCGTCGGTTTAGAGATTTGCCCGTCTCGCCAGAGCGCTATTCCGGTGGAGGTGTTTCCAACGTCGATTACCAGTACTTTCATGCCGTTTACCGCTCCGCCCGCCATTCCAGCGACAGGTCAACCGCCGGGGCGCTGTGGGTCAGGCATCCCAGTGAAATCGCGTCCACCCCGGTGGCTGCCACCTCGGCGGCGCGCTCGATTGTTATCCCGCCGGACGCTTCGGTTTTGCTGATGCCGCGGCACAGCCCCACGCACGTCCGCATCATTTCGCAGTCCATGTTGTCGAGCATGATCCACTCTGGTTTTGCCCGTAACGCGCTGCGGCACTCTTCCACGCTCTCCACTTCCACCTCAACCGCTAGATTGGGGTACGCCTTCCGGGCCGCTTCCACGGCGAGGTCGAGCCGGTCGGGATCGCCGCCCAGCCACAGTTTGCGGTGATTGTCTTTCATCAGAATACGGTCGAAAAGCCCGAACCGGTGGTTGGAGCCGCCGCCGCAACGGACGGCGAACTTCTCGAATTTACGCAGTCCGGGGGTGGTCTTGCGGGTGTCGAGGATCATCGTCCCGTAAGGTGCCACCGCTTCGGTGAACCGGTGGGCCAGGGTGGCGGTGCCGGACATCCGCTGCATGAAGTTGAGCGCGGTGCGCTCGGCGGTAAGGATTGACGCCGCCCTTCCCTGGAAACGGAGAATCACCCCGCCCGCCGGGACTTGCCCGCCGTCCGGGATTACGGTTTCGACCTTAATTTCGGGATCGACGCACCGCAGTACCGCTCGCCCCACGCAAACGCCGGCTGCGGTACAGGGTACGCGGGCCAGAATCTCGCCGGTGGCGGTGGCGGTCGGGTCAACCAACGCCAGAGTGGTGGCGTCACCGCTGCCGATATCCTCGTCCAGCGCTCTGCGGATGGTTTCCATCACTTCCGGGTCTAATGTCAAATCCTCTAAAACTTGCATGGATAGGCCTCCGTTTACACGGGTTGATAATAATGCCGTCGCAGTCTTCTGGCCACCAGATAGCCGCTTATCCCCCCGACCAGATGCGCCGCGTTTGCCACTTGGCTTTGGATCAGGAACATATCGGCCAGGGACAGCGCCACCAAAGCGATGAAGAGGGTCTTGGCCCTCATCCGCATCGGAATGAAGATCCATACCGCCAGAATCCTGGTGTCCGGGAACAGGGCGCAAAAGGCGCAAATCAGGGCGAACACTCCGCCCGACGCCCCAACGCAAATCGCGTTGTCAAAACTTTGCCGGACCGCGATTTGCAACCCGATTTTCTCGCTGATCAGTTGCTTAGCCTCGGCGGGAATCCACGCGACCAGCTGATCCAGACCCGGAATCAGCGGCCACAGCCAGTTGACCAGCAGCCAACCCAGTCCGCCGGCTACTCCTCCGATGAAAAATATGGCGGCTTGCCAGCGCGGTCCGACCGCCGATTCCACCACGCGCCCCAACAGGAGCATTGCCAGTACGTTAAACGCCAGATGCCACCACGTGGCGTGTAGAAAGATGTGGGTAAAGGGCTGCCAGAAGAAACCGTTTAGGAGAAGCTGACCGTTCAGCCCGAAACACAGCCCGATACAATCGCCGAAAGAATATCCGCGGGTAAAGGTTACCGTACTGGCGACGCACTGAACCGCGAAAATTAAAATACAACAACCCGCCAATCTCAGAGTGGCGGGATAGCAATAAACAAACTCCCGCAGACGTTGAAAGCATCTGCGTACCGATAACATGGCAGGATATCCTCCGGACGGTGGTTACGCCGTCTTAATGAGATCCCAATTGAGATAGAGCAGCGCGGTAATGGCCGCGAGTATCAGCGTGGCGAGAATCGCGCAAATCAGGCCGGCCTTGTCGCTGCCGGACTTTACCGGACCTTCCACGGCGGGATTGCGGAAACGCGACGCGATGTAGGCACCCTGTTGCTGGTTGCCGCTGGCGGCTGCCGCCTCTACCTCATTAAGAGTCGATTTCTTTAATTTCATGTGACTATCCTAACACAAAGCGGGGTGGAGTTTCAAGCCCAAAAACGGATTAGTTGCTTAATTGACGGAAGAAGAGTACCCGCATCTCGTGGAACCCGTCGCGGCGGGCGATGTTGTCGGTTCCGAAGTTATCGATGCCGTCCGAGGTTTCGTTGAAGTACTGGTACCACGGCGAGACTCGGTTGTAATTGTTGCCGCTGTCGCCTTTGCACCACTTCTTTTGCCCCTTCATGTACCAACTGTCGGTTTCTTTGTCGTAACCATGGGGGTACGGATCGCGCCATACCAGTGCCACGGCGCGTCCGCCGGCCAGTGACTTCACTCCGGCATCGGAAACCATGCCGAGTGCCGGTACTGTCGCTTCGGCGGTAATGATGAAGAGGAACAGCTGCTGCCGGTCGGAGAAGTTGTCCAACGTGTAGGAGTAGAGCATCTTGCGGTCGGATTCGGAGACGTAGTTGGCGTTGCCGATGTCCGCCTCGCTGGCAAAACCCTTGAAAGTGTTGTTCAATCCGGTTCCGGAACGGGTCCACCAACCCATCGTCTCGTCAAGACAGTAGGCATCGGAAAGATTGTACCGGTAGGAATTGTTCACGGTCAACCCGCTAAACTGGTGCTTTTGCGCCTCTTTAAGCCGCGCGAACCACTGGGCTTTGAATTCGTTCCACTTGTTGTCGTCCCGGAGCGGCGATGCGGTATCGCCCGCGCCGCTTTTGGCGTAGAACAGATGGTCCTTCATCTTTTCCCCGTCGATTTCGGAGGCATAGTAGTAATTAAGCGGTACGGCGGAGAGGGCGGCGTACAGCACGTTATCGACGTTGGACAGCGGGTTGACCCGGCAACCGTCGAGCGAGCCGTTTTCATTCTCGTAGGTGAAGTAGGTGTAGATCTTGTCTTCGCGCCGGTTGCCTTGTTCGTAAAGTCGGATGGTGCGGAACATCCGGCTGGCATCGCGCACGCCGGTGGCGGAAGTGGCGGGCGGGTCAACCGCCGGTTCCATGCCGTCGCTCCAACCGTTGTATGGGCGAACGATGAATCCCCACTCGCCCGGAGACTGGAAATACCCGGCGTTGGAAACGGATATGAAATAATCGCCGTCACGGCCGTCCTGCCCGAGCAGGTTTTTAATCTCGTTGTAAACCTCGGAGGGGGTGCGCGGGTCTTCCTTGACACTGCTCCCTTGGTACCAGTTGGCGGCCCGCCAGTTGAATCGCGGGTCGGGACAGGCGAGCGAACTCCAGTCCCAGGACAGGGGCAGGTTGCCGCCGTTAAGCCGGTTCCGCAACTCAATCGACGCGGTGCGGAACATCAGCTTGTTAAAGCCCTGGCCGTATGCGTCGAACATCTCCATCTTGTGGTCGTTTGACCATTGGGCGAACCCGAACGGCACGGCGTCCACATAGTCGCTGCCCTTTTTCAGCGCCACCAGAAACTCAAGGCTTACCTGCAGATTGTTTATAAGATACTGGATGCCGCCGTTTCGGGACTGGGTGGCTACCTCCAGTTTGCATTCCTGCGATCCGGTCACCCCAATGAAGTGGTAACAGCAGTTGCCGCTGGTTTGCCGGTTGATGGTGTTACCGGTAAGGTATTGGGTGGATTTGTTTCCGTTGCTGGCGGTGAGGAACGGCTGGTTGTTACCGCCTTCTCCGATATGCAGGTTTGCGTACAGCTCAATCGAGTAGTTTTTGGAGGGGTCTGCGGAGTCTTTGAAAGGATAGATGGTTTCAACGCCAATCACCTGATCGTCAGACGGGAACGACGGAAATACCAGATAGTAGGTGGTGACTTGGCCATCGGACGAGGTCTCGATTTTGGGCTGCCATTGGCTGCGGAACAGCTCCATCAGCACGACGCGGCAAATCATCGGAGCGCGCTCGGCGGAAGGGAGGTTCAGCTGGGGAATATTGTCGGTGTCGAGATAGTCGGCAATCATTCCCGCCGCGAGTTGGCCAGGGGCGCCGCTGATGTTCACCGAGTCGCCGTTGTTGAGCGCGTTTTCCAACGCTTTGCTCATTTTGTTGGCGTTCTCGAAAATGTCGGTGAAAATTTTGCCTTCGCGGTTGTCGTATTTCACGCTGCTGCCGTTGAAAGTGGACTTGAGGGTTGCCAGTTTCAGGTTGCAGGTTTTTTCCTCGCTGGCGCGGGGTTCGGCTTTGACCCACGAGTCGGCGATTACCACGTTCTTGCCCTCAAAAGCGGCTTGGTTGAATGCCCCTTCGTTGCCTTCTTCGACAAACCGGTGCCACGGACTGCGGAATGTCTGGTCGTTACGGGCGTCCATGCAAGAATAGAAGTCCAGCAGGGAGTCGTAATAACGGTCGGTGTTTTTGTAGTTGTCGTCAAACTGCTGGGCTTCGGAGTCGGAGTTGAAGAGGTGGTTCAGGGAGATGCGGTTGGTGACCGCGTTGGCGTTTGCAAGAGCGGCCCGGCAGCCGTTTACATCCAACATGTCGGAGACGTTCAGACAGGCGTAGGCGAAACGCCCCACCGAAGAGGAGCTTTCGGCGTTGTGGTTGCCGTCCACCTGCGATACCGGAATGGTCAACGGGCGCCACTTGGCGCCGGTGTAACATTTGTAGGCAATGGAGGTGTCTTCCTTGGTGTCCAGATCAAAACCGTCATCATCTTCGTTTTCCACCGCGTAACGGCGCAGGTCATTGATGAATATCCCGGGCACGTAACGGAGCGATTCCAGCGAGAGCACATGGGCGTCGCCGCGGTTTTCGGCGACGGATGACACCGCCGAAACCAGCGTCCGGCCCTGCCAGTCGTCATTGTTGGCTCCGCTTGGGAATTTAGTGGCCAGCCGCACCCCGTTCACCGATTCAATGCGCAATTCGGAGTCCAGCTCGTCCATCGCCTGAAACAGCGCCGACTCCAGAAAATGCCTTGAGGAGGTGACGTGGCGGAAGTTGGACGATGCCTGGTGCTCAATACGCATATAGACCGCGAACGACACCGCGCTCACCATCATGAAGCTGAGAAATCCCAGCACCACCAGCAGCGCCGAACCTTTTTTGTCGATTTTTCTCTTCATCTGAAACCCCATATTAAATCCGTTTTGGTCAATCCGCCCCGTCGGCTAACGCAGGTAACGGTGACGGTTCGGGAAGGCGATGGACATCGAAAACTCGTCCGAAACCCTGCCGCCGCCGCTGTTTTGGAGCAGGCGGAACTTGTACGGCGTGCCCCACGGATCACGGAACGCCCCGGATACGATCGGCGCGTTCAGGAACACCATGTCACGTCCGCCGCCGCCAAGCAGCTCTTGGAGGTTGTCCTCGGTGGCTTCCAACTCGTCTCCCTGCACCGAGACCGGCCAGTCGTCGTACGCCGACTCGTAGGAGAGCCATGCGTTCACCAGTTCGCGGAGCTCAACGTTGGCCTTGGCCACCCGCGCTTGTTTTTTGGCCTGTCCCAGCCCGGTCACCGCCACGCCCATCAGGATTCCCAGCATGCCCGTGACCACCAGCATTTCAATCAGCGTGAAAGCGCTTAGCTTTGAACTATTACGGTTGCTCATATCCAAATCCTCCGCCTATCGCTACTGCTTGTTCCAGGTGGTGATGTCATCCTTGGTGCCCCACTCCTGATCCGGTCCGGCGGACGCCGCCCCGATCTCCAGTGTGTAACCGCTGGACTGCACGGTGGCCTGCACGGTGGTGTAGAGCGGCAAACCCCGATCCCCGTTCGGCCCGTTGTAGCCGCTTTCCCACTCGGCATCGAAACTCTTGATGTTGACCGACGGGGTGTTGGCGTTGCTCTGGCGCTCGATGTAGGTCATCACATTGTAGGTTTGCCCCTGCTTCCATGAGCCGGAGTTCGCGTCCAGCACGTCCTCGCGCCGGTTGCCGGAAAGGTCGTAGCTGACCTTGCTCAGGCTGCGGTTGGTTCCGGTAAGGGTGTAGAAGGTCAGGGACGACCCGGTGAATTTCTGGTCCTCCAGCGAAAGGTTGTCCGTGGGGTTGATACGCTTGCGGTATGCCTTGACGCCTTCCACGTCGATCGCCTGCGAGGCATCGCGCTGGATGGCCCCGATCAGGGAACGCACCTGCATGAAACCCTCGGCGCGTTTGGAGCCGGACCGCCACGCCAGGCTGCTCTGCTGGAAAATCATCCCCAGCATCATCACGATCACCGTCAGGATCGCGGAAGCCACCAGGACTTCAATCATTGAGAATCCGCTTTGTCTGTCGCTTCGCATAAGCACCTCGCTAAAATGCCTCCGCCGTTATTTCGTGGGATCACCCTGGAAATATGCCTGGGCGAAGAACACCGGGTTGTTGGAGTAGTCGTTGTAGTTTCTGGCCTCGATGTCCGTACACTGGATCATTACCCCCATCACCCGGTCGGAGTGTCCGTACAGTTTGCAGCACCCGATCTTGAATTCCTTGTCCTTATAGGAGAAACTCCCGCCGTCGGCGCCTTTCATACGGGTTTTGATGAAGTTGGGCAGTTCGTTATCCATCTCCAGCGTGTCGTCGCCCAACTTAGCCTCAGGCATGGCATCCCATTGCGACCACGGGAAGTTGGTCATCGATGCGATTGCCACCACTTGGTTCAGGTAATAGTCGGCCATCGCGGACTGTTTGAGGTCGGCGTTGCCCTGGAAGCTCTCGCGCAGCCCGAGCGGGAAGAGCGCCACAATGCTCAGCACGCCGATCGCCATCACGAAGATCGCCATGTTAACTTCAATCAGAGAAAAACCTTTTTTTCTTTTCATAGCCGCCTCGCGTGGTTAGTTCCACTTTTCGTCGTAAGTTACAGTGCCGTCGGACCGGACCTTGACTTTGGTAGTCTTCCGGGTCAGCATTTCCTCAATTTCGATGGTGGTGTCGGAGTCGTTCTGGATACGTCCGTCCGGCTCGAAAGTCACGTGCAGCGGCTCGCGGGAGATGTCGTCCTCCAGCTTGGTGAACTGGAATCCCTTGGGGAGCGAGGTGGAGGGGTTAACCTCGATGCCGTAAGGCGAGCCCACATCCCAGTTGGAAGCGTCAGCACCGTTGTTTTTCACGTTGTTGTTCTTTACGAACGCGAAGCACGGGATGTTGGCGACGGTCCCGTCTTGCATGGTTACTCCGGTGATGGTGCGCCGCAGTACTTTGGGGAAAACGCACGTCCACTTGCCCTGGGCCAGATTGTAGAGGCGGATGCTGCTGTATTTGCCGTCATCTTCCAGCTTGCTCTGCTCCCGGACCGATCCAAAATACTGGTCGAGCGCGGTGAACTCGTCGTAAATCATTCCGCCTTGGTATCGGGTGACCTGACCGATCTCGCGGCAAATCACGAACGACGGCGCGACCAGTTCGTTGTTCTTGCTGTCGTACCCTGTGATTTCGTTGAAGATCATCACGCTCATTCGGGCGTTTTCCATGCAAGCCCGCTGCCGGGCCAGCACCAGAGTGTTGGCCAGATGCTTAATCGCGCTGCGCCGGGTCATGCCGCGAACGGAGGCGAAGTAGCTGGCGATCGCCATTGAGGATAGCATCACCATGATGGTGATTACCGTCAGCAGTTCCAACAGCGTAAAGCCGCGTTTGTTGTCTTTGGCCATCGTCAATCTCCGCTTGCGGTTAGTCGCAGCTGCCGCAGTTGCGGCGCACCTGCACGTTCTGGGTTAGACTGTTGTACTCAACGCAGAAATACCGGAAAATGCTCTGGTCTTTGGGGTCGGGGTATCCCAGCGGCAGATTCCTGCGTGAGCCTTTCGGCACCTCGTTCAGCCGTTTGCGCCCGCCTTGGTAGATGGCGAAAAGCCCCGAACCGTCCAAATACCCCTTGTTTCCGTCCTTGATCTCGTAAAGGTCGGAAAACACCAGCTTGTTGTTTTTGCCGTGCGCCCAGTACTTGGTGTTGTCACTGGCATTGTGGCTGAGTTCGCTGATTTTGAACGGCCATTCCCCGGTATCGACGCGATAGGTGTTGATCGCGGTCTCCAGGATGGTGATCATGCCGTCAATGCGGCGTTCGCGCACCTGATGGAGCGCTTTGATGGCCGCTCCGGTAGCCAGCGTCGCGACGATCGCGATGATGGAGATTACCACCAGCAGCTCAAGAATGGTGAAACCTTTTTTGTTGCGAATGTTCATGGCTAACATCTCCTGTCTCTTCAATGGCACCGGTTATTCGGCGGTGCCCGCCACGCTCCAGCTTAACCTGTCGTCACCTGGGAATTTCCCGCCGGCCCTTTCGGCGTCCTTGCCGTCCGGACCGCGCGACCACACGATCACCGACGCCCGGACCTTCATCCCCTTCGGAGCTCCTTCCGACGAATCCACGAACCCGTCGTAGTTTTTGTCCACGCGGTACTGGATCCGGTGGTCTTTGTATGTCCCGCTCCCGTCGGGAATCTGCCGTCCGGCGTCCTGGCATTTCGGCACCTTCTTGAGGGCGGCGCGGCCATAGGGGTCCAAAATCCCGAAACGGTCCAGACTGTCCTCGTTGATGGTGGTCCCGATGGCGCCCTGCTTGTAGGTGCTTATGTCCATCAGTTTCTTCGATTGGAAAACCGCGCAGACTTCCGGTACGCACCCGCCCTCGGTCTCCTTTGAGTATTCCAGAATCTCGTCCGGCCACTGGCGTTCCTGCTGGAGCAGGATGTTGAGGGCGGTTGCCACCTCGGTCACCAGACTCTGCGCCTGCGCCTGCAGGGCGGTCTTCTTCATGTGCGAGAGTGAAACCACCATCACCGAAGCCAAAATCCCCATGATGCCGATGACGATCAGCATCTCAACCAACGTGAAACCTTTGTTTTTGCCCATTTCTGTGCCTCCTACTGGTCAAAGCGGGTAATGTCGTCTTTAATCCAATCGCTGACCCTCTTGCGATCGCCGGCGCTGAGCGAGTTGACATCCACCCAGGGCGGAAAGGTGTTGCCGTTGGATCCGGCCGACCAAATCCGGTAGGTCTGGTAGGGCGGCGGGGAATAGTAGTAGAAGTTTCTACCCCAGCCGTCATGGATGGAAACAATCTGCAGCACATATTTGGACGAACCGCCGGTAACGAATCCCTGCCCTCCGGAACCGGACGTGAAACGCGGCCCGGCCTCTTTCGGCGCGCCGGTGCTGATGCCGAAATGGCTCATTCCGCCGTAAAGGATGCCCTCGAAATTAGGCATCCAGCGGGCGCAGGCATGGTTTTCGCGAGTCCAGCACTCGGTGCGCATCTCGACCTTGGTCTTGGACCAGCCGTTGTTGTTCTTCGTCCACTGCTTGGATTCGAAGAAGTTGGCGCTGGGCATCTTGTTGCCGCCCACGTTGTTCACCAAGTTGATTCCGCCCATCAGCTCGATGCGCGGCAGCAGGTAGGACATCAGCCCGAACCGGAAAATACGGGTGTTGTTCCAGTCGGCATCGGTGGCGGAGAAGTTCTGCCCGCCGATGGTCTCGTTCGCGCTCAGCAGGCGGCTGGCCTTGTAGGCGATCTGCACATACTCGTCTAGCCCCTTCACGTTCGGGAAGCAGAAGTCCACCGGTTGCGCCGCCGCCGCATGGTTGCAGTTCGCCGCCGAGAGCGAGGAGCTGTTCCTCGACTGGTTGATGCCATCGCCGTCGTCTTCCACCTCCGGGTCGCCTGAACGGACCCGCTTGACTGGCGGGTAGGTTCCGTATTCGGCGTGGTAACCGGCCAGAGCGTTTTGCAACCGCTGCATACGGGCGGCGGTGATGGCCCGCTTGGTGTTCTCGCCAGCCGCTGCGACCAGCTTGAACACACCGGCGATCAGGATTCCGATGATCGCCACCACCACCATCATTTCAATTAGGGTAAACCCTTTGCTGTTTTTCATCTTACGCTCCTCGCTTTCGGGTTTTCCCCGGCCCAAGCTTTACGCCTGGGATCCGAGGGAGCTGATGATCTGGATCATCGGCATGAACATTGCGATAACAATCGTGCCGACCACCAACGCCAGGATGATGATCATCAACGGCTCGATGACGGAGGTGAGGCCCGCCACCGCGTTGTCGACTTCGTCATCGTAGGTGTTCGCGATACGCAACAACATATCCGGCAGTGCGCCGGTTTCCTCGCCGACCTCTACCATAGAGATCACCATCGGGGGGAACACTTTGGACGCGGCCAGCGGCGCGGTCATGCTTTCGCCTTCCTTGACCGCGTCATGCACGTTCTGGATAGCCTTGGAGATTACCGCGTTGCCGGTGGTGTCGCGCACGATGTTCAGCGCTTGCAGCACCGGTACGCCGGATGACAGCAGCGTGCCCAATGTACGGGTCATGCGGGAAACCGCGTTACGGCGGACCAGCGAACCGAACATCGGGGCTTTCAGCGCCACCACGTCCATCAGGTATGCGCCACCCTTGGTTTTGGTGAAAATCTTGAACATCACCACGAATGCGATGATGCCGATCAGCACCATCAGTCCGTTCTGCATGATCAGGTTACTGATGTTCATCACGAACTGGGTGATCGCCGGCAGCGGTTTGCCTTCGAGCAGGTCGTTGAAAATGTCCTTGAACTTAGGAATAACCGCCACCATCAAGAACGCCGTGATACCGACTGCCGCGCACAACACGACCGTTGGATATACCATCGCGCCCTTGACCTTGTTCTTGATCTTCTCCGCCTTTTCGGCGAATTCGGCCAGACGGTTCAACACCACTTCCAGCACGCCGCCGGCCTCGCCGGCCTTGACCATGTTGACATACAGGTCATTGAAAATCTTCGGAAAGTTGAGCAGCGACTCGGAGAAGGTGCTGCCGCCCTCCACGCTCTCGCTCATGCCCACCAATGCGTCTTTTAGCGTCGGGTTCTGCGTCTGACGCTGCAACACGCGCAAGCCGCGCAACAACGGCAGACCGGCGTCCACCAGCGTCGCCAGCTGACGGGTAAAGCCGGTCAGGTCTTTCTGCTTCACTTTCGGCCGCAGGAACTTCGGCAGCTTAATCTCGATGTTTTTAGACGACTTCTTGGCCGCAGCCGCCGGCTTGCCTCCCGGTTTCTTTCCGGCGGCGGGTTTGTCGTCACCCACCACGCCGATGGCGGTCGGGAACATCCCTTGGCTTCTCACCTTGGCTACCGCCTGGGCTTGGTTCGGGGCTTCAATCGTTCCGCGGGTCTCTTTACCCGAAGAATCTTTGGCAATGTATGCGAATTTAGGCATAAAATCACTCCAATCTGTGGCCGGGACACGCCCCAACCAATCCTTGATTAGTGGTACGAGTAGATAGCATACCACAGTATGCACCCGTTTGCCAAGCATAAAGGCAAGTTTTTTGCGTGGCTATTTTGCGGAGTTTTTTGCGGTTTATTCGGAAATCCGGTCGGCCCCCGGAATGTTATTTCTCTCCCGCGCCGGCCCCGCTTACCTCCAGCTCCATCGGTTTGGTGGCCAGCACCACCCCGTCAACGGTCTCGGTTTCCGCCCACACCAGGTATTTTCCCGGCGCCAGCCGTGATTGCGGCGGCCCCACCTCAATAGCGGCGGCGCATTTTGGGCCCTCGCCGCTGCCCAGGCACTTCATCCCGGTCCACAGAGAAACCCGCCGAACCCCGCGGGGGACTTCGGCCTCGGCGGCGGCGGTCACGAACGCCGGTCCGGCAATGACCGTTCCGGGAGCGGGTTCGGTGACTTTCAGTCCCGGTAGTGTCTGTCCGCCGCGGTTCAGCTGGAATTCTTGCCGGAAAGTCACCCCGTTGTAACGCAGGTCTTCGGATTTAACCGCCAGCTCCACATCAAGCCGCCCCTGCCGGTAATCGGACAGCGTCGGGTGCGCCCGCAACGGTTGGGCGTCGAGAGCTTCGGGCGCGAAGACCATCCGTTGGGTCTCCATGCCATGCTGGCGCACCGACACCTCTAATATGGCGGTCGGCCGCAGCGAAGGTTTCAGCCCCGGGCTGAAACCGGTCTTCGGGGAGAGTTCCCGCGTACTGAATTCGAACCCGCCCGGTTCTGATTCGTTGAAGTTTAGTACCAGCATCCGGGTGTCGCTCTTGCCGTCCACTGCCCGGTCGGAGGAGGTCGCCCCCGCCATGAACTGGACGAAACGGTTGGCCTCGCCGGTGAGCGGCGTTACCCGTACGGTCTGTTCGATGTCGAAATTTTCCGGGGTGAATTCCGCCTCTTCGCAGGAGAGTGCCGCCTCGTTCGGATTATCCACCGCAAACAGCACTTTTACCGGCGCGGCAGGACGGTCGAGCAGCCGTACCCCGGCGAATCCCGGCTGTCCCGCCGCGGTCCGGGAGAAATCGTTTCTAACCAACAGCGCGTTGTTTGCCTCCGACAGCCCCGAAAGCTGGATCATGGTGTCGTAACCGATTCTTGCGCAACGGGCGTGGTAGCTGGCAGGATGGATGCTGTTGGCGTAATGCGGCTTGGGCTGTTCCGACGGCGGTTGGAACCTTCCGGTGCATGCGGCGTACAGCATATTGGCCAGCATGTAACTCAGCCAATCATTGCGTCTCGCCGGGTCGGAGGTGGCAACCATCGCCGGGTCGGCGGCGCAGGCTCTCGCCCAAGCCAGCGGGTAAGGAATGTACACTAGCTTGTTCTCGCGGGCGAAGTCGTAGCCGTCGAATAGCAGCGTCTCCAGCCTCAGCAGGATGTCATCCGTTTTCGACAGTCCCTCCGGAAGCCGGGAAAACACCGCCACGCAGGGCTTGAACGCCTCGCCGGTATATGGGGTGGTGTAAACCGAGCGGTCGAGATATTGTTTGATTTGCTGGCGGTCGCCGTAAACCAGATCGAACGGCACCCAGAACCGGTCCACGCCGTCGGTGTACCAGTCGGCGACGGATCGGCTAAACAGCCGCAGGTTGGCGGTCTGCAGCAGAGCCTTCAGGTTGGGCAGCACCGGGTCGGAATCCGGCGCGGCGGCCTGGTAAACCTTCATGTCCGGCGATAGCCGCTGCCCGGTGGCCACCACCCCCGCAAAGGGTTTTGAATAGTGGCGGCGGATCCGCTCCTGCCGCACCGCCTCCAGCGCGGACTCGGCCAGCGCCCCGGCGGTTTTCGCGGTGGTCCAGAACACCTCCAGCCCGGCTTTGCGCACGGCCTCGCCGGAGTATTGGGAGTAAACGGCGGCGGCGGCCAGAAACGCCCCGCATCGCGCCTTTTGCGGCGAGTCGCCGGGCATCCGGTTGTGGAACAGCGCCTGTTTCCATCCGTAGCCGGCGGGGATGACCTCGATGCCGCAACCCGCCCCCACGCGGTAAACTATCTCCGCCGTGCTGTCGGGCAGTTTGTCGCGGTGCGTAGCCCGCGGGCTGGACATCATTACCAGCGCGGTCTTTACCCCGTTGGCGCGGGCCAGCGCGGCCACGCAACGCACCCCCTCGAAGAAAAACTCGGGATAGCGCTTGACGATCTCTTCGTGTTCGGCCAGCAACAGCAGGTCGGTCTGCCCGTTCACCAGTTTCTCCCGCTCGATATCGGTGTCGGGCGCGTACCACCACCCCATCATGGAGCGGTATTTGCCCAGCGGCACCAGACCGACGCGCACCGGGCATTTAACCGACGCTTTTAGGATCCCCTCCAGATCGGTCGCCCATACCGCGGCGTTAATCCCGCCCGCGTGGACGGCTGGCGACAATACCGCTATCCGCACCGAACCGTCGCCGTTGAAATCGAACCCCGGCCCTTTGCTGAGGAACGGCAAACGCGATAATATGCTGTCCCCGGCGGCGGTTGCCGCCAGCGCCGCCGCAACTCCGGCCAGTAAAAAGCGTCGTCCCATTCCTTTCATATAATTACGGCCTCCCGTTTTTTTTCGGCCGCCCGATGCAGCGCAACAGCGCGGTTTCCACCAGCAGCATTTCCGGCCGTTGGGTCGAAACCAGCTGTTCTCGCAGCAAAAGAGTGTTGGCCCGCGCCCGCCTCAGCTCTTCCACGGTGAAATTTCTGGCATGGGGGAGCTTTTTCTTCAACGCCCAGTCGTTGACCGTTCTGGGGTTGGCGGGCATCATTTCCAGTAGCCGCAATGTCTCTTCGGGCAAATCCTTGCGCCAGCCATTGGCGGTGACCCACCCGCGGTCGTAAGCCTCGCGCAGCGCCAGCAGTTCGCGTGCGGTCTTGTCCAGCATCGCGGCAAGCATCACGCCCGATCCCTTCTGCCCGTTGAACCGGGCCAGCACCGAAAGCGCTTTCGAGGCGTTGCGTTCTCCGAACCCCTCGGTCAGGTCCCATACTTCAACCTCGCGGCCGATCGAGGTAACCTCCCGCACGTCCGCTGCGGTGGCGCGGTTGCGGGGATGGATGTACGCGCCGAGCTTTTCCAGTTCGCTCACGATAAAACGGGTGTCGCAGCCGGTTAGTTTAAGGAACTCCTCCTTGGCACCGGGGGCGAAGGCCACCCCGGCCTCTTTGGCCAATCCGTCCAGACGTTTGGCGGTCTCCCGTTCCAACTCCCATGGCTTAAGCCCGGTTCCGGTGTCGATAACCTCGCCGCACTTCTGGCAGGTTTTGAAGAACACCGAAGTCCGCAGGATTTTGGTGGAGGTGATAATCAGGTTCATTCCTTCAGGAAGGCCCTTTTTCAACCACTCCGCCATCTTGGACACCGCCTCTTTCGTGTCGGACGCCTCGGCGGTACGCTTGTTTTCGCCGCCGGTTAGGAAATTCGCGTTGCGCAGCCACGTTGTCTTGCGGCTGGCGAACAGCCCCAGCGATTGCGCCGACTCCATACAGGAACGGACGGCCCGCACCGCCTCTTCCGCGTTGTCGACCGTTCCGTCGATTGCCTCCAGCCCCCATTCGCGTTCTTCCGGCGGGATCAGCCCGTCGATCTTATCCCGTGCCGCCCGGTCGGTGAGGTAATCATCGTCGCCGCAAATAAAAAACAATTTCCCGTTCATCTCCGCCAATATACTAAAACCGGCCGAAGGAAAAAAGGAAAAACAACAAAAAACCGCGATTTTGACATAAGGTAGTTGACATCTGCGGCGAAATTTGGTTTAATGCCCACCGTTTTTTGCGGAGATAGGGCCATAGCTCAGTTGGTAGAGCACGACACTTTTAATGTTGGGGTCGTGGGTTCGAATCCCACTGGCCCTACCATTCTGCCGCTAATCTCAGGTCGGGCCGTAGCGCAGACTGGTAGCGCGTTTGCTTGGGGTGCAAAAGGTCTCGGGTTCAAATCCCGACGGCCCGACCAATCTAATTGTTTAATTTACGTTTTCCCATTTTGTAAGGAGAAGTGTCGATGGCGGTTGCCGACCAATCCGCAGGCATAAGTAGAGATCCCCTCTCCAAAGACGGATAGGGGTAGGTTGCCCCAAGCACCTTTCAATTGCAACATTTTATGTCTCGTTCAGTGGACGAATGTGATGCTAATGGAAAGAACAAAGAAAAACGCCCATGTAATCTGCATGTTTTGCGGCCGGTTCCCACGCCGCCGCGCGATCTTCTATCCTGCCCGATATCCAAGACCGCCCGCCGGTTGCAAAAATCAATCCTGTAAACCATGAGAGTTGCCACCCCACTGGGTAGTGCGGCGGGGGCTGGAAGTGATACACTGTTCGCCATGGAGAATATGTCGGTTTATAACGGAAAGACGGCTGTGACGGATCGTCAAAAGGAAAGGAACGTAAGATGGTGAAGTTTACGATCTTGGTATTCGTGTCTCTCGGCATGGTGGCGGGAGCGCGCGCAGATGACGGCGTTGCCGACATCTTCATGATGGGCGATTCGACGATGTGCGACTACAAGCCCGGGGCGTATCCGCAGGAGGGGTGGGGACAGCGCCTGAGGACGTTCACAAAGGATGGCGTGACGATCCACAACCGCGCAGTCGGCGGCATCAGCTCCAAGACGTTCATCGACTCCGGTCGATGGCAGAAGGTTCTCGACGACATCAAGCCCGGCGATTACGCAATCATGGCGTTCGGACACAACGACGCGACAAAGTCAAAGCCCCAGCGCTACTGCAACAAGGAAGACTATACGAAGAATATGACGCTCTTCATCGACGGTATTAGGGAGAAGGGTGCTACGCCAATCCTTGCGACGTCGATCATCCATATCGGCGGAGTAAGCGTGGATGCTGAAGGCAAGGTGTCCGTTAGGGCTGATGCGGCCTCTCTTGGCCCCTATCTCGCCGCGACGCGCGAGCTCGCGGCGGCGAAAGGAGTTCCGCTTCTCGACCTCAATGTTGCCGCGAAGGAGGCGTTTGAGAAGATGACGAAGAAGGAAATCGAATCGTACTATATGGTACTCGGGCCAGCGCAATCGTTGTATGCACTTAAGGGGAAGTCCGACCGCTGCCATCCGCGCGACAAGGGCGCGGACTTCTATGCGCGTACGGCGGTCGAGCTTGCGAAGATCAAGACGCCGAAACTCTACGAGGACTGCTTCAAGGACCCGGCGACAGTTCCTTTCGTCGCGACTCCCAAGCCGATGGGGATTGACGAAGCGTATCAAAAACTTCTTACGGAGGAAGCGGCGAAGCTCGCAAAGGGGACAAGCGACAAGTTCTATTCCTACACATACGACGAGCTGATGGAGATCGGGAACTACGATGTCACCGTCAATCTTGGAACAGACAAAGGCCCGAGCGCCAACTATGTGAAGTTCATGGGACGCCGTCTCGCGATCGACCGTACGGAGGTGAAGGCGGGTGATACGAAGCCGGTAACTTTCACGGTACGCGTACCCGGTCCCTATACGACGCGCAGGGGCGACGCAGACAGCAACAAGCGTCTTATCATCGAGATGGTTTCAAACGCGCCGCAGTCTGACATGCCGGTATTCGAGCCGCTCGTTGTGCCGAATCCGAAGGCGCGTACGATCTACCTCTGCGGAGACTCTACCGTAACCGACCAGCGCAATGAGCCGTGGGGCAGTTGGGGGCAGATTCTCCCCGCTTTCGTGCGTCAGGGGTGGGCCGTCTCGAATTTCGCGCGCTCTGGCCTCGCGCTCAAGACATTCGAAGGGGAAGGACGCCTCACTCGCATTCTTGAACACCTCAAGAAAGATGACTGGGTTGTCATCCAGTTCGGGCACAACGACCAGAAAATTGCGGGTGAAGAGCCCGGGAACGGCTACACGCGCCGCCTCAATGCGTGGATCGACAAGGTTTCCGCGAAGGGTGCGTATGTTGTTCTGGTCACGCCGGTGGAGCGTCGCCGGTTCGATGAGCGGACGGGAGAGCATCAAGGCAAGACGCTCGCCGGTTACGCGGAGGCCGTCAAGGCCGTTGCCGTCGCGCGTGGCGTGCCCGTCATCGACCTCAACGACGCGAGCTATCGGATGCACGCCAAGATGGGCGCGAAGGGATCTGCTAAGCTTCAAGTTATCAACAAGGGCAAGATAGACAACACGCACCACAACGTCTACGGCGCGTACGAGATGGCGCGCATTGTCGCGGCGGGGCTTGCGGAGATTCCGACCGTTAAGGACGCGATCCGCGCACCCTACCGTTCGTTTGATCCGGAACATCCCGACTCCGACCCCAAGATACCGCCAAGCGGCAAGACCGACTACACCAAACCCAAAGGGTCGTGATCCACTGGAGAGGAAGAATGAATCTTCTTTGTGCCACTATCGTATCGTACCAGATTACGACCTGGCTTCCGCTGAAGCACTACGGTTGGTGCCTTGGCAAGCGGCTCGTCAAACGCGTGTCAGCGCATTGACTTTCAGGACGCTTTTTGGTAAATTAATTGTCATCACAAATTGTAGTAGTTGGTAATTGCCGCTTCTGCAAAGGAGGACATCTATGATTGCTCGTTGAACAACCGAAAACGTCGGTTGCGGCACTCCCCTATGCCCTCAATGGGATGCTATTGAAAAGGGGTTTAATGGCAATCGATGCACTTCATACGATAAGAGGAGGAATACCTCATGTTTTTTTGCATCGAGGAAGTTGGTGGCTGCGATGAAGATTGAAGAATTGATTGACGGAGGGGAGCAGACGGCGCAGAACGTGCGGGCTGTTTTGAACATTCTTCTGGAATCTCCCTACTTCTACAAGACCGACGACGAGCGGCTGTTTCTTGTCTTAATGCGGTACAAGCGCGCATTCGAGGCGTTCTTCGACAAGTTCTTCGGCTGGTCGCTTGTGATGGACGCGAAGTGCGCCAGGCTCTACAAGCCGAAGTGGTTCAACGAGAAGATCACGCTGCCGAACCGCGACATGTTCACCTTCACGAAGCGCGACGACTGCATGGCGTTCCTGCTGGTCCTTGAGTTTTTCGAGCGCGAATGCCGCGAACAGGGCGTGACGGCAGACGACCGCGACAACCTGCGCTATCGCTTCGGTGACCTTCTGGAATATGCGGCGGTGCGTTTCCGCGCACTCATGACCGGAAAAGAGGAGAACTACACCGACGAGCGCGTACGGCAGATTCTGAAAGGAATCATGCCCCAATTGGAGAAGTACCGCTTCCTCCGCAAGGTCAAGCCCTCCGCCGACGATAACGTGAGCGAAGCCGAGACAATCTTCGAGTGTCTTCCCGCAATGTGGCACTACCAGGCGGCCCAGCTCGCCCAGGGCATGGAAGCCAACGGGAAGGAGGTTACAGAATGAAGCCGCGCGAAATGTATCGGATCACCGCCGTGAGGCTGGTGGAGTTCCACAACCTCGGGACGACGACGATTGAAATCCCCGAAGGCGGGCATCTGTTCCTTCTTGGCGACAACGGCTCCGGCAAGACGACGATTCTCGACGCAATCCATCTCGTGCTGACTGCCGGACGCGAAATGGAATTCAATTCCGCCGCGCGCGTCGCGGGCGCGAAAGACTCCGGCGGACGCACAATTCAGGGCATCGTGCTTCGGTACAATGCCGTCACGGGCAAGACCGCGCGCGAGGCCGGCATCACGTATGCCGCCGTTGAACTGCGTTCGGACGCGGGACGCGTCTGCTCGCTCGCCGTCGGGCTCTCCGCCAGCGGCATGGACGTTGCCTACGAACGATGGGGAGGCATCGCGTCTGTACCGGTCGCCGAGTTACCACTGACCGTTGAGGAGAATGGCCGTCTTCGCGCTTCAAGGCAAGGGGAATTCAAGGTCGGCATGGCTTCGCTCGCGGGCGGGAAATACTTTGCCCACATCAACGATTATGCCGATACGGTGGGGGTGCGGCTCTTCGGTGGCGAGGCGAAGTACGCCGATGTCTGCAAACTTCTCAGGACTGGCAAGGCATACCGCGAGATCGCCGCGCGCGCCGCGAACTACGACGATCTGTTTCGGCAGCTTCTGGAAGATCCGAGCCGGGACACGTTCGAGCCGCTTCTGAAGGGCTTGCGGGAGATCGAGGAAAGCAAGGGGAAACTCGATCAAATCGACGAACGGGCCACGTATCTTGACGAACTGAGGCGCGAGTCCGAGCGCCTTGGGAAACTGCGGGTGAAGGCGGATGTCACATCCTGGTGCGAAGAGTCGCGTAAGCGCGCAGAGGCCGAGCGCGCGGTGCAATCGCTGTCCGAGGCGGAGTCCGGCGGGAAGGCCGTGCTTGCCGCAGCCGAACGCGAATGGGCGGCGATCAAGGGCGAGGCCGCGAGGTTGCGCGAGCGGCTTGCGGAACTTCGCGCAAAGGACAAGACCGGTCTCATCGACCGCGAGAAGGCGTCCGCTCAGCGTTTCGCGGAGGCGGATCGCAAGGCGGTTGAGGCGGAACGAACCTACGCCGAGGCGAGGCAGATGGCGGACGCCGCCGAGAAGGCGGAGAAGGATGCGCGCGCAAAACGCGGCACGGCACTCAGGAAATGCGCGGACGACCTCATCGCCGCCGGCAAGTCGGCGAACTTCGCCGTTGGCGGCGTCGCCGATGCGCTGTATGGTGTCAAGGATGATTTTGCGGATGTCTTCGCCGAGGCGAACGCCAAGGTCGCGGCGGAGCGGGAAGCGCGTTCAAATGCGGCGTTTCGCACGCGCGAGGTGGCCGATGCGGCCGTGCGCGAGACGGATGCGCGGCGTGCGGAACTGGATGCGATTCGCGCGCGTGGCGAGAACTTGCCGGAGGTGGTGGGTTTCGAGGCGGCGCGCGCAGAGATCCGTTCGCAGATGCTCGGGGCGCGTCCTGTCTATGAACTGCTGGAGCCGGCTTCCGGGTGCGACGCTCGGCATCTGGCGCTCTTGGAGCGACTTGCCGGCGACGAGTTCCTGGCGACATGGATGGTGAGACCCGAAGAGGCCGATCAGGTGCGACGAATCGCGTGGCGGTCTCAGCTGGCAACGGACAAGATGTCCGTTGTCCCAGTATGCAACGGGCGAGACGCCCGTTGTCCCAGTATCGCCGTGCGGGGAGAGGCCGGCGACGTGTCGGTGAATGATGTCGCACCGTGGTTGGGAAAGTATATTTCGTTCGAGCCCGGGGGATCGGATGTCGAGGCGATTGGCCTCTTGGCGCGGCATCTTGCGGCGAAGGTCGGGCCTGCCGACGGGGATTTCCTTTCGCAGAAGACGTGGCTTTTCAGGGGACGCGAGGGGGTGGCTTCGTCCGCGAAACCGCGCCTCATCGGACGCAAAGCGCGAGAGGCGGAGCAGGCTCGGCTCGAAAAAGCGGCGGAGGCACGGCTTGCCGAAGCGGAGAAGGCGCAGAAGGCGGCGGAGAAAAGTGCTTCGTCCAGTGCAGACGCGCTTGCGCGTCTGAAGCAACTGGAGAATTCGCTTGCCGCTGCGCGCGATGCCGCATGGCGCGAGGCGGATGCTGTACGTGACGCGGCGGGCGAAGCGAAGCGGGCGACGGAACGTGCCACGCTTGAAGGCAACGCGGCGCGTGAGCGTCGGGGGGATGCGGACGCAGCGCACGAGGAACTGGAGGACATCCGCGTGAAGATGCGCGCGGCGGGAATCGACGGCTCGCTTGAAAAGCGCATAGCATCCGCCGAGAAGGCCGTGCGCGTGAAAGAATCCGAGGCGGATGAGAAGAGGCTCGAGATCGGCGGCGTGCGCGGCAAGCTGGAGGGACTTGCCAAGGCCCGCGAGGCGAAGGAAAACGAGGCCACCGCCGCAACTGCGCGGGCAGAGACGTTTAAGGCCCGATTCGCAGCGCACGTTCCAGAAGGGACGGAAATTGATGCGTTTGCGGCGGCGGAGTGTCCGCAATGCGTGGAAGAGGGTGCGGACTTCGTGGCTCTCAGTAAACAGTTCGCGGAGGAGGCCGGTGCGGCGGCGGAGAAGATCGAGCAGCGCGTCCGCGACCAGAAAGGCGAGGCGTATGCGTTCTCGTTCGACAGGGCGGCGAATACGATCACGGACAGACGGGGGAGTCCGCTTGCGGACGTCCTGCAGGACGAGAAGCGGCGGCTTGACGAGCTGCGCGGCGTTCTTGACCAGAAGAGCCGCGAGGTGTTCGAGCGCATCTTCATGGGCGAGGTGATGCGACGGCTGTACATGGACCTCCTGCGCATTACCGACCTCACGGGACGCATACAACGCAAGCTCGCGGGACGGCGATTCGGGTCGAACCGCTATGCGTTCGCGATCACGCCCGTGCCGGAATACGAGCATTTCGTCGAACTTGTCCGAAAAGGGTATGCGCTCGACTCCGGCGGCGAGAAGGACGAATTACGCGACTATCTTGCGCAGCACCGCGAGGAGATACTCAACGCGGAGATCGATGCAATCCCCGAAATCTTCGATTACCGCAGATGGTTCCGCTTCGAGCTGAAGGTCGTGACGGAGAACGAGGAAGGGCGCGTCATCGACCGCAAGGTGAAGAGCATGGGATCCGGAGGCGAACAGGCCGTGCCGAACTATCTCCTGATTCTCACGGTCGCCGAGTTCCTGTACCATGGCGGGGACGGCACGGAGCCGCCGAAGGCTTCGCCGATTCTCTTCGACGAGGCGTTCTACGGAATCGACGCGGCGCGGCGCGACCAGCTTCTGGCGTTTGCGGACGATCTCGGACTTCAGCTCTTCGTCTCGTCGCCCGACCAGGACGGCGTGAAGCGCGAAATCAGGCATTCCGTTTCCCTCATCGTGATCAAGGACGAGAACCTCGACGTGCATCTCACGCCCGTCATCTGGCGCAACACGCCTACCCAGACCGACCTCCTGGGCGGCGACTCGCCAGATGTCGGCATGACGGTCAAGGAGGAGACAAGGTGAACAAATTACAGGCAAAAGCGGCAGATATGATACTGGACGAGGCTGTTTCGTTCATAAAATGTGGCCCTTACGGCAAAAGTTCGTTCATAAAATGTGATACCATGTGGTGTAGATGATTTGGGATACAAAAGTGTATTGTGAGTTGAAAAGGAGATTAAATGATAACGAACAAGATGACAAGGGCCGATGTCGAGGCCGTGCTGGCCGACGGAGGCAGTTGGACTTGCGATGTTCGCGAAGCGGCGGACGAGGAAATGAAGTGATGATGACGAAGGTGGAGATTGCGGCTGCGGTGGAGCGGGTGCCAGAGGTGAAACCGGTGCTGGCAAAACTGGCCGGCAAGATGGCGCGTGGCGTCGCGCTGCCGGCGCAGTTCTCGGAGAAAAACCTTTCCTACGCCGCGCAGCGGGAACTGGAAGTGCTTTGGTGCGTCGCCGGGAAGCGAATGTCGGATGGACGCGTGTCGTTTCCGCTCCCGGAGGGACTGCTTGTTCAGTCCGCGTGGCGTGGTGCGATGGAATATTTCGGCATTGACTTGCCCGAGGCTTCTGCGGACGACGAGGATGTCTTTGCGAGGCTGAAGCTGCTTGTGCCATACAGCGATTGGTACGTTGACAGAATCGCATCGAGCGAAGAGGTTCGCCGATTCGCGTCAAGACCGGAAAACAGGCATGATTGGTTGACTCTCGCCAAAGGTGTACTTGAGCGCCTTCTTGGCGGATGCCTTCCCGCTACGACACTGTCCCAACTCGGGTCAGACTGGTTCGGCGACAGCAAGAAAATCAGAACCGGCGCACTGCGCCGCCAGCTTGTCGCCATATACGGCGCAATCCTGAACATATCGCCCGACGAAGAATCCAGATTGCTGGACGGCTTCGGTATCGCGGCCAACCCTTATACAAGCTGCGTGACTTTCTGCGCTCCGCTGACATTTAAGATTGATGAAGAGACATTTGACTTCCCGCTGAAACTCTATGAAAAGAGAATGGCGTGCCAGCTGCCGCTTGAGACCGTGCTGCGATTTGGTGAAGTTGCATGGCATGGGAACGTCAAGGAGATAACGACAAGCGAGAATGCGTCTCCGTTCCTTGATCTCGTGAAAGACGGCGTTCCATGTGTGTATACGGAGGGGTATCCGAACATGGCGGTAAGGTGTCTGCTCAGATACCTTGCAGCGTTCAAGCTCAAGTGTACGCACGACGGGGATGCCGACCTTGACGGTTTTCGAATCGCAAAGGAAGTGGGCGACTGCATACACATTGCCTATTCCAGGCCTGTAAAGGCGCTCTACTGGGCGCAAAGGTCAAAAACGCGAATCGGAATCCCGCTGACAGCCGAACAACGTAAAAGGGCAGAGGCTTTTCTTGCAAAAGACCCAGATGGGTACATCACTACGGAGGTGAGAGAAATGTTGGCTTGGGGACGCTGGATTGAGCAGGAGTCATTCGGGTCGATTGAGGGCATGAGCAAGAGGGGGACGGTGCGGTGAAACGGCGGCAGGAGAGCCCGGAGGCGGATTTATTCGCGGTGTCAAATGTCTCTGGCGGCGACGGGGCACTGATAAGATCTTCGCTGGTCGAAGAGACGAAGGACTGGCTTTCCGCCCGTGCGCTTACGCTTGGCAACATGCTTGCGAGCGAACGTGCAGTCGAGTACGTGGCGATACTCCGCGCACTTGCCGCGTTTCGGGACGAACACGAGCCGGAGCCGCTTCACGAGGACGTGGAGTTGAAGGTCTGCGGCGAGGACACCGATCCGTCTGCCGCGCCTGCCTTCAAAAGCGACATCCGCCAGTTGAAGGAATGGGGACTCGTCACCGAGCGTATCGAGAAGGAACGCCTGCGCGGCTACCGTGACAACAGGCGTACGAAATTCCGTTACCGGATCTGCGACGACGCGGCGGCGTTCGTGGAATGGCTCGCCGAACGTCACGCGCACGACCTCGCGCCCGGCGGCGGCGACGAGACGGGCAACCTTCTCGACATGCAGCGCTCGCTGGCGGCGGAACTGCGGCGCATGCTGCACCGTGTCGATGCGGCGGCGGTCAATTACGAGACGGCGGGCGACATTCTCTTTCGTGCGGACCAGATGTCGCGCTACATCGACGCGACGGCGCGAACCCTGCAGGAACTGAATCTACGCCTTCTCGGATTCGGTGTCGCCGAGTTCACCGCAGACGAGGCGAAGCCGATTGTTGGCGAACTGGCCGTATTTCTGGAGCGCTTCGGACGCCGGTTCGGCGCGTTGCGCGAGGAGATTCTGCGCGATGTGGAGGAGATGCGCCGTGAATGTCATGTCAAGAGGTGGGACGCATGCGCAACTGCGCTCAAGGCTGAGGCGTCACGCTTTCGGCATATTACGTCTGTCAAGGTCCCAGATGCGCAGCGTATCCTTGCGGATGCGTCCTTCTTCTACGGCGCGGGCGGGACGCTCGTCTCGCTCATGTCTCGCGTAGGCGACTCCGCGCGGAAGGTCTGGGGCAAACTCAACGCGAAACTTCGCGAGTTGGAGCGGCGCAACCATCGCATCGAAGATCTCGGTGCGCGGCTTGCCGAGCTTGCCGGATTCGGGGAGGAGGATGTCCCGCACACATGGATGCAACGTCTTCTTGAACAGGCGAACATGAGGGGAGATGCACAGGCAAGGCCCAGTGGGGAAAAATCGATTCCGCCTCAGCCAAAGAAGTCGTCGCAGTCGCGGACGGAAAAGATCGTTACGTGGATTACGCCGCGCAAGGTGGGCGAGAGACCGGACGTGGCATCCATTACGCAGGAGAGGGCACGGCGTATGCGCGCGTGGATGGCTGCGCGCGGCGTCTATCCCTCCGAAGGCGAAGCAGTCGCGCTTTCCTCCGGCGGGTATTCCGATTTCGGCGACTTCGCGAACATCATGCAGGTTCTCGAACACGTCTGGCTCGGCAACGGCGAACGGGCTAGAAAGCTCCTTGAGATCCGTGGCGAACCGTTGGGCAAGACAGCTGACGTGGAAATCGGTACTGCAAGTATTGAGTTTGAAGACGTGAGTTTGGAGAAACTTCTCTGACAAACCTGATAGAAAATGCAGGTGTCCGAAAACAATGCAAAAAACATGGACTACACATTCCGGCGCAAGAAGGAGTTGTCAAGTCCCAGTTTAAAGTTGACACTTTAACAAAAAAAGCAAAAGACAATGAACGCAACAGCGGAAAATTTGGACGCGGTTTTCAAGGCGTTCCAGACGAAGTTCACCGAGGCGCAGGCGGCAGCGCGGCAGCGCGACGGTGAGCGGCTATTCACCTACGCCACGATTGACGCGCCAGACATTACCATGTCCTCGATTCGTCCTCACGACCATGGAAGAATGGACGCGAATTCGCACGGGATTAGCGTTGCTATCTGACGGAGGATTGTGTATACTGTCCCCGTTGTTTTTGAGAGTTGTTCTTTTACATGGGGGCAGGTTCCCCATAATACCTCTCATTAGCAAAACCTATGAATCGTCCCATGCGATAGTCGAATGGGATGCCGATGAGCCACAATGAAAGGAGTCGCAATGACGGGACAAGAACAGATCGAGAAGAGCCTACGCGAGGCGTTCCACCTTATGTACGATGGACTCCCCGAACCCGTGCAGCTTTGCCACAAGACGTATCGCGTTGTCGCGGTCAATCCGGCGGGTGAGGCGTATGGGCGCAAGCCCGGCGTCATCTGCGCGCAGGGGTGCCCCGGACTGAAGGCCGGCCTCTGCCGTCAGGCGCAGATGCGCAAGAGCGGCGCCACGACGTGGCTCCATACGGAAAAGACGGAGACCACCCCGTGCGC
>JAFTCL010000029.1 GCA_017454745.1 Kiritimatiellia bacterium
CGTGGCGACCAAGGAGGCTGACGCGGTGGCAGGGGCAATCATCGGACTGCTCGCGGGCCTGCCCAGGAGCTTCCTGAACACCCTGACATTCGACAACGGAAAGGAGTTCGCGAAGTTCGGGCAGATCAGGCAGGCGCTCGGAATCGATGTACATTTTTGCGGCCCATAACGTCTCCAGCAAAAAGGCCGACTGGTTGTCGAAGTCCCGCGTGTGGCATTACGACATCTACACCAACACCGTTCACGTACAGTCGTTCGTTCCCGTCGTTGATGCGAATGGCGTTCCCTGTATGCATGAAATGTTGTCTGGCACCAACCATTACAACAAAGGATCCGGCGCGTTTTCGGTCGGCCGCATCATCTCGTCCGAAGTTAAACTCGACCTTTCCTCGCACACCGGTATCTTGACCGGATCCAAGATAATTTCCTTTACTCAGCGGCCCTCATACTGCACAACTTTTACGCTAGATGTCGAGCATGCGAACGACATCGATGCCGAGGTTCGCGAGGACGGGGTTTATCTTGTCGGCAAGGATTCCACGGTTCCGCTTTGGGCGGTTTGGACCGGTGATGCCGGCAACGGTGATATCCACGATCCGGCCAACTGGTGCTGCATGAACTTTATGTGGACCGTCTTGGACGGCGCCGTTCCGTGCACCCGAACGATTATCCTGGTAACCGGGGAAACCTCCATTCCTCTGGCCGCCGGGAATCTTCCTTTCTGCTCATCCATCCAGTTTTCCGGCAACATCAAACTTACGGCGAACTGCGATTGGCGCGGGTTGGGCAAGTTCGTGATACCGGACGGATTGTCCATCGACCTTAACGCCAACAGCCTCTACCTTGACGGGTTTATGATGGAGCGCGGTACTTTCGCTTCTGTTACCGACACCTCAGACGGCGGCGGAGAACTGCACGTTAACGTTGCCGAAAACGACGTGTTGCTGAACGATTGCGTTGCGTTATTAGGCGGGATGAGGCTGGTGAAAGAAGGCCCCGGAATCTTTATCGCCGCGCTTCCGAACCAGCAGTACACCGGCGGAACCGAGGTGACGGGAGGCATTTTTCGTCTCACCTATCCCGGCCCAACGGTAGGCTACCAATCGTTGGTCGGTCCGGAGGTTAACTCCGTCACGGTCAAGGCGAACGGGATTTTCGATGTCAACGCCAATTACGGGCAATCGATCAATTACACCCTCGACGGCGGCATTCTGACCAGTTCGCAACGTACCCGCCCGGACCGAAGGCAGGTCGGCACCGATTTTTATCTGGAGTCGGATTCCGTGGTCAGCAACAAAAACCTCGGTTTTATCCGGGGCGGTTGGGGAGAGGTTACGGCCCATCTTAACGGCCACACGCTTCGTACCGAGTTCATACGCAATACCGGGAATTCGTTTTATATGTGCCACACCACCTTCGAGGGCGAGGGCAAAATCGAGGTCGGCAGCGGTTGGCTCCAAACCACGAACTATAGCAATTACGCGTGTATCGGCCGTAACCTCACGGTTGAATTCCCGAACGTCGACGGCGGCGGCCTTTGGCTTCAGGCGCCCTTTACGGTTTCCAACTATCTTTCGCGGGTGGGTTACAACACCGGCAATGCCACGCTCACCGTGCTTGGCGCGTTTACGCCGGTGGATAATGGCACGAACCAATTCCCGAACATCTTTATGCCGGGCGGGTCAACGCTCGATCTTTCGCGGATGGATACCCCGTTTAGCGTTATCGACCAAAATGGCCATAAAGTGGAGTTGGAAAACGGGGCGGCCTACTCGGTGTATGTCGGTTTACGCGGAATCGCCGTTGGCGACAAGCTCGTTTCTTGGGAAAGCATGCCTGATGCTTCCACCGATTTCAGGCTTGTTTGCGACGGCGAACCGGCGGAAACCCGCGGCCTTGCCGCAGTGGCGCGTAGCGACGGTCTGTACGTTAAATCCGCCGCCACGCCCGCCTACGCCATGTGGGATTTGGAGGCGGGGCAGTGGCGTTTTTTTACGGCTGACGGCGTGGCCTATCAGGACGAATGGGCGGACGGGATTACGCGGGATATCGAGGTGCGGTTTTCCTCTTACGAAGAATATTCCGCGATTAAGGCGCAAGCCGTGAGACCATCGGCGTTCCGGTTGACGGGGCTGACCTTGCCGGAAGGGTCTGATTTCTACGATATGGATCCGGGGTTTAAGCTGGATTTCAACGCGGGGCTGGTGATTGACGTTAAGGGCAACTCGCTGAAACTTCCGGTGTCAACGGTTTCCGATGATAAGGCATCGACCGTGACATCTTCGGTTGACGGCGGCGAATTGATTGTCGATGTTCCCGTCGGCGCGACGGTCGCCAACACCGCGATGTCGCTTACCGGTTCACTCTCGCTGGTAAAACGCGGGGAGGGTACGTTTGTCTCCAAGAAAGCGCAAACCTACACCGGCGGCACGTTTGTTGAGGCCGGTAAAGCGCAGCCTCCCAACGGGTCGGCCGCCAGTACAACCTATAGCTGGGACAATTTCAAGGCGTTCGGTACGGGTGAGATTACGGTGGCCGAGAATGCGGCATTCGATCTGCGCTCTAACTATGCTTAATGTTTACGGGGTATTCACCCCTGCCGTCGGCCACGATTATTTCTATGGCTGCACGATGCGGGACGGTTCGACGATAGATCTTTCCGGGAAAGAGGGGAACTGGTCGACGACCTCGGCATTCACATCCGGGGCCAGAACGGTTTTGTTCGCGGATGGTGCGTCGGTAACCGTAAATCTTGCCGGGCGTGAAGACCTGTTGGCGCTCGCCAAGTCCGAAAACCCCTATGTGGTGGAGTGGGCGGAAGAGCCGGATAATGTCATTTTCAAACTTGACGAACACACCTATTCGCGCGGGTTGCGCGTGCAGAAGGAATCGTCCGGGCTGAGGCTTTTCTACATCGGCGGCACCACCATCCTGTTAAGGTAACCGGCCGCCAATGGCGTTTTACCTTCAGAACTTCCGAATTCCTGCGGCAAGATATTGCAATCGGCCGCAGGATGGTATACACTATGTTTGTTTGCTGTTTTTGACGGTTATAAAGCATTATCATTCGTAACACTTGGAGCGCGTTCGGTAGTCGAAGGGGGCTAATGGATGGGCTCATAGGATAAAGCGGTATGAGGAAAAATGAGATGATATCCAATTTGTCAGGGGGCGCAGTCCGCATATGGCTTCGCAAAAGGCCAACGGAAAGAAAGGCGGCTTAAAATGAAAGGACTGGGCGAGGAAGTCAAGAACGAGATAGTTGTTTATCAGCCGAACGACATGGTACGACTTGATGTGCGCCTTGAAAACGAGACGGTGTGGTTGACACAGGCACAGCTGTGTGTCTTGTTCCAGCGTGATGTGTCGGTCATCAGCCGTCATATAAAGAACATTTTCGCGAAAAGGGAGTTGGATAAGGAAAGCAATTTGCATTTTTTGCAAATTGCAAATGCCGACAGGCCGGTTGCCTTTTATAGCCTTGACGTGATTATCTCCGTTGGATATTGTGTGAAATCAATAGTAGGCACGCGATTTCGTCAATGGGCAACGCAAATAATCAAGGAAAGGATGCTTGCCGGAGCGGTGCAGGCGGTGAAGGAGGCAATACAAACTACATACTCCCAAACCGGTGTTCGAGCGGACGGGCAGGTCATTAAGGTGTTGTTTTCGGACAGAATGAAGTTTGAGGTGCTACCGGCGTTTGCTTCCACTGATTGGTATGGGAAAACAACATATAGCTACCCGGACAGTAATATGGACGGAAACTGGAAATCCACAAATCCAAAGGCTGAGCAGAGCGCGATGAAGGATAAGAACACATCAAGCCGTGGGCTGCTTTTTGATACATGCAAGTACATGCGTTATGTTCGGGACGAATACTATAGCAGCTACCATCTCTCTGGAATCGTGATCGACAGTTTTGTTTACCTAGCCATGTCGGATTGGTGTTGGACGGATAATTCAACCGCAAATACTGTTTCCGATGGCAGATTTGAGCAAGCGCTATATGATTACTATATCAACTACTGTCGATTTGCCACCACGATCCAAGCACCAGGTAGTTACGATTATGTTAGTCTCTCCAACAGCAAAGAATGCCTTGAAAAGGTGCTTTACAAGATGATGTAATATTCTTGGCGGATGAAAGAGCCTTCGGTGTCCTCCCCATTGGCACCGTAGCCCGATCACGAGAAAAGGAACAAGTATGAACAAGGAAAACCAGAACATCGAGTACAAGCAGAGCTGGCATGACGAATACCTGAAGTGGATATGCGGGTTCGCCAACGCCGACGGCGGTCGGCTGCTGAAGGGAGCGCATGAATAGCGAAATCAGGCATCGCATGACCCGGCGGCTCAATGGCTGGGATTATTGCCAGCGGGCAATCTATTCGATTACGGTCACGCTCGCCGACCGCTCTCGGCCCTGGCTGGGGCGGCTGAATACCCTCGCCAAGAATGGCGAGGTACAGGACGGCGAGCCACTGGACGGCGAGGCACGGAAAGGCGCCTGTTCCGTGGCGGCGCATTCTTGCACCGCCTCCATCTCCCCCACACCCTTTGGCGAGGCGATGGTTGCGGCGCTCACGGAGATGCCGCGCCTCTACCCCCAGGTGCGGCTCATCGAATGGCAGGTGATGCCCGAGCACTTCCATTTCATCGTTTTCGTTGTTTCGCCCCTGCCCAAGCCGCTCGGCGCGTTGATTCGCGGCTTCAAGGCCGGAGCGGCGAAGCGGTGGAAGGCCCTCGCCGGAACCGGCGAATGCCCTGTCTGGGCCGATAGCTTTCAAGACACCATCCTTTTCCGCGAGGGGCAGCTCAGCGCCGAAATCAACTATCTGCACGACAACCCGCGCCGCCTGGCCGAGAAACGCGCAAATCCCGAACTTTTCCGTCGCGTGGCTGCCGTTTCACTGCCACTGGACAACGGGCGGCTCATTGGTCGCTTCGAGGCGATGGGAAACCTAAGCCTGTTGAACCGCCCCCTTGTGCAAGTGCAGTGCTCGCGGCGATACTTCGCCTATCGTCGTGTGCCGAAAAGCGGGCCAACAATGGCCCATCACGGAATCAGCGGGCTGAAAATAGCCCGCGATTCCGCAGGCAATCCCATCATCGAGCATGCCGGCCCCGAATATGAAGCGATCAAGGAAAGCGTTTTCGACGCCGCTTCGCATGGGGCGGTTGTGATAAGCCCCTGCATATCCGACGGCGAGCGGGGAATCGCCCGTGAGACCATGAACCGCGGCTTTCGCCTTGTCGCCATGCGCAACATGGGCTTTGCGCCAATCCAAAAACCGGCCGGGTGGCTCTTCGACATTTGCGCCCAAGGGCGGCTTCTCCTGCTTGCACCCGCAGCTTGGCCCTATTCCACGCAGGAAAAACCGATGACCAGATTCGATGCGACCGCCCTCAATCGCATCTGCCAATGGTTCGCCGGGGAGGATGCGGTCGAGATAAACTACCACGGCATGACGCCTTCCGACATCGACCGACTTGCCAAAGAGGCCGTATTGGCAAAAACACCCTGAGCGAATCCTTGGTTGACAAGTAGTTTTACACCATCTGACGCCGCTCCTTCGCCTTTTCACGGTAGGTCGCCATGCGTAACGAAAAACATCTTTTCTTAAGGGTGCTTGATTAACGGCGATTTTTTTGGTATAAATTATTGTAATGTTTTTGGCGGGTTAGCCAAAGGATGGGCATAAAGGCAAAAAAGCAAGGAGAGGCAGGATGAACGACTGGCGCAGCACCCTGAACAGTATGATTAAATCGCGGGTTGGTGTGACCCGCGCCGAGCAGGAAAACGCGGCGTTTGAGCAGTTTTTGGATGCCGTGGCATTGCCGGCGCTCAACGAGTTGGCGGAGGAACTTATCACCAACCACCAGCGTAACGCCCAGGTCCGACGCGCCCCGGCGTCGGTGACCCTTCAGGTCCGCGACGGCGAGGAGGAGGAGATTACTTTCCGAGTGATGAAGCATTTCGCCCCGAACGGCATTCTGCCCCGGGCGGAGGTGCGGATGATTAAGGGCAACCGCTACGTGAAATACTCCAGCATGTTTAAGCCGGATCCTCAGAATTACAACGCCATGGAGGTTACCCAGGAGGAGATCATTTACTGTTTCCTCAAGTATTACGGCATGGTGATGAACGGCGGGAAAATGGCCGAGAGCGGGGAGTAGCGATGGAGGTTTGCTCGTTGGCGAGCGGCAGTTCCGGAAACTGTATCGCAGTCCGGGGCGGCGGCACCGCGTTGCTGGTGGACATCGGGCTGTCCTGCCGCGAGACTGTCTCCCGGTTGCGGGTGGCGGAGCTTGATCCGGCGGAGATTTCGTCGGTCATCTTCACCCACAACCATTCCGACCATTACAGAGGCGCCGCTACCTTTTCCAAACGTTACCCGGTTCAGCTTTTCGCCAACAGCGGCACCGCGGAGGGGATTGACCTCGAATTGCACAAGTCGCTGGAATGGACGATTTTCGAAACCAACCAGACTTTCGAAATCGGCGGATTGTCGGTGGAGGCTTTTTCGGTGCCGCACGATGCCGCCGACCCGGTCGGTTTTGTCATCACCGAAAACGGCCGTCGGCTGTTTGTGGCGACCGACCTCGGGCAGTCTCCAGGGTTGGTGCAGCTGCGGCTTCGGGAATCGCACGTCGCGGTGTTGGAGAGTAACCACGATTTTACCATGCAGATGCAGTCCGACCGGCCGACTTCGCTTAAACGCCGCATTATCGGACCCAGCGGACATCTTTCCAATGACCAGTGCGCCGATTTGCTGATGGCTGCGAATCCGCCCGGTCTGCACACTTTGATGCTCGCGCACCTCAGTTGCGATTGCAATACCCCCGCGCTGGCACTCCAGTCCATGCGCTGGGCGCTTGAGAAAATCCGCCGGCCGGAAATCCGCACCATCGCCTTAAGCCCATCCGAACCCAGTCCCTGGGTGACGGTGTAAGCCGCTGTCGATAATTCTTAACGGAGGAAGATATGTTGAAACCGCTTTTCGTGGCAGTTGTTTTGACGGCAACCGCCGGTGTTCTCGCGGCCCAGCCCGGAGAGGGCGTTTGGCCCTTTATGACCATTCGGCAAACCGGTTGGCCGGCGCGCGTTCCTGAACAGATGGAGGAGGTGATTGCCATCAATGCCCGCCATCCCGGCAGTTGCGACGAATATTGGTTCGCTCATGGCGCCGGTCCCCGGATGGAGCTGTGCGAAAAAGAGTTCTTGGCGGTGAACCGCTTCCGTCCGCTTTGCGAACGTGCCGGAATCGCGGTCGGTTTCCAACAGGGTGTTACGTTGGGCCATAGTTCAATCTACAGTCCGGCTGGCGGCGGGCAAGCCAAGGAGCAGCTTTACCCGTTCACCGATGAGGCTTGGCAGGTCGGGCGGGACGGCCAGCGGATGCTGATGTTCTGCCCGCGTTCGCCGGAGGTGCTGGAGTACGAAGAGCGTTATGTCGAGTTGCTGTGCCGGACGATGAACCCGGTGTCGCTGTGGCTGGACGATGATTTGCGCATGGGGATGTCCAAGCCGGACGGCTGTTTCTGCGAACGATGTCTGGCCGCTTTCAACGCCAAAAACGGGCTTAAGCTTAAACGCGAGGAATTGGTCGCCCGTTTGTACGGCGGAGAGGCGAAGGACGATGTCCGCCGCGCCTGGCGGGCGTTTTGCGCGGAATCGCTGGCGATATACGGCGCCGCCGCCCGGCGCGGGGCAGACCGGGTGAACCCGAAACTTCGCATTGCCTACCAGAGTGTCCGCCCCTACGACACCCACTCCGGAGTGGACAATTTCCCGCTGCTGGACGCGCTTGCCGGGCACGGGCGGACCGAAACCGCCATTCGGGTTGGCGACGGCTGTTACTTTGAGTCTGCCGATGAAATGGTTCGCAAGGCCATGTTCGTCGCCTACGAGGCGGAGCGCTGCCGGGCTTCCGGGGTGCGGGTGGCGTCGATCTCTTACGAGCAGGAGTGTTATACGCGGGAGGTGCTGCACAAATCGCCCGAGGCGATTATGATTGAGTCCGCTATCGCCATCGCGGCCGGGTGCGACGCGCTTACGGAGTACTGGTGGGATGCGGGGCGCAACGAGCCGCTGTCCTATTATGAGGAATTTGCGCAAACCGTTTCGGAGTGGCGGCCGTACTTGGAACGGCTCGCGAAAACCGTAAAAACCACCACGCTTGGTGGCACGGCCCGGTTTGTGGGAAGCGACTGCGACCGGATTTTGCGGTGGAACCTGGAAGACGAATTGGATCTCGAACTGGCGCGGATCGGGGTGCCGGTGACGGTGCAGCCCGCCCGGAACAACCACACCTTCTATTTCACCAATCAGTCGTTGGAAGAGCTGGGGGAAGGCGATTGGGAGCGGTTGACGGCCGCCAAAGTGGTGGTCGAGGCCGAAGCCGCCGACCAACTGAAGGCGGCGGGCGGCGAACGCGCCGCCAAGGCGTTTGACGAAGGGCGGTGGATAGTTTTCGATTTCAAAAACGTGATGCGCCGCGGTGTGACTATGCCCACCACCAGTGAACGCAACGCGATGCTGGACGTCTTTGACCGGGCCGGGCCGTTGCCGGTGAGGATGGAGCGTACCCACCGGTTCCGGGTTTTTCCGCGCATGGACGGTGAAAACCGCGTGGCGGCGGTCACGGTGTTCAACCTCTCCATCGGCCGCAGTTTTCCCGCCCGTCTTGCAGTGCGCCAGCCGGCCGGAACCGTGGCGGTATGGGCGCGGCCCGGCGAGCCGGATCGTCCGCTGGAGTTAAAGGACGGCGCGGTGGAAATCCCGTCCTTGCCGGGCAGCCAGATCGGCACCGTCTTTTTCATTAGCCGTTAGGTTAGCTTGAGCTTCTTAAAAACAAACGAAACAGAGCAGGGATATTATAAGGTTGGTTATTTTAGAGCTTCGACTACTTTTTTTACGCCTGTACCATCTTCCCGCAATGCATTCATAACATCGTCGAATGTTATAGCTTGAGAATTGTTTTTCCCTTGTTTTGCTGAAGCCTCCTTCGATTTCTGCTTTAAATTGTTTAAAAACAAGTCATTGTTTTGTAATGTGAATATTTTATCTGTATCTTCCCGAATCCTTTTCATAGTTTCTTGGTATTCGGATGAAGTTTTGGCGTTTATGATTGCATCGGTGGGATCGATACGATGGTCTCGCATATATTCATATCCAGGTTGGTTGCCTGCGGTGACATCTTCCATCTTCCCATTATGGAAATTTATGGGGTCAATACGATACAGTGTATAGGGTATATTCGGGTTTCCGTTGCGAACGACGACATAAAGCGGCATGGTGTCATTTTTTGTGTATTCGCTACAGTATCGTTTAGCAGCTTGCCCAGATTTTAGCGCACGTTTGTATTCGTTGAATTCAATCATTTTTTTCATGCCATCCAGCGTCTGTGCATAAATCATTCCGTTACGGGTCTCGACGGATATGTCTTTGTCGTATTTAACTTCGTTCACTATTGCTGCGGCTGAGAGTAAATCCTTGCCATGATTTCTTAATGAAAGAACATCCTTTTGGCTGATGACATTTCCCCCCCAGATCCAGAAAATAGGTGCCTTCCTGATATTGAGAAGAATCGCAATATCGGTTGACCGTAGCCGTTACATCACCAGCATACGGGATCCCTGCTTTGACCGCAACAGGGATAAGAATTACCGCCAGACGAAAAACGATTTCGATATATATTGCGTATCGTTTCATAAATCTTTCGCTTTCTCAATAAGCTGATCGATAGATGGGGATTTTGGAACTTCCGTTCCGTTGTTGCGGCCATCTGATTTGTCGTTGTTTTTCCAGAATTTTGAAGTGACATCTTCGAGTGTGCGCCGCACATAGTCATCTGTATTACCATCTTTCCGTATACGGTCGATCACTTCGCTAAAAAGCGTATCGTTGTGGAAACGCATTCTGCCTTTATCGTTCAGCTGTAGAACGATATTCCACTTCCTCTTGTCATCCGAGAAGAGGGCTTTGGCGGAATAAGGTTCGCAGAACGGATATTCCAGACGGAGGTTATGGACTCCTTTTGGAACCGCAATGAGCGCGGGGGTTGTTCCCATCGACAAGCCGTCAATCTTGATGTCTGCCCCCCGTATGTTACAGGTAAAGTTCACCTTAACGTATTCCGCATTTTTCGGGTGCCAATTAATTCTTGAGAGCGATACGAGGAATTTGTCTGTGCATTTTGCAGCAGATTCGTGCAAGTGCTTCTCATAGAGAGTGACGTTGTCTTCCTTTACCTTTTCTGCCGGGTAATTCTTGCTGAAATCCGACTCGGTCAGACCACATACCACCTCGCCCGTAGCGTAGTCTGACAGGGTGAGCGAGATACGCGCCTTAAGCTTGTATGCGATGATCGGTATGCCGATGGACTCACTTGTGAACTCTTGCACGGAAGCAGTCAGAATTCCGTTGATGTTCGGCAGGGTTGGATATTCCGCTGCGGATGCATTTTGAACCTCAGCATCAAGAACCTCCGCATGATGGTTTATATCGATTTTTGCTGATGGAATTACTGTGATTTCCTTCCCAGAAAGAAGTGCTACCAATGTGTCCGTAAGGGCGGCAATCGGCAGACGTGGTGTGCCAGTACAATGATTCTCTACAATCAACGCGACACGATATGGTTTTTCACGAATGTTTTCTAGTGTCACATCATCACGTACAGACGAATGGAAGAATATCCACAGAGAAACCGCCAGCGCGATTACGAATAATAATCCAAGTATTAGCTTCTTCACGGGTTGCTCCTTACTTTACTTGTCGATTGTATCTTCCCAGATAATTTTTCCAGTCATAAGACTGTGAAGGGCAAGACGGAGTCGATACTTTTTCTCCTCTCCAAAGTAACGCAAATCGCCGAGAAAATAGAAGTCTGGGGAACCGTGCCCTTCAAGTGCCGACATGAGTTCCTTATCCTCCAGTGGGCTTTTCCCGTTTTCGATAATCCGATTTGCTAGGGAGACTCCCGCATCGTCATCCTTTACCTCGAAAAGTCCTGACTTGAATAGAGATACACGAATACCAACCCGTACTGCGGCGAGCAGGTTGGTAATACCAGGATGCCCGTCCGCTCCACCTGTCTCATCCTTGATAATGCCGACCACGACGATGGGAACGCGATTCATCTTCTTCGTCGCTTTCTCATAATTCTGCCTGTAGTTTTCGTCCTCCCGCATTCTCGACATCAATTTCTGAACCGTGTTGTCAAGGTCTGAAACCGTCAACACAGATGTTTTTTCGTTCTTCGTCTCCTTTAAGAATTGTTGCATTTCGGCTTTGATCTTCTGGACATCTTTGTTCAACTGGGCGACTGTTTTGATCAATTCGTCTATCTTTTCAGAGTTGATATCCTGCATGATACCTGATGCTGGATGCCATTGCTGGTCATTGGCGGCCCGTTCAAGGCGTTCGGCGCATTCTTCGGCGGCAGCGTTAAGGAGATCGCGCCAATATGCCCGCTGGTTTTGGGCAACTTGATTGTTTGTGTACTTTGGACTATCCTTTTTGACCGATTCGCCACAGATCGTCGCGCCCGTCTTTGTATCAGCGAGGCTGAATGACATCCGAACTGAATACTGGTGAAAAACGGGGGGCATCCCAACTGTAGAATCGAGATACTCGGTGACGGTTGCGGTAATTGCGCCTTCCGCGCCTACTTGGCGTGCAAGGTCAATGGCGGAAACCTTCGGCATTAGTTCTCCGGCGGCAGTACGGTTCTGTGTAACGCCAATCACATTGCCTGGATTGATCACGTGAAACCCTCGCCCGCTCAATTTCGCGGTTAAGACATCCGCTAGCGCTTCCATCGGAACGGATGTCGATTCGCTGTGATTTTGTACGATGAGCGCAATACGTCGAACCTGTGTTGGCTGTGTCGTTCCAGTTTTATCGACAGCCATAGCAGAGTTGGGGAACTGCATAATTGCCACAAACGATACGGCTGAAACAATCGAACAAACTATTTGCTTTCCCATCATTTTCTCCTTACCCAATTGAAAACATTACCGCACATGTCTCATGCGTACGATATACTTGACCGCTGCTACGTTTAATGCCGTTGATCGCAACTGTACCGTTTCTCCGCCGTGAAGCGTTATGCGCGTCCAATAGCTCGTATCGTTGTGTAACTCGATACCGTTCGCATCGAACCAAGAGAAATGGTACTGCATCTGGAAGTCGTCCATTCTGCCGTGATCTTTCTCTACCGTTTTCATATTGCGGATCGACACGCCCGCCGTAAGAAATCCTGCATCGGAACGGCGAAGCGAGGTCTCCTTGACGGAAAGCCAATCCGCGAAACAACCATCATCGACCGCAACCACCGCAACGCCATTTTCACGCTGTGCGATTTCCATGCCGCTGGTTGACGCGCACACACGGACATACGAGCATCCTGTCATCAGCGACAGCACCAGTCCGCCCATAACCAATGTCACAATCATTCTCATCTTCCTTCCCTCCTTAATCCCTACTCAGTACTGAACTCGATCTCCAATACGTTTCCGTCCTTCACTTCTTCCTTTCCTAGGTAGAACCTCGCATCTGGGGGAACCTGCCCGGTAATGAGCGCGATGTTCTTGTCACGCGCCAGCGTCTCGATGTTCTTGCGGATCCATTTTCTGGTCTCTTCAAATTGTTCAGGAGACATATTATTCCCCGTCTTCACCGCCAGCTTGCCTTTTTTTGTATTCGGCTCGTAAGTGAGAGACACGACCGAAATCGTCATCACAACAGCGCGTCCCTCAATACGCCCGCCTTTCAGTTCATATTCTGGGAAATCAACATACAGCGAATCAAGTCTGATACCGGGGAATGATTCGGCGTAGTCCTCCCGGATGGTCGCCCTAAATTCCTGCTGTACGGCACGGAAAGTACGCAGGGAATTCTGTTCCTCGCCTTTCAACTCCAGCACAAACCGATAAGAGAAGTCTCTGCCCGCATCGCGCTTGCAGCTGATGATCTTGTAGGCCGGTGAGTGTGCTGGGGAAGTGGGACGGGACTGTTGTACGCTCATCTGCTGTAAAAGAAGCTGCTCGCGGGCCGCTTCCTGCCGCCGTCGCTCTTGTTCAAGTGCGAGCTGTTTGCGTCGTTCCTCTTCCTGCCGCCGTGCGTTTTCTCGCGCCGCTTCCTTCGCCTCGGCTTCCTGCCGCCGCAGGGCGGCCATCGCATTTTTGCGGTTCTCCCATTTTCTGACTATGTCATCGTTGATGATTCCGGCGTCTTCCATTTCTTTGAGTTTGGCGGCTAGACCACTTATTGGAAACTCAAATGCTATCTTATTGGAATATTCCGTTGAGTTAGAAGGTCGGGGAATACCAAACTGTTTATCATGGTTTTCGCAGCATGGTTTACCCGGCTCAGCTCCGCTGCCATTGAAACAGAGATAAGATGTCGGTAACCAAAGAGACATGGCGTGGTCATTTTTACAACGGATCGAGAATTTGGAGGAAACACCTGGTGCGTCCGGTAAAGCGATAGTAATTGTAGCAGGGATTGTTTGGGATTCTATATACGGAATTGGAAGAATCAAATTGAGGGGGCCTAGGTGGAACGTATGACTTGGTTCGAATGAATTTCTGTATGCCATGACAACGGGGATACCGTCTGTGCAAAAGACGCCTGGATACATCCTAATCGCCTTCGCGTTGAACTCAGCTATCGTCGTCCCCGTCCCACGAAAATACTCTTTATCGCTGATAATCTCATATCGGTACATGGTTCTGACGCTTTTCCCGATTTCATTGAAATCTGCAATCGCGCAACAGCGGTTATTGGTAAAGCAACCTGTGGCAGTCAAAAGGCAGACGGCAATGCCTATTGCAATGAGCGTGTCTTTACACGAAGTATACATTGATTCTCCTTCGTCAGCGCCTCGTGATTTTGGATCCGTTTTGTCAAAAAATTTACCCAAGGATTTTAAATGAATAAGTTTTTTCATTGGGTTTGCCTGGTTCAGCCCTTGGTTGACGGGCTTGCTCTGCGGCGGATCCATCGTTGCGGATGTAATGATCGGAGTATTTTCGTAGGCTAACGATGGGCTGATTACGCGAAAAACCACCGATTTCCGTTCCTTATATCTCAAATTGAACATCGTCACTCCGTCCTGAACTCGATCTCCAAAAGGCCGTCTTCGGTCGTACGTTCGTCGCCGGTAGTGTAGGTGGCACCTGGGGGCGGTGGTTTCCCGACAACAAGTGCAATATTCTTCCCGGTAGCAAGTTCCGCGATATTTTCGGTCGCCCATTGCCGGGCAGCGGCTACATCCCTTCCATCGAGCCGTACGGCAACCTTTCCGCGACAGGTGACGGCATCGTATTCAATCCGCACCGCGCTCACCTTCAATACGACAACGGAGCCTATTATCTTCGAATCCGACTGACTCCAAGAAAGGAACGATGTTCTAACATCATTAATGTCATCATGCGGATTCGCGGACAAGAACTCCTTCACAAGCAAGCGGCGAATTGCGGACCGCACTTTCTCGGATGCTTCGAATGTGTCATTTCCGGACAGCCGGACTTCAAAGTCATATTGACACCATGTGTCCGGCGTTTTGACGAATTTTACAACCGAATACCGATTGTCCCCTTGGACGGGATCAACTGTATCTCCTTTTATAAACATCTCGCTGATTTCAGACCACTTGATTGGTTTTGCGTATTCACGGCTCTGGTGACTAGATTCCACGGCGGAAATTATGTCCGCGTAGATAGCTGCGGAATCCTCATTCGCTTTCACCTTCTCCGCCCACTCTCTGACTTGCGTCGTGATGATACCTGACAACGTGTTGCGAAGCGATGCGGCAACGTCTGGTCTATCATGTTCTGACACTGCAATGTCGGATAGTTTAGCCATCGCGGCGGCGGAAAATGCCGAATCTATGGCCGAATCAGGAAATAAATCGGACGTGTGGCTTGAACGTTTCGCACATGAGAGAAGATATTTTATCGCCTCCTGATTGCCGGGTTCTCTACGAAGCAGAAGCATCGCGAGACCGAACTCGCCATAACGGTTACCGCGTCCGATGAGCCAGCCGTACGTATCTCCTGCGATCTTGATGTCGCCTTTAGATTCGGAACGGCGTCCGGCCTCGAACAATTGCTTGTATTGCAGAACCTCTGCGCCCTCCTGTGGACGCTGGCTGTCTCGAATAATCGAACATCCTGACAGCACAGCGGCCACCAGGAGAAATAGCGCAGGGTGCTTCATCTCTTACTTCGTCTTGTTCACGACTTTTTCAATCCCCGTGATACGGGCCGGCCACCCTTTCACCTTACAGGTTGACTCCGAATAGAACATTCCGTAGCTCTCCGTTTCCACTTCGTAAGTTGCGCCGATGAGCGCATCACACTTCGCCTGCTGGCAAGCCTTGTAAAGGGCGGCGTTGCGAGCTTTGCTTTCGAGGCTGTAAATGCGAGCACCAAAGAAATTCCTAGCAGCCTCATCGCGGAGCATCCAAGGTGCCTTATCGCTGGAACCGCCACAGAAGCCAAACAATCCGCCGCGAACGGTGGCTGTCGTTTCTATTATGTTATCCTCGTTCTCCCAATGGATCTGGTATTCATCCGGCTTGGGATCAGGCAGATTCGCGTAAGAACCTCCCTTTGTCACGGCACTGGACATACAGCCCGTCATTAACACCGAGCATACGACCATGCCTATCACGGTCATCATCAGTTTGTTCATTCTGTTATTCCTTTCGTTTGTCCTTGTTTACCTTGAATTCCGGTACCCACCGGAATTCAAGCAGTCACTCCGTCTTTAAAATTCAACCTTCAAAGTTTGATCTTCGTTTGGATGCCTTCCCAAACGATCTTGCCAGTCTTGAGGTTGTGAAGCGCGATGTGGAAACGATAAGTGTGATAGCCTCTAACATCGGAGAAATGGCGAAAGTCACTCAAGACCAAGAAGTCGGGCGTTTCCTGCTTGCCGAATGTCTTCACGAGTTCCTCCGCGTTTTCGATGCCGCCGTTGGCACTTCTAACGATCCGGGACTTGATCGAATCTGAGGCTTCATCGTCTTTAATCTCAAAAAGGGCAGAATCGAAAAGCGCAATCCGTATCGTATCGTTTACTGCGCGAAGCTTAGCCCTTACTTCAGCACCGCCTTCATCTGGAGTACATTTGTTGTCCGGCAATCCAAGGCAAACGATGGGCAACTTTCCCATGTTCGCGTTTTTCGCTTCATTGTAGTTCTTTGTGAATTGGGGATGCGTAAACATTTTCTCAATCAATGTCTGCACGGAAGTTTCCAGATCATAAAATGTCGGAGCCGAAGGGACTCCTGCGATGACCTCGTTTGGCGAAACGTATTGTGTTCCTTGAGGATTCGGAGGAACACGCTCAGCCTGACAACCAGATAGAATTACAATGATTGCGATTGTCAGAGTGGTTATAGAGATGTGAAACCTCATTTTTTATCTCTTTTGCCTCTTGAGTTTAGGTGGGTAATACATCGTTCAGAGGCAAAAAAACGGCGCACTCCCTAAAACATATTTTACAAGAGGTGCCGCTAAGAACCTGAATCAAAACATGAATAGAAAATACGCCGCGTGTTTCCACGCAACGCATAGTCGTAATTAGCTTTGATTCTAGAAAAAGATTAGCGGTCTTTCTTGTAAAGCCACATTACGCTGTTGCGTACGTTGCCGCAATCCCGGTTGGGAGTTGCGGCCTCCCCGTTGTACATTTTTAGAAAATGTACATTAGGGGGTTTGTCCGTACCGCCCCTTGTGGGGCGGTTCAGACCGGTAGCGGGCGCATTGTGCCACCCGCAGCTGGTAAAGAACAAATTCAATGGATACCCAAAGAACAAGAATACTATAACACATTCTTGGATTAAAAGGCAAGCGCAAGATACGATCCGGTCGGAAAAATGTGAACCGCTCGGCATTTTGCGGCGTTTAAATATTTGTATTAGGCTTGCGATTAACCTTTTTAGGCGTTGTTTTTATGAAAAAGAGCTTTTTGTGTGCCTTGGGGGCGCTGGTTTTGGTTGTTTTGTCGTCTGCGGGGCAGAATATCGACCCCACCCAGACGGCGGCCCCGATGGCGGATATGCTGAAGAACCAGCTGGATTCGTTCCGGTCGTTGCGGCTGGCGGGGCTGGTCTGCGCTGAAGAGTCAAACGGGGTGGCGTTGCTGGAGTTGCCCGGCGGAGAACCTTTTCTGGTTCGCGAGGGGATGGATTTGAATCTTGCCGCCGGAGGGGTGACTTTCCGCGTTAAAGTGAAATCCGTAACGGTCAAGGGCGTCGAATTGTCCGCCGACGGGTTGTCGGAACCGCATTTGGTTCCGGTGTCGCTGGCGCGGCCGCTGCCGCCGAAAGAGGGCGAGGCGGCGGACGGCGAGTTCGTCCGCTACGCGGAGTTCAACCAGGTGCCGCTACGGACTGCTTTGCGGATGCTGGCCGACCAGGGGCGCCGGAACTACATCTGTTCCGATGCGGCGGCCGCAACGACCATATCGCTATTTTTACGCAACATGGCGGCTACGGAAATTGTGGACGAGCTGTGTAAAAGCCACGGTCTGTGGTACGCCGACCGCGAGTCAAACCGGAACAGCGTGAGAATCCAGACGATGGGCGAGTTTCAGGAGAGCTTGCAGAGTTTCCGGCAGGACGAGCAGAGCGAAACTTTTGTGTTGCTTTATCCCAACGTGATCGAGGTGGCATCGATTGTTCAAGGCTTGTACGCCGACCGCGTGGTGCTGTCATTAGGCGACGAGGATATTCTGGACGACGAGCTGAACGATTTGTCGCGCCGGTTTGAACGCTACGACACCATCAACCGGGCCGCCAACAACGAGCTGATGGACGATTTCAACGTACAAAACTCCGGGGTGTCCGGCGGTCGGCGCGGCACGTCCCGCAATGGCGGCATTTACACTCTTAACCAAAACGGCCAGCTCTCCGGAATGTTTGACCATCGCAACGGTAAATTCCGCGACCTTAGGGTTGAAGACGCGGAGAAGCTCCAAAAGACCCTCCCGCCGCCTTCCGCCGACTCCGGCGCCGCCGCCAAGGAACAGACCGCCCGGACGCTCAACGAATACCGCCAACAGTTGCCGCCCATCTACGTTACGGTGTCGCGCCGTAACAATATGCTGATTGTGCGGACCAGCGACCCGTGGGCGTTGGATGACATCCGCAATGTGGTAAAGCGCGTTGACAAGCCAACCCCGATGGTGCTGCTGGAGGTAAAATTGCTTCAGATCGCGCTGTCCGACGATCTGGAGACGGTGTTCGACTACACCGCCGAGGGTCATTTAACCATGCCCGGCAACCATGAGGGACATTGGGACGGCGGCGGCTGGCAGAACAGCAACAACTCGCTGCTAAAGGCCGACCGCACCATCGGCGAGGGCATGAGTTTCCAGATCGTGAACGACCACTTCACCGCCCGGATCCAAGCGTTGCAGAAGCGCGGCCACACCAAGGTGCTTGCCACCCCGACCCTGCTTACCGCCAACAACGAAGTGTCCCAGCTTTTTATCGGCGAAGAGCGCCCGATCGTGCGCGATATCACCAGTTCCACCGTGGTCACGGAACGCAATGTGGTGGTATCGCCGCAAACCGAAATCGAGTTCAAGCGCGTCGGCACCCAGTTGCTCTTTACGCCCAGCATCAACGCCGATCGTACGGTCACGCTGCGGCTGTTGGAACAGAACTCTTCGGTATCCCCCGAAAAGGGGAAGATTCCGGTGATGATCCAGAATTCCGACGATAATGGCGATGACAAGTCCAATTCCGGTTGGAACAAATACGTGGATGTGGACATCGTGCAGTCGCGCTATGTGGCGGGTACGTTTGTGGCCAAAGACCAGATGACCGTGGCGGTGGGCGGTCTGATCGAGGAGACCGAGACCGACCAGGTTTCCGGCATTCCGTTGTTGATGGACATCCCGTATCTCGGTTGGCTGTTCCGCTCCACCAACAAGGTCAAGTCGCGCTCGGAACTGATTATCCTGATTACCCCGCACGTTATCTCCACGCCTTCGGAGGCCGAGGAGGCCACCAAGCGGGTTTTGCGCGAGAACACCCGTAATCCCGATGCCAACCGGTATTTGGATCCGGAAGACCACCGCCCCGGTTTGCGGGACAGCAAGGACTGGCATATCGATTTCGGTTCGGGCGGCAAAAGCCGGCGGTCGGAAGATAAGGAGCCGTAAGAATGTCGGCGATGGAACGCGGTTTCACGTTGGTTGAGACGGTGATTGTGGTTTTCCTGCTTTCGCTGCTGGCGCTGTTGGCGGTTCGCCATTACGGCGGATTGCGGGAATCGGCCGAGCGCACCGCGGCGCAAACCGATCTCGCTACCCTGCGCGACGCGATCGTCGGCACTCCGGTTGCGCCGGGGTATCTGAGTGACATGGAAACCGTGCCGGGGTTTATGCCGGTAAACCCGTTGTGGAAGCAAACCCGCTTCGAGTGCCTTAACCTGCGAGTACACAACCTTTTCTGCCCGTCCAACCTCCAGTCGGAGGCGGAGTTGTCGGGATGGCGCAATGCGGGATTGCCGCAACCCCAAACCGTTCTTTACGATATCAATTCCGGGCGCGGCTGGCGCGGACCGTACGTGGGCGGCGGCCGCCGGATGGACGTGGAACGCTCGGCTTCGGCGGTGCGTCCGTCCCCGCCGCCGAATGCTTCGGATCCGGGATTTTCCCCGCCTGCCCGCTTCCCGCGCCGCGGACGGTTCCCGGGACCGGACGATGTGCGGTTCGCCAAGGACGGGACGTTTTTCCAGCGCGGCTTTTACGCCGTCAATGATTTGGTTCCCGGTTCCAGCTATTACGGTTTTGTCGGAGAGGAAGCACTAGCCGATCCATGGGGGAACCCTTACGTAATTCAGGTTCCCGCGCCGGAGGCTTTCCCCGACCGGATGCGCCCGACTACGGCGGTGGACAAGGCGTTCGCGAAACTCCGCTGGCGGTATGCCCGGCTGGTTTCCGCCGGTCCTGACGGGGTGCTGGACACCCCGCGGGATTTGTGCGCCGGGCGTTCGGAAGAATCGACCGCCGTCAGGGGCGATGATTTGGTGCTGTTCCTCAACCGGGCCGACACATACGAGGAGCTTAAATGAGACGCGATACGGGATTTACCTTGTTGGAGTTGGTGCTGGTGCTGTCGATACTGTCGGTTGCGACGCTGCTGCTGACCCAGAGCTTCTCCGGCTATCAGCATGAACAGCGGGTCCGCCGCTCCAACGCGCTGTTGGCCGAATTGCTGGCGGCGATTTCCGGTGCGCCGCCTGTTGCCGCGAACGGCGCGGAACAGCCGTTTTTTGTTGGCGATTTGGGCCGGTTGCCGAGGGCGGTCACCAATGGCAACGACCGGGCGCAGCTTACCTTGGGCGAATTGGTGGAGAAACCGGAATTCGCTCCGGAGTTCGGGGTGTTCTCCGCCAAGACCAATCTTTGCGCACGGGCCAGGGCGGACGGGCTTTCGCCGTTGCCGATGGATAACGGGGTGATGGTGCCGATGGGCTGGCGGGGACCCTACTTGAAGCTGCCGCCTGGCGCAGAGTCGCCTTGGGTTCGCGATGGCTGGGGCAACGCGATGGTGTCCAAAAACGCGGCGGAAGGTAGACTGGATTTCTCTGCCGGAGAGTTGCCGAACCGGTTGCTGGGGGCGGATTGGGCGTATGGCGACGGGGTGGCGGAGCAATCCGCGACCAACGGCATGCCGGTTTGCTTTATCCGCCATTTGGGGGCGGACGGGTTGTCGGAGTTGACCGAAGGTCCGGCGGATAGTTACGACCGGGACGTATCGGTGGCGCCGGTCTCCAATGCGTTCGTCCGTGCGGTCAGCGGGTATATCCGGCTTCCCACCAACGCGCCGGCCTGGGCGGTGGTGCGGGTTTACGGGCCGAACCCCGATCCAGTCTCGGCGGCGGATTCCTGTCGGGTGATGGCGTGGGAGTGGCGGGAGAAATTCACCGAGACCGGCGGACGGTCAGTGCCGTTTGTACTGACGAACCGCACTGCGCGTATGACGGCGGGCCAGCGGATGATCCGCGTGTGCACCTATGACGGCGGCGGGGTGACCAACTACGGCAATCCCATCCCCGTGCGACTGTTGCCGGGCACTTCGGTGTTGAACGAAACTTTAACCGCAGAATCGATCCAGCCATGATTCGCAGAAAAATCTCCGATTTGATATTCATGTCCCGCGATTCGGTTTGGCGGGTTGATTTGGCCGACGGCAAGCCGGGACCGGATTCGGTGTCGGATTTTCCCCGCGACGCCTTGCTACCTTTGGCTGGGCAGCTGGAACCGCTGTTCCAGAAGCTGGTAAAACGCCGGACGGTCGCCTTGTTCAGGAACGATGCTTGGTGCCAAACGCTGGACATCGCCACCGCGCAGCTTTCTGGGCTTCAGCCCGCTGAGGCGGATTCGCTGGTTGGCTACGAGGCGGAGGCGTTTTCCGGAATACCCGCCGAGCGGTCTGTGTGCGCCTGGGTCAAAGGCGTTCCGAACGCCCAAACCACGCCGTGCACGATTCTCCAGCTGCCGTTGGAAGAGCTGACGGCGGCAACCGCAGAGTTCCGTCGCCATGGCGTTACTTTGGCCGGGGTTTCGCATCCAAGCCTGTTGGGCGTTGCGGGTGTTGAATCGCCGGAGGAGGCGTTGGCTGCGGCGGAAAAATTCCTTTCTGCCGCGACCATGCCGTTTGTCAAGCCACCTTCGCCGCCGCCATCGTCCGGACGGTTTTTGGTTTACGGCCTGGCGCTGGCCGTATTGTCCGGTGCGGCGTGTTTCTGGCATCACGGGGAAATGTCGGCCGCGTTGCGCAAGGCCCGCAATGAGAACAGTCGGTTGGCAACGCTCAAAGGCCAGTTGGCGCAGGCTCAAAACTCGTTGAAGGGTTTGAAAAGCGACCTTGAGGAACGCGAGCGGGAACTCGCAAAGGAAAAAGGCCGGCGGGAAATTATGGAACAGGCGCAGGGGGGGATGGAATTCCTGCTCACGGCGTTGGCGGAGAGTTGCCCCGATTCGCTGGTTATCCGTTCGATTAAGTCCGGGGAACCGTTTGGATTGACCGTTGCCGGCTGGTGTCGGTCGGCCCGGGATGCCGACGCGTTTTTTGTGGCTTGCGGCAAACGGCTGGCGGAACGCGGGTGGACATTGGAACCGGAGGAGGTGGCGGCCAACGGTAACGGCGCGTGGAAGTTCCGTTGCGCGTTGAAACCACCGGCATCGATTCAGGATGCCGCGAAAAAGGCGGTCGGGGAAAGCGGGGAGTTTTGACATGGGCTTAAGTCAACGCGACAAAGTGATTGTGGTGCTGCTTCCGATGCTGGTGGTACTATTTGCTTATTACTGGCACTGGTACCGGCCGGAAAACGACAAACTGCAGAAATTGCGGAGCCAATTGGTCGGGTATGGGATGGACGCGGCGACGATGGAAGTCCAAGTGCGGAATGTGACCCGCGAGCTTTCGGAATTCAAGCATACTTACGATGAACGGCTGAAAGCGCTTGAAGAGCAGCGAAAAACGGACGAGGGGAAGCGCCAGTGGGGTGGCGACACTCCGCCCGAGCAGCGGTTCCAGTGTTTTACCCGCCAGCTGGAAGTGGCGGGAATGCGGTTGGTCTTTGCCAAACGCGACGAGGACGCGGGAAATTTCGGCCCTGTACTGAATGAGGCGTTAAGCCGGTTGTCCCGGTGGAAAGTCCAGCTCCAAGGCGGCTACCGCCAAATGCAGGATTTTCTTGCCGAAAACCGCACATCCGGTTGGTGCGTTCCGGTCGGCATCGAGATGGTACCCTCCAGCGAAATGGGAAAACCGGCCCAGTGGACGCTGGAAATCATGATTTGATCGTCCTCGGTTGGGGCTAGAGTGAAAAAAAAGCGATTTTTTTCATTTTCTGCTTGCATTGCCTTGCCCGTTTTGGTACATTCCTTCCCGTTTTGAGCGCCACTAGCTCAATTGGATAGAGCATCTGACTACGGATCAGAAGGTTGCAGGTTCGACTCCTGCGTGGCGCGCCAAACGTTAATGCGGGGTGGAGCAGCTTGGTAGCTCATCAGGCTCATAACCTGAAGGCCGTTGGTTCAAATCCAACCCCCGCTACCATTTTTGATAGTTCCATGAAACCGCAGATGTTGCCATCTGCGATTTTTTTTTGTATTCCGGGCTTATACATGGGCTTTGAACATGGGAAATGATGATGAAGATTAAGTCGTTCGTAACGGTTGTGGCGTTTGCCGTATTCGCGGGTTGTGTCGGCCCGGATTCGGGAGTAGGCGCAGTACGACATGAAACGAAGCAGGATCAATTGCGCGTGGCGGTTTACGTGGATAGGGGGGCGCGTAACATTGGCGCGTTCCGTTGGCTTGAGCTGACCGCCCGCGCGAAAGGCGTTGCCGCCACGCCTGTGGACGGGGCGGCGGTGCGTTCCGGTGCGCTCAATGCGGCGGATGTACTGGTGATGCCCGGAGGATCGTCGGTAGAAGAGTCGAGGTCGCTTGGCCCTGAAGGGCGCGAGATCGTCAAGGCGTTCGTCAGGCGCGGTGGCGGCTATGTTGGCACGTGCGCCGGATGTTGCCTTTTGATGGAGTCGTCGAAGGGGCATCCTAATATGCTGCACATGATTCCGTTCAAATTCGGACCTTCGGGAGGAAAGGCTGACATGTCGGTCGCCTTTGGCGCGCGCGTAACGGAACTGGCGGGAATCAAGAAAGGGGCGGTGAAGATCCGTTACTCGGAGGGACCGGTGCCGTTGCCGTCAACGGAGGTGACGGACGCCCGGGTGGAGGTGGTCGCTACCTACAACGGCGACATCAATACGCAAGGAGAAAAGGCGCGGCCCTCCATGGCCGGACAAGCCGCAGCGATTGCCGGAACCTACGGCAAGGGGCGGATATTCGTACTTACGGTGCATCCCGAAAGCGATGAGGACGACCATTACATTTTAAAAGGAGCGTTCAGCTTCCTGACGGGGCGCGAACTCGAATGGGACTATCCGCAGCGGCGGCGGGGGCAGCTGGCGGTGGGCTTCATGTGTGACGATTCGTTCGGCACGGAGACCGCGAAGCTTGTGCAGAGGCTTGTCACCGAAGGCGAGTTTGACGTTATTCCGCTTAACAAGGCGCAAATCGAGGAAGGTTTCCTGCGGCGTGTCGATGCCGTGCTCGCGCCGTCCGGAGCGGGGTCGGTGAAACCCGCGGTCGGGCTGTATGACGGAAATACGGCTCGGACGAAAGAGTTCCTTTCCCGCGGCGGGCGTGTCTTTGCGTGGGGCCGGGCGGCTGAGGCGGCGAAAGGGTTGGAATCCGGTGTCACATGCGTTGAGGACGCGGAGGACGCGCTGGTGGCGCTTCGCAAGTTCGCGGCGGAGCCGGTTGCCGATACGGTAGCCATTCCGGCCAAGATTGGAAAGCCCGTGCGCGTGGGCATCTATCAGGACGAAAACAACTCCAACATTCCGATCGCAAGGGCGCTCGCGCTCGCGCCGGAATACGATTTGACTTTCCTTGCCCCGGCGGACTACGTGAACGGCGGACTTGAGAAGCTCGATCTTGTGATCCAGCCGGGCGGCAGCTGCACTGCGCAGTATAAGGCGTTGGGCGACAAGGGTGCTGACGCGCTAAAGCGGTTCGTGTTGGATGGCGGTAAGTACTACGGCGTGTGCGCGGGTGCGTTTCTTGCGTTGCAGCAATCGCGTCCCGACCGGCCGCGCCTCGGCCTCGTGCCGTTCAAGGGCGACGACCCCAGCCATTACCGCGGTTCGGCACCGATAAAGGTGACGCTTACGAACGACGGAAAGAATGTCTTCGCTGGTTCGGCTGCGAACCGCAACGTGCTCTATTACGGCGGTCCGGTGCTAGTGCCTGGCAGCCCGGTTGAGGACTCTGACGTTAAAGTTCTCGCGCGTTACGCGGGGCGTATCGTCAACACTTGCCAGCCGGAGTCGGTCGAAGAGATGGTTGGCAAGGCCGCGTTTGTCGGCGGCAGGGTGGGCAAAGGCAAGGTGTTCCTCTCGTGCCCGCATCCGGAAAAGGCGGAGAACAACTTCGACTTGGTACGGAGCGGGATAAAGTTCCTTACGGGAGTGGCGCCGACGCCGGTGAACCTCGACAGAAGGCGCGGGACGGTATCAGTGAGATACCGTTCATCTGACAAGGCATCCGCCCAGTTTCTGTTCAACACTCTTCTTCGCGACAAGCGCGTAGACGTGTGGCCGGGCAAGGATTTGAACGACCTTCCGCATATCGATACGGTGGTTCTCACGGACAAGGTGTCCGATACAGATGCGAAGCGTCTGAACGGCTACATTGCGCGCGGCGGCAGGGTGGTGGTAGTGGTGGACGCGGAGACAAAACGCGAAACTGCCGCGAAACTGAATGGAGCCATTACCGTGGATTCTTATGACAAGGTGGTGGACGCCATCCTGAAATGACACTTAACATCCATATTAAGGTATGAAACACGAAAAAGCGGTCAAGTATTCCGGGTGGGTCGCGGTTGCCGCGCTTTGCGTATGGTGTCAAGCGATCATCTGCCGTACCTGCTGCAAAACATACGGCTGGTAATTCATCGATTATGAATAGTGACCGCCGCGAATACGAGTGTCCCGATCAGAATTGGTGTCCGCCGAATTGCGTAAAAACGCTACTTGGAGTGGGTTAGCGTTGACTAACCTGGGGGCGGGTGATACAATATAAAAAAAGTTGGAGTTGCCGCTGGAGCGATAGGCGGTGGGCCGGCTTTGGAAAGGACAGGGCACTGTGGACGATAATATGGCCAAATCGGTTCTTAATGGATTTGATGTGTGTAACGCCACATTGGCGAAGCCGGGGGCGCGACACTATCGAACGTTGACGGCGGGATGTTGTCTGGCGCTTGGAATCATTGCTGTTGGAAACGCCGTGGCGGCACCGGAAAACGGCAGGTATATCCATGTGCGCCTTGAGCGTATCCCAGCGATATTGTCGATTGCGGAACTTGAGGCGTTCGCCGGCGGAGATAATGTGGCCAAGGGACGTCCCGCGTTCCAGAGTACGGTGGGTTACGGCGGCGTTCCGGCGCGGGCGGTGGACGGCAACACCAATCCCGACTGGGGCAGCGAGACCATAACGCACACCGACGAGGGGCGCAAGAACAGCCCGCAGTGGTGGGAGGTGGATCTTGGAAAAAACGTCGAGGTGTCCAAGATCGTGCTGCATAACCGAAAGGGGTACAGCCACCGTTCCGACGGCGTGCAGGTGTTGCTGCTTGACGAGCGCCGACGCGTGGTGCGCGGCAAGACGTTCGCCGACGCGGGACCGCTGGTTCTGGAGATGGATCTTGCGACGGAAGCGTGCGCGGAATGTGCCGGAGAGGAAATCGAAGACGTGACCGTGCCGCCAGCCACGCCGGCAGAGATACGCGCCGCATACGAAAAACGGGCCACATGGGTTGATTCCGTTGCGGCAACGGCGGCAAAGCTGCGCCGGTACCAGACGCTGCTGCCGCTTATCGACCGGTTGGTGGAGGACTTCCCGGACCATGCGGAGGAGATAGTGGGGAATCTCGGTTCCGGGAATTTCTCGAAAGCCGAGCTGATGAAGGGCGCACCGAAGCTTGCGTCCACATCCGACGAGTCCAAATTGCTTGCGCTTGAGACGCTGAAGTGGTTCAACGCCGCCGCGATGGAACGCGCCATCCGCGCTTACTCCGCCAAATACCCTAGTGCATACGGTGATCCTGCCGCGTTGCTGGCAAGGCTTGCGGAGGTTAAGAAGTCTATTGAGGGTGCGGCGAACGAAGAGACGAGACTTAATGCTGCGGCGGCCCTTATGAAGTTACAGGACGATTTGTTCCTGCGCCATCCCGCCGTTGATTTCACGCATTTTTTGATGGTCAAGCGCAGTCGAAAATCACATTCAGGTCTGCCGCACAATTGGCAGGGCAACTCATCTGTGCCGTTGGAGGGGTATTTGAACGCCATTGTTTCATTGCCGATTCGCCGTGGCACGGGAGAGCGAGGGCGTACCATTGCCGCGTCGAATTATTTTCTTGGGGACGTCGATCTGGACTTCGATGCGGACAAGATCGCCTATTCTGGCGGTCTCGACAGCGAAAAACGATGGTGCGTACTTGAAACGCGCCTTGATAAGCCTCTTGTCAAGACGCTCAAAACGCCTTCCGGTATGAACGACATCGATTGTTACGACCCTTGCTATCTTCCCGACGGCCGCATGCTGTTCGTCTCCACCAGCGGCTTTCACGGCGTGCCGTGCGTTACCGGTTCCGACTATGTGGGCAACACGCATCTTCTTGAAAAGGATGGCGGGGTGAAACGCCTGGTGTTCGATCAGGACAACAGCTGGTGTCCCGTGGTGATGAACAACGGCCGTGTTCTCTATTTGAGATGGGAATACACCGACAGCGCACATTACTTCTCCCGCGTTATGATGACCATGAACGTGGACGGCTCCGACCAAAAGGCGTTCTACGGGTCGAACTCTTACTGGCCGAACTCGCTGTTTTACGCACGGCCGCTGCCGGGATCCGTCACGAAATTTTGCGGGATAGCTTCCGGCCACCACGGTTGTGCGCGCGAGGGAGAACTGGTACTCTTCGACGTGATGAAAGGGAGGAACGAAACGGAAGGTGTGATCCAGCGTATACCGGGATGGGGTAAGCCCGTTGCGAACAAGGCGCGCGACCAATTGGTGAACGGTTCGAGTCCGCGTTTCCTCCACCCGTATCCGCTGGCCGACGAGCTTTTCCTGACATCCGTCCACCGCGGCAACGGCGACCCGTTCATCGTGGCCTTCGCGGACATTTATGACAACATCGTTCCCGTGTGCGTCTCTGCCGACTGGAACTGTCTGGAGCCGTTGCCGATAAAGAAACGCAGTCGTCCGCAGATGTCCGTGGACAGGCGCAACGACGCTGTTGACACCTGCACCGTCTATCTTCAGAATGTTAATTTCGGCGCGGGTCTGAAGGGCGTTCCGAACAATGTGGCCAAAAAACTCCGCCTGTTCTCCTACAGTTATTCGCCGCGCAACGTGGGCGGCCACTACAACATTGGTTTCGAGGGACCGTGGGACATTCGCAACATCCTTGGCGAGGTGGAACTGGAAAAGGACGGCAGCGCGATCTTCACCGTCCCCGCCAATACGCCGTTCGCCATCCAACCGTTGGACTCAAACGGATGCAAGCTTCAGGAGATGCGCTCGTGGTTTGTGGGCGTTCCCGGAGAGGTGATTTCCTGCACGGGATGCCACGAGAACCAGAACGAGGCACCGCCCGCGGCCAACTCCATCGCGGCGCGGAAGCGTCCGCAAACACCCGCGCCGTGGTACGGTCCGCGCCGCAACTATGCGTTTTTGCGCGAGGTGCAGCCGGTGCTCGACCGGAAATGCGTTGGATGCCACAACCCGAACAGCGGGCTAAAGACGCGGATGGGTGCGCCGTTGCCGGACTTCGACGGCAGCAAGATGGAGGGACACTACTCCAGGGCCTATGTCAATTTGATGCCTTACGTGCGGAGGAACGGTCCCGAGGGCGACTACCATCTGCTTACGCCGCTGGAGTTTCACGTGTCAACGTCCGAACTGTACCAACGGCTTGAAAAGGGGCATCACAATGTGAAGCTCACCGCCGAAGAGTGGTCGAGAATCGTCACCTGGATGGATCTTAACGTTCCTTTCTGGGGCACTTGGACCGAGGAGACCGGCGGGAACCAGCGTACCCAGATGAATTTGGCCCGCAGAAAAGAGATGGCGTTGAAATGGGCCGGCGACAAGTATGACCCCGAGAAGATCGGGAATCCATACGTTCCCGGCACGGAGCGTTTCGAGGCGCCGCCCGCAGGGGAGAAGTCGAATAAAGAGATTAAAGTCGAAGGCTGGCCGTTCGCCGCCACGCGGGCGAAAGAGATGCAGGGCGAAAATAAGCCTCGCACGTTAGACATCGGGAGCGGCGAGCAGTTGGAGTTCGCGTACATCCCCGCCGGCTCTTTCGCGATGGGTTCAAACGAACTTACGCCCGCCGAGCGCCCGGTGTGCAAAGCCACGATCGGCAAAGGATTCTGGATGGCGACGAAAGAGATCACACAGGGGCAGTTCCGTCTAATGGACCCGAATTTCGACAACGGAGTGTACGACAAACATTACAAAGACCAGGTGAATCGCGGTTACTACATGGGCGGTCGGGATCCGGATTTCGCCCAGCCCGGCAACGAGAAGTTCCCCGCCATCCGCGTGAGCTGGGACATGGCGCAGCAGTATTGCGCGTGGCTCTCGAAGCGGCTTGGCAGGAAGGTCCGCCTGCCCACCGAGGCCGAATGGGAGTGGGCCTGCCGCGCCGGAACGGACACCGAATTCAACTACGGTACAAAAGACGATGACTTCTCCAAGCATGAGAACATGGCCGACTATATGTTTATCGAGCTGGCCGTGGTTGGGGTGAATCCGCAGCCGTTTGCCCGCGGCGATGATCCGCAGCCGAAAAATCTGCCGCCCGCGCTGTGGGATTACGAGTTGCGTGACCGCCGCTTCAACGACCATGTGCTTCATCTTGCGAAGGTTGGCAGCTACGCGCCCAACGTCTGGGGGCTTTACGATATGCACGGAAACGTAGCGGAGTGGACATCAAGCCCGTGGCGGTCTTACCCTTATGACGAGAAAACTGCTGACGGCGATCTTAAAGTAGTGCGCGGCGGATCGTGGTACCGGCGTCCGGTGGTTAGCTCAAGCGCCTGGCGTTGGCGCTATCCGTCATGGATGCGTCCGTTCGATGTTGGATTCCGCGTGGTCGTAGAGGATCTGCCATGAGTGGAAGCTCCGCTATTAAAGGGGAGATGGGGCGGCTGGCGTGGGGCACAGACGCAGGGTTCTACCGTATCCTGCCAGAAGAGGTGCTGATGCCGGCTGACGAGGAGGACGTGCGGAGCATCTTGGGGCGTGCCCGCCGCGAGGGTAAGAGCGTCACGTTCCGGTCGGCGGGGACTTCGCTTTCGGGGCAGGCGATTACCGACTCGCTGCTTGTCGTGTGCGGCAAGAAGTGGGAAAAATTTGAGGTGCTTGACAGCGGCGCGAGAATCCGTCTCCAGCCCGGCATTGTGGGCGGCAGAGTGAATGAGGTGTTGAAACCCTACGGGCGCAGATTCACGCCCGACCCCGCTTCGGTCAACAGCGCGATGGTGGGTGGCATCGTGATGAACAACGCCTCCGGCATGAGTTGCGGTACGCACGCGAACAGTTACCGCATGATCGATTCCGTGCGGATCGTTCTCGCGGACGGCACTACGCTCGACACCGGAGATGCCGAGAGCCGCGCCGCGTTTACGGTTTCGCACCGCGACTTTATAAAGCGGATTCAGGAGTTGCGCGACGGTGTGCGCACCAACGCCGCCCTTGCGGAGCGTATCCGCCGCAAGTATGCCATCAAGAACGTTACGGGGCTTACGATTCTCCCGTTCGTGGAGTTTGACGACCCGTTTGAGATTATCGCGCATTTGATTCCGGGAAGCGAGGGAACGCTGGCGTTCCTTTCCGAGGTCACGTTCAGAACTGGCAAGATTGTGCCGCTTTCGGAGTCCGCGCTTCTGCTCTTTCCTTCCTCCCGCATGGCCTGCGAGGCCGTGGTGGCAATCAAGGCGACCGGGGTGGCGGTGGCGGCGGAGTTTTTCGACCGTCGTGCCATGAGGGCCGTGGAGAAGGACTTTCCGGAGCTTTCCGGTCTGCCGGACGAAGCCGGGGCGTTGCTTGTGAAAACGAAGGCTGAGGACGGGGTGCAACTCACCGCTCACCGTGCCGCGATACTTACCGCGCTTGGGCCGTTTACGCTCGCCGCGCCGGCCGCGTTCACGTCCGCCCCCGCCGAAGTCGCCAGATTTTGGGCGATGCGCAGCGGAATATTTCCCGCCGTCGGCGGCACCAGAGAAATCGGCACCACCTGTCTCATTGAAGACATTGCCGTGCCGATTGAGTGCCTTGCCGAGGCAACGGAAGATCTGCAACGGCTTTTTGTGGCGCACAACTATCCCGATGCCGTCATCTATGGGCACGCTCTCGACGGCAACTGGCACTTCATTCTAAACCAGCGCTTCGACACGCAGGAGGCCGTGGCGCAATATGACTCGATGATGCGCGATGTTGTGTCGCTCGTCACCGAGAAATACTGCGGATCGCTCAAGGCCGAGCATGGCACGGGACGTAACATGGCACCGTTTGTGCGTCGCGAATGGGGCGATGACGCTTATTTGCTCATGAAGGAAGTGAAGTCGCTTTTCGACCCGGAAGGGATTCTGAACCCAGGCGTGATTTTTAACGAAGACGAATCGGCTTACGTGAGCAACTTGAAACCGTTGCCGCGTCTCGATCCGATTGTTGACAGATGTATTGAATGCGGCTTCTGCGAGGTAAAGTGCGTTGCTCACGGGTACGCGCTTTCATCGCGCCAACGGATTGTGGTGCAACGCGAGATTGCGCGGCTTAACGCTTTGAACGACCCGGCGGAGTGGAGAAGGGCGAAGCGGCTTGTACGCGAATTCCGAAGCGCGGGGCGAGATCTTTGCGCAGGCGACGGACTTTGTTCCACGGCGTGCCCGGTGGGGATTAACACAGGTGAGCTGATTCATGTGATACGCGGGCGCGAGATGTCCTTGCTCGCGAAAAGAGCCGGGGGCTTTGCGGCGGATCACTTTGCTTTTGTGGCGGGACTCGCGGCAGCAATGTTGCGTTTGGCATCGTTTGGACGAAGCGTTTTGGGTACGCGGCTGATGGCGTCGGTTTGCAGGGCGTTGCACAAAGGGACGTTCGGGATGGTTCCGTTGTGGACTCCCGCGACACCCGGCGCGGCGAACGCCGTGAAAACGCGTAAATGCGCAATGGCGGCAGCGGGGCGTTCCGGGAAAGTGGTGTATTTCCCTTCGTGCATCAACCAACGCATGGGCGCGTTACCGGGAGAACGACCCGTTGTTGAGGAGACGGTTGAACTTCTGGGCAAGGCGGGGTACGAAGTGGTGTTTCCCGGGGGAATGGAGAAGCTGTGTTGCGGCATGATATGGGAGTCGAAGGGGATGCCGGACATTGCCGACCGCAAGACGGCGGAACTTGAAACCGCCCTCCGCAGCGCATCGGAGAACGGCAGATGGCCGATTCTTTGCGACCAAAGCCCATGTCTGCACCGGATGCGCGAGAAGATTAACGGGCTTAATCTCTACGAACCAGCCGGGTTTATTGATAAGTTTGTGTTGGACAAAGTGCGTATCAAGCCTTTGCCGAAGGACTGGTGCGTGGCGGTACACATCACCTGTTCCACGCGGCGGATGGGACTTGCGGATACTATGGTGCGAGTTGCCCGCGCCTGTGCGAAAAACGTGTTTGTGCCGGAGGAGGTGGGGTGTTGCGCGTTCGCCGGTGACAAAGGTTTCACGCATCCGGAGTTGAACGCTTGGGCGCTGCGCAAGTTGCGTCAGCAGATTGAACACGCCGGGGCCGTACACGGTTACAGTAATTCGCGTACCTGCGAAATCGGCCTTGCGACCCATTCCGACATCCCGTACTCCAACATCGTCCATCTCGTAAACCGCGTAGCCACCGCAAAGTAATGTCGGTATAAAACGGCATGCTGAGTGGTGTTAAAAGAAAAGAGGTAATTTTGAAAATGAACAATAGTAGACGGAGGTTTGGAGCTAGTTTTATGTCGGACGCACCGGTGATTAAAGTCGAGGATATGTGTTTCCTGCGCGGAGATCAGGAGATCCTGCACAACGTGTCGTTTCAGATCGCGCCAAATTCGCTGGTGGCGGTGGTGGGACCCAACGGCGGCGGCAAGACCACGCTGCTGAAGATTCTGTTGGGCGAACTGTCGCCGCAATACGGCAAAGTCCAGGTGTTGGGCGGCACCCCGGCGGCGGCGCGTCCGCGCATCGGTTATGTGCCGCAGCTGATTCCGTTCGATCCCCGGTTTCCGGTGTCGGTGATGGAGGTGGCGTTGATGGGAAGGGTGTCGCGCTGCCGGTTCGGCTGTTACGGCGCGAGCGACCGCGAGGCCGCCGCTGCCGCGCTGGAGCGGGTGGGGCTGGCCGGTTTTGCCGACCGTCCGTTCGCGAAACTTTCCGGCGGGGAACGGCAGCGGGTGATGATCGCGCAGGCGTTGGCAGGCGGTTCGGAGCTGTTGCTGCTTGATGAACCGGTGGCGAATGTCGATCCAGAACACGCCAGTCGGCTTTACGATCTTTTCAGCGGGTTGACTTCCTCCATGACGGTGCTGATGGTTTCTCACAACCTCAGCGTGGTAACCGGCAACGCCACCCATGTGCTATGCGTAAACCGGGGCGCCGGGCTGCACGCCATCGGCGAGGTGGCCTCCGCGACCTTCCGGGAATCCTTTGGCGGGATGCTGACCGAGATCCGCCACGGTTGCGACTGCCAGGTCTCCGATCCCGCCGCCGGTTTGCGCGGTCCGCACCACGGGCAGTGTCATTGCGCTGGGGAATGCGCGTATTCCGAGACCGGTGTTTTATAGCGGGCGCCGGGGAGGTCGGCCACAAAGCGCGGCATGGCCAGTCCGCCCAGCCGGGCGGCGAGTTCCCGTTCGATCTGCCGGGCGCGTGAAGCCGGAACGCGGAACGGCGCGATACCAGCCACCGGGTCGCAGACGAAAACGTAGTAAGGGCGCACCCGGTTGCGCTGGAGCTTGGCGCACAGCTCGAACATTGTGTCCGCCGAGTCGTTCACCCCTTTCAGCAGCACCGATTGGTTCGACACCGGAATGCCGGCATCCGCCAGCAGGGCGCAGGCGGATGCCGCTTCGGGGGTAATCTCGCGGGGATGGTTGAACTGGGTGTTGACCCACACTTTGCGAAATCTTCCGAGCGCAGCCGCCAACGTCGGGGTGATGCGCATCGGCAGCGTTGAGAGTGTCCGGGTGCCGATACGGACGGCGTCAATCTGCGGCAACGCGGCAAACGCCTTAACCGTCTCGATCAGTTTGCGGTCGGAGAGCAGCAGCGGATCACCGCCGGAAATCAGAACTTCGCGCACTTTAGGATGTTGTCGCACCCAATCAACGGCGGCGGCCAATTGTTCCAGCGAGTTCACCGTTTCGGCGGAGCCAAGCAGGTTTTTGCGGGTGCAGTGTCGACAGTTCATCGCGCAACGGGCGGAAGCCATTAGTAACACCCGGTCGGGGAAGCGCTGTTTCAATCCCCGGCAGCGGGCGGCTCGTCCGCTCTCGGCGAAAGGGTCCGGCCCGATGCCCGGTTCAGCCTTGAGTTCATCGGGGTGCGGCAGCATCTGAAGGTTGATCGGGTCCGCCGGGGCGGAGGGCGTCAACTGCGAAAGCGCGTACGGGGTGAGAAAAACCGGGTAACGGGCTTGCACCGTCCGGGTCGCCGGGAGGTTCAGCCCGTAAACCGCGCAGAACACCTCGTCAATGTCGGTCAGCGCGTGGCGAAGCTGCCAACGCCAGTCCGACCAGGCCGAAACTTTTTTTCTTTTGGTTGTCATCGGTGGGGATTGATGTTATGGGCGATAAGCCAAACCGTAAGGTTGGCCGCATTGAAAACCATGTGCATGACAATGGGCGTGACGATGGATTTTGATTCACGGTAACCAATGCACAGAATCACGCCGAGCAGGGTGAGGGGGACAAACGCGGCGGCGTTGCAGTGCACCAGCGCGAAAAGCGTTCCGCTTATCCAAGCCGCCGACCAGAAATTCTTCCGCCACGCGAACAGCGCGGGAAAGGCCAGTCCCCGGAAAACCAGTTCCTCGTAAACCGGGGCGAGCGCGATAATGAAAAATATCACCAGCATTTCCGCCCATTTCGGCAACCCGCCGTCATCAAGGTATCCGAAGATCGGTTGCTGTTCCAGATTCAGACCAATCCGGTTTGCCAGTATCGCCAACAGTCCGGACGCGACCATCAGCAACGGGGTGGTGGCGATGCCGAAGTTAAGGCCTTTTAATACAGCCAGGGCGGGCGTGCGCTTTAATCCGAACGCGGTACCGAATGGCAGCCGCGCGATCCGCAGCGTCAAAACAACAAGGACGAACGAGAATACGGCGAAATACAACAGGCTCAAGGTGATGGCGGCGGCACTTGGCGCGGCGGTCGGTTCGCTGGACAAAGCGGTGGCCACGGCGGGGGAAAACAGCACTGCCAGCAACATGAAAAATACGGCGGCGGCGGATGTCGGAAGGGCGATAGGAAAATCCGTCGGCTGAGGGTCAGTCTCGTCCATGCTGGGACTCCGTGGTGTCAGTGGAGGACGGGTACCGGCGGTGAATCCATAGTAGTAGCCGCACCGACCACATCGCCAGCAAGGCATAGCCAAAAAGTTCCAGCCCCTCCTCCGCCACGTGTTTCGCCATGCGGTTGCCGGGAGCGAAATACCGCCAAACGGAAGACATTCCGGCCAAACGGGAGAAAAACAGGAGAATACTCATTGCCAGTGCCAGAACGGATACGCCAGGATCTTCCGCGATTGCCGACAGGCCAGCCACGATGGTGCGGCGGCGGTACGCCGCCAGCGCGACAAAGGTCGAAGCCACCGCGACGGCGAAGGGCAGCCATGCCCCGTGGTAGAGCATTTTGTCAAACAGATAGTCCAACTCGCGGCAGAACATGGTGGCAAGAAATCCGGTGGCCAGCAGCATCCCGCCGGAGAGTTGGCGGAACCGCGCCGAGATGAATACCAGAACCGCCGCGGTTCCGCCCAGCAGAACCAGTTGCGAATTTTCAATCAGTGATCCGTCGAATGCGTCCTGGGGAAAATGTTTGATGTTGAGGTAGATCAGCAGCAAAACTGCAGATTCCGCCCCGACAAAAGAGAAAAAAATGCCGACGCATTTCAATAACGGTGACTTTAGCATTATGCATTCCTTTAGGGCGGTAACCCGCCTAGACCGTAAAACGAAATCATTTTACCATTTCCGATGTTCAAAATTCAATACAAAATGGCTGACTTTTCCCGTTAGCCCGGGATAGACATTTTGACCCGGACGTGTTATAATTTCAACTTGTTTTGGTGGGGTTGGGCTTTTTTTTTTCGCGGGCTTTTTGCCGGGCTTGGCGTCGGCGCGGCCTTTGAACCATGGTTTTATTACCGTCACACGGGGCAGATGTTATGAGATTGCAGATTAAGCTTTGGGGTGTTTTGGCGTTTATGGCGGCGGCAGCCGTCGCGGACGGGGTGTCTTTCCGGAAAGCCCAACCGGTCTGGCCGGAGGGACGCGAGCGGGAGAAAAACCTTTTCGTGGGGTTTTACGCCAAGCTGACCGCGCCGGAACTGGATCGGGCGGTGTTAAGGATTACCGGGTCGTCGGTTTACCGGATTTACCTCAACGGCGAGTTCTTGGGGTACGGTCCGGCGCGCGGGCCGCACGGCTGGGACCGGGTTGACGAATGGCCGTTAAAGCCTCTGGCCCGCGCCGGGGAGAACCATCTGGCGATCGAGGTGGCGGGATACAATGTAAACAGCTTCTACCTTATCGACGAGCCGGCCTATTTGCAGGCCGAGGTGGTTCGCGGCGGGGAGGTGGTGGCTGCCACCTCCCCGGCAACGGCGGAATTTTCGGCGCGGCTGCTGCCCCGCGAGCAAAAGGTTCCCCGTTACAGTTTCCAGCGGCCGTTCGGCGAAGCGTACCATTTGGACGCGGATTCTAAACAGTGGCGGGTCGGGAAGTCCGCCGCCGCCCCGTTGAAACTGGCGGCGCAGCCGCAGCAAAAGCTGCTTGACCGAATCGCGCCCTATCCGGACTTCAAGAAAAACACCGGATGGAAAGCGCTCACCACCGGCGACATCAAGGTCAATCCGGAAAAGCGACTGTGGGCCGATCGCGCCATCAAGAATATCGGTCCGAAACTGGGCGGTTTCCCGGAGCGCGAACTTACCTCCGTGCCGATCTACGAGGTGCAGAAGATGGAGAGCGCCAATTCCTCGCCTTGTTCCTCGCAGCGGCTGGAATTGTCCGACCGGCGTTATTATGTGGTGGATTGGGGACTGAACGACACTGGGTTCATCGGCGGCAAGTTCCGTTGCACCAAGCCCGGAAAACTGTATGTGACTTTTGACGAGTTGCTGTCCGGCAATGACGTCAGCCCGGTCCGCATGAGTTGCAGCAACGTCGTGGTTTGGGAATTGAAGACTCCTGGGGAATACGATCTGGAGTCGTTTGAACCCTACACCATGCGCTATTCGAAAATCATCTCCGACGGCGCGGCGGGGGAATTCGCCGACCTTTATCTGCGCACCTACAAAAATTCCGCTACCGGAAGGGCGACGTTCCACAGCAGCGATCCGGATTTGGACAAAATCTTCGAGGCCGCCCGCGAGACGTTCGTCCAAAACGCGGTGGACGTGTTTACCGACTGCCCGTCACGGGAGCGCGCCGGCTGGCTGTGTGACAGCTATTTCACCAGTCGCGCCAGCCAGGTGCTTTGCGGCAACACCGACATGGAGCGGCTGTTCCTGCAAAATTTCGTGCTTCCCGACCAGTTCAAGTCCCTTCCCAAGGGCGTGTTTGCGATGTGCTATCCCAGCGACCATCCGGACGGCACGTTCATTCCCAACTGGGCGATGTGGTTGGTGGTGGAGCTGGACGAGTATGCCCGCCGCAGCGGCGACCGTGAACTGGTGGAGCAGTTCCGTCCGAAAGTGCTGGCGCTGATTGATTTCCTGAAGAAGTACCAAAACAGCGACGGCTTGCTCGAAAAACTGCCGTCGTGGGTGTTTGTCGAATGGTCGCGGGCGAACTCGCTGGTGCAGGACGTGAACTATCCGTCGAACATGACCTTCGCGTGGGTGCTTTCCTGCGCGGCGCGGATGTACAACCTGCCGGAACTTGAGCGCGAAGCCGAGGCAATCCGCGCCACTATCCGCAAGCAATCTTGGGACGGCACGTTCTTCATCGACAATGCGGTCCGCCAGCCGGACGGCAAATTGAAACTGAGCGGCGAGCGCACCGAAACCTGCCAGTATTATGCGTTCTTCTTCCGGACCGCCACGCCGGAGACCCATCCGGAACTGTGGGCGAAGTTGCGCGACGATTTCGGCCCGGCGCGGTCGAAGACCAAGAAGTTCCCGGAGATTCATCCGTCGAACGCTTTTATCGGCAATTTCCTGCGGCTGGAGATTCTGTCCCGCGCCGGTTTGTCCGCGCAGATTCTGGACGAGACCAAGGGGTACTTCCTGTATATGGCGGAACGCACCGGGACGTTGTGGGAGAATATCACCCCGAACGCCAGCTGCAACCACGGTTTCGCCAGCCATGTGGCGGTGATGCTTTTCCGCGACGTGCTGGGAGTTCGCGAGCTTGACCCGCTGGCCAAGACGGTCAAGATAGAGGTGGCGAATCTGCCGCTGGAAAGTTGCGAGGGCACCGTGCCGGTTCTTGACGGCGAGGTTAAGGTGTCATGGCGGAAAGTGAACGGACGGCCCGAGTTGAATGTTTCAACCCCGCCCGGTTGGAAGGTTGTTAAGTGAGGTTTTCAAAATGTTGCGCACGGTTTTAATCACAGGCGGCAGCGGTTTTCTCGGCATCAATCTGGTGCGCAAGTTGCGCGAAAAGGGGGTGGAGAAAATCCGGGTGCTGGATATCGCGGATTTCGATTATCCCGAGAAGGATGCCCCGTGGCTGGAGTTCACCAAGGGCGATGTCCGCGACTTGGCGGCGGTGGAAAAGTGCGTGTCGGGTTGCGATGCGGTGGTAAATACCGCTGCGGCGCTGCCGCTTTACTCGCCGGAAGACATCCGCACTACCGAGGTGGACGGAATTAGAAACGTGTTGGCGGCGGCGAAGAAATTCCAGGTTTTGCGCATTGTGCAAATCTCGTCCACCGCCGTTTACGGGGTGCCGAAAAAACATCCGATTTACGAAACCGACGAGCTGATTGGGGTTGGCCCCTACGGTCACGCCAAAATCGAGGCCGAGGCGGTGTGCCGCGATGCGCGGCAGAATGACGGGCAGGTGGTGTGCGTAATTCGGCCCAAGAGTTTCATCGGCCCGGAGCGGCTGGGCGTGTTTGCGCTTTTCTACGACTGGGCGTACACCGGGCACGGTTTCCCGATGATCGGCAGCGGCAACAACCGTTATCAGCTGATGGATGTGGAAGACCTGTGCGACGCATTGTGGAATTCGCTCACTTATCCCGATGCGGCGGTGAACAGCGAATTCAACATCGGGGCGAAAGAGTTCACCACGATGAAGGAAGACTATCAGGCGGTGTTGGACCGCGCCGGCCACGGCAAAAAAATCCGCGGTCTGCCGGTCAAGCCGATCGTACTGATTTTGCGGGTGCTGGAGAAACTGCACCTTTCACCGCTTTACCCTTGGGTTTACGAAACCGCATCGACCGACAGTTTCGTTTCGGTGGAGAAAGCGGAAAAGATGTTGGACTTCAAGCCGAGGTTTTCCAACAAAGACGCGCTGATCCGCAACTACGATTGGTACGTGGCGCACTTGGACGAATTCAAGGGCAAAACCGGGGTGTCGCACCGGGTCCCGTGGAAACAGGGGTTGTTGGCGGTTGCGAAGTGGTTTTTCTAAACGGGATTGGCCGATGGGACTTGAATTGCGTTTTTTGGGGACGGGAACCTCGGTGGGCGTACCGATGATCGGGTGCGACTGTCCGGTCTGCACCAGCCCCGACCCCCGCAACCGCCGCCGCCGGAGTTGCCTTTTCGTCAAGCACGGCGACGGTTCGTTCGTGGTGGACACGCCGCCAGACTTCCGGGAGCAGATGCTGGAAGAGCGGATCCGGCGGGTGGACGCGGTGTTCTTCACCCATGTCCATGCCGACCACATTTTCGGGTTTGACGACATACGCCGGTTCAATACCATCCAGAATTCGGTCATCCCCGCGTACGGCGCTCCGGAGATTCTCCGTCGCATCCATGAGATATTCGACTACATCGGCGAAATCCCCGGAGACAACGGGTTGTTCCGTCCGCTGATCCGTTTTTGCCCGATGACCGAACCGGTGGAGGTCGATGGGGTGCGGATGACGCTTTTGCCGGTCGAGCACGGCGGTGCGCCGTGTTACGGTTATCTGATGGAGGCGGACGGAGTGCGGGTCGGGTACATCTCGGACTGTTCGCGTATTCCGGAGTCCACGCTGGCGGTACTCGGCGATTTGGACGTGATGGTGCTGGATGCGTTGCGGTACCGTCCGCACCCTTCGCACATGTGCGTTGCGGAATCGGTGGCTTGTCTGGAAAAGATCGGGGCGAAACGCTCCTACCTGATCCATCTATGCCACGATTTGGATCACGGGAAACTTTCCGGGGAACTACCGGAGAATATGTTTGTTACTTACGACGGTTTACGGGTAACGGTAGATCGCGATGGAAAATCGGCAGGAGAAGAGCAATGATTAAAAAATGTTTGGCTTTGGCGTTGGTTTTGGCGGCTGGACGGCTTTGCGCGCAACAGTTCCCGATTAAACTGGAGTTGGCGTATAACGCCTTTGTGGTGGGGGAGCCGGTGCTGGTGCAGATTACGCTGGAAAATGACGACCGGCAGGACATCGTGATCGACGAGAAGAGCCGTGACCGGATCTTTTTCGAGCTGACCACCGAAGACCGTTACAACTACATTAAGCAGTACCGCGAAGGACTGGTGGCGGGCGCGTTCACCGTTTCGCCGCGCCAAAACGCCCAGCGCAGACTGGAGCTGGACAAATGGCATTCGCTGATGAGCGAGGGCAAATATTTCGTGCAGGCGGTGTTCCTCCACAACGGGCAACGCTATGTAAGCCAGCTAAAAACTTTTGACATCGTGCCCGGCTTGAAATTGAAGGAAGGCATCCAGATGTTTGTCAAACCCGCCAACCTGAAGCGGACCTTTACCTTGTCCTATTGGCATCGCAACGAGGTGGACCGGCTCTTCCTGCGGGCGGTGGACGAACCGAGCGGCCTAATGTGGGACACTGTTGATCTAGGGACTTTCTCGCGCGCCTATCCCGCCAAGCTCGACATCGCTCCGGACGGAGTAGTCTCTGTGGTGCACAAGTCGAATCAGGACGTCTTCTTCCGGACGGTACTGTGGTCATTGCCCGAAAGTCTTGAAGTGGTGGAACGCAACAAACTGTTGGATCCGGAGGTGGCGGCATCGCAGAACGCCAAATCGCTTTATAACGAATCCGGGGATAAAAAATCGGCAAAGAAGCCCTGGTGGAAGCTATGGTAGAAAAGTCGTCAATCACCACTATCCTGATCGTTATGCTTGCCGCCGCGTTTTTGGGCGCGGCGGGATGCCGTACTGTTCCTTCCGCTTCCGCGCCGGATGACGCGGTTGCCGCCGGAATCGGTGAGACCGAAGCCGATGAGGATCTGAAAAACCTGATGATGCTGTCCGAGGCGCTGAAGCTGGCGCAACGGTCGCATGTTGACGAGCACAGTTACCGGGACCTGGTCTATTCCGCCGCTGATCTGATGTTGCACTCGCTCGATCCGCACAGTGCCTTCTTGCCGCCGGAACCGCTGGAATCGCTGGTCGAGGAAACCAGCGGCAAATTCGGCGGTATCGGCTTGAGCGTGGAGTCGGTTGGCAACGGGGTGAGAGTGATGGCTCCGGTGGCGGACTCTCCGGCCGCCAAAGCCGGAATCAAGGCCGGCGACACGATCGTGGCGGTTGACGGGCAGTCGTTGCAGGGCGTGTCGTTGAATGACGCGGTGAAATCGATGCGCGGCGAGGCAGGAACCGAGGTTAAGGTCACGGTGCGGCGACCCTCCGGCGAAGAGGTGCAGGTGCCGATCAAGCGGGATGAAATCAAAGTCACCAGCGTCAAGGGCGCGGAACAGCTGGGCGATGATTTGGGGTATGTGCGGATTGTGCAATTCAGTAAGAGTGTGCCAAGTGATTTTGCCAAAGCTTTGGCGCAGTTCCGCCGTAAGAAGGTAAAGGGGCTGATTGTCGATCTCCGCAACAATCCGGGCGGATTGCTGGAGTCAGCCGTCGGGGTGGCCGAACAGGTGCTGCCGCAGGGTAGCGAGATTGTCTCCGTGCGCGGTCGCCAAAGCGACGGCAAGCCGAATAAATTCACCGCCGGTTGGTGCCAGGGACGCGACACCGGATTGCCGTTGGCGGTGTTGGTCAACGGAGCCAGCGCCAGCGCTTCGGAAGTTTTGGCGGGGGCGCTAAAAGACCATCACCGTGCGGTGCTGGTGGGCGAGACCACCTACGGCAAGGCGTCGGTTCAGAGCGTGATTCCGCTTAAGACGAATCCAGACTGCGCGGTGCGGCTGACCACGGCCTATTACTTTACTCCGTCGGGGCATCAAATCCACGGGCGGGGCATCGAACCGGATGAGAAGGTCGCGGTCGACGAAGCCGAACGCCAGCGGATTTACCGCCAGCAGGTGGCGCGGGAGCGTGGCGGCGGGGTAAATCTTTCGCAGATCGGGGACCGCCAGTTGGAACGGGCGTGCGAGATATTGCGCGGCGGCGCGCAACCGGAACAGGGCAAAGAGTGAGCTTATGGTTGTTTTAGGAATTGAATCTTCATGTGACGAAACGGCGGCGGCAGTGGTGGAAAACGGCCGCAAGGTGCTGTCCAGCGTGGTGGCCACCCAGATTGCGCTCCACCGTCCCTACGGTGGCGTGGTGCCGGAAATCGCCTCCCGCAGCCATGTCGAGAAAATCGGCGGCGTGATTCGCGAGGCGGTGGCGGAGGCTTTCGGCGGAAACGGCGAGGCTGAGTGCGATCCGAGCTGGTGGCACAATATCGATGCCATCGCGGTGACCTTCGGTCCGGGGTTGGCGAGTTCGCTGATGGTCGGACTGTCGGCGGCAAAGGGGCTGGCCTTAAGTTTGGGAAAACCGTTGATCGGCATCAACCACATCGAGGCGCATTTGCATTCGGTGTTTCTCGACCCGTCCGCGCCCGATCCGCGTTCGCTCGGCCGTTGTTTGGGATTGGCGGTTTCCGGCGGGCACTCCAGTTGGGTTGACATGCCGGAATTCGGTAAATACTCCATCATCGGCCAGACGCTTGACGACGCGGCCGGAGAAGCGTTTGACAAAGCCGCCAAGCTGCTGGGGCTTGGTTATCCCGGCGGACCGATTATTGACCGCGTGGCGCGAACCGCGTCGCGCCGGGATGCGGTGAAATTCCCTCGCGGCCGGCCTAAAGAGGGTACTCCCGCGCTGGGCGGGCTCCGGGCGGAACTTTGCGTGAGTTTCAGCGGATTAAAAACCGCGCTGATGTACCATTTGCGCAACCATCCGCCGGCCGATGACCGCGAGAAGGCAGAGATCTCGGCCGCGTATCAGGAAGCGATCGTTGGAGCGTTGGCCGACCGGACTATCACCGCGCTCCATTCCAGACGCTACGAAGCTTTGGTGGTTGGCGGCGGGGTGTCGTTGAACAGCAGTTTGCGCGAACGGTTGTCTGAGGTGGCATCCGCCGCCAGAGTGCCGTTTCTGGCGGCGTTGCCGCAATATTGCGGTGACAACGCGGCGATGGTGGCCGGGCTGGCCGGGATGGGTGTCGGGGTGACCGGCGATGCGGCAATGCGGTTGGATGTAATGCCTTCTTTGGAGGCGGGGGATATTGTGGTTTGATTTTTTGTGGCGGTTTGCCACCGGTGCGATTAGTTACGAAAGAGGATAAGTTATGCGATTGATGTTTGGTGTGATGGCGACCGCTTTGGCGGTGTTGGCTTTGCGGGCAGAGGGAGGAAAAACGTTGCCGTTTTCGGATCGTATTTACCTGGGGTCGCGGCCTACGGTCAGCAGCGACGGCAAACAGTTCGTGTTCGAGTGGAACGAGACTTTGTGGCTGGCTTCCACTGACGGCGGCGAGGCGGAGATTTTGTTGCCGGAAGGCATCAAAAACATCTGGCCGGTCTTCTCACCCGACAATCGGCAGGTGGCTTTTCTAAGCGACCGTGACGGCGGCAACCGGATCTACGTGATGGAACTACAGAACCGCGGGTTGCGCCAGATCACCTATCACACCGAAGAAATCGTGCCTTACGCATGGCGTGGTAACGAATTGCTTACGCTCTCCTACGCCAATATCGCGCACGGAAAGCAGTCCGCCCGAGTGGCGATGGTCTCGCTGGACAAACGCGCCGCCCCGCAGTTGGTGTTTGACGCGGCGGCCGGGGAGCCGTCGCTGTCGCCGGATGGTAACCGGGTATTGTTCACCCGGCGCGGCAACAACCTTTACCGAAAAGGCGTAAAATCCTCCAGCGCAGCGCAAGTGTGGCTGTTTGACAAGCCCAGCGCCAAGTTCATCCCGGTGGTGCAGCGCGACAATGAATCCCGTACCCCGTTGTGGCGCAACGACGGCAAGAGTTTCTACTATGTTTCGGGACAGGACGGCTGCATGAACGTGTGGCTTCGGGATTTGGAGAGCGGCAAGGAACAGCAGATCACCTTTTTCAAGGATGACTCGGTGATTCACCCGACGTTGTCGGCGGACGGAAAAACCATGGTGTTCCGGTGCGGTTTTGATTTTTACAAAATCGATCCGCGCAGTCCGGCCAAGAATCCGTATCGGATTGTGTTGACCCCGAACGTAAAATCCCAGCGCCCAGATTCGCGCCGCCGTTTCTATACCGAATGTTGGAACAACGACTCGGACGGGGACGTGACCTTCTGCGACAACGGAATGCAGATCGCCTTCACTACCGGCGGTGATCTGTTCGTGATGGACACCCAGATCCGTCAGCCGCGTTTGGTGCAGGGCGACACGCGCACCCAAGAGCGCGAATGTTTCTTCTCGCGAGACGGGAAAACGCTGTATTACCTTTCCGACCGGGGCGACGGCATTGATCTGTGGAAAGCCGAGCGCGCCGACCCGAAATTGCAGTGGTGGGAAAACTTCGAGTTCAAGAAAACCCGGTTGACCAATGACGACCAGTGCCGCGAAAATCTGCACCTCAGTCCCGACGGTACCCGTTTGGCGTGGCAGGACGAAACCGGAACCATCCGGGTCGCGGACACCAACGGTGTTGAGATCGCCCGCGGGCCCAAAGCTTCTGGCGCGGGGCAGTTCTCTTGGTCGCCGGACAACAATTGGATGGCCGCCGCCATCAATGACGCATACGGCAACAGCGATATTTGGATCTTCCCGTTGGACAAGTCGCGGGAGCCGTACAACCTTTCGCGCTGTTTCAAGGGCGATCACGCGCCCTGCTGGTCGCCGGATGGCAAGATCATCGCTTTTTGCGGGGCGCGTCCCGACAATCCCAACCAGCACAACATTTTCTACGTTTGGCTGGATCCCAAGGAAGAGTCCAAGGAATACGCTCCGGTCAAGCGCCGGATTGCCGCGCACCGCGCAGTTTTGGAGAGTGCCGGGGAGAACAAAAACAAACCGGAGGAAAAGAAAGAAGAGCCGAAAGAAGAATCCACCGCTACCCGCGTGGTTTCCGACTCCGGATTTGTGATTGACTTCGACAATCTCTGGAAACGGGTGCATAGAATCAAAAACCGCTCGGGGGTCGATCCGTTTTTCTCGTACAACAGCCGCACCCTGTTCTTCATCTCGGATGACGGCACCTACAAGGTAGGTATCCCAGATGCGCTCACCCCGCAGAAGCTGACCGACAAAAAAGGCCGGTTCTGCGATTTCATCAAGAAGGGCGATCGTTTGCTCTGGGTTGTGGACAACGTGCCGGCGCACTTGAACCAGAAGTTCCCGTTTGAAGCCCGTCAGGTGACCGATCTGCGCGACTATCAGGAGTTGGCTTTCTTAACCGGCTGGCGCAGGCTCCGCGATTACTTCTACGACCCGAACCTGCATGGCGCGGATTGGAACGCGGTGAAGAACAAGTACCGCGAGGCCGCCCGTTTCGCGCCGTCGATTTCGGTGTTCAGCCGCGTTATGCAGATGATGCTGGGCGAGTTGAACGCCTCGCATCTGGGGTATTATACCGGTACCTACTACGGCAAAGAGTGGGAAAAACGCCAATCATTCCAGTCCTGGCCGATTGAGACCGGGCATCTGGGGTTGGAGTTTGACAACGCCAACATCGGAGAGGGGTGGCTGGTCAAGAGCGTCATTCCCGGCAGTCCAGCAGACCGTGACGAAGCCGACATCGCTCCGGCCGACTGTATCCTTGAGATCGATGGGCGGACGGTGCGTCCGACTGACGACCCGACGCTGTTCTTGAACGGGGCGTCCGGTCACGAGGTAATGCTTACCGTCCGTTCGCCGAATGGAAAAATCAAGCAGGTGGCGGTAAAAACCATTTCTTATTCTGCGGCGCGTAATCTCGCCAAAAAGGCGTATTCCGACGAGATGCGTCGCCGGGTACATGAAGCGTCGGACGGCAAGCTCGGCTATCTGAATGTCGAGCAGATGGATTTGAACAGCTATTACCTCTTTGAAGAGGAAATTTTCTCCGAAGGTTTTGACAAGGAGGGGATGATCATCGATGTGCGGAGCAATCCCGGCGGGTTTACCGCCGACCGGTTGATCCGGGTTCTTTGCGGCGGACGCCACTCCTACGCTGCCTACCGTAACAGCGATGCCGCCTACCTTGGCGGTTATTGGGGTGAACTGCCCGTGTTCAATAAACCGATCGTGGTGATGTGCAATGAAAACACCGGCAGCAACGGCGAGATATTTTCGCACGCGATAAAAGCGTTAAAGCGCGGCAAGCTGGTCGGCGAAACTACCGGTGGTGCCGTGATTGCCACCAGTGAGCGGCGGCTGCTGGATTACGGGATGATGCGCAACCCGCACCGCGGCTGGTTCACCATCGAGGGATTGGATATGGAAGAGTACGGCGCGGAGCCGGATGTCCGGGTACAGGACGATCCCAATTTTGAGGTGCAGGATGTTGATGTGCAGTTGAACGTCGCGATCAAAACGCTGATGGAGGAGGTGGAGGCTTACCGTAAGGCGAATCCGCCGGTTAAGCTCCAATATTTCAACCGCAAGTAGTACGCCATCGGCCGTCCGTTTTATAAAGTGTTGACACTTTAGTATAAACGGACGGCCGTTTGTTCATTTTAGTCGCGGCGCAAGCGGTAGAATCCGCTTGGTGCCATGTGCGGGATGACTAGAGTTTGCAACCCGGCGGGGAATTTCCCGCTTTCCAGTTCCCGCCATTCCGCGTCCGGCGATTCTGCGCTCTCCAGATGATAGAGAACGCCCGGCTGCGCCTCAAAAATTAGGTAGCCGTTGTCGCCGTCCGACCGGAAGCCGAGGATGGCGAGCGAAACGCTGTCCTCCGTGTCGGCGCTGAAAAAGGTCCAGTCCAGCCGGAGGCAGGGTTTCCCCGGATCGTTGGTCATAAATTCCAGCGTGACCGTTTCTGCGGGGGCTGAAAGGTTCGCCGGGTAACCGGTGAAACCAAAGGTTTGCGTTTCTCCGGGATTCAACCCGATCCCGTTGCCGCCGGAGTCTTGCCGTACTAGGCCGTTGTCGGGCATGGGGGCAAGACGGACGTTGTCGATGTACCAGCCTTCCGGATCGGAGTTGTTGTCTCCGCCCATCACAAAACGGAACACCACGCTCTTGCCGGCGAAACCGTTTTCTTCCGGGTAAAGTTCGGACAAGTCAAACGTCGCGGTCCGCCAGCCTTCCGTGCCGTCGCCGGAGAAACACGGGGTGCCGTCCTCCCATGGCGACGCCATGCGGGTGCCGGAATACCACCAGCCGTAAATGGTGTGGGTGTAAGGTCCGCGCAGCTGCTTAAATGTTTCTCCGCCGTCGAGCGAATATTCAACAATCCCGCCGTCAAAGGTTCGGCTTGGGTCTTCGCTGTCGGGTTCGCCTTGAATCCAGTAATCGAACGAAAGCACCGTTCCGGGTTCCAGTTTTTCCGCATGGTGGGTGATGGAACCGTGGACACCCGCGCCGTATAAGAAATAGCGCGCGCTGTTGAGCTGGCAGTGCAGCGCGTAGGGGGCCGAGACAAAACGGTTGGTGCTGATTTGCCACGTTTGTTTGGGTTCGTAGGAGTTCCAATCCCATTCGGCGTGGCGATCGGCGGTGATGGGGTCGAACCGCACCAGAGCCACCGTGCCGGTCAACGCGACGTTACCGTCATTGCTGATAACGCGCTGGAACGGGATTGGCAGAGTGTCGGCGGCGGACAGGGTGGCGCGGCAGCTGAATTCATCGGCGTTCAACAGCGGATAAACCAACCGGGTTTCGTATTCGTCCGACACCGCGCACAGACCAGAGGGGTTTTGGGCGGTGATGTAGTAACGAAGTGTCGCGCCCGGACCGAAGCCTTCGCCGAAAACGGCGGTGAAGGTGCGGCGCAAGGCGGCACTGGCGGACATCGGGGTTTCGCGCCACTCGTCTTCGTCCTTGTTACGCCAGTGCAGGGTTGGCGATACTACCGCGTGGGGATCGGTGATAAGGGCGGTTAAGGTAAGCGGGGGCGGAACGCCGCACTCGGCATCGAGCGGGCTGACGGTTATCGTCGGCGGTCCGGGAATCGCGGCGGCATCGGTCGGGTCGCAGCGGAACCCGTACTCCGTTGCCAGCGAAAAACCGTCGCCGTCAAAATCGGCTTCGGGGTCATTCCCGGTCGACCCCAAATACCGTAACTCGTACCAGTCGGGAATCCCGTTCCCGTCCGCGTCCAGTTCTTCCGGCATATATTCCGCCACCAGACAGTGAGGAGAGTCGGCCGGGAGCGGGCCGGGGGCGGGATTGCAACCGCCGGGAGCGGCGGGAAAACGCTGTCCGTCAAGCCGCCATTCGTAAAAGCGGTAACAAGCGGAGTTGGTGGCGACGGGGTCGGGAATCTCTTCCGGAGTAAAGAGTCCCCCCGCCTCGCTCCATTGGGTCCAATCATCGAACAACGCGTCGTGGGTGCTGACCGTCAACCGGTATTCGGTGTCCGACTGCCATTGGACGGAGGAATGGGTATCGAGCCGGAAGGTGAATTCGGCTTCGCTGCCGGATGGGGCGGAACCGATTCCGAAATGGTTGGTGTAGGTATGTCGGGTGTCGTCGGCGGTGTAAACCACACCCGCGCTGCGCACGGAGAACACGGTGCCGGACGGTGCTTCGTGGGAACCGTAATCCGGCACCGGCGAGCCAAGTTCGTACGGCGATCCGGTGACCGTCAGCGTCATCCGTTCGCCCGACCAGAAAACGCATTCGCCTTCGGACGGGAATGCGGCGGCGAGTCCAGAGATGGTGGCGGCGGTGATGCGGTAGCGGATTTCGGTATGCGCGGGCTGGGCGGGGATGGCGGCTTCGAATAACGCGCTGCCGGGATGATTGGTCATGGCCAAACTATGCACGCCATCGCCTGCGTCCCACTCCAGCCGTACCGTGTCGGGAGCGTACAGTCCGCACGGGCCGAGGGTGCAAACCACAGGATATTCCGCCACATCGTCAAACTGGTTGGGTAGCGGGGTGTGGCTGATAACGGTCGGGGTGAGGTTGATCGCCGGGAAAAGCGGGGTGGCGGGGTCGCCGAACAGCGTGAGTTCGAGATACACCCACCGCCAGTAGTTGAAAACGTTGCAGTTGCCGAGGATTTTCCGGCGGGAACATTCGTTAGCCTCGCCGATGGTGGCGGCTTCGCCATCGAATATTTTTTCCCAGAACACGCGTTGTGTGTAGGGCGACGGTCCGCCGAGCGAGTTGCTGAAAAACCAGCCGTTGCGGGTATTCATCACGGCGGCAAAGGCGGCGTTGGTGGCGGACACCAGTTGTTCGGCGTAGCAATGCGGGTTGTCGAACGCGCCGGAATTGCAGGCGATGGAATAGACCAAGAACGGCAGGGAGTTGGTCAGCGTTTGGAAGGGATTGTTTGCGCCGTTGCTTTGCACGGAGATTTTCATCGCGCTGTACAGCGAGCCGTGACCGAAGTTGTTGACCGCCGCCGGGCTTTGGTTGAGCAAGTTTTGGGTATCCTCCGCCGTGAATAAACCGTTGGTGCCGTCGTACAGCGTGACCGTGTCGAATATGTCGCGGTAGCGGCCGCCGATGAACCCGCTGGTAGTGTAGCTCTGTTCCGATCCGCCCAGCCGCAGCAATTCCATAAACCCGTCGGAATAGGTGAAGCTGCCGGCGTCGATCTTTTCTCCGATGAACGCCGCGCCACGTAGTGCCTCCGCGGCGGCGGACTCGTAGGCAAGCGTCTTGCGCACCATCAGCGCGAATCCGTCGGCATCCGCCACCGGGAACCGTCCTACGAACAATTCCGACAACAGGTCAATGTCGCCGCCGTCTGGGCCGTCGTTAAGTTCGCCGTACACGCCGTTGCCGTTACCGTCCATAGAGCCGTCGAGACATCCGTAGTAAATCTGGTCGGATGGGATCTGGGCGGAACTGGTGGTGGTCATGACGGTGAAAGACAAAGGGAATTTTGGCGTCGGAATCCAATCGTGGTTGCCGACCAGCAGCAGGTAACGCGGCTGCCAGTGGTCGCGGGCGTCTTTGAGGAAATTCCTGATTTTGGTCGGCTGACCGATGCCGTTATAGTTGCCGGAAATCCATTCGGTGGTGACGGTTTTGGCGCGGTGGCCTTGGCGTTCGCGGGCGGCGATTAAGGTTTGCAACGGTACGGCGGCGGATTCCGATTCCAAAATCGCGCTTGGCCCGATCAACAGATAGTCGAATGTGTCCGTCTCCAGCGGTGACGCGGCGGCATCCAGTTTAACCGCGTGGTGCGGGCGGCTTTGCAGGGTAAGGGTTACCTTCCACGTTTCCGATCCGGTTATGCAGCGTTGAAGCGGCAGGTAACGGACCGGGTGCAATCGCACCGTGGCCAGATTGCGTTCGCCGTCGCGGTCGGTTCGGAATGTCGCAATTGGGGTAGGGGGCCATGGTCGGTCGGACGTTTCGATTTCCGGACGCATTTCGACGGCGGCCGGCGCGGAATCGCCGGGGCGCACTGCGGGTTGGCCGCAGACGGGCGGCGCGGACAACGCCGCCACGTATGGCGCAAGCGGTTCTGCCGTGGCGGCAACCGCCACCGTGCCGGAGGGGATTTCGATCTGCACGCTGGCGGCGGGAAGCAATGGTTCGCCGGGCGCGGCGTCATTTGGGCAACAGGGTAAATCGATTGCCGTATTGCCGTTGGCGGTTACGGTTAAGCGCGGGCGCGGGAAAGATACGGTTTTACTGACGCAAAAAGTTGCCTCGGCGGCATTGAGTGTTACCGCCGAGGTCAGTAAAAATATGCAAACGCGCCACGGCATCACCGTTACCTGATGAGGAACTTCGTCCCGGAGTCAAAGTAGATGCCGTCGTCACGCACCATTAGGAAGTATCCGCGGCGGCGCATGGCGGCCGAATTTACGAAATTGACCCCCTCCGGTTTTTCCGCCCACTTGTAAAGGCAGGAAGTGGTAAATTCGGTACGGTCACCAATATCCACCGTCACGGTAGCGCCTTCGAAGAAGGTGATCGTTTGGCCTTCACTTTCATCGAAGGTTTCGGTGAATTGCGACAGATCCAACATCGGTTCGAGGTGGTTCTCGTCGCCCAGTTGCACCAAAGGACGCAGGTTGAATCCATCTTCGCTTTCGGATTCCAACGGCGGGGTATAGCTGTCGAACACCACAATCGGCGAGGGCGATGCGTTAAGTTCACGGAACTTTGATCCGGGGTGGAATGTCAGCGATTTGACCGGCGACAGGATTCCGGTGTTTTGCCAGTAACGACCGTAAACCTCCACAACGCAATTGCTCGCCGACGGTTTGGAGATGTGGGTCTGGAACCAGCCGTTCGTAGCAATGACGATTTTCCCTTCGCCGTAGTAAGACATGTTGCCGGCGAAGATGCGGGCATCGCCATTGCCATCGTATGTAACAGTGTTTCCGCCCATCGTCATGGTGTTTGCGCTGTAGTTGTAGAAAAACATACCCATGTTGCCGCCGGCATACACCGTGGCATTCGTGGCGAGTGTCACGTTGCGCAGGAACGACGTACCGGTGTTTTGCGCATACGCCGTGGCCACGTTGATTTCCGCGGTACTGATAAGTGCGCCCGTATCGTCCGGACCCGTGCCCGAAATGGTGTAGTCGTAGTCGTGGTACGTGCGTCCGTTGAGGTCGAACTGCGCACCTTCCTCCACCACGATGCGCGAATACGCCTCACCGCATGTCGCGCCGGACGCTTTCTTAACCAAGCCGTCCTCCACCACCATTGAGGTGATGCCGTTTCCGCCAAAAGTGTTCACCTTCGACATCGTAAGCACGCCCTTGCCTGTTTTGTGTATCCGGAGACCCATGCCGTCAAAGAAATAGTTTTGGGTGCTACCTAGTACAATGTTGGAAATGTCGCAATCTTCACCTTCGGGAACGTCAATCGTCAAATGGCTTTCCGGGCTGACTGTAGCTTCGTCAACCAAAATCCAGGCATAGTATCGGCCAAAAATGAAAGAGTGGGTTCCGGCATTTAGTGTTTTTTGGTAGATCGGCGACGAATTACCCTGTGGGTAAGGTTTTACATCAAGATGTTTTACAACGCTATTGGCTGAGTCGATTCCACAATCCACCCCATATTCCGCATAATTGGAATCGTACTTCGCATACCTGAATCTGATGTAGCAGACACCAGTGCGTGCGACCGTGAACAGGGTGGTTGCGCCGGCGGTGTCATTCGGAGATCCGATTACGCACCAGTGGTTCCCGGCAAATGGCTTGTCCTTGCATGTGTTTGCCGTCACGCCATTTCCGTTGGCCGTGACCGTCTCGTTGCCGGAACCGAATGCCCATCCTGTACTGCCATTCTCAAAACCGCCGTTTGCAATGAGATTACCTGCGGTGATGCGTCCGGTTCCCTGCGGTTTGTGGATCTTGAGGTTCCAACCCATAAGGTATATTGTTTTGCCGTTCATGTCGAAGTCGATTGCTCGCCAGTCCGCGTCGCCAGAAAGCGTTATGTCGTTTTGCAGCAAGACAATCGCATTGGCGGCGGCGATTTCATCGGTGTGTTGTGCGAGAGCCTGAAACTCGGCGTTATCCGCGAAGAGCACCTTCATGTAGTCCATTCCAAGTGTCCACTCGCCTACGTATGGGTTCAATTCTTCGTCGTAGAACTTCCATCCGTCGCTTGCGATGTCATATTTGACGAACGAAGGCACCTTGCCGGGAAGCACGTAAAGGCCTTCGGGTTTTGCCCACAGACCAAGCCGATCCTTGTTGGCACCGTCAATGACAAACGTTGCAGTGGACATTTCCGGCCAAGCCACCAACAGGGTACTGCCCGCAAATTCGCGTGTTCCAAGATTGACCGTAATGGTGGATCCGGCATAAAACGTCGTATTCGAACCGTCGAAGACATCGCTTAATTGCGAGAGGTCGAACTCCGCCTCAAGGTGAGTGGCATCGCAGAGCTGGACCGGTTGGGTGGTCAGGGTGCAGGTGCCGTTAGCCTCGCATAGGACAGCGGGTTTATATTTTCCGGTAATAACCGTCGTGGGTATGCTGCCGGAACCGGCGGTGTCGGACAAAACGAGTTGCGCCCCCTCCTCGAACATCAGCGACTTAATGGTGGAAAAGCCGCCATTGTCCATGGTAAGACGTCCAAAAATCGTCACATCGCTGTCGGGGGCGGACGAATTGTGGCCGTAGAACGAAAAGTCCGTGCCTTTGGGTATTACGACGTTGCCTGCGCCACTGTAGGTGACGTTGCCGGCATAAACCGTCGGGGCGGAGTATGTCAACGTATGGCTGTTCAACGTCGTCGTGGTTGCGGCCCAGTTTCCGTTCTTTAGGTTGAGCGGTTGGGAACCTCCGATTACGGCGTTCGTGGCAAACGTGATGTTCCGCACGGCGAACGCCGCATTAGCCACATCAGGCACTTCCGTGTTGTTCACGATCGCGCCGAGTCCGTCTGGACCCGAACCGGCGATGTTGAAATCGTAGCTCGCGCTGCTGTCCGTCCCGCCGACATCGAACTGCGCGCCATCATTCACGACAATGCGCGAATTCTGTCCGCCGGCAGTCATGCCGGGGGCTTTCATTACAAGACCCTCTTCAACCACAAGGGATATCGCGCCGTCCGCCTGGGTAGCCATCGTCCACGCCTTGTTCAGGAGAAGCGTACCTTTGCCAGTCTTGTGGATTTCCAAGCCAAGACCGTAGTCGCCTTCGTAAGTCGATGTGGACGCACCGCCGAAACTCAAACTTGAAGTATCGACCTCCTCGCCCTCTGGAACGTCGAACGTCAAATGGCTCTCGGGGCTAATCGTCACAAAGCCGATCATCGAATAGCCGTTGTTGCGCCTGACCATGGCCTGAATTTGCGTCCCCCCCGTTACGGCTTTTGTCCACGGCCCCCGCCATACTTCACTCGCGTACGGCCCGGTATATGTGTAGTTCATGTAAACCGTCCCGCCGACAGAAAAGTAAATGTACTGTTCATAGGTACTGCTGCCGTACTTCTTCGTCTTGCAGGCGATGTAGATATTGCGCGACTTTGGCGGCGTGAAGTCCCACCAGAGAGCGTTACTTTTGCTCGAGGTTCCAACATTCCACCAGCCGCCTCCCGCGCTCCATGTCGCGCTGCCGTTGCCGGATGGGGTAAGCGGATTGATCAGGTTGCCCGCCGAGAAACGTCCGTTCACCGGCTTGTGGACTTTCAGGTCGTAACCCTGTAACGTGACCGCCTTGCCGTTCATATTAAAGTCAATTGCGCTCCAGTCGGTATCTGCCGTGAGCGTGATGTCGTTCTGCAACGCAACCGTTACGTCGTCGAAAGCGCCCGGATTATCCTCGGCGTATTGGACAAGCGACTGAAATTCTAAATCGCTCGCGAAAAGCACCGTACAGCCCCCAAGCCCGGTTTCCGGGGCTTCGACGGCGTTTTCGCATGAAATGTCATCGTAGTAAACGAAGTTTTGCCCGACCAATTTCGCGAAAAACGTGTCGGCCGCCGCATTAAACGAAACTATAGCCGCTGCCGTTGCGGCGGTAAATAATCCTGCTGTTCTGCGCATTAGTTACTCCTTTCATTTGACCAAAAGTATAATATAAATGCATAACACCGTCAATAACGATTATTATATGTTTTGTTTTTCTACGGGACACCAGCCTGCCTATAAGCAGATTTTTCCGTTCTCTGCCGGGATGCATTGTTCAATATATGGAAGTAAGGAGGCCTGCGTCAAGCATATATAACTTGAAACCGTTGTTTGTGTATGATCCAAGCGGATCACGGGGTACTGCCACCCGTCGGTTCAAGCCGATCGGCCCGGCATCTTCAAGCCAGGCGGTAGGAGTCGTAAGTCGCTTGGGTCTGGATGTCTTATGTCCTAGGTCTGAAGTCCTATGACTAGATTAACTAGACCAACAAGATCGACTAGCGACTAAATAAACCGTCAAATCCCCAAAACAAATTTTTCTGTTTTTGCCGGTTGACATTTGGTGGGCGGTGTGATAAAATTAGACTTGTCTAATTTCAAAAGACGTGGAAGGTTCTTAAGAAAGGTTCAAATGGCATGAATGCAAAGCTTATGATGGCGTTGGTCGCCAGTGCGATGGCTTTTGGCGCGTTCGCGCAGGAAGCCAAGGCTCCGCAGGGAGTCAAAGAGAAAGAGGATGATTCTTTCATCTCGACTGAATTCGGTTTGGGTTTCGATTCCAAATTCATGAGTTACGGTCTCGTTGACAACAACGACCCGATCGTCACTCCGTCTGCATCGATGACGCTCTGGGAGCATTTCACGTTCAGCGTTGAGGCGTTGTTCGACACGACCAAATACGGCCGTGAGCGTCGCGGCGGTTACGGTAACCGCGCCGGTAAGTATTTTGAGCTGGATCCGGGTGCTTCAATCGACTGGTCTTTCTCGAAAGACGATTACGACTGGCTGCCCACTAAGTTCGACGTTTCGCTCGGATACGGTTACGAGTACCATCCGCGCTCCATGGGCGGCGGAACCGGCGAACCCGGCGATGACACCCAGTTCATCACGCTCGACATCGAGTGCCCGGACCTTTGGCTGGAGCCGACGCTGAGTTTCGAGCGCGACATTGATCGTGACAACGGCACCTACGTCAATTTGGAGATCGGCCACACCATCGGTTTGGTCGGCGATGACGACGACCCCACGTTGGCGCTCAAGCCCTCGATCGCGCAGGGCATCGGCAACACGCAGCGTACCCGCGGTTACGGCATCGCGGAAGATCACGGCGGATTTATGGACACCACGCTCAAAGTCGAGCTGACTTGGAAGATCAAGGAATTTCTTGAACTTTCCGGTTATGTGGCCTACTACGACTACATCTTCGACTCCACCCTACGCGAAGGCGCCCGGGAATACACCGGCAAGTCCAAGCGCGGCAGCGATGAGAGTTACCACTTTGTTGGTGGCGTGGCGTTGAAGGCGAGCTTCTAACCTTTCTGTTCTGATAGCGGGCGGAGGGCCTTTGGGTGCCCTCCTGCCCGCACTATGGAAGAATTCGCGGTCTCAGGAGTGAGCCGCGGTGAGTAGGGGAAAGAAGCGATTTTTTTTTGCACTCATTGTTAGTTTGGGCTAACTTTTGTCTGGCCGCCGATGGCGGAAGGAGTGATGAAGATGCCTCTGGCATTAATTAGGGAAGGCGATCGGGCTAGGGTAAAAGCCATCACCGGTTCGGATGCGGTGAGGAAGCACCTCGGCTCGCTGGGGTTTGTGTCTGGCGCGTTGATTACGGTGATCCAGATTTCGGCAGGAAACATGATACTCGGCATTCACGACAGCCGCGTCGCGCTCAACCGCGACACTGCGGCCCGGGTGATGGTGGATCCGGTGGTTTGATCGAATTGGAAAGGAATTGATCGTTATGAAAACGTTGAATGAGGTTGAGGTCGGTAAATCCGTCAAGGTGGTGCGGCTTACCGGCGAGGGCGCGGTCAAACGCAGGATTATGGATATGGGACTGACCCGCGGAACCGAGGTGACGGTCCGGAAGGTTGCCCCGCTCGGCGACCCGATTGAGCTTACGGTGCGCGGCTACGAGCTGTCGATCCGCAAGGACGAGGCCGCCAAGATAGAGGTCGAATAACCAGAGTAGTTTACGGAGAAGAAACAGCCATGACTATCAAAATTGCCCTTGCGGGCAACCCAAATTCCGGGAAAACCACATTGTTCAATGCGTTGACCGGATCCAACCAGTATGTCGGCAACTGGCCCGGTGTGACCGTAGAGAAGAAAGACGGCCGTCTGAAAGACCGGAAAGACGTGATAATTCAGGACCTTCCCGGCATTTATTCGCTATCTCCATATTCGCTTGAAGAGGTGGTGGCGCGTACCTATCTAGTTGACGAGAAGCCGAACGCGATTTTGAACATTGTCGATGGCACGAACATCGAGCGCAATCTTTACCTGTCCACCCAGCTGTCCGAGTTGGGCATCCCGATGGTGATGGCCGTAAACATGATGGATGTCGTGGATAAGCGCGGGGACAAAATAGATTTCGCCAGGATCGGGAAATCGCTCGGTTGCCAGGTCATCGGCATCAGCGCCGCCATGGGGAAGGGGTGCGACGAAGTGGCGGCTGCCGCCATCGCCGCCGCCGACAAGAAGACCGGCGAGGCCCCGCACGTGTTTACCGGATCGGTTGAACACGCCATCGCCCACATCGAAGAATCGCTGCAGGGCAAGGTGTTCGACTCCGCGATCCGCTATTTCGCAATCAAGGTGTTTGAGCGCGACCAGAAAATTATCGATTCGATTGGCCTTGATGCCGACACGCTTGAACACATCGAGGAGCACATTAAGGACTGCGAGAAAGAGTTGGACGATGACTCGGAATCGATCATCACCAACCAGCGTTACGAGTTCATCAAGAACTTGATGGACAAGTCGCTTACCAAGAGCGAAAAACGCCGGGGCCGTGTCACTCTGTCGGACAAGATCGACCGCATTGTCACGAACCGTATTTTGGCGCTCCCGATTTTTATCCTTTCGCTCTGTATCATGTGGTGGCTTGCGGTCGCGGAGAATGGCCCGGGCACGATTCTAACCGATTGGGCCAATGACGGCTTCCTTGGCGACGGTTGGCACCTGCCGTTCACTACCCACGAATGTAAAGCGGACGGCAAGTACAAGGGCATGGAGTTTGAAGAAGCGCAGGGCGAGTTCGCCAAGCAGGAAGCCTCGGTGTCCGCTTGGCAGGATGCCTACAAAGAGGCGTATAACGCCAAAAACGGAGAGGATTCTTACGACAAGGCGCTCGAAGCGTTCAACGAGAAGGCGAAGGCTGACTTCAAGCCGGAAAACAATGATGACGGGTTTGAAGCGTCCGAGTTCGAAGTGCTTGACGAGTCAATCGCCGCATCGGTGGTAGCGAAGGGTGTTTTCGTCGAAGACGAAGAAACCGGAGAACCGGTGGCGAAAGAGTGCGATTGCGAGAAATGCGCCAAGGGCGGCGAGGAATGTGATGGTTGCGGCTGCGGTTGCGGCGAGCCAGACCTTTGGGATGTCGATTACGCGGCATATAAGGCGGCAAGCGAGTGGGAGGAGCCGGATCCGTCTAAATTCGGCGTGTGGGTGCCGGGAATCGGCGCTTTAATCGGCGAAGCCCTTGAAAAGGCCGGCGTTAGTGATACGGTGGCGAGTTTGGTCAACGATGGCGCCTGGGGTGGCGTTGCAACGGTGCTTGGCTTCGTTCCGGTCATTTTTATCGTGTTCTTGTTCCTCGCCTTTCTTGAGGATTGCGGATACATGGCGCGCGTTGCGTTTATCATGGACCGCCTATTCCGGAAATTCGGTCTGTCCGGAAAGTCTTTCATCCCGATGATCGTCGGCAAGGGTTGCGGGGTCCCGGCGGTGATGGCCGCCCGTACCATTGAGAACGAACGCGACCGGCGCATGACGATCATTCTCGCCACGTTCATACCGTGCGGCGCGAAGACGGTGATTATCGCCATGTTCTCCGCGCTGTTCTTCCGCGAGCAGTGGTACATCGCCGCGCTCATGGATGTAGTCGGTATCGCAATCATCGTCCTTGGCGGTATCGCGCTCAAGAAAACGCGCGCTTTCGCCGGAGAGGCGGCTCCGTTTGTAATGGAGCTTCCCGCGTACCACATGCCGACAGTCGGCGGCATCTGGCACCACACATGGAACCGCCTGAAGGCCTATATGCTAAAGGCCGGCCTCATCATCTTCCCGGCGTGCGTGTTTCTGTGGTTTATCATGCACTTCGACTGGTCGTTCACGCTCCTGACGGATGAAGAAATCGAGCGGTCGATCCTGCACGACATGGGCAGCTGGATCGCGTGGATCTTCGCTCCGCTCGGCTTTGGCACCTGGCAGGGTGCTGCGGCGTCCGTCTCGGCGGAAATCGCAAAAGAGCAGGCGACTGCAACCTTGGGGCTGGTTGCGGCAAACATGGAAGGTGTCTCCACGGCGGCGCGGATCCAGAACCTGTTCGCGTCGATGAGCAGCTTCCCGAAACTTGCGGCGCTTTCGTTCATGCTCTTCAACCTCTTCGTTCCGCCGTGCATGGTCGCGATCGCGGTCACTTTCCGCGAGATGGGGTCGAAGGCGTGGGGCTGGTTCGCGGTCGGTTTCCAGCTGTTTGTCGGCTACGCGCTCGCCTTGAGCGTCTATCAGATCGGCATGCTTTCCGCCGCCGGCGGATTCGGCTTCTGGACCGTAGTCGCCATTCTCGTCGATCTGTTCTGCCTGTGGGCGATTTTCCGTCCGGCGTCGAAAGGAGCGGAATAGCATGAATCTGGCATCCGTTCTGGTTATCGCGTTGATTGTCGCGTTTGCCGCGCTGTCGGTGTGGCGCTGTCTTAAAAAAGGCGCGCCCTGTTCCTGCGGATGCGACGGGGAAGAGTGCGCCTGCTGCCACGGCGGTAAAGGATGTTCCTGCCACGGCGATGATAAATAGTTGGACTATGAGATAGACCGTGTGGAATGTTGCCAGTGTTACCAGTGTTGCCAGTTGCCAACGCCAATGTTGCCAATTTTGGGATTGGTAATTGGTACTGGCAACATTTTCACATTGGCAATATTTTCACATTGGCAACATTTCCGCACCGCCGCAGTTATTTTAAAATCTGTTTGCCTTTTTGCCGGATAAATGCTAAATTAATTTTGTCAGCCTAAAGGCGTGGTGTGTTTTTTGCTTGTCTGGCGTATGTGCCGGACGCGGCGGGCGTTTCATTCCGTCGTGATAATGAAGACGGGATTTTGGCGGCGGTTTCGCGATAAAAGAAAGGAAAAAGTATGGATAGGAGAAGTTTTTTGGGTGAATTTTTAGGAACGTTTATTTTGACGCTTTTTGGCTGTTCCTCTGTGGCTTGCGCCGTGCTTTTCGGCGAGTACGGCAGTATCTTCCAGATCGGTTTGGTGTGGGGATTAGGCGTGTCGCTGGCGGTTTACATGACGCGTTACCTTTCCTGCGCGCATCTCAATCCGGCGGTTTCGGTGGCGATGGTGCTGGCGGGCCGGATGAAGGCGAAAAAGCTTCCGTGTTATTTGGTGGCGCAGCTCTTGGGCGCGTTGGTGGCGGGACTCGCGCTTTACGGGCTTTTCTCGGCTTCGATCGCGCATTACGAGCAGATTCACAATATAGTGCGCGGGACGGCGGCCAGCGTGGATACGGCGCGAATGTTCGGCGAGTTCTATCCCAATCCCGGCGATTCGGCGGCGGTTGTATCGATGCCGCTGGCCATCGCTGCCGAGGCGTTCGGAACTTTCCTGCTGGTGCTGATCATCTTCTTCCTGACGGAAGGTTGCAACGTGGGCCGGCCGAGCGAGCCGTTGCAGCCGCTATTCGTCGGGTTGACGGTCGCCTCGATTATCTTCTTCATCGCGCCGTTGACGCAGGCCGGCCTCAATCCCGCCCGCGACTTCGGACCGCGCGCGGTGGCGTATTTTTGCGGCTGGGGCAAAGCGGCTTTACCGGATACCGTCGGCGGCTGGTTCTGGGTTTATGTGCTGGGACCGATCGGCGGCGGTGTGGTGGCTGCCGGAGTCTTCCGGTTTATTGTCGAGCCGGTGTTGGTCGCGAAGAACAAAGCGGACGGATGCTGCTGCAAATAGCGGCCGTTTACCGTCGGGTTTTTCAGTAAGGTTTCGGGGGGTGGAAATAAAGAAAGGACAAACGGATGAATCAAACGCAGCTTATTTTAGTCGGCGGATTTCTTGGCGCGGGTAAGACCACGCTGATCGAGCGCGTGGCGCGGCGGTTGGCGGAACAGGGAAAGCGCATCGGGTTGATCACCAATGACCAGGCGACCGGACTTGTCGACAGCCAGTTGCTCCGGCAGGGGGCTTGGACGGTGGCCGAGGTCGCCGGAAGTTGTTTCTGCTGTAATTTCAACGGTTTCATCGACGCGGTAAAGAAAGTGGGGGGTGAGAATCGGGCGGATGTCATCTTGGCGGAACCGGTGGGCAGCTGCGCCGATCTTTCGGCGACGATTCTCCAGCCGCTGAAACAGTATTGGAAGAGTGAGGTGCGGGTGTCACCTTTTACGGTGTTGGCCGATCCCGCGCGGCTTGCGGCGATCCTGAAGGGTGAAAACGGCGGACTGCACGAGGACGCGGCATATATTTATCGTAAACAGCTGGAGGAGAGCGACCTTATTCTCATCACGAAAATCGACACCCTTACGCCCGAGGCATTGGAAAACCTGAAGGCGGTGACCGTTGCGGCCTTTCCGGCGAGCCGGGTAATGGCCGTCAGCGCGCTTCAGAATGTGGGGATTGACGCTTGGTTGGACGATCTCGCGGAACATACCGATGCGGGAACGCGGCTACTGATGATTGATTACGACCGTTACGCGCACGGCGAGGCGGTCCTGGGATGGTTGAACGGCGCCATCCGTCTGCAGGGCGCGGAATGCGATGGAAACGCGTTGCTGGCCGAGCTGATGAACGCGCTTCAGGACCGCATTGCGGCGGGGAATTTCCGTGTCGGCCATGTGAAGGCGATTGTCGAAAACGGCGTTCAGTATGCAGTCGGGAATATCACGGGAACCATCGGGGCGCTCACCTTCCGCGGGGATGCAGGGACGGGTGACGACCTGCGCTTGACGATCAACGCCCGGGTAGAGTGTTCGCCCGAACGGCTCGACGAGTTGGTTCGCAGTGCGCTGGACGCGGCCATCGCCGACAAGCACGCTTTCGATATCCTCGAATGGCGTTATCTGCAACCCGGACGCCCCAATCCCACTTACCGTTTCGATCAGGTCGTGGGTTGAAAAGTGCCAAGAACGAGGCATATATGCCGCATAAATAGGAGGACTAGACACATGAACACCAGCCGCCGTGGCTTCTGCGGACTCGGCCTTGCCGCTTCCGCCTACTTTGCAACACGTAGCGATCTTCTGGCCGAAGTCGCCAAGTGCCGTTCCGAATACAACGGCATTAAGGTCGGGTGCATCACCTATTCGTATCGCTCGTATGCGCCGGCGATTACGCCGCAGGACATCATCCGCTACGCGACCGAGAGCGGACTCGGCACGCTGGAGCTGAAGGGCGAGACCATAGAGCCCTTCGTCGGAAAAGGCAAGGACTTCAGTCCCGCGAAGCTCAAGGAGCTGAGGCGGATGTTCGACGACGCGGGCATCGCTATCCACATTTGCAAGATGGGCGGTCCTGACGGCTACCGCGCGGAAATCGCACACGGGCTTGGCGCAACGTGCATCACGGGGGAGGTCCCGGATCCGACGAAGCCAGACGAACAGAAGCGCGTCGGCGAGCGCCTTGCGAAGGCGTGCGAGAAGTATGACCACTACTTCGCCTTCCACAACCACACCCAGATCGACGCGCTCACCTACGACGGCGAATGGTTTAAGGCGTCTGACCGCCTGAAGATCAACTTCGACATTGGACACTACGTCGCGGCGATGACCGACGACGCGAAGCGCTTCATCTCGCCGCTTGATTTCGTGGAGAAGTACCACGACAGGGTATTCTCGATCCACCTCAAGGACAGGACGACCAAGGCGCATGGCGCGAAGAACCTGCCGTTCGGCACGGGCGACACCCCGCTCAAGGAGCTGTTCCCGTTTCTGCAGAAGAAGGGTTACCGTCCCTACTGTGACATCGAACTAGAATACCGCGTCCCGAAGGACTCCACCGCCGCCCGCGAGGTGGGGATATGCAACGCGTACTGCCGCGCCGCATGCGGATGCTAGTCTGTTCGCATTCCATTTTAGCTCTTGGATTTGTTCGAGGTTAACGCCGCTCACATCGCGAGTGGCGTGGTCACAGCCGTTTGTCCATTCCCTCCGGAAACGGGTCACTTCACGGATTCGACGGCACCGAACCGGATGGTTACCGGGCCGATCAAACCGGAATCGATTAACGGGTCGCCTTTGATCCAGTGCTTCCAGGTTGAGAACGCGCGCCGATGCGTGGGCGACTGACTGCCATGTTTCGACCACTCCGGCAACTGTTTAATCCGGTATTTATCACTGTTCGCGAATATCCATTCGCAGTCGTCGGGGTGCAATATCTCGTCGCCTAGGAAGCGGTTGGGCCAGAGATTGGTCACTTCCACCTCCAGATCGAACGATTCAGCCCCTGGTTCAATCGCATCAGTGACATCAACGGCGAACGGCGGTTTCCAGAGCGTTTTGATGGCTTTGCCGTTTATCTTGACTACCGCGAAATCCCTCACCTCGCCCAAATCCACCGCGATGCGCATTTTTACCGCGTTTCCTGGCAAGGTAATCCGTTTGGAATATGCCGCCGTGCCGGAGTAGAATTTGATGCTGGCGTCGGTATGGCGGTTCCATCGGACAAGCTGCGGGAATTCGGTCGATTCCGGCGCGCCGCGCCCGCTGACGAATTTTACCTTCCATGGCCCGGAGACCTCCATCGGCGGGAGTGTCGCGATTTCTTTATGCAACGTTTTACCGTTGCTGTATTCGCAATCGGCATTGACCGGGTTCCATGCCACGAGTGCGCCGTTTTTCCATTCCCAATCCGGCGCGTAATCGTCCGCCGCGGTATCGGGCAACCGCAATACCATGTGTTCCATGAAATCTTCCGTGCGTTGAACACCGTTCACTGCATAGGTGAGACGCAAAAACTTCACATCTAAAAGGGCGGGATCATCGCCGAACAGTTCGTTGCGCACGGCAAACTCAAGTCGTCCGTTTTTGATCAGACCCCTCACGGTTTCGGTTACCTCCTTGGCACCCGCGGCGAAATCCGCACCCTCTGACCCGCCGGCGGATTTTTTGTATGCGCCGTAAACGGCTTTGATCACCTCAACCCGTGCGGCGGACCGGTTAAGGTTGAGATTGATCCGTGTCGATTCGGGGAAATCTTCCGTATGGGTTTCGCCGTCGATTTTATAAGTTACGCGGCAAGTCTTGACTTTCCCGTACGCGGGATCGCCTTTAAAGGTCTCGTTGCCCGATGTTAAGGAGATTTTTCCTCGGTGCATTGCGTCGCGTAGAATCTTGGTAACATCCGCTGCCCCCGGCAGGAAAACTTTGTTTTCAAGGGCTCCGTAACGGGCTTCGATGATGCTGCCAGTGATTCGGGTAGCAGAGGCCGGTTCGTCCTTTGTCTTAACTGTTGCGCGGGTTAGGTGTGCCGTCCCAGTCTCGGTCCGACGGAAAACGACAAAAGTTGATCCTTTCGGCGGCAGATCGATGCTGACAACGGTTCGACCGTTCTCGATGCGCCACACCGCCGCGTCGGTGCGCTCGCCGGTCTCGGCGTTCCACAGTTCCGGCACGCGACCGTTCTGCCGGAACGACGCTTCAAATCGCAGCGGGTCTGCATTGCCCGCCGAAACGAAATAGATGTCGGCGTCAGCGCTGGCCCGGTGAATCCACGCCACCGGCGCGCCCAGCGACTGATGGTCGAAGTCTGGCGTTAGCCCGATTTGTTTTAGCGCGTTGGCGGTCGTTCCGGAAATAACACCTTTTGCCCAGATCCGGTCGGCCAGCGCGGCAACTTTCGTGTCAGCTTCCGGCCAACCGACCAAACCGGAATGGCGGTTGGGTTTTCTAATCGCGCAGACCTTCGCCCCTTGGTCGATCAATTCGCCAATGCGGATTAGCGCCGCCTCGCTCATGGTGGCGGTGTTCGGCAGTGCCAGCAGCGCGTACTCCGTTCCTCCGGGTACCGCCACCTTCCCGTTTTTGACGGTAAGGCGCATCAGGGCGCGGGTGGAGGCGATGTCCCAGTCGTAACCGGACGGCACGCCTACGCCCCACCACGAATTTTCATTCGGCACCTGCTCGCCGGTCCACTGCAGGACATCCGCTTGGAAGACACCCTGCTGCAACATCCATTGGCAACGCGCCTGGTAGGTTAGCCAAGTATCGACATGCCGCCACCAGGTTTGTTTGCGGTCAAAGTGCATTCCCCAACGGCCCATCGTCATGCCGGGCGCGAAATCGTCTCCCGGCCAAGGTTGGTGGGTGAAGCGGTGGTAGATGATGCGGTTTATGCCTTGGGCGAAGGCTTGGTCGCCGAGCCATTTGATTTTCCACGGGGTTTCGAGCCAGCGGCTGTGGTCTGGAAACGGGCTGCCGGTGAACGATTCGGTGCCGGCGTATTTGCGTCCCCAGACGTGCGCCAGACTGGCGGCGAGCTTGGCGTTGCCGGGATCTCCCATGTGGCTCCAGAACTCGCCCATCGGGATGTCCACCGCCTCGCCGTAATCGAGATCGTCGCAGGTGCAGTTGCCGTAAGGCTCTATGGAAAGCTGAAGCCCGTGCCGGTGGCACAGCTCCGCCATCCGCCCGGAGTAGTTCTTCGCGAACAGTTCGCCGATAAGCCGGCGGAAGTCCTCCAGAAAACGTTCGCTCTCCTCGACCGATCCAACCACGCGGCCCGCGAAAACCGGCAGGTACTTCAGCAGCGAGTAGCCGAAACGGCGTTCGAACGCCTGGTCGAAACCTTGCGTCCAGTTTTGGCACTGCACCTCGTAGCTGTCCACCAGAATGTTGTTGAAACCGAGCGCGTTGTCGGTCGCAGAAGAAACGCCGAGATCGCGGCAGAGCCGCGAAACGTACTGCTCGAAATGGAAATCCAACGCCGGGGCGGAGAGCTTGTCCACCTCCAGACCGCGTCCGAAATCCGAGGCCGGGCCGTTGCACTGACCATTGCAGCGGTAGCCGATGCGCAGGATCGTCCACTCTCCGGCGGGTACGTTCCAGTTCAGCGAACCGTCCTTACGCATGGACTTGGTGAGGTCAATCTCTTTGGCCGCATCGACCAGTTGGTCGGCGGGATATGTCTTTTTTGAGGTGGGGTCGAAGAAATTTTGGTCGCGGTTGTGCATGAGACCGGCGATCTGGCGCCAGCGGAAGATTTTCTTTTCGAGGTTTTCGAGTTTCGCTCCCGCTTTGGGCGTGGGGTAGGCCAACACCGCAATGTCCTCGTAGAAGCCGTGGTCATCCTTGGTCCGCGGCAGTTTGCCGTCAAACACGGACGGCCCCTTAACCGCAGTTTCGGTGAAAACCACGTTTTTCATGGCATTTTCCGGTTTGTTCCACGGTCCGCCGTAACTTGACCAGCCGGAGCAGTTCGGGATACATATTTCAAGTCCGAGCCGTTTGGCCTCTTTCTGGGCGTGGCGGAAGAGGTCGAACCACTCGTCGGAGTTGAATTTGACCGGTCCGGGCGGCACGTTGCACCCGGCATCAAACATCTGCACGCCACCGATGCCGGCCTTGGCCAGCGCCTCGAAGTCGGCGGTGATGCCGGCCTTGGTGACGTTGCCGTTCATCATGTGGTACCAAGTGTGCGGTTTCGCCTCGTGCGGCGGGGTCGAAAATCCCTCTTCAAGCGTTTGCGCCGTTGCGCCGGCAGCCACCAATACCAATGTCATGGCAATCATTTTGTTCATGGTAACAAATCCTTTTTTTACACAGTAGACAATTACTCAGTACGATCCAAGTAGTTTCGCAAACGGAATTATTGCGTCGAAATACCCGTCGGCCTCCACAATCGGGGCGAGATGCCCTTCATACACGAGTGCGGTGCGCACGGAGATACCGGCGCGGCGAGGAAGCCGTTTCGTTTTCTCCACCATTTCATCGATCACTTCGCGTCCAATATCCCTGCGGCGCTTAATCTCGACAATACACATCGATCTTCTAGTCTGTATGAGCAGGTCGATCTGCACACCACTCTTGGAACCGTCACGTGATGCCGCGCGTCTGTAAGGTGCGGCGGAGATAATCTGCGCATTGCCCATCCCAAGCATACTTACGAGGCCGCCGAGGTTCGCCAGCACTAAGTTCTCAAACTGAAGACCCATTGTGGAATCCCAGCCGTCGAGACTGTCGAGCGAACCGAAGGCGAAAGCATTGCGGTCGATGACGTCTTTCACCGGTTCAATGTACTTGAGGTAGAACCGCGAGTAGTTGTCGTTAAGCCTGTAGCGCGACTCCCTGACATTCCTTCCGCTCTGCGGATTCACGCCGCCGTCGTTGACGACAAGCCCGCACTCTGCAAGTTGCTCTAGAGAATCGGAAATGCGCCCGCCTCGTTCCATCCCAATTTCTCGGGCGATTTCGCTTACGCTACGCGGTGCACCCTTGAGGCATCGGAGAACAGATGCCGTAAACTGCGGTTGCCGCGTTACGACATCCGAGAACATTTCATCGAAATCCTCCCGTAGCGGACTCTTTGGGAGGAAACACAGCCTTCGAATGTTCTCATTCGCCGATTCGGACGTATCAATCTCCTCAAGGTAGCGGGGAATTCCGCCCGTCACTGAAAGCACGTCGATAATTTCTCTAGGATCAAGCCTTGCCGCAGCCTTTCCCCAGAACTTTGCACATTCGCACACGGGAAGTTCGGGAACCACGATGTCGAGCGAACGCCTGCCGTAGAAACTCCCGTCCTCAAGTATGTTGTCCCTTATCCATGACGAAACACTTCCGCATAACACGAACACGAGCCTTGGATGCTTCTTGAAATGGTCATCCCATACTCCCTTCAGCGTACCGGCGAACAAGGGATCGTAATGCGCCATCCACGATATTTCGTCGAGAAGGACAACCGTCTTTTCGTTGTCGCGGATCTGCCCGTTCAGTCGAAGGAATGCGTTGAGCCAGTTGTTCGGAACGGAGGAGTCGCATCTGGTCTGGGCGGCAAGCTTCACCGCAAAGTTCTCAAGCTCCATGCTATTGTTTAACTTCGCTCTAGGTTTTATCCCCTCGATCTTGATGAATCGTGCACCTGCTCTTTCGGCAAATTTCTCGATCAGGGTCGATTTGCCCACCCTTCGCCTTCCTCTGCAGGTGACGAACGAGGAAGTCCTCTTCCTAAAAAGGGAATCCAACCGTCCAATGAGTTCTTCGCGTCCAAAAAACATTTCAAAACCTCATAAGTGATTCTTGGTTGAAAAATTTATCATAATCTTTCCGATTCTGTCAATAACACTTTGTCACATTATTTAATTTTTCTCAATAATGTGACAAAAATTACACTGCAAAAATCTGTCACATTATTGAGTTATACCTAATAATGTGACATTTCTGATCTTACCCCGCCCACGATCGTTTACGGGAAGGTCCGTTTGTCCGTTCGCGTCAAGCAAGCCGAGAGGCGCCATTTCTGTGATACATCCCTCGCATATGCGCTCATAAAGCTCATTTCGGAGCCTGCACCCCAAAGGCGGCGGACGGGAGATCGGGTGTTTGAGTGCGAGTCACCATCGGGGAATGCAGTTTGGCGAACTTTCCTCTTGATGGAGGTTACTGGAATATGGTATATTTTAATTACCGTAATTGAGGGGAGTCTCAATCGCGGATGCTCTTTAACTTCGGTGGGTGCAGCAGATGGCCCACCACCGGGCCGAAACCTGTGTCGCGACGGTGTTTCGCTGTAGCGAATAGGCCAAGGCCAAGAACCTCGGTTAACTTGCAATTGTAGAACGGACGGCTTGCCAGTTTCCGAATAGATTGTGATATGCCGGGGAGCCAGTGATCCCAAAAGGGCTCTGGAATCTTCTCCTTTGCTACGCAAGTGGCTAAGGAGGTAACGTACGCAACTGCGTAAAGTAACTTCGTAGAAAAGACCGCTAATCTTACGATGGGGTGAAATACGGTGGTGCGTCGCGTGATGTTCACGCGGCGTGCTTTCCTATTCATGTTCCATCAAAGGCTTTTAGCGGCGCCTTCTACGAGACTTGAATTTCGAGAGTGCGCCGCTCTTCTTTTTTTGCTGAGGACACATTCTCAACACTGACGGAATTGTGTCCCCTACTTTTCCTGATGTGAACAAAACGCAAGGGGAAAGGGATTAAATAGATGAGAAGGTTGTTGATCATGGCACTTGTTGTTGCATGTGCTGTTGGATACGCCATAGGTGCCGATGGCGAGGAGGACGCTCCTTCGGGAACGCAGAAGGTGATGCTTAAGATTGCGACCGTGGAAACGCCAGATACCCGTACCGCGAAGACATGGAATCCACCGGCCACACCGATGACCCTTCAGGAGCTACCACATACCGAGGCGGATATCGCCAATGCAACGCCGGAGGAAGCTAGGCAGATGGCAAAGGAGAACCGCGTCAAAAAACTGGCTAACCAGGGGATTCAGGCCGCCATCGCAACGGATGCCTATTTGAAGGCCCAACAGCACTTCGAGGGTGTAAGGAAAAAACTTGAGGGAACCGTGTTTGGCAAGCAGGTAATTCTCGCTGTCGATAAGTTTGCCGGAATAGCCGGTGAATGTTTCGATCCTGATTGCATTGAGTTCTTCCACCGTATGGACAATGACGAGGGCGACAAGGAGCAGTTCTTACAGGATATGAAGAGTACGGATACGCTTTGCGCACCGTATTTCATAAAGCTCATCTTCGACAATCCTCGCCATGAATCTGGAAAAGTCGTTATGAACGGGCAGGAGATTAAGCGCTCGAAGACAACCATCACCATCACATATCAGGTACAGGCGCTTAATGGCCGTATGATCACGTCAGGCATGGTGAAGGAAGAGAAAATGACCAAGACATCCAATGCCGTACAGCGGTCAGGAACAGATGAAGGTGTTCTCATAGACACTATTGAGGAAGCGCTTCGAAAAGTGGCCAAGCGCATCAATGATCATTTCGTCGCGAAAGTTACGATTAAGGCCGTTTCGGCTGGCGGCAAGAAGGATGAGGATTTCGATGCCGAAGCCGCAACCGTTGAGCTTGACGGTGAATCTGCGGAGATTGACACCGAGATATCCATCATGAAAGGCAAGCACACCATCGTTATCGATCTTGATGAGTACAAGCAAAGAGGGTCCACGTCTTTCAATATCAGAAAGTCTGGTCCGATCAAGATTGTTCTCAAAAAGAAGGAAGCTCCGCCGAAGAAGGAAGCCAAGGATGACGAGTAATGTGTTTGTAAACTTCACACACCAGAAAGGATTGATCATGAATAAGAGTATGTTTGCAGCAGTTGTCGTAGTCGCGTTGTCGTTTACGGGTTGTGTTTCGTACAAAGGTATCGCCGAGAAGGGAGACGATTTAGTGGATGAGGCCAACCAGCCTTATGCCAGCGCGGCGCAAACGGCATTTGAGGCGCGTGTGAAAGCGCCGCCGCGTCCGGTAGTAATCAATGAGGCTCCAGGTTTGAACCAGTTTCTTGCACCGACGGCTGCCGGGCATCCGCTTTGCCGGAATCTTGACGTTCGGAAGGAACTTGTATTGGCATTCAAGGGGCAACTTCGCGAAAAAGTCGCTGGAATCAAGGATTTCAAGCTTCTTGATGAGAATACGCCCATGGTGGAGGTCGTGGCCGAAGGAGATGCCGCTCCGCCCCAGAACTACTTGATGACTTACAACATCATCAGCATCGAATTGCGCGAAAACGCGGGAGGCAGTCTTGCTACTGGACTTGCAGGCGGAAAAGTTGCTGCCCAGAAATTCTGGGACGCGATTGCGAAGGTCGAGGTTCGCCTGTTCAAGCCAAACGGCACCGACTGTATTTTCTCATTTACTGGTGACGGCCTCTACAGAAAGATGGTTGACGAGAATAATCCATTGACGAAAGATTTGCTTCTTGGAGCAGTAAAAGATGCCGTCGATAAAGCGATGGCCGGGTACGCGGAAAAGTTTGGCCCGCCAATCTTTGTTACTGACACCTGCCAGAACGGCCGGTTTGCCCGTCTTTCTGTTGGGTCAAAGTTCGGTGTTCAGGCTGCGCAGAAAGTGGAGTTCTTTTTCAATAAGGTGCGCAAGGGCGTGTCTGGCGAGGACGAGGTGGCTCGTCAGGTCGTGGGGTCTGGAGTTATCGGCGGAGGTAAGGCTCCTGTCGAGGATGACGGTGCTTGGGTGAAGGTTGATGACTATAATGCGGATAAGCGTACGGTACTCCGTTGGACATCCGCTCGAATCCTGCCTGTTGAGAAGAAGAAGTGAGGTGCATTATGAAGGTATTCAAATTAATGTTGTGTGTCGCCGCAGTTTCGGCGATGATTTTGCCTGTCCGGGCTGACGATGACGAAGAGGGCGAAGATACGCGCCCATATGTCTCGATAAACAAGGAGGATGTTGTCAACAAAACTGACAACAAAACCGCCAATTTCAGGGCGCTGATAGATCGACTGAACAACGATCTCGTTGAGACGGGCCTTTATCGCGTCATGAGTATGGAGGATGCCATCAAGGCTGTCAAGAAAGCCGATCAGATGAGTGTTGTCGGGGATGATGGAGGCGGTGGAACGAAAATAACGACACCCGCGTTTTTCGTTGGCATGACTATTACGACATACGGCGTGACTACCGCGCGCAGTCAGAACGCGCTCACAAATGTGAAAATCGGTACGGAAGTTGCCAAGGTCGAGCTGATTCTCAAGGTTGTGGACGCTCGTTCTGCGGAAACGATCAAGTCAAAGAATATCGATGCTTCGGCCTTTGGGCAACTTACCGGTGCGGCGGGCAATCTGCGCGAGCAGGTGCTCCAGAGTGCTGCAAAGAAGGCCTGCGAGAAGATTGTGTACGAACTTATCAAGCTTACGCCGTTTGGCATCCTTGATGTTGAGAATGGAGTTGTAACGCTTGATGTACCCGGTTCGCTTAAGATTATGGGCAAACCGGTACAGACAGGGACACAATTCGTTGTGTCGAAATTAGGAAAGGGTAAGAAGAGTAGGCGAACCGGCAAGGTGACACGCTCCGAAACGCAAGTTGCCGTGGTGAGCGTCACGTCTGTAGGAGAGGATTCATGCACGGCCAAGATCGTCAACGGTAAGATTGAGCCTATCGGAGATGATGAGGATACGCAGTATGATCCATACATCGTAAAAATCAATGAGGGTGCTGCCGGCACGCCTCCGCCGCCTCCGCCACCAGAAGATAACGGTGCGCCGTTCTAATGACGGATTCCGGACTGTTTGGAATCGGACGGAGCTTCACCATTTGCCGGTGAAGCTCCGTTACTAGAAAGATGGAGAACTAATATATGAGAAGTGTGTGCTTTGTTTTCGCGGTGTTCGCGACCTTTTTAGTGGCTGTAGCCGAAACGCCGCTTGTTTCGGTCAATGTGATTGTTGCCACCAATACGGTGGGTGATGCCGATGCTGCGGCAAAGGCTGTGGCCGAAGTCGCAGAACGGACCGCACGGGCTGATGCGGCTCGGAAAAGAAGTTCCGTTGTGGTCAGTCAGTTGATTGCGGATATGAAACCTGTTCCGGGGCGGGTTTACCTTCTCGGGCGTACGGAGGTCACTGCGGAGCAGTGGCATTCCGTCATGAAACCGGACGTTCCGTTTGTCGGCAAGGCTGATCTTCCGGTTTCTGGCGTAAGCTGGGACGATTGCCAGGATTTCATCAAGCGACTAAATGAACGTAGTGAGACAAGCGCTGAAGGATTGTCTTTCCGCCTTCCGACGGTCAAGGAATGGCGGCATGCGTGTCTGGCTGGCGCAAAGGGCAAATGGGGGCTTGTAACCGCAAAAACCGTGGGACAACTTGATTCCGTGGGATGGTATGCGGGAAACAGCGGAAGTCGAAAATCAGCCATCGCGCAGAAGACGCCTAATGTCTGGGGTTTCTATGATATGCACGGAAATGTTTTTGAATGGTGTTCCGATACGAGTCCGGAATACGGCGGAGATTTCCGAATGCGAGTCGGTGGAAGTTTCAGATCACCATCCGAACAATGTGCGGCATCGTTTGCGAATAGTGCGAATAGGCAGTTTTCGCGATATGATGACCAGGGGGTTCGACTTATTTGTGAACGGCATTAATTTTATGGAAGAGCCGCCAGCAAATTTCCAGTGCAACGCTCACTGCACTAGCCGAAGTTCGGCGAATTCCACTTCGGCACCGATTTCGCTTCCCGGATCGATACGGATCGAGTCAATCCGTCCGCGCCATGCCTTGTGCCCGGAGACCGGGAAACGGTAGTCGTGCCATTTGCCGTCGGCTATGATTTCGCGGTGCATGGACGACTTTTCTGAGATTGGACCCGCGCTGCCACCCCAAAAGAGCTGAAGCGTCCCGGCGGCGTCGCGCGTACGCATCCGTACAATGACAGTGCCGAATTCCTTCGCCCGGATGCGTTGGGCCGAGACGGATACTGCAGGGTCGCGGCTGGTGGTGGAATAGGCGACACCCTCGCCGGTGGACCGTGCGCTGGAAAGGCCCATAAACGCATTCCAACCTTTCGGTTCGCCGTCCTTGCAGCTCCATGAGGTCTTCTTCTCTTGTGGCGGAGGTGGCGGGATGTCGTATGGCCCGAGGCCGACATCTTTCGGACCGTAGTTCTGCGGCCAGCCGGCGGCGGGTTTTTCACAGAAGGTTTCGCGCACCGCCTCGTAGAATCCGAAGCCGTGTTCGGAGTTCGGCTCGGCGTAGGATCCTTCGCCCCATTCGTTGAGCGGGGCGATGCAGAGGCGTTTTACGCCAGTCTCGTCGGCGAACCGCTTTGCGGCCTGGCAGATGCTTCGGAAGTCGGCGGCGTTCTTGCCGTAGATTTCGCAGTGGTCGTTCCATGGGCGGTCGTCCCAGCCGGTGGATAGGTTGGGGAGGTACGGCAGGATGCCGGTCCGTTCAAGCGCGCGCCAATTTTCGACATTCGCTTCCGCAACCTGCGAGTAGGGGAATCTGCGGTACGTATTGGAGCGTCCGCCGTGGTCCATGAAATGGTAGATGCTCGTCATGTCGAAACCCAAATCGCGGATTCTGCTTACGACCTCCGGCGTGCAGACCGCCTCTGGCCACTTCATCGAGATGAACCAGATGCCCCTGAATCCGGCTGCGCGCGCCATCTCGCGCGAGACTTCGAGCAGCCGCCGGCATCCTCCGTTACCCGCCATGTCGCGTTCTATGTTCTCCGGCGACCATATCCACACCACGGGCATACCGTCAATCTGCAGGTATTCGGGCGTGTTGAAGTAGTTCTCGATCCAGAACTTGGTTACCGCGCGCTGGTCTGCCTCGGAGTGGGTGCCTGGGGCGTTGTGGTTAGCCCACATCATGGCCCATTTCATGCGGTTACGGTACTTCGCGCGGTAGAACGCCTTCACCCAATGGTCAAGGTGCTGGCTGCCGGCACTCCAGTACCAGTCCACATAGAGCGTACAGATGCCGTTTTCGACGAGCCACTTGATCTGCCAATCGACGATTTCGGGGTTTGCCTCGTCGTACCATCCCAAGACCGGCTTACGCTCCGGACAGGTGTTGCGCACGCGCTCCCAGCTTCTATAGGTGTTCCAGCCGGGGAAGTAGAGGGCGGCGATGTCGTATGTCGTGCGAACGGGCTTCGGTTCCGGCACGTAGCTTGCTTTTACGAGATCGAGTGATGGGGCGGCTTTTAGAACGACCTTTGTCGTGACGGGTGCAATGCCATCGGCCTTCAGTTCGACGGGAATCTCGTAGTTGCCGGGACGTACCGCCCGGATCTCAACGGAGAATGTGGCTGTTTCGCCGTCCGCCACTGTGCGCGCCGCGCTGCGTCCGCCGCCGCTGATGCCGTCGGGTAATGCGGGGACGGATATTGAGGCGTTTTCGGCGGGCGCACCGCCGAGGTTCTCCACCACCAGCTCCACGGGTATAGGCTGCCCGGTGCGCGGAATAGCCTCGGCAGCTCGCGCGCTTTTTACAATGAGGTCGGCGGGAATGTCACCGTCGTCACTGAACGTGCGGAAGTCTTTCGTTTCGAGCGGTTCGCCGGTTCGCGAATTCGTGAACTCCCACCATACGATATTAACGTCTCTTCCGTTTTCGCCGGCCATATCGAGGGATATGGTGTGGGCGCGTCCGTCGCCGGGTACGGAGAACTTTCGGAAATGGCTGCCCGGAGCGTTGTCCGCGGCCCAGGCGAAGAGACCGGTCGCAGGAGTGTCGCCGTCAACGACGAATCTTACGCCCAGCGCGTTGGAAAGGGAGATGGGCTTCTGTGTAACTGCGGTTTCCACGCGCACTTCCGAGAGGGCGCATTCGCCGGCGTTGGCGGCGTTCGCCGGGAAATCGATGCGGACACAGCGGATGTCGCCTTCGCCATGCCAGAAGGGCCTCACGCGGTATTCGTGCCATTCTCCGTCGCCGATCCACTTGAAAGCCGCGCTGTGTTTTTGGTCCGGGCCTTTCATCTTGGTCGTTGTCCAGAAGATCTCGCCTTTGCCTTCCACGGGTGATTTGGCGCGGAACACGAGTTCTTGGGCGGGGGAGGCTGCGAAGGGTTTAACGTTGCCGCTGAAGAAGGAGTCGGGGCCGGCCGGTTTGCCGGTCAGGACTCCGTCTGCGAGCGCCGTTTCGCGCATCTGGTTCGCGCCGTGTTGCCAGGCATCGAGGTCGTTACCACGCCAAACGGGTCCGCTGGCGGGTTCATCCGCTGCGATCGCAACGGTAACCGCCAGTGCAATAGCCGCAATCGTTTTAATCATGGTCTCGATTCCGTCTTTGGTACCCGCCGTTAGTTATTTGAGGATGATTATCAAACCCTTAAGGACGTATATGCCGTCGTTGGCGATCTTGAGGTTGCAGCGGGACGCAAGCCTGCTCTCCTCGTCCAGCACGAACTTAACGTTGTTCGGCGGCGTTTCCCATGCGACCAGCCGTTCGCCGCTGTGCACCTCCCGACCCACGAGGTGGATGGTGATGGTGGCATCGTCGGCGTAGGTGGTGGAACCGCAACCCCAAACATCCGGACTACGCGCCTGAAGCTCTCCCTCGCATTGCGAAAGATCGAGCACCGCGCCGTCGTGAAGCAGACAGCCGTATAGGCCGTCGCTTTGCCCTTGCGGCTGATACTGCCCAAGCACGTCGACCGGATATATGCCGCGGCTGATTTTCTCGGTTTCGCCGTCCATTGAGAATTCGTCCACGGTAAAGCTAGCTCCAAGCCACAATGCTACGCCGCCGGAAAGATGCAGATTCACCGTTGGCATGTCGAAATTATTGAGCTGGTACGGGCGTACCCAGCCGCCGGAAACCACCTCCACCGTGCCGTTCTTGAACAATTCGCCGATCCAGAATGTCTTGTCGGAACCAAGGTGAACGGTAAGCGTGTGGCCGTTGAGATCAATAACCTTGTCCGGAGTGTAAAACGTGGTCGAGCACGGTAGGTCAAACGTGGCGTCGGCGGTAAATTTGACATTCCCGATACCGCCGTAGTTGGTGTTCGTCTGATCAGGCCCCGAGTTGGCGAGCGTACCCCCGTTCATCACAATATTGTGTACCCGGAATGCATACTGCCCGCAAATGTCGAATACCGCATCCTGCTCAATGGTCAGTTCGGTGTTTTCGCCGCCCCAATAGTATTGCGCCTCGTAATAGGTGAGATTGTCCTTGATGGCGGTGCGCGCGCGAGCCGTACCGCATGCGATAACCGTGCCGCCGCCGTAAGTCTGCCCCGCGCAGCTGCCCACCAACGTGCCTTCACCCTCCTTGACCAGCTTGAGGTTGCCTAGCAGCGAAGTTGCGGTATTGTCGCAGATTTCGCCATCCGGCACCGTCACGTGAAGCTCACCCGGATTGTGTCCGTACGAATTTATCGTTTTCTCACCCTCAGTAAAGCCGGTGGATGTGTTGCTCATAAAGAACGTGTAATTGGTCGTTTCGAGAAGACCGATCGCTCCGTCGGCAAGTCGGCGGGCCGGCAGGAATTCGCGCATCAGCGTGCCGCTGGGGTTATACACCCGGAAGTGATGGAACCTGCCGGTGAAGTAGTTGGCCACACCATTGCCGGGTGCCTTACCATGCGAGGCAAACAGGACAAACGCGCTTCCGGGCGTGAAATCGCCGGCTTTCATCGTCACGCGGTTGCCGCCGTTTATTGTCGCTTCTAGCGTTTTCCCGTCGGCAATCACCTCGTAATCGGTCGAGGCGTTGAGGGTCAGCGAAGCGGTAACGTTACCGTCATCGCGGTCAAACCGGAACTTATTGGTGATCATAAATGCCGAGAAGGATTTCTTGTAGTTTGTCGTACGGGAGCAGTATAAGCACTTGTTGGCATCGGTGTGCGCCGGACGTATTTTCATCACCACCCGGTCGTTGCATGATGGCGTGTAACCGGTGTTCACCCATGCGCCGGAGGCAATGTTGACATAGTCGAGAATCTCGTACTCCGTTGTCGAGTCCAGGATTGTGACGTCGCCGCCGAGGTTGGTCACGTAGAGCTTGTGCCCGCGCAGGTCAATCGTGTTGCCGCTGCAACGCGAGAAGTCAAGCCCGCGCCAGTCGCAGTCCGCAGTGAGTACGCAATTGTCCAGTTCGATGCGCGAATACGGGATGGATGTCGAGACCGGAATCTGCAACGAGACGTTGCCGGAAATCCGCACAACGGCGCCGGAATGCGGCATGCCGTTCGGCACTGCCGTTCCCGCCGCGTCCGCGCAAGACCAGTTGGCGGGATTGGACACATCGCCATCGCCGGCGGCTCCGGTCCAGGTCGCGATTTCCACCACTCCGGCGGACCCGTAGAACAACCCGGTCTCTCCTGCGGTTGGGGCGATTCCGGCGGCAGCCGTCGCCTCGTCGAATGCGAAGGTCACATTTTCCGGTTTTCGCGGCCAACTTATGATCATGTCGCCTGCGTTAAAGGTTCGCCCGTGCACATCCAGCGTCACCATTGCGCCGTCTTCAAAGGAGACCAATCCGGGTTCGGTGAAGTCGCGCGGATTGCCGGATCCCGCCACCGCCGGCAACCCCTCCACGCTCCAAACGGAGCTCTCGCCGGAAAGATCCAGCGTGGAGCCGTCGCACATGGTAAGCGCCGGGTACATCGCGCCGGGACGGAATGTTCCGTGTACGGCCAAGGTGTATGCCAGGGTGTTCAGTTGCCAAGATGCGCCATCGTATATGAAGTCACCGACATCGAACGGCCCTTTGTAGCCTTTGATAATCGCGCCGCCCTTGAATTCGACCGCAGACGACGCCGGGCCGTACCCGTAAGTCGTCTCGAACCGGGCACCTTCATTGCCTTTCAGCACGAGTTTTCCACCGGTCCCGTTATCGCGCCACGCGCCAATGTAAGTAAAACCGTTCGCCTCCACCGTCAGGGTGTGCCCGTTAAGCGCCAACAGTGAGGGCGAGGCGGCAATGTTTAGGAAGGCGAAAGTGTCGTCTCGGCCAACAATCGTGGTGTCGCCCGAAAGCGAGATGTTTCCGAAGATCCGCTGGGTCGTGGCGTTGGTGGCTATGACCGTGCCGGCAAGATCCAGATTGTACATCCCGTACGAATAGTTGACGCCTGAACCAAGGTCGAGCGTGGCTCCGGCACCCAGGGTAATCTTGTTGCGGCCGAGCGGCGCGTCGCTGGTGCCGAACCGCACAAAGCCGCCGGAAATCTGCGTCCCCATATTGTATGTTTGGCGGGTCTTCAAGGCTATGAACGAACCGTCGCCGGTTTTTTCGACCCGGACGTTGCCGTCGATTAAGACGCGGTTGTTCATGATTTCTTCGCCGGCCGGCACATCGATCTGCAATGTGCCGAACCCGATTTCGGCAAGACCGTACTCAAGCTGCACCAGCTCCATGTATCCGTCCGCCGGGACCATTGCCTTGGTGATGAAAATTCTGTAGTGCCGGTATGGCGTGGAGTTTTCAAAGGTGAAGGTGCGGCATTCCCAGCCCAGCCATCCTTTGACATCTTCCCGCTCGTCAAGAAGCACCCATTCATCTCCGTCGGCGGACCCGAGGAACTGCCACGACGAAGGAGCCCGGTTACCTTGTTCGTAGGTCTCGCCTTGGGGGCCGATGTGGATCTTGTACGCCGTAATGAGGGTGTCCTCGCCAAAATCATAATCCACCACGCACGGAAGATTCGCGTTGGTGCAGATGATGCGGTGTGCGGCGTCAACCTGACGTTCGAAGTTGTTGCTGAAGAGGTTCGATGCCTCACCGCGATATAATGTTGTGGTGGTGCTGGCCCGGTCCGGCTCCGGCAACGTGAGATCGAACGGCGAGGTGATGGCGCCGTCGCCTTCAAGCCCCGCCACGCGCAGGGTCTTGCCGTTGAGGTCTATCGTGCCGGAAATGTTCAGCGTCCCAAGCCCGCGCCAGTCGCAATCCGCAGTAAGGCGGCAGTCCCCGAAGACGATTCTGGAACTTGGGATGCTCGTCTCCGCCGGCACGTTGAGCGAAACATCGCCTTCGATGGTCACGTCGGTGGTTTCGGCGGGCAGCGCGTCGGCGACTGCGGTGCCGTCCGCGTTGACGCAAGACCAGTTTTCCGGGTTGTTCAAATCTCCGTCGCCGGCGGCGCCGGTCCACGTCGCCCGGGCCACCGAAGCGGGCGTTCCGGCGGTTCCGTAGTATAGACCGCTTTCGGCCACTACCGGCTCTACTCCGAGCACGGCGGTTTCCCCGTCAAACGCGAAACCGACCGTATCGTCGGGTTTCGTGTTCCAGCGCATGATGCACATTCCTTCGGAAAGCTCGCGTCCTTGCAGGTTCACCGTCACCGTGGCTTCGGGGGCAAAGGTTATCGTGGTCATCGCGGTTGTGGTGCCGGTGTTCTTGCCGGTGGTGTGGAATATCCCGGTACGTCCGCTCAGGTCGAGCGTCGAACCGTCCTGCATTTCGCACCCGTGGAAGTAATCGGTGTTCGGCCGCAGGGTGCCGTAAACGCGGATTCCGCCATTAAAAGAGTGGGCGGCTTCGGCGTTGGGGGTGTTGAAAACGCAGTTTCCAACGCTAATGTAACCGCAGTTGGAGTTTACGTGCAGCCAGCCGTTGACGACCAGATCGCTTGCCCGGAAATCCGACGGCGAACGGTAAAATTCGTAAGTACCGTTTAGAACAAGCGTTCCGGCCGTCGAAACGGTGTTGGCGAAATAGAAGACCGGTCCGTTGTTGACGGTCAGCGTGTGGCCGTCGAGGTCGAGTGTCGCTGTAGTGTAGCTGCTGTTTATAATGCCGTATGTCTTGTCGCCAAAATCGAAGGTGGAATCCGCGCCGACCCGAACGTTGGATATCATCGCTTTTGTCCATGCGCTTGCCGGCGTCACGGAGCTGGTAAGTGTGCTGCCGTCCAGGACAAACGTATATTTGACGTAGGCGACATTGCCATGCATATCGATAGTGGCTCCCGCGCCCACGCGCACCTCGCCGCCTTCCGCGCCAAACGCTAAATTCACCCCGTTAGTGGTTGCCAACAGTTTGCCTTCGCGAATCTCCAGCCCCCCGGTGAAGGTTTGCTGGTTATGCGCGGCGGAATAGGTTCCGGTTCCCTCTTTCACCACCTTTATGTTGCCCAGAATACCAACCAAGGCATCGGACGCATCTTCGGCGTTGTCCAGCAGGAGTTCGCTGACGGTTGCGGAGGAGTTGGTGATGGTGGCCGGGGCGTCGAACGCGTGAAGCCGCAGATTGTGTCCGTTCAGGTCGATGACCATTCCGTGGCGGGCTGCCGTAATGCCGTCCCATTCCTCATTCGCTTCCAGCTTGACGTTGTTTTTGTGGCCGAGCGGCGAGAATGGCTTGGAACCCAGATTGGGGTGGAAGGTGCCGGTCTGGGTTTCGAAAAGACCGCATTGGGAAACTGTGTTTGCCTCTTGGGTGTCAATGGCGGGGAGGAACTCGCGCACCAGCTTGCCGCTTTGATTGTACACCCGGAAGGAGTAGAAGCGGTACTTGGCCCAGTTGTCCATTGCGGATTTTTCGTTGAGCGACATCCCGGAGGTGTGAGAAGCGAAAAGCGAGATCGGGCTGGCCGGCCAGAAATCGCTGGCGTTCGACAGGGTTCCGGCTTCTTCGCCGTTGACGGTGTATTTGCGCGTGTATCCATCGGCCACAATGGTATAGTCCAACTCCGCCTCAATGTTAAACTCGGAAAGTGCGCCTGTGTTGAGTCCGTAATCGAAACGCAACGATGTGCCGTTTATCAAGAAACTAGTGAACGTCGCGGTAGTGGTATTGATGCCGCGGGAACAGAAAAAACATTGGGTAGCGGTAGAATCTTTCAACTGGACCGAAATCTCGAATCGGTCGGTGCATAGAGGGGTGTAGTCGGTGAAGACCCACTGCGATCCGTTCGCCTCAACCCAATCCAACGGCACGTAACGATTCGGGAGGTCCGTCCCGCGCGCCGCAAAGCCAAAGGCGCACGCGAACACCAGCACGCTCAAAATATGACCGGCAAAACCACGCTGCTCATGCTTCATAACTTACCTCCAACTCAAAGTGTCACACAAAAACGCAACTAACCTTATGAAATAACACCAAAACACGTTTTTAAAAAACGCCCATCTTTGAACGGTGGGGACATCTTATCAAAATTCCGCCCGATTTTTCAAGCGGAAACGCGTTTTTGGAGGCTAATAACTTTTTCGGCGGCTTTTAACGGGAAACGCCGGGCTTTGCGCCATCGGGCGCCGCAACGATGGCCGGCCCCAAGGGATAGCGTCCGAAACGCGGGCCATATACGGCCAGGCCGGCATCCGACGCCAGTCTTATCACGACCTTGCCATCCTTCGCCGCTTCCGGCGGTATCGCCGTTTCTACGAGATAACCGTAACTTCCCGCCTCGCGCAGCCGTCCGTCATGCGGCTGGGCGAGCCAGGAAAGTATGCCGCGGTGGTCTGCGGGGTCGTCCGCCAGCACACAAGTCATCGTCTCCTTGCCGTTTACGAAAACGGTGAGGTTGGCCGGGAACTTTTCGACGCTCGTCTGCGGATAGCTGTTTGAATTTTTCGACCGCTCCATCGACCGTTTGCCGGTCATGTAATTGATCTGCCTATCCTCGTTCTTGCGGTCTTTCCAGTTTTTGCGCTTCGCCGAAAGTTCCGCACGGAACACGCCGCCTTCCTTCGGCACGGGCAACTCGTATTCGAAAAATCCCTTTCCGAACCCGTTCAGTTTCAGGCCGCCCAAAACCTCGGCCGTACCTTCTGACCACTCCGCTGCCATAGGCTTTGCCATCTCAGCGCTATTTTCCATAGTCGAGAACGACCAGAAATTACGCGCGACGGGCTTCCCGTCTGCCATAAGGCTAAACTCTATGCAGCCGCACGCGGGGCCGTCCGGCATGACGAACCCGGCGTCCCAAAGTTTCTCGCACTGCCAGCTCTTAGCGACAAACTCGCCGCCAACTGGCACGGCGTTTGCCACGCGTTTTATTCCTCGCCCGTCGAACCACCACGCGCTTTTCGAAAGCGTCAGCTTCTTTCCCGAGAACTCGTCCGTGATGAACGACACGCCAACCGGGATGCTGACCTCCGCGCCGGGCTTAACCGCCTCGCCGATTTCGCGCCCACGCGTCCCGAGGAGCGTGACCGCCGCCTTGCCGTGAAGATCCGCCAACCTCATGCCCGCAAGCTCCTCAAGCCCCGTCTCCTTCCAAGTGCGGTCGGCCCGGACATATCCGTTCCACTCCACGATTACGTCGTGGTGTTCCGTGTAGATCCATCCGGAACACTTTAAGTGGCTGCGGAAGGCGTTGATCATGGCGTGGTAATCCCAAGTGAAATCGCAGTCGCCCGTGGAACCTGAATACCCCCATACATTCCCGCACTCCGTGTTCATCATCGGTACGCCGTTTTGCGCGTATCCGGGTACGTAGTTACAGGCGGAACCCGCGTATGTATTGGTGCAGACCCGTTCAAGCTTGTCGAACCATCTGTAGGCCGGGCAATACCGATGCCAGGAGTTTACGTCCGAGACCAAATGGTCGCGGTTGCAAGCGGAATTGTCGTCCACGATTCGCGTCGCGTCGAGCTTCTTCGCTTTACGGTAGGCTTCCGCAACTTGCCGCTTTGCCGTATCGTCGTACCCGCCCCCTTCGCCGAAGCGCTTCGAAAGGAGCCCCCACGTTTCGTTGAAAAGCGTCCACTGGTAAATCGAGGGATGGTTGAAGTCGCGCTTCACCATCTCCTCAAAGCATTTCCAATGCTCATCGAACATCGCGTCGCTGGCCTTGCCCCAGGCATTGGGAACGTCGGCTTGAACGAGAAGGCCGAGTTTGTCTGCCCAATACAGTTTGCGCGGAACCTCCGCCTTGATGTGGACGCGGTTGCCGGATAGCGCAAGTTGTTTTGATATGAGGATTTCGTTCTTCATGAACTCATCGGTGGGGAAAGTGTAGTAGCCTTCCGGATGATAGCTCTGGTCCAAGCACATCTGCAGGTAAATGGGTTTCCCGTTCAGCGTCACATAGGGATCGCCGTTCGGATTGATGCCCGTGCCGATCTCCCTGAAGCCGAAATACGTGCGGACTTCGTCCTGCGGCAGCCGGATGACGACATCGTAGAGGTAGGGGTTCTCAAGATTCCACAGCTTCGGTGACGCGATGGCTATCTCTGCGGACTTTTCGACTTTGCCTTTCGCGAACCGGACCTCGGAGGTCCTTCCGTCAAGCGCCACCTGCGCCACGATTGGCGCGTCAGCCGGTCCGCCAAGGCGCAAGTCCACCCGGACTGACGACTTGGCAATGGTCGGCGTAAAGCGCGCGCATTCGAAGTAGGTTTGCCCGCGAGCCTCCAGGTAAACAGTCTGCCAGATGCCGCGAACATTGCCGTAACCCTGTTTCCCGAAAAGGTAATGGCCGTCGCGTGCGGCAAAAAAGTCCGGATCCCATATTTTGAATTCGGCGGTTTGCTCCTCGCCCCACTTCACCCGGTCGGTTATCTCGAACTCAAACGGCGTGTAACCGCCCACATGCCGGCCAAGAGGTTTGCCGTCGAACGAAAACTCCGTGTCATGGTCCGCCGCGCCCACGATAATGAACACGCGTTTACCCTTCCATTCCTGAGGGACTTTGATTTTGCGACGGTAATAGCCCGTATCTTTTCCCTTGATGTCCTTGACGCCGGAAAGGGCAGACCCCCAGCCGAACGGAACGGTAATCGTACTGTCGTACGTTCCTTCCTCCAGACCAAAGTCCCACTGCCCGTTCAGGTTGACCCATTCCGGTCGGTTCCAGTCCGGTCTGGGGTGTTCAGGCAGCGGAATGTCCGCGTATGCGCAAAACGCCCAGAACACCGCAAATAGGGCGGGGGAGGCGTTTTTAAGCGCACCAACGCGTGTATTATGCGGGCGGGCTTTTCGCCCGCAATCGGTCTGAATGTTTCCCATTTGCTTCTCCTTATCGAACTAAAATCACCGTTCCGCCTACGTAAATCAACTGCAATCCGGTTTGATCGGGTTTGATAACGAAGTGGTTGTCCTTCGTGGCTTCATCCAAAACAAACGTCACGTCCGACGGCTCGGCCTCCCATTTGATAAGGTATGGGTTTCCGGAGCTGGACAGAAAACGGGATCCGTTTCCGGCCAGATCGACCATGATTGTCGCTTGCGGCGCAAATGCCAGCGTGTTGCTTCCGGTGGTGGACAACGAGAGCGTGGCGGTCCGCTCCGAAAAGTCGATCGAGACCCCGTCCAGCAGCGTACAGCCGTAGAAGCAATCGGTGGTTGGCGCAAATGTGCCGCTCACCGTCATTTCCGCCGTACCGGAATTGGAGTTACCGGTGTAGGTTGCCTTATAATCGCGCAGTGAGACGTCGTTAATGATGTTTAGCGCGCAACCGGCATGGAGGTCGAGGTTCGTCGCCGCCACATATCCGCCGTCAACGCCGAGGTACAACGTTCCCGCTCCGGAAGTGGTGATGGTTCCGTTGAGGATTGCGGTTTTAAAAAGACGGTGGAATATTCCCGAGGGGATCCCTATCGAAAGGTTGTGCCCGCCCAGATCAATAATTGCGCCGCCTTCGTCAGCCCCCATTCCCGAATGGTTGACGACACCCATAGTCGAGTCCGCCGTCAAAAACAGATACTTCAGAACGGTCGGTCCCGGATTATACAGCATCCCGCCGGCCAGGATAAACTGGCAGTCCGCATGTTTCGACTTATAGTCAAAATCAATCGTTCCGCTCTCGTTAACCGTCACATCCACCATGGGGAGGAGTATAACGTCGTCGAGCATCGTGATTCGGGTGCCGTTGCCGGGAGTTTGGCGGAATTCCAAAATGTAATCCCCCGCTTCGGGTAGGACCAGAGTGGTCTCGAAACCCGTCCGGCCCGTATCCGACGCCACGACAGACCCGGCGGTTATCACGTCATCCCCGTGGAGGATGTTAGCCTTCACCGTCGATCCTCTGGTATTGGAATAGAGGTAGCAGGCGATATACGAGAATCGCAACTGATAGATCCCCGGCTTGGCGACGCTGAACGCCTGGCGGATATACACTTCGCTGCCGTTTGCAGTGGTTCTCAGAACTGCCGCGTATTTGCCAACCGGCGTCGATGGGGCGATGTATCCGCCGGCACCGTTGGGTATAAGACCGGCGTAAGAGCTGTCATCACCTCCGGACGCCGTCCAGTACGGGTTTGCCGTCCATTCCGGTGACGTGGCCCATACGGTGCTTCCCGGCGATCCGACATCCGCCTCGTCAAACGTCCCGTTCCGGATCAGGTTGCGGTCAGACACCTGTTCCAAGACGATGTCATCGAATCCGGTTACCTGAATTTTGTCGCTGCCCTTCTGGGAGAAACGCAGGGCATAGGTTCCGGCTTTGGCTATCGTTATCATTGGTACGTCGATCGCGGTCTTGACGGTGCAGCCGGCCGTATAGGTAAAGGTGAAAATTCCGGCGTTGCTGACAGTGTCGGTCAGAGTAACGGTGACGGATGCGCCCCTGCGCGCGGACAAGCTCGGTGGGATGCTCACAAAACCCAGCCGGTAGATTCCCGGTATGAAACAGGTTATCGTTTGCTCGAACCATCCGTCCCCGAAATCAGTTGTTCCGTTATTCCCGGTTCGCAGATAAGCGGCGTATGTTCCGACATCGATACCGCTCTCAAACATGGTGTTCGAGTTTTTGCCCTTGTCAAGCCCGGCGTTCACGCCGTCGCATGTCCACCCCGGGTTGACCGGCCAGTCGGCGCCGGTCGTGTATGCGTATCTCCCCGAGATGGACGCGCTTTCAAAATCCCCGTTCATTACGAGATTCGCGCCGCCGGCCTGTCCGAGCGAACCGGAGGAATTGTACTTGAAAACGCCGCCGTCGATTTCCGTCCCGCCGGTATAGCCCTGATAATTCCGCGCCGCCGTGAAGGTTCCGTTCCCGGTTTTTACCAACCGAAGGTTGCCGAACAGCCCCACCGAATCGTTGGTCAGGTCGGAATCGGAATCGATGCAAAGGATGCCGGTGTCGCCGCTCGTGCAGACGATCGCGCCGTTCCCGGCTATGCCCCGCACCGTGAGCGTATGGCCGTTAAGATCCACCGTCACGCCGTCATCCACCGTCAGGGTGCCGTCAACCGTCCAGTCGCTGTTCAGCACCGCATTCTCGCTGACCGTCTCGTTCATTGCAAAAACGCCGAACCGCATAAAGATGAAGGCGGTGGCAATCGACAAACCCTTCCACACGCCATGTGAGCGTGTGACGCGTTTAAAAAATGTGTGGCCAATCCTCGTCATTTTCGCATTCTTCATAACCGAATCTCCTTTCAACGAGATAAATAATACCACAAATCGCGGGAAAAGGAAATAATCTTTTCGCAAAAAAAAAGTTATATTTTCGCTAAAATTCGAATATTTGCGGTTTTTGGGGGGTAAAATGTGGCTCTAGCGGGTGCATCGCGACCGCGATTTGCCATATTTTTCTGATGATGGCTGCAATCGAAATATGGTATATAGCCCGTTACCGCAATTGATCGACTGGCGACTGAATCAACCGCCCAACGGTCCAACTTATATGAATGAAAATGCGGCTTTACTTCACCGGTTGTTTTGTGTTATGCTTTTTATGTTTTCAAGGAAATGTCTGTCGGCGGCGATTGGGTTGCTTGAGCCGCTTTTGCAATCGTGGCGGGCGGCCGGTTTCCGCGGAAATCCGTAGTTTTTAATCTTGTTTGAAAGGAATTAACGCATGAATAAGTTGATTGGTTTGACCGTGGCGGCAGCGGGGCTGATGGTGGTCGGCGAGTCATTGGCTTACGCTCCGGCGGAGAACCCGCTGATGACGGTTTGGGGTGAGAAGATAACCCCGGAAACGGCGTGGACGGAGTATCCGCGGCCGAACCTGGTGCGCGAGAACTGGCAGAATCTGAACGGTTTGTGGCAGTACAGCATCAACAAGCGCGAAGACGGGGTTCCGGAAGAGTGGCAGGGCGAGATTCTGGTGCCGTTCTGCGTGGAATCCGCGCTTTCTGGCGTGAAGCATTTGATGGAAACGCCGGAGCAGCTTTGGTACAAGCGGTCGTTCGACGCCAAGTTCGATTCCTCGAAGGAAAGACTGTTGCTGCACTTTGGCGCGGTCGATTACCGGACGCAGGTGTTCGTCAACGGCATTGAGGTCACCGATGCCCCGCACACCGGCGGCAACCAGCCCTTTACGATTGACATTACCGATGCGGCGGTGCAGGGCGCGAACGAACTGGTGGTGGCGGTTTGGGACCCGACCAACAGTGACGGACGTTTCACCCAGAGCATGGGCAAGCAGCACTGCAAGCCGGGCGGATGCATGTACACCCGCGTTTCCGGCATTTGGCAGACCGTTTGGACCGAAGTGGTCCCGGCCACCTACATCACCGGTTACAAGGTGGTCACGGATATCGATGCCGGAACGGTGGCAGTTACCGTCCAGGCAGAGGGCGACCTCTCCAACGCCAAGGTCAGCCTGAAGGTGAAATACGGCGACAAGGTGGTCTCCAGCGGCAAAGTTAAAAGCTGGGGGAAACCGGTGGTGCTGCCGGTGAAGGACGCGCAGTTGTGGTCGCCCGCCAATCCTAACCTTTACGGTCTGGAGATTAAGCTGGAGGCTCCCGACAGCGCCGATGACGTCGTGAACGGCTACTTCGGAATGCGCAAGGTCGAGTGGCGCAAGGATGAAAAGGGTGTTCCGCGCTTTTACCTGAACAACGAAATGTGCTATATGCAGGGTACGCTTGATCAGGGCTGGTGGCCGGACGGGCTTTTGACCCCGCCCTCCGAGGCGGCGATGAAGTACGACATCGACCTGCTCAAAGGCGTCGGGTTCAACATGATGCGCAAGCACATCAAGGTCGAGCCGCTGCGCTACTACTATCTTTGCGACAAGATGGGCATTATGATTTGGCAGGACATGGTGAGCGGTTGGGGCAACCAGGACGAGCGTTACGCCGAGTACCGTAAGGAACTGAAGGGGATGATCGACCTGTTGCAGACCTTCCCATGCATCGTGATGTGGGTGCCGTATAACGAGAGCTGGGGTCAGCCGGCCGCCGCGAAGACCAACATGACCCAGAACTGGGTTAAGCGTTACGATCCCACCCGGTTGGTTGACGGTCCGTCGGGCTGGAACGATTACGGTGTCGGCGACACCCGCGATATGCACAGGTACCCCGGTCCGGGAATGTTTGACGTGATGGACAACCGCGTCTCGGTGCTGGGCGAGTTCGGCGGCATCGGTCTGTCGATTTCCGGGCATCTGTGGCGTGAGAACAGCAAGAACTGGGGGTATGTATCCGACACCACCACCGAGGCATCCTTCGCCCGTTATACCGCGCTGATGCGCAAATTGGCGAAGTTGGCCAAGAACGGGCTCGCGGCCTCGGTTTACACCCAGACCACGGATGTCGAGTCCGAGATCAACGGTTTGGTAACCTACGACCGTAAGCACGAGAAGTACAACCGGGTGGAGCTGAAGAAACTGCACGATGCGGTTTACACGGCCGCCGCCGACACCCGCATCGCGGTTTACAAGGATATCCTGCCGACCTCCCAGGCGGCTGCCGCCAAGTGGCAGTACACCACCTCGCAGCCCGCGGACGGCTGGATGAAGCCGGAATTCAACGATTCGTCGTGGAAGAGCGGCGAGGCTGGTTTCGGCAACGAGATCATCAAGCGTGACGCCAAGGATAATGCGGTGGTCCGCACGTTGTGGGATTCCCCCAAACTGTGGGTCCGGCGCACGTTTGATTTCTCCGGCGATTTGTCTTCCGTCGGCGAATTCGCCCTCCAGTGCTTCTACGACGAGGATGCGGTGGTTTACCTCAACGGGGTCGAAATCGCCAAGCTGAGCGGATACAACATTAAGTATGAAGACATCGAGCTGGATCAGGCAGTGTTCCGCCGCGCTTTGAAACAGGGGCGCAACGTGTTGGCGGTGAGCGTTGGCAACAAGGTCGGCGGCGCGTACATCGATGTAGGCATTACCACGATCAGTTACAAATAACCGGTAACGGCCTGATTTTTGGCGTCAGGTCCGATCTTCAATGGCCGTCCGGCGGTTGCCGGGCGGCCAGACCTACAATAGGGGGCGGAAAATGTTGGAGCGTACCCGCGGAATGATGAATTGGCTTTGGGAGAAAAAGTGCTTGGCCGTGGTTAAGGCGTTGGAGCGGCGCAATTTCACGTCGGTTTATTGCGCCACCGCCTCAGACGCGGCGGAATACATTTTGAAACAGGCCGAGGGCGCCCAAACGGTGGGTTTCGGCGGGTCGATGACCGTGTCCGACCTTCAGGTGACCGAACCGTTACAGTCGATGGGCAAGGAACTGCTGATTCACGGCAACCCGAACCTAACCCCGGAAGAAAAAATGACCGTGATGCGCCGCCAGCTGACTTGCGATCTTTTTCTCGCCAGCGCCAACGCGATAACCATCGACGGGGTGCTGGTTAATGTCGATGGCGTCGGCAACCGGGTGGCGGCCATGATCTTTGGCCCGAAAAAGGTCATTTTGACGGTGGGGCGCAATAAAATAGTCGATGGCGGCATCGAAGACGCCTGTAAGCGCGTCAGGCAGCAGGCTTCGCCTCCAAATGCGATGCGGTTGGGAAAAAACACCCCGTGCGCCATTACCGGAATGTGCGCCGACTGTGCTTCGCCCGATCGTATTTGCAATGTTACCGCCGTTTTTGAGCGCAAGCCCCAACGTACCGATTTCCACGTTTTGGTGGTCAACGACGATTTGGGGTTTTAATCCTGCGTTTGTGGTAAAACCGAACGGAAGCCGCAAAAAAAATTTTTTCGCTTGCCAACACAGTCCCTTTTAATATATGATACGTTACAGTTAAGCGGTGTGTTCCGGTTTGTCCGGGATAGCTATTGCCGCAGAAAGTAGAGTGGCGCATATGGCAGATACACTTAAAATAGGCATGATCGGCGGTGGCAAAGACTCGTTCATGGGCGAGATCCACCGGCGCGCGATTAAGAAATGCGGTTGCATTGAATTGGTTAGCGGTGCATTTGGCTCTAACCGGAACTCATCTTACGAAACGGGCCGGGCGCTTAACTTGCAGGCGAACCGGGTTTACGGGACATATCGGGATTTCTTCCGGAGGGAAGCGTTCCTGCCGCCGGAGGAACGGGTGGATTTTGTCTCCATCGTCACCTCCAACGCCATGCACTATCCCATCTCCATGTCCGCCCTGGACGCGCATTTCCCGATTTTCTGCGAAAAGCCTTTCACCTGTAATATCGACGAGGCGCTGAACCTGATGCGTAAAATGACCGCGAACCAGGTTCCGTTCGGGGTGGCGATGGTTTACCCGGCCTACCCTGCGCTTCGCAAGGCCAAGGCGATGCTGGAGGAAAAGGCGCTCGGCACCATCCGCAAAGTGGTTGTGGAGTATCGGTTGGGCTGGATGGCGCCCCGGATCGAGAACGCCGGGAACCGTCAGGCGCTGTGGCGTTCCGATCCGCGCCGCGGCGGTCCGGCGGGATGTCTGGCGGATTTGGCTTCGCACTGTTTCTATCTTGCGGAGTGGCTTACCGGGCTCTCGGTGGTTGACCTCACCTCTGATATGCGCCCGACAGTTCCGGGACGGGTGATTGATGACGACTGTACCGTGCTGGCCCGTTTCAACAACGGGGTGCGCGGTTATTTCCTGGCCAGCCAGATCGAGACCGGGGCGGCAGACGGATTGGCGTTCCAGATTTACGGTGACAAGGCCGCGATGCTTTGGAAGCAGATTGACCCCGGCGTTATCCGGTTGCGGGCGGTGGACGGTTCCGTTACCTCCATCGGCGAGTCGGTGCCGCCGCCGTCTCCGTTCTGCCCGCCGACGCCGTTTGGGAACAACGAGGCGTATGTTGACGCGCTGGCGAAGTCATATCTCAGCTTCGCCGCCTTTGCCAAGGCCGGAAAGATTATAAATCCCGATCCGGGGTTGGACTTCGTGAGTCCGCCGGAAGGGTTGCGCATGGTCGCTTTTGTGGACGCGGTGCTTAAGAACAACGCCGACGCGCAAATCAATCCCAACGATGACACCCCGCCGCCGCCGCCGCCCAAGTGGCAATCGCTGGAGGTGCCGCCGGTGAACGATTTGTAAAAAAATTAAAAATGTCGGCAATAAACCTAGTTAATCAATCGTTTAAATCGCATGTTTGAACAATTGTGGTGATCAGTTTGCCCGATGGCACCGGGCGTAAAGTGCCAAGAAAGGAAGTCGATATGAAGAACAACATGATTATCCGTAAGGCTGCTGCCTTGATTGTCACGGGGATGCTTTGCTGCTGCGCCGCGTTCCCGACCTATGCCCACGGCCCCGGGCCTGGGCCCCGCCATCACCACCATCATGGTGGCCCAGGATGGGTTATCGGCGCCGGAATCCTCGGAGCGGCCGTAATCGGCTCGGCGATTGCCGATGCCGTCCGCCCGGCCCCGCCGCCGCCGCCGCCCGAGGTGGTTAACCC
>JAFTCL010000030.1 GCA_017454745.1 Kiritimatiellia bacterium
GATGCGGCCCGTACCGCCCTTCGTCTGGGCGCCGCGACCCATATCGTCTATCGTCGTACCGAGAAGGAACTGCCCGCCCGCCGCGAGGAAGTGCACCACGCCATCGAGGAAGGCATCGTCTTCAATATGCTGACCAATCCTGTGGAAATCCTGGGTGACGAGAACGGCTGCGTCCGCGCGGTCAAGTGCGTGAAGATGGAGTTGGGCGAGCCCGATGAGAGCGGCCGCCGCAGCCCGCAGGTCATCCCCGGTTCCGAGTTCGAGATTCCGGCCGAGACCGTGATTATGGCGCTGGGCACCTCTCCCAACCCGTTGATTGCTTCTACGACTAAGGGCTTGGATGTCAACCGCAAGGGTTGCATCGTCGCTACCGAAGTCGGCGCCACCTCCCGTCCCGGCGTGTTCGCCGGCGGTGACACTGTCTCCGGCGCCGCCACGGTCATCCTCGCGATGGGTGCCGGCCGCAAAGCCGCCAAAGCCATCGACGAGTACATCAAGAGCCTGTAAGCGGTCGGCGTGCGGGATAAAAACCGTACGGATGCACGGCAGATAATCTGCGGATTGTCAATAGATTAATGAAAAGGACCTACCCAAAATCGGGTAGGTCCTTTTGTGTAATCTGCTGATAGATAGGCCGATGGGCGCAACTCTTTTGTGAGCGCCCTTTCGGGGACAAAAGGCCCTGGCGTGTCAGGCTTTAGAAAGCGTAGCGGACGCCGATGCAGGGGATGAAGCCCAAGTAGTTGAAATAGAAACCGCCGGAGGTAGCGCTTACTCCATCCACCGTAGCCGTGGAGAAGGAGCCACCGAGGGCGGGGCGAAGGTCGACGGAGAGTTCCAACGGGAACTCGAAGCGATAGCTCAGACCGGCCTGTCCGACAACACCGAAACTCATCCCAAACAAGCCTGTTCCAAACCAACTGCCCACCTGCAAACCGGGGCCGGCATAGACCGTCCAGGTGCCGGGCGTCCACTGGGGCTGGGCAAGGACGAAGTTGTAAGTGGCGGTGGCTTGAACGCCCAAAGCCGTCCAGCCATAGGTTCCGAGGTTCACCTCTACGAAGTTCTTGCCGAGGTTGTGCTGGTAACTGACTTCAGCACCCCAGCCGAAACGACCACCGATGGCGCGGGGACCGTTGTTGGTGAAACTGACCTGAACGGGCTCGGAAGCGCTGCTTTCGCCCTCTGCCGCCGCGGCGACAAAGGCCGTGGAAAGTGCAATCAATGCAACAAGGATAACTTTTTTCATATAAAAACGATTTAAGAGTTTTCAAATTCCGGCGCGAAGATAGATAAAAAATCGCAAATTCAAGTTATATTTATTAACTTTGTAAACTTTATACATACTGAAAACGAAATACGCGTCAGTAAAATGAAATACGCATTAGTAACAGGAGGCTCCCGAGGGATAGGCCGCGCCGTTTGCCTGAAGTTGGCGGAAATGGGCTATCCGGTCATCGTGGGCTATTGCTCCAACGAAAATGCCGCCCGGGAGGTGTGCGACCTGATAGCGCAGAACGGCGGAAACGCCGCCGCCCTTCAGTTGGACGTCTGCGAC
>JAFTCL010000031.1 GCA_017454745.1 Kiritimatiellia bacterium
GGAATTTTTGCCCGTTGCTTTAAAACAAGAATATAATTCAATGCGTCATTCTTAAGCTGGCTTTCGAAATCAAACGAATAATTCTTCGTGCGGCAAACCGCATTTTCATACTCCAGCTCCCGCCGGCCGTAGGGGTTGATGAGTATCCGGTTGTAACCGCACCGAAACGACCAGTACCGGTTGTTCGGGTAGTCCTTTGCGTTCAGTTCCCCGGCGACGAACGGCAGCATCGCGTATATCTGCGGCGAGCGGGTCTTCAGGTACAGCGTGAACGACGGGCTGGTGTACATCTCCTGCGGCACCTCCACCCGGTTCGTGTAGCCGGACGTCGGGGCGTGGAACTGCCGGTTGGTTGTGGCGACCAGCCCGCAGTGGGCGTTGGTGGTCCAGAACGCGGTCTTCCAGCGCTTTCCGCCCTCGTCGAAGTCGGCGGAGACGAAAAAGTCGCAGTAGCCGCCGGTCTTGGACAATCCCGCCCTGCCCGTTTTGAGGCTCCTCATAATGTCCACCGGAAAAACCACCCCTCCGGTTTTGCTGCCCTTGCCGCCGCACTCCGCCCTGAGCAGGAACGACGACGGCTCCAGCTTGCGGAGCACGATAACGTATGGCTTTGACTCCGAGTTGTCCTTGAAGGCGGCGCGGGGCTGGTCGCTGCGCACATGCGCGTTAAGGTAATGCTCGTACCGGTAACCGTCCTTTGCAACTTTTTCCACCCACGCCCATTCGGGTGCCCAGCGCACCTTGAAACGGCCGTCTTTCCCGCTCACGCGCCTTTTGTCGACGGGCTTGGGGTCAAGCGTCAGCGGGCGCAGCGCCTCCACCGAGACGGAAAACCATCCGACCTCGACGCTCGCTCCCTCAACCGGGTTCCCCTCCGTGTCCACCACGCGGAAGTAAAGCGTTTTTCCAAAAGAGTTCAGGCAAAGCAGGCACAACAGTAAAGCGGTCCTCATTTGTCCTCTTTGTCCTTTCTGCTTTCATCCGGTAGGTTCAGCGTGTGCGCCTCATTTTCAAGACGGATAAGTTCTTTTCGGTATTCGCGAAAAATACCATCGGTTTCTTTTATCCACTTCTGCTGTTTTTCACACGCTTCTTCAATTTTCAATTTTGATTCGCCCTTCATAGATTCCTTTATCTTCTCAATCTCGCGTCGAACCTGTGTGTCTTTCGTTCGAAGTTCCCGCATTTTTGTTAGTAGTTCATTTCGTTTTTTGTAATTCTGTAGCCGCGCATCAATGTCCGGAACCGGCGGGTACTTTCGCTCAACCAACAGCGCCCGCAGCGCCTCTTGCCGCAAATCATTGTGGATCCCGCCGGTCCTGCCGTCCCGCTCCAGTTCCCGCCCGCCGTAGGGGTTGATACGGGCTACGGTGTATTTAAAATCCCACAGCGGCCCTTGTAGCCCGACACTGCCCCTGGCCTCTAAATCATTCAGCCCAAAAGGGATCATAGCGTAAACGGCCGGAACCCGCGTCTTCAGATACAGGGTGAATGCCCGGTTGGTTATTGTCTCCTGGCTGACCTCAACTCGGTCGGTATAGCCGGAGGACGGAGCCGTGAAGCGCCGATCGGCCGTTGCAACAAGCCCGCAGTTCGCGTTGGTCGTCCAAAAAGTGGTAGTCCAGAATTGTCCGGTCTCGTTGAACACTGCGGAAACGAAGAAATCGTCATAAGCGTTTGACTCCGTTTGTCTGCGCAGCTTGCGGAACAAATCCACGCCGAATCCGATAGCGCCGCCTCTGGAACTTTGGATCCCCCCCCCCTCTAACTCGAGCAGGAACGATGCTGGCTCCGGCCTGCGCAACACCATGCGTCTCGGATTGGACTTTGTGTCTTTATCGCCCGACAGGAACGTACGGTCGCGGTTCATGTAACGTTCGTATATGTACCCGCCTTTATCGGCGCGGTCCGGCACAACCATTATCTTGCCGTTTAGCCTGATCGATGCCACCCCCCTGCCGTTGCAGGTGAAATTTCCCGACGCGCCGCGGATCTTGCCGGAAAAAAGCCTGCCCTCGAACCAGTACACTGACACAGTCGCGCCGGGTATGGGCGCCCCGCCGTCATCAACAACCTGCACATATGCAGTCTCGGCGGTGGCTGCACAATGGCAGGACACAATAAACAGCGCGATTAACCTTACAATCATGGCGATCCTCCTACACCGCTGATTTCCTCCAGAATTTCATGCCAAATACTGTGAGTGTCGATAATATTCGACCTGAACTCAAAACTGTGGTGGTAATGGGTGGTGTTTAACCCGTGGTTTTCCCCAAGGTCGTGGCATCTGCTGAACACGCCTGACATATCCAGCTGCCCCGACGCCAAAGCCCGCGTGTAGGCCACGAACGAGAACACGCACCACCTTGCCCTCAAATCGGACGCGGGGAATATCCGCGCCCTGCTGCTCCCAGTCGCCGGGTCAGGGTCAGTCTCCCGGTAGTACCCGCCGTCCGCATGGTCGTAGGAGAAGTCGTACGCCAGATTGTCCGGTTTTGACGCGTTGTTCGCCACCCAGATGTTCAGCGCGTAGTCCATGCGGTTGTAGAAGTTCACCGTGCGGCCGAACTTGGGGATGACCCCGTGCAGGTACGGCGGCTCGATGTCAAGGCCGTCCGGGAAGTGCCCCTGGATATCCGGCGACGTGGCGCCAGTGACCAGCCGCCACAAGTCCCCCAGCGATTTCGCCAGCCGAATCCTGAGGGAGAACACATCCAGCTGGTTGGTGACGGAAGTGGCCTGAAACGCCGTGTCGAAGTACTGTGCGCTGATGGCGCTCTGCAGAGCAATGTACGTGACGCGGTTCGTGTTCTGGCTCTCGGTATACGATATACAGTTTAACGCCTCGCTTGCAACCACGTTCCCCTGGCTGTGGGCGACCAACGCCACATTACCCCATTCGGCGAGAAGTTCTGAGAGGAGGACCGCCGCCTTGGATGCGGACAGCCAGGCCCGGTGCTCGCTCCGGTCAAAGTGCGGCCCGTCGGTGAGCGCGTCCAGCGCTCCGCTGAAGCCGTATTGCGCCGGCCAGTGGAACGCTGCCACGCGGCCCCTGTAGCCGTGCCAAAACAGCCTTTTGAACATCGTGTCCCGCCAGGCGCACTTTTCCGCTCCGGCGACATTCCACCCCAGAACAAGGAGGGTGACGTTTGTGCCGCTGTTCCATGGCACTTCGGCCGATGCGCGCACCGTGCTGAATTCCCCGACGGAAACGTCCCATTCGTTGGCATCGGTAGCCAGTGTCAACGGTGTGTGCGGGATTTCGTACGTATCGGTGAACGCGGACGCGTCGCGCAGCTCCACCGCCGTCGAAGCCTCAGCCAACACAATTTCGTCCAGTCGCACGCGGAACTTCAGAATGCCTTTGCCTTCGGTTTTGCCCTCGTAAAGGAAATGATTGTTTGCCAAAAACACGTAATCATCTCCCGAAACC
>JAFTCL010000032.1 GCA_017454745.1 Kiritimatiellia bacterium
CTGCGTCGTCCGTATCCTCTGCGTTCGCGTCACCGCCGTCGGCTTCGGTCTCCGGAACGGCGTCTCCGTTTTCCCCGCTATCGTCCGCGCCGTCATCGGTGCCGGCTTCGGGTTCAGCTGCGTCGTCCGTATCCTCTGCGTTCGCGTCACCGCCGTCGGCTTCGGTCTCCGGAACGGCGTCTCCGTTTTCCCCGCTATCGTCCGCGCCGTCATCGGTGCCGGCTTCGGGTTCAGCTACGCCGTCCGTATCCTCGGCGTTCGCGTCACCGCCGTCGGCTTCAGACTCCGGAACGGATTCTCCGTCCTCCCCGCTATCGTCCTCGCCGTTGCCCGGTTCGCCCGGTTCGTCCGCGTCAATGTCCCCGCCGTCATCGGTGCCGGCTTCGGGTTCAGCTACGCCGTCCGTATCCTCGGTGTTCGCGTCACCGCCGTCGGCTTCGGGTTCAGGAACGGCGTCTCCGTCCTCCCCGCTATCGTCCTCCCCACTATCGTCCGCGTCGTCTTCCGGTTCGTCTGGGTCGTCTGCGTCAATGTCCCCGCCGTCATCGGAATCGCTTTCCGGATCAGTTGTATCGTCCGTGCCGCTGGCCGAATCATCCCAATCTTCTTCGTCAATGTTGCCACCATCATCGGTGCCACTTTCTGTCCCTGCGGTATCATCCGATGTTTCGGCAGCAGGATCGTCCTCGGTCATTTCCGATCTTCCAATCGCCATTCCGCAAACTACATTCCTCTCAAACGCAGACGACCACTCTTGCCCGGCGTTATCTATATTGTCTGGATCTTTGCTCAGAACGGCGTTTTCGTATTTTTGTGCCAAGTCGTTCATTTCATCCGGCGAGTACATCATCCCTTTGATTTCGTCCGCAGAACGGTTTTCACTTAATTGTTCGGCCCTATCGTTCCAACTATCATCGTTGAACATCTCTTCTTTTTTGTAGTTACAGTAATCATTTAACGTATTCCTGAATTCGTCAGGAGTATTTGCGGTTTCTGGATTTGGAAGCTCGTTGGATTCTGGCCCTTTAATCTCGCTTCCTTCGATGCCGTCTTTATTGCTCATTGTTTTTCCTCTTCACTCTCTTCAAGGGCGAGTCGCAACGCCGCAAGTCTTGCCATGGTTTTCTCTAATCGCTGTTCGGCATCGTGCGATGGGCGATTATCCCAGCAGGCACGTTCAGCACCAATCTGTTCCCACTCTAATTCGGAGATGGCGTTCCGAAGTTCATCAGTAGTGTGCGCCTCGCGTAACAAATCTACTTTGCGGCGGAATGCCGGATCCCACCGCGCTGCCTCACGGATATTTATCTCCATGCATCGGACGCGCCAGTCAAACTCTGTACGGGTTTCCCCATCCAACCGCACTGGTACGGGAGATTTGTCTGGTAGCTCGTTCACACCAAAGTTGCAAAGTGAAGCCATCACGACACCTCATGCCAAAGTGCCCGCAAAATAATAAAGACCGCGACAACGGACAAACATTGAATCAATTTACGGTACATCGGAAGTCGATGCGTGAAATGGAAGACTGCGACACCAACCGGAGCAAGGTAAATCAAAATATTTAACCAGTTTATCCCATACGTGGCGTACGCAGTGATTATTGAAAGAATTGATAGGCTGACCATCAAATTCTTAGTCTTTTCTGAATGATTAGGCTTGACTATGACCGCAAATCGTTTAGCCAAACGGCCATCAAGGTTGCTAATTGTAAATTCCTTGTCTCCGACTTGGGTGAAGGTCGTCTTTTTTCGCTTGTTTGGCACAACGGGTTGGGAACCGTAATTAGGGCTATCTATCTTGATGCCGTTATCCCAGATTTTCCCCGGAGCCTTTCCTTCAAGTTGCGCTGAAATGATCACCGCGTCATAAGGGAAACATTTTATGGTTGTTATGTCTTTGCCGTAATCGATCTCCAGCGGTGGATGCCCTTTGGCGGGTATTGGATCTACCTCAACCCGTAAGGATGAGGCGAGTTGTAGTGCTTGAATTGTTATCTCACGACAGAGGTTACGTTTTGGAGTCCAGGGGACTGGCAACGCCATGTCATGGTCATCGTCTTTTGCCGCGTCTGGCCAGAATACGCGAAGTTTCCACTCGCCGGGTTGCTTTGGATGGAAAAGCAGCTCTTTCCCAATTCGTTCAACCTGCGCACCATCGGCAGGAGACAAAACCCACTGCCAATCATCTGCGTCTTTAAGTGTGATCCCATCATTATAACGCTCGTAGCGGTTTTCGGCGCATACTTCAAAAACCAACTCGCCATTCTCTGGCACAAGGTTAATATCCGGTGCTAGATCGCCAAGTACGAGGATGCTCATGTCGGTCGTAAGGCAATGGTTATCGACGCGGATTATCGTTTCTATACCCTTGGCTACATTCATTACGCCATTTCGGGGCTGTATGAAGATATGGTCATATTCGGCGGGTACGACCGACACTTTTTCCGTTCTAACCTGTGTGGGAGTGTAAGTGTGTCTTCCTCCGCCGCAGAAAGTTTCTTCTCCGATATTGATGGTCGGCAGATCTTTTGGGCCGCAAGGCCCAATGCCGCCGATGGTGATGTTGGTTTCGCATTCTACCGTGGCGCACTCCGGTAACACTGCATAGCTACAGGGGGAAGACCGGGAGATAGTCAGCCATTCCTTGATTTCGTCTGGGTCGAGTTCACCAATTTTGGCTTTGCCGAATTCTCTGCAAAGCCGTACAAACTCACGAATCAGATAGTATTCGATATACGTCTTCAAGACTGGTAAAAGGTTTTCTTCGTCTTTGAAATACCATATTAAACAATCGTTGGTTATCATTAAACCGGCATCGCGAGCACCACGTGGGTTGAGGATTCCATCCGGCAGTTCGGGATCGACCGCAAACAACATTTTGGCGGATTTTGATGACTTAGCATTTCGTGCTTCAAGATCGTCTGTCGAATCGAGAATAATATCCAAGTCGGCATTTATGGCTCCGACCACGAAATTAATAGAAAATAAATGTCGGTCTTTGAAATATTCGCACAGTTTTTGAGCCAGTTCATTCGAACCGGGGCCTTCGATATTAACTGTCAGGGATGCGATCTGGTTGAAATTGTGCTTCTTGCACAATGTCTCGAAACGGCGTTCTCTTTCGTCGAGCGGAATGTTGATGGTCTTTAACGGCAGCTCGACGTTTTCGTCGGCATCGCAGACGAAGCCGTATTCCTCCTCTTTCCCGATATCGGTGGCAAGATATCCCGCAATCGCCTTGAATAGCCTTTTGCCGAATTCGCTACCCTCAACTCTTACGACCTTACGGACACCATGAACATTGTTTAGCATCGGCACCCTGTTCCAGAAATTACTCCAGTTAAGATCAAGCAGGGATTTGGACAGCTCGCGATTAAGGTCGTTACCTTCACGTTGAGACCTTCCGTCGATGTAGAGCCTCATCGGTTCGGGCGGGTCACTAAATACGTCAATGTAAATGATATAACGTGATTCGGTCATGGCTTTTCAAAAGATTGATAGTGGTTAGTTGCTAGTGGATGCATTGATGGACGGCTGTTTTGGGCGCATAGCCTCAATAAACGCATTCTTGTCTGCGTTTGTTCCGCCAAAAAGCACAATCCTTTTGCCGAATGCCTTTCGAATACAGCGGGCAAGATCCAATAACATATCATTGGACATCTCAACCGGCAAGTATTTCTTAAGTTTAGCCTTAAGTTCAGCCTGGTTTTCTACGCCCCGCCAGCAGTCCCAGCATCCCAACAAGTTAATGGCGAGCATTCCAAACTCCACGAGATTGCCAATTTCATTACGCTGCTTATCGGCTCGCCACTTCTTATTGCAATAGGCAATAGTTTCGCGCAACTCCAGTTTGCGCATCGGCCCGATATGCTCCAGCCGCTCGACCTCCGCTTCAATATCCGCTGTGTCTGGCAATGCCGGAACGGCTTGCCCGGAGGACGGTACGGAATTGCCGATTTCCTTGAACCACCTGGCGCGGGCCGCGCCGACTTCACCGCACTTCAAGGCTAGACGCGCCCGCGCTTCGCGGTTGGCATCTGGATCGGTCAACTCCTCTTGCCCTTGCGGTGGATTGCTTTTTCCGATCCAGCAAAGCACGGCGGATGTCCAGGAGTTTTGCATAACTACCGCGAATGCGGTTGGCAGTTTGGCAATCTCCGCGGTTTGGAACTCGTCAAGCCCCATAGCGCCGGCGGCAGTCTCGCAATCGTTACGGTCTGGCAAACGCATCACGATCTTTGTGTTGGTGTTCTTGATTGCCGAAACATCCACTGCGCCAGGCGACTGGTCAACTATTATGAAACCCTCTCCGTAAGTGCGCACCTCAGCGATGGCGTTGGAAATCGATTCCACCGATTTTTTGACCAACTCAGAATTGCCGCCGTTTTGGCGTCGCAACAAGTTGTGCGCCTCCTCAATCACCGTCACATGACGGAGCGGCAGATTTGTTCCCACGGACTTGGCCTGTCGCCACTCTGTCAACTGCATCACCAGAACTCCCATCAGCAAAGCCTTGGTTTCTGACGATCCTAGCCTAGAAAGATCGACAATCGTATTTCGGTCAAAGAGTTCTTCGCCGTCCAAGTCCATACCGCTGCAGAATATCTGCCTCAACACTCCGGCGGTCAGGGACTCCACGCGTGTCACCAGCGCACCGGTGTAGTTCCCCTTTGCCTCGGCGGAGTAGTCAGACGTGGCGATAATCTCGCGAAGAGTGGTAACCAAATCGGAGAAGGTTGGGTAGCGTGGCTCACCCGCCTCAACATAGTACGAGTTCGCCAAGTCCCAGCCGATTCTCTGGTAAGACTGTTCTACCCCTTTCTTGAGAATGGCTGGCATGGCGGCGGTCAGCTCCCAGCAGGCGCTGAAGATGCCAAGCAATCGGTCCACATGCTCTAAAACGTGAATCCCTTTAGTAAAAGCAAAAGGATTAATCCGCAGCAGCCTTTCGCATAACGGGTCGGTGGTGAAAATGTTTATACTGTTGTCGTCACTGTCCACTGCATTCTTGAATGCTTTCTTGTATTCTCCTTTTGCCGGTTCAATAACCAAGAAGCGCAGTTTCCGCCTTCCTCCATGCCCGTCGTCTTTGTTTTGCGCTTTCCATAGCCGGTCCGTCTCGATGCAGCGTTGCAACAGCAACTCGGTGGTGTTGGATTTGCCGCAACCTGTTGATCCGGTAACGAAGACGTGCTTTGTGAAATCCTCTAGGTCAATCTCCAGCGGCAGCTCTTTCTGGTTCATGTGGCAGATGTGTCCGAGTCGAATCGGCTGTTTGGCGTCCGGCGCGGTACCTCTGCGCGCAACGGATCGCTCGAAAGCGGCGATGGTCTCCACCGCAATGCCCGGTACTGATTTCTGCGGCAACCGGAATAGGTATGGCAAATCCTTGCCACTAACTAGATTAGTTGGCATTACGCTCTCGAACCCGCGGGTGTTCGATTCGATGATCATCGGGTGTTCGCCACCCAATATCCAGTTGAGAAGCCCTTTTTGGCACTCGCGATCGCAGTTACGACGATCCCAATGGATGGTGTGACTTCTGGTACCAGAAGAATCGTCGCCAATCACCAACGACTTGAAGGTGCTTGCCGCAAACGAAGCGTCCCTGAAGGTGCCAGACAGGAAATATGCCGCAGATTCCCACATGCCATAGGTTTCTGCGTCGTCCATGCGCTTGAGTGCGTCGTCCAGTTTCGCCATCAGATCAACCACTGCCTTGTTTTGCGCCTCTACGGTCTGGGTCGCGGAACTGCCGTGGGTGGTGTCTTCGTGGCTACCGCTCGTGTCGGTAACGTTTTCGCCGATATTCCAGGTAGTCCCTTCGGATTCAGACGTCCCAATTGTTTCGGTGCGGTTCCACGAGGAGCTGCTTCCCGAAGAACTGCCATTGCTGTTGGAGGAGGAGCTGCTGCCGCCGCCGCTGCTTACAGACTGGCTTTCACTCCGGGTTGTGGTGAAGCTTTTGCCGATACTCTTGGAAGTCCCAAGAGCTTTAGAGATATTTGTACCCACGGTTCTGCTTTCGTTAGTACCGAAAGCCACTGTCACCTTTTGGAAGAGCGAGAGCTTGGAGTAGAGGTTCTCTAGGTCGCGCCGACGGTTTTCAACAACTTCCTTGGCGACCGGTTGGGCGAGCAGCACCGCCGTGTACTCGCTATCGCGCATCACATCAATGAAATGTTCCAGCCCTATCTCCACCGTCTGTTCGTCCGTATCCCGTTTGACCGAAGGCTGGGCCGTCACGCAAAAGATGTCAACATTGCCATCGCCACCAGCTGCCCGCATGATCGACTTAATGACTTTCGGTTCCAACGGGTCGCCCGTCTGGCTTCCTGGGAAAGTCCCGCAAAACGCCGCATCAAGAGCTTCTTGTACCGAGCCGACACCCCAGTCATCCCAGTCAGATTGGTCTGTCCCTTGCGGTTTGGCCCCAATGTAGAGCGAAAAATCGAATTTGGCACCACCATCCGTGTCTGCCTTTTTGCTGAATGTCCGCGTTATTTCCACCTTACGGTTTTGTAAAATGAAGAAAACGGAAGGATTCTGCTTCAGGCCCGACATCGCTAAGAAAAAGGATTTAAGTTTCTCTGACGGTCTTTCTCCTTCGGCGAACACCAAACGAGTAAGCCGGAATAAAGACATCTGATGCAGGTTTTTCTCCAGCGCCTCGTCTGTTCCGAATGGAGCGACTTTGCTGTTGTCGCACCGCATCAGATACCCGCGGCTGGTTACCGAATCAACCACTTCCAACAATTGAATTAGATTGTTATTCTGCAGGTCGGACTGTCTCACCATCATGTTCATACTGTTATTACCCCCATCTTCAGTCTATGTCTTCCCATAGAATTCCATCCACTTCATGCCGTCCGGTAGGCGGTGCCCAAGTTTGAGTTACGGGCTTGGAAGCCGCCGTTGGCCCAACTGCCACTTTTGTGGTATCAACAGCGCCGAGCGCTTCCTTCGTATTGAAAGCTAACGTATGCTCAACCGATGCTTCTGTAGTATCAACCGCGCCGAGCGCTTCGTCCGCATCGGAAGCTGCCGTTGGCCCAACTGCCACTTTTGTGGTATCAACAGCGCCGAGCGCTTCCTTCGTATTGAAAGCTAACGTATGCTCAACCGATGCTTCTGTAGTATTAATTGCGTTAGACACTTCTTCTTCATCACCAAACCCGGTCTCTTCCGGTATAGGTGCCTCCCGCCGCGCGAAGCGTCCTCCGGTCGCAGAGGCCAAGCCAATGGCGCGCCCGGCGTATTGGAACACCAGAACTATGCCACCAGAGCACAGCAGAATAACGAGCAACAATATTATTCCCAAAAAGTTTATTAAAACGCTAACAGCCAAATCTTCTATGCTGTCTCCGGAAAACGCGTTCCCTAAAAGTCCCAACGCATAACTAATAATAGGTTTGACTATTCTATTCCTGAGTTCGCCATCGATAAGCATCAGCGGCACGGCAAAAACCCCCGTTCCCGCAAAAGTGCTGATCATAGTTTCAAACCCGCGACCCAGCGATGCGAAGATGATTCCGGTCGGAATCGCCAACACCCAAAGTGTCAACAACGAGAAAAGTGTTTTGGGCCACTCAAACTCATCGGAATTCCTCGCTACGCAAACCGTCACAAAAACGTTGAAATATACGAACGCGCCAAGTGCCACGGTCTTGCCGCCGGAAACCCCGTTCCGGTGGCACATTATGCAGCACGTTACAATTGCCGCCACTCCGAGGAAATGGAAGACGGATGTCCAATCCGGGCCAAAGAAATGTTTCAAAGACTCTCCGGAAAAGGCCTTTCGCCAGTTTTCGCCCTTCGTCGCAGCAATCACTACGCCTTTCAGGGCATTCCATTGGAATATACCGGCCAACGTCTCTTTTGTGAACAACGCACTCTTTTCTTTCTTTTTCATGGCTAATCCATCCCCACCGGAACCTATCATTAGTCGTCGCCCCGTACCTTAATATTGATTCCCCCCATGTTGAACGGCTTACCCGCATCACTACCTTTCGGTAGATTTCTAACAGACTTTGGCGGGTCGGGGGGCAGCGCACCGGCTGGCCTTTGTGGCACAGGAATGGTTACTTTGCCATTTTCCTGATTAGGCGGTTCCCCTGTTTGTGTTGACTGCGGAATACCAATATCCGTTATTCCTTTTAGTTGGCGCAATAATTGTTCGCTCTCAACCTCCCTAATCAGTTTATCGACAGACTTCACCATATTCGATAGTTTGAACTCGGCATCCTTGACCTCGGAAAGGCATTTGGCGGCATCATCCTGCCCCATTTTCTCTAGCGGGAAATTTTTGAAGTAACTAAGTTTTCGCTTAATATCTTCACTGCCTTCGAACGCTTTATCGATGGTTTGCTTTAAATCACGGCATTTTGTTCCGTGATCCTCAAGGCCCTTCTTGTTTAGATTCTTATACTTGACTTCCGAAAGCTTTTCCGATTCGGGAGTATTATCTTTTACTGCCTGTTCAACCCTTTTTGTGTATTCATCACCTTTTGAGATTGCCTCATCTCGTTTCTTTTTACAAAGAGAGGTGTCAATTTTTGCCCCGACCGTTCTCCCGCCCGGCAAGGCCACGCAACAATTAGGATATTTCTTTGCCAAACCGGATGCCGTAAAATACTCGCCGCTAGGAAGCTGCAATGTTACTTGCGGTTTGCTGTCCGTGCGACCGCGGTAAAATACCGCACTAAACACGACACCGCTGTTGACGGGTTTGTACAGCTCCGCAATTTTGATCTCTGGCAATCCATCCGCCGCTGCAAAAGTGTTGGAGGTAATTAAAAACCACGGTTCCTTCCACGTCACCTTTCCATGGGCATGGAAGATTCGTACCGCCCAATCTGTGGTGTGGGATTCTTTGTATTCAGTAAACTTCATCCGGCCGCCATCCTGCATCTCTGGATACTTGTTATTTATGAGCTTTTCCACCTCACCTTGGTGATCGCATCCGCTGAATATAGCCACCGTCAACGCAATGCCGACGCGAAGACGCCAAAAGGCCAGACCGCATTTAGCCATTTCTTCTACTCCTCAGTATACACAGCTCGTGAACCATTTTCGGATGGTGCATGCTTACTTGCCTTTGTCAAAACTCGGCAACACAATTGACGCGCACCCACACGGATTTGTACCAATAGCAAACTTATTTCACGATATGCAGCAAATTTTCAGGAGTAACCGTCCCTTGCCAACCGATTGCGCCGTTTTTCTTATAGCGGATGGTCACCTTCGCCGCCCCTCTCATGCGCAAATTTTGACGCTTCTCAAACATCGTAATCTCGACATTGACCGCGCCTGGAAGGTCTAGATTGACTGATTTGGTCGCATTCCCTGCCCCTTCAGCAACAAACACCTCTTTGCCGTTGACTTTTATGCGGATAAATCCTTCTTTGTCGGTATCATTGCTCATGAAATTAAAAGTATAGATACCTGCTTCAAGGTTTAGGATCCCTTGCCAGCGTAATGTCATGCTATTAAGTTGCTGCACGCCTGGATCATTATCCGCATTGCTCGCAATAAAGGTTTTCTGTTTGTCAACGACGGCTGTGATTTCTGGTTCGGAGGTTTCCTTACCTTTCCAAACCCATAATATCGCGCCAGGCGCTGCCTGAATTTCGGTTGCCGGTTTTTCTGGCGGTGCGTTTGTTTCACCCATTATAGGGTCTGCTGTCGCTTCTAGGGCAACGGGTAGAATCATTATGGCGATTAATTTAAATAAAAACGGGGTTTTCATTGCATGTCTCCTTGCCGCTTTTGCCTCACTGCAAAGGGAAGGATAAAAAAGAGGCGTGTTTTTACCTTCCCGTACCCTCCAGTGAGGCCGACCAAAGCCCGAATCGAAGACATGAAAAGAAGAAACACGCCTGGGAGTGTCCCAGACGCTTTTCCGCCAGACATATCGTTTCGATTCATGAATTTTGGTCGTTTCACTGGAACGAAACTGTCCGCTTTAAAAGCGCTTTATTTGTCAGAACGAAAAACAAGAACGCTTCTCGCCCTAAACAAAACAACATAATACTACATTGGCGGAGGCTTTGCAATACAAAACAGCAATTCCAAAAATTTTGGTGGCGTATCCGCGAATCGTGCAACGCAAAGCGGATTGATTTGCTCGCGCGGAGCCGCGGCGGTTCTGCACACTCTGCACGTTCTTCACGGTTAACGTTATCCCCGTTTGCATTCCCGGTTTTCAGACGCAAAGGTCTCGTCGGTCGCAAAGGTGCGCGGCGGCTAAAACGGCCGGCGTTAATCCAGTTGCAGGATTTCGCGCAGCCTTTCGTTGGACAGCTCGGTCAGGAACTGTTCCCCGCTGCCTACGATTTCGGTTGAAAGCGCGGTTTTGTCGCTGATCATCCGGTCGATTTTCTCCTCCAGCGTACCGCCGCAGATAAATTTGTGCACCATCACCCGCCTGGTCTGGCCGATTCGGAAAGCGCGGTCGGTGGCTTGCTCTTCTACCGCCGGATTCCACCAGCGGTCGAAATGGAAGACGTGCGTGGCGCGGGTCAAGTTCAACCCGATGCCGCCGGCCTTGAGCGAAAGTATGAAGGCACGGGGCTTGCCGCCCTTCTGGAAATCCGCCACCATTTTGTCGCGCGCCGGGCGCGAGACCGCGCCGTAAAGGAACGGCATTTCGACCGCAAAGGCGCGGCTCAGGTACCCTTGGAGCAGACTGCCCATTTCCGCGTATTGCGTGAAAACCAGCGCGGACTCTCCCTCCGAGAACACTTCCTCCAGCATCTCTTCCAGCCGGGTGAGTTTGCCGCTCCGCTCCGCTTCCGCGAAGTTCCCGCCCAAATAGTTTTCGGGATGGTTGCAGATCTGTTTCAGCCGGGTCAGCACTCCGAAAATCAACCCGCGGCGGCTGTTGCCTTCTGCGGCGTCCAAGTCCCGGTCGAAAGATTCCAGCACTTCGCGGTACATCCGGGATTGCTCCGGGGTGAGCGTGCAGTAAACCTTGCTTTCCAGCTTTTCCGGCAGATCGGCGACAATCCGCCGGTCGGTTTTCAGCCGGCGCAGAATGAACGGCGAGGAGATCCTCCGGAGCCGCAAACGCGCGTCGGGATCGGTGCCGGTCTGGATCGGGATGAAGAAGTTCTGCCGGAACTGGTTGCGCGGGCCCAATATCCCCGGGTTTAGGAAATCCAGAATCGACCAGATGTCGCCCACGTTGTTCTCCATCGGGGTGCCGGTGAGCGCAATACGGTAGTCGGCGTCCAGCGCACGGGCGGCGCGGGATTGGCGGGTGTCGGGATTCTTGATGTTCTGGGCCTCGTCCAGTAGAATCCCCGCCCATTTTATCCGGCGCAACTCGGTGTAGTCGCGGTGCAGCAAGGCGTAGCTGGTCAGCACCACGTCGGTTTTTCCCGCCGCCGCCAACAGCTCATCGCCCCGTTGACGGTTGGCGCCATGGTGGAGCCGGCAGCGCAGGCCGGGGGCGAACCGCGCCGCCTCGCGCTCCCAGTTGCCCAATACCGACATGGGGGCCACCAGCAGCACCGGACGGGTCTCGCCCTTCGCCTTTTCGTGCAGCAGGAACGCCAGCGCCTGAATGGTTTTACCCAACCCCATGTCATCGGCCAGACATGCGCCAAAGCCCCAGGCCCGCAAAAAGGCGAGCCAGCTGTAGCCCCGCAACTGGTAGGGGCGGAGGGTTCCGGTGAAACCGGCCGGGGGTTCCAATTCGGAGAAATCCTCGCGGCCTTCCAGTTGGCGGATGAGCGGTTGCAGCCAGCCGCCGCAGCGGACCGTGGAGACCGCCAGGCCGTTGCGGTCGGAAATGCCGAAAGCGTAACGTATAATTTCGCGGGCGGTGAGTTTGTCGTCGGTCCGGCGGACCGCGCTGCGCAGCGCGTCGCGAAGTTTCTTCAGGTCGGCCATTATCCACCGCCCGCGAAGACTGATCAACGGCGAATTAGAGTTCATCAGCATTGACAGTTCATCGCGGGACAGCGGCTGCCCGTCAATCGTGAGACTCCAGCGCACCGGCAGCGCGGCGTCGAGGTCCGGCGTATTGTCGGCGGTATCACCGCCCTCCAGTACCCATTCGACGGAATGGTTGGTGAGGTCGATGGTGTCTGCCGCCGCCGCCTCGTAACCGGCGTAGTTGAGCGTCTGGGCGGCGGAGACCAGAAAAACATACGCTTCGTCGCGGGAAAGGCGGCACTCCAGCCGGCCGTCATAACCGGCGGCGGTGGCCAGCGGCGGAAAGAACGTAACCGCCTGCCCGAGCGCCAGCAAAAGCTCGCGGGGCAGGGGAGAGTTCGACAAATCGGCCGGGAAAGGGGTCAATCCGTTGCTGCCGCTGATTTGGATTTTAAGCGGCCAGGACTCCTCGCCGCAATCCGGCGGCGACAGTTCGAACCGCAGGGTGTTGCTGGTTTGCTGCTGCCAGGTGACCGGATAATTCCAGACTTCAATCTCGTCGCGGAGTTTGCGCAGGTCGGCGGTTTCTTTCCAGCGGATTACCGGTGATTCGCCGCGCAGGGCGGCAAACCAGGCGTCGTGGGCGCTGTAGAAATGGCCGTTGCGGGCCTGTGCGTCCGAAAGGGTGGTTACCACGCTGGCCCTTACCAAAGCGTCGGTAACGCACTCCAGCAACCGCGCCTCGATTTTCGGGGCGAGCGCGGAAACCTGAGAACGGTCCAGCGGGCGCCAGCGCGCGGTCCATATACCGTCATCCTGTTCCTCGATCCCCGGCAGGAAACGTCCCTGAGCCACCAATTCGCCGACGCGGCGCAGCACCAAGTTGGCCTGCAGCATCGAATCGTCGGCGAACACCCCGTTTTCCACCCGCCGTTCGCCGCAGCGGCTCAAAAGCTCCAGAAACGAGCCGCCGGACGGTTTAAACGCCGATCTCGCATTGCCGCTGGTCTCGGAACAGATGTGGAACTGCCCGTTTTCATAAACGAGGTGCAAGGTGGTCATGCAGCACTACTTCATCTCCTTTTCGTATGGAATGGCAACGCCGTACTTACGGTTAAGTTCCTGCATTTCAGCCAACAGACCCGGTTCTTTGGTTCGGGCGAATTCTCCCACCAGATGGTACATCTTTTGTTGCGCCCAGCGAGATTTGACTTTGGCGGTAGCCGCCTTGCCGTGCCGGGCAAGGTTGATGCGGAAAATCGAGTCGTATCCCTTTTCCGCCGCCAGACCTCGCACCTGGAACACCAGCTCTTCGGTGGTGTCCGGGCAGACGCCGCAAATTTCCAGCTGCCGGTCCTTGTAGAGGTTGGTGGTGTTGCGCGGGTAAACCTCGGCTTTGGAGGCGGCGTCGAACACCACCGTTATATCGCTCATTATCGGGTTGCGGATGCTGTCGTACTGCTTGGCCATGTCTTCGGGGATGCCCCAGCGGTCGCCGTTGAACGCCGTAAAACCGCCGCGGTTGCAATAGGTCAGCATATCCATTAAGTAGGCGTTGGCGTCGCCGACTGTGCCGTACATGTAAATCGAGACCATGCCGTTGTTCAGCGCGGAGAATTCGCCGATGATCTTGGCGTTCTCCACCAGACCCGTGGTGGGTTTGCCGTCGGTAACCACAAAGACGATCATCGGCCGGCGCGGGTCGCGCGGTAGTTGCATGATGGATTTCAGGGAACCGAACACGTCGGTGTTGCCGTGCGCCTGCAATGCGGCGACGAACTGCGAGCCTTTACGGAGATTGTCGGCGGTGGCCGCCGCCCAATCCGGGAAACAGAACTCGAACGCATCCCGGAACGCCACGATGTTGAAACGGTCGCCGGCGTTCAGCGTCTTGAGCGCGGAATCCAAAGCCCGGCGGCAGAATACCATGCGTTCTCTGCCCATCGAGCCGGAAACGTCTTGCGCAAAGACGATGTCCTTGGCAATCACCGGTATCGGCTTTTTGCCGTTGGGTTGGACACCGATGCGGAAATAGGTTTTGCCCGGCTCGTCAGGGTCTTTGAAGGTCTCCATGCCGACCAGCAGCAAATTGTCGATGGGGACATAGCCGACATTTTCCTGAAGCTGGGCGATCTCGCGCTGGGCGGTGCGGGCTTGGCGTTCCGACGGGTCCGCCGGGACTTCGGGCGGGGTGTCGGATTTGGGCTCGGTTTCCGTTTTCGCCGGGGTGTCGCTTCCCTCTTTGGTTCCGGCCGGCGTACCTTCGGAAACTTTGCCGATTTTGTCGCCGGTCTTGTCGGCGAACTTTTCGCCGGTCAGCGCGGCCGCCAGATTGGCGGCATCCGCCGGGGGCGTGGGAACGGGCATCGCGAAGGTTCCCTTGCTGATTTGGGTGTCGTATATTTCCGCCGACTCGGCAGCCTTGGGAATCTCCGGGTCTTTTCCGAACTTCCGTCCGGCCAGCTCGATGGCGGGGACGATGTCCGGGGCTTTGTCGACCCGTTCGACGGCGGGAATCTCGCGCCGCGGCAAAGCGGCGACCTCGTCGCGCACGGAGCGGTCGTAAATCTCCTGGATCTCCTGCCGCGGCATCCACGGGGTGGCATCGATTTTTTCAGGCACGGTTTCGGTCTGCACTGGCACGCCGGGGGCCATGGCTTCCTGCGGAATCGACGGCGGCACGGTGAGGGCGGGCGGGGTGGACTGGCGGAGCGTATCCACCTGGTCGCTGGCATCGATCGGGCCGCGGCTGGGGGCGTCCATCTCCCCCTGGACTTTCTTGGCGAAACGCATCGGGTCGGCGTGCATGGTTTCCACTCGCATCGGCGGAACCCGGTCGATGCCCAGAAACTCCAACATCCGGTTTTTCATGCCGGTGGCGCGGCTGATCGCCCAGTCGCCGCAGAAAATCAGCACCACCACGTGCAGGATGGCGGAAACCGCCACCGCCACCACGGCGAGAGTCCAATGCCGCTCGCGGTATGGAGAGTTGTATGCGGCCATTTAAACGCCCCTTTCGTTTGATGCGCCGGCGAGAACGCTCCGGCTACCGGATCCGGATTCTTGCGTCCGGTCTGACCGCAGCATTGCCGTGGCGTTTGCGTCCGTGTTGCTCCGAAACGCCGCCGCGTCCGGATATCTGGTCTTAAGCTCTTCGCGGGTCCGCTCGGCATCTTCCTTGCGGCCCAGTTTGTCCAGCAATTCCGCTGCTTTGCGCAATGCTTTCGGCACCAGCTCGGCATTGTCGAACAGCAGTCCCACGCTCATGTAGTAGCGCAACGCGGCCTCGTCCTTGCCCTGCCGCTCGGCGTTCTGGGCCAACGCCAGATAGGCCCGGGCTCGCAACGCGGTTTTCTCCGGCGCGGCGGCCAGTTTCGCGGCGTTTTCCAAATGTTCCGCAGCCGCGTCGAACTTACCGGAGTCCGAAAGCAGCTCGCCCAGCCGCAGCGAAGCTTCCGCCGCGTAAGTGGTGTTGGCTCCGGTCTGGACCGCTTTTTCAAACGCGCCGATTGCGGCGTCGCGCTCGCCTTTCTCGCGGTAAACGCGTCCGGCCAGCGTCCAGCCCGCCTGTTGCCACCCTTTGTCGGGTTTCAGGTCGATCAGAATTTTGGCCGCTTTGGCGGCTCCGTCCAGTTGTTTCTGTTCGAACAGGAAGGACGAGAGCCACGCCAGACGCTCTTCCCCGATTTTCTCCGAAATCGGCGAGTCCAGGAGTTTCAGGAACATCGCGGCGGCATCCTGTTCTTTCCCCCGTTCGTGGAGGATTACCCCCAGGTACAGTTGCGATTCGCGCTCCAGCTCTTTGGAGGGGTTGGCGGCCAGGCAGGCCCGAAAGTTTTTTTCCGCCTCGGCGGCATCGTCAAGCTGACGGTAAACCAGTGCCCGCCAGTATAGCACATCGGCCTGACGGTCTGCTTTGGGGAAACGCCGGATCCGCTCGTCGAGCGTCGCCCCGGCGGCACGGTAATCCTTGCCGCGCACCTCTTCCATCGCTTTCTGGTAAAGGGTTTCCGCGGCTTCCTCGCAATCGGGATAACGGGTCAGCAGATCGGTCCAGTCTTTCAGCGCCGTCTCGCGCTGGCCAAGCCGGGAGTGGCAGAGCCCGGCAGAATAAAGGGCCTTGGGGGCCAGCGGGTCGTTGGGGAATTTCTGCACCACCTGGCGGTACCACGAGGCGGCGGATTCCCACGCCTCCTGCTTGTTCAACAGCCAGCCCAACCGGTAAAGCGCGTTTTTGGCGAACTGGCTCTGGGGGCATTTCTCCACCAGTGTCTTGCAGTAGTGGATCCCTTCGTCGGTCTTGCCGGTGTCCAGCGCCGCCTCGGCGCACATCCAGTAGAGCCGGTCGGCGTCTTTGGCGTCCGGGACGCGCTCCCCGGCCAGTTTCAGCACCTCGGGGTATTTACCGGCGGAGTACAGGGTGCAGACCGCCTCGAACCAGGCGGCGGGAACCCGCCCGCTCTCCGGATACTCCGCGATCAGCTGGCGGTAGGCGGCAACCGCCTCCTCGCTTTTTGCCAGCTGGCGCAGCGAGTTGGCCCGCAGGTACAGCATCTCGTCGCGGGCGGCGGCGTCTTTGTTTTTCAGCACGCCGTCCAAAAGGTTGACCGCCGACTGGAACTGGCCGGCGTAGTAATTCGCCCAGGCGGCGGAAAGCGTGCTGGCGGCCAGTTTGGCGGAATTCGGGAAACGGGTCTGGAGGCTTTTGAACAGCTTGGCGCTCTCCTCGTAGCGTTCGTCCTCCATCGCCAGCATGGCGGCGAAATAGATGGCCTCTTCCGCCACCCGGTCGTCCTTTTTCTGGTGGAACAGTTCAAGGTACATCCCCATCGCCTGCCGACGCTGCTCGGGCTTGCCGGTTTTTGAGAGCAGCCAAGCGGTTTTCAATCCGCAGTAAAAGGCGTATTCGCTGTCCGGGTAGGCTTGGGCGAGCTTAAGGAAGCAGGCGAGCGCGTCGGCGGAACGCCCCGACTGGTCGTATGCCTGCCCAAGGTGGTACAGCGCGGCTTGGCGGACATCGGCCGGGATGTCCTCGGCGGTGAGCGGCTCCAGCAGTCCGGTCGCCTTGGCGGCGTCCGCCAACAGCGCGGCCTGAAGTCGGGCGCGGTGGATATGGGTACTGTCGGGGAATTTTTCAATCAGTTTGGCGTAGGTGGCGGCGGCGGCCTCGTTTTGTTTTTGCCGCCGCTGGCACTCCGCCAACCGGAACAAAACATTGTCCAACCCCTGCAGGTTCGGCATCTCGGCAATCGCGGCGTACTCCTTGGCGGCAAGGTCGAACAGACTCCGCCGGAACAGGCCGTCGGCCAGTTGCAGACGGTCCTGCAGTTCAACGGAGTCGGCACACACCGCGCCGGCGGCAATACCAAGCCAAAGCGCCAAAAACCGATGCTTCATTTTTCTTCCGCTTCTTTGGTGGCCATCGAGAAGTTCCAAATGTCCGCCTGGCGGCAGGTGTCGATGACCTTCATGAGTTTTTCGTAAGGGGTTGCCTTGTCGGCCCGCAGCACCACCGGCTGGCCGGGGTAGAAAGACGCCAATTTCTTCAGGCGCTCCTTCAGCACGTCGAGCGTGAGGTTCTGCTGGTTCACCGAGACCCGGCCGTCGTCGGTAATGTTGATGATGATTTCGCCGGGCAGGCGGTCCGGCACCTTGCCGCTCTGCGCGGAGGGCAGGGTGATGGCCACCTCATACTCCCATTGGGAGAAAACCGAGGTCGTCACGAAGAAACAGAGCAGCAGGAACACGATGTCCATCATTGCCGTCATCTGGAACGTCGGGAGCGCGCCTTTGCTTTTTTTGCGGAAATTCATGGGTTATTTCCTGTCGATGAAGGAGGCCTGGCCGCTGCCGATGCCGATGAGCGCGGTGACGACTTCCGAAGCCGCCGCCTCAAGGTTGGATATCTGGCGGGCGGCGCGGCGCCGGAACCAGGCGTAGAACGCCATGCAGGGGATGGCCACGAACAAACCGAAGATGGTGGTCACGATGGCTTGGGACACGCCGGTGGCCAGCACCACGGGCTTGGCGCTGGCGACGTCGGTGGCGACCGATCCGAAAGCGGTGAGCATTCCCAGCACCGTGCCGAGCAGGCCCAGCAGCGGGGCGATGGTGGCGATGTCGAGCAGGAATTCGGTCTGCCCCTGGATGCTTTCGGCCTGGCGGGCGCCCTCGGACTCGGCGGCGTCACGCAGCAAGGAGACGTCGCACTGTGGCACGTTGCGCAGGCAGTCGAGCGCGGCCAGCACCACCGAAGCGAGCGGGCAGGGCTGGCGGTCGCATAGCCGCCGGGCTTCGTTGACCTCGTTGCCGCGGATTTTGGCCAGGATGTCGGCCAGCAGCGCGTGCGGGACGATGGCGCTGGAGCGTAGCGTGGTCATGAAATAAAAGACCATCGCCAGGGCGAAAATCGATACCGCGCCCAGCACCCACATGATCCAGCCGCCGTATTCCCACGCCTGGCGCAGGGACATTGCCGAGGCGCTCGCTTTTGCGGCGGCGGGCGCGGCTTCCGCCGCTGCCTGCGCGAAGGCGCTGCCTACCGTTGCCATACCGGCCACTAGACCGGCGGTTAATTTCTTCGTCATTTGTTCATCTCCTTTGGTTAACAGATAAAAATCAACGGTTTTTGGCCGGTGCGGCAACCGGCCGCATCAGCTTTTCGAAAGCCTTTTCGGTGAATCTGCGACGTTCTCTGGCCCATTGGCGGACCTGTTTGATCTTGTCGCGGTAGAAACAGAAGCACAGCCCCCCGGTGGCGCCTTCGTGGGTCTTGGCGGCGACCGCCGCGTCCGGGTCGGCGGACTCAAGGTCGTCCAAATGCGAGCGCACGTACTGGTACGCCTCCCGGAAGGGCATCCCGCCCGCCACCAGCTCCAGCGCCTTGTCGGTGGCGAACACGCCGGGGATGAATCCGGCGCGCAGCTTGTCCGGGCGGACTTCGAGCGACTCCACGAGCAGGCGCATGATGCGCAGCGACGCGCGGGTTACCCGCAACCCCTCCATGTACAGCTCCTTGGTGTCCTGAAGATCCCGGTTGTAGCCGCCGGGCATTCCGGTGAGCAGGGTGTTCGCCGTGGCGGCGTAACCCTGCACCAGCGCGGCTTTGGCGCGGATCAGTTCCAGCACGTCGGGGTTGTACTTTTGGGGCATGATGCTGCTGCCGGTGCAAAGGTCGCGCGGCAGCACGAAATAGCCGAATTCCGGCATCGAGAACAAAATCAGGTCCTGCGCCAGCCGCGATAGGCTGATCATGATTTGCGAGCAGGCCGCCAGCAGGAACGCCTCGTCCTTGCCGCGGGCGTTGCTGGCGTGCATGACATTGTGGTGCGGCCGGGCGAACCCCAGCAGCCGGGCGGTAAGCTGGCGGTCCAGCGGCAACGGCACCCCGTAACCGGCGGCGGAGCCGAGCGGGCAGAGGTCGTTGTACACGTAGGCGGCCTCGACCATCAGCAGGTCGTCCAGCAGCAATTCGGCGTAAGCGGTGGACCACACGCCCACGGAATTGGGCATCGCGGGCTGGAGGTGCGTGCGCCCCACCATCGGCAGCATCTTGTGCCGTTTGCCGAAAGCGGCCAGGGCCTCGGCCAGACTGGCGACCTCTTCGGTCAGCCCCAGCAGCTGGTCTTTGACGTGGAGGCGGATGTCCACCGCGACTTGGTCGTTGCGGCTGCGCCCGGTGTGGATTTTGCGGCCCAGATCGCCCAGCCGCTCGGTCAGCCGCCGCTCCACCGCCAGATGCACGTCCTGGTCGGCGGCGGTGATAGTGAATTTCCCGGCCTTGGCCTCGGCGATGATGTCCGACAGCGCGGCCACCACTTGGTTGCGTTCTTCTGTAGTCAGAACCGGGGGCTTGACGCGCATTCTGGAGAGCATCGTGACGTGGGCGGCGGTGCCAAGGCAGTCCCACACCGCCAAATCCAGGTCCAGCACCGGGTCTTTACCCACCGTAAAGTCCAGCACGTCGGGGTTGATCTTTCCGATCAGCGTTTTTTGGTCCTCTTTCTTCACAGCAAATCCTCAACAAACCCTACTTGCGCGGCTTTTTCTTTTTGCCCGAAGGCTCCGGTTCCGGCGGCAGCCGCAACTCCGCACCGTCCGCGGTCTGCGCTTCCATCGCCCGCAGCGCGTCGTCCGCCGCCAACAGCAGTTTCACCAGTTCGCCCGGTTTCCTGCCCTTCGCAAAGGCCAGCAGGAAAGCCTCGTATGCCTTGGAAACAGCAAGAAATGTGCCATCTCGGCCCATCGCCGCGAGTTTCACCAGCCCGGCCTGCCGCAACGCCGCTTCCCGGTAAACGGGGTCGGACGCATGCCGCAGCGCGTCCTGAAAAGAAACCCCGTTAAACAATGGTGCGTCTATGATATCAGAAACGGCGGGGAAAAGCAAGAGCGATGAGCGAAAACGGCGCACCATTCCTTTGGTGGTCAGCCCGGGCACGATTACCGTGCGCCGCGCGTCGTCCATTTTGCGGTCGAGCCAGACGTCGAAGGCCGCGGGATCTGGACTTCCCGCCAGGTGCGCGGCGATTTCCCGCACGTCCCATTCGCGCCCTGCGGCGGCGGCCCGCAGCATCCGCTCCAGGGCGGAGACGCCGTTCTTTTTGTCCAGCAGCCATCCGGTCAGCGCCCCGGCCACCGCGGGTTCGGCCGAGGCCGCCGCCGAGTCAAGCTCGAGCAGTTCGGCGGCCGGCGGCAGACAGGCGTGCGACCACAGCAGCAGGGTGCGGTCCAGGTCGGGCTGTCTGGACTCGCGCTCGGAATAGTGGGCCAGTCCGGCGGCCAGCCAGGCGGGGAGCTTGCCGGGGGGTACGGACGGGGCGTCAATCTGGGCGTCGGCCACCCAGATCCGGAGCAGGGACTCGCAAACCGCCTCTTTTAACTTGGCCAGATCCGCGCCTTCGGGGTCGGGAAGCTCGATGCGCTCCTTGACCGCCCCCGTGGCGGCATCCCGGAAATGGATAGCCCGGACGGTCTGTTCGCGGTTGGTGGCCGAACCGACGGCGATTTCGAGCTGGCCGTTGTTTGCCGTGAATTCCAGCCCGGTGGTGCGGGTAAGCGACTGCCTCACCCGGTCGGCGAAGATCATCACCGGGAAACGGTAGGCTGCACGCGCCGCCGGCGCCTGCACCACGATGCGCCCGTCCTTGGAGTAAACCGGCATCGCCGCGCCGAGCCCGGGAACTGCTGCCGGTGCGCCAAGGAAGAACGAGAACCAAACCAAAACTGCGGCAAAAGCTTTCATCGTGTAACAAAACCAAAAAAGCCGCCCCTGGATCAGGAGCGGCCCTTTATTCGGGGTCTACCAACGGGTTTCACGCCGCCCGCCTGCGGGTCCGCGGCCGCCGCCAAATCCCCGGCCGCCGCCATATCCGCCGCGGCGCTCTTCGCGAGGTTTCGGCTGAGACTCGTTCACGCGGATCGCGCGCCCGTCCAGCTCTTTGCCGTTCAAGGCGTCGATCGCCGCCTGGGCTTGAGCGTTATCGGGCATCTCGACGAATCCGAAACCCTTGGAGCGGCCAGACATGCGGTCCACAACCACCCGGGCCGCGCTCACTTCGCCGTAAACCGCGAAAGCGCTCTTGAGAGCTTCATCAGTAGTCGAGTAGGCAAGATTGCCAACGTAGATGTCCATCTGTTATGTCCTTCTGTGTACACAATGCCATGTCTTTTCTGTGCTGGCGAAATCGGAATCCATGGCTTTCCCGACACCGTAGGCACCCGCCTATTTTCTCGACCCGCCGGCCTGTCCGGCGGATCAGACGACCCCTTTTGGAATCTCCAGCAAAACCTTTACCGACCGCTGCCGGGCGCAACAAACGCCTTTCGCAATCAGTAGCATGGAAATATACCCCATTTTGTGGGCGGTGTCAATGCAAAACGCCGGCGAATTCGAAAAAATAAAAAAATGTACTTTATCGCGGCGGCGGTTTTTGTTACAATTCCCCGTCATGAAAGCGATTTTCACACTTTTGGCGGCGGCGGCGCTGCTGGCGGCCGGTTGCCGGGTCTCCGACAAGCGGGAAATGACCGTTAACCTGCCCGGGATGGCGTCGCAAGCGGACATTGAAGCGGTTCGCAAGGCGGTAACCGCCCTGCCGGGCATAGAAAAAGATTCGCTGGCGTTCGGCAGCGGCCGGCTGACCCTAACCTACGACTCGATGCAGGTGGCGAAAAAGAACATCGAAATCGCCATCGCCGAGGCGGGGTTCGACGCCAACGGCATTAAGGCCGTGCCGCAAAAGAAGTAGGTCCCGTCATGCGCGCCGCGGTTGGCAGATTCCTCGATTACCTCGCCTATGAGCGGGGGTTGTCGGAGCATACCCGCGTGGCGTATGAAAACGACCTTCGCCAGTTCGCGGACTTTTTGTCCGAAAAAGGGTTGGGCCGTTTCCGCGAGGTAACCCGCGACCACGTGGCGGCGTTTCTGTCTGATTTGCGTCGGCGCGGGTTTGCGGTCGGCACCCGTATCCGGCGTTTGGCCGCGATCAAGGTGCTGTTCGGATATCTGGAGAGCGTCGGCGATGTTCCGTCCAATGTCACTTCTCTGGTGGCCTCGCCCGCGCGCGGTCGGCGGTTGCCGCATATCGTCAGCGAGGCGGATGTCCGTCAGTTGCTGCAGTCCATTCCCGGCGACAACGCCGCCGGAATCCGCGACCGCGCGATGCTGGAGACTTTGTACGCCTGCGGCTTGCGGGTGTCGGAACTGGCCGTGCTTTCCCTGCCGGATCTGAATCTGGCCGAACGGTTAATCCGGTGCGAGGGCAAGGGCGGCAAACAGCGGGTGGTGCCGATCGGGCGGACCGCCGCGGAGTGGCTGGAGCGGTACCTTTGCGAAGCCCGCCCGACGCTTTTGAAAAAGGGCGGGCGAACCCAGACCGTGTTTCTGACCCGCTTCGGCCGCGGTTTCACGCGCCAGGGGATTTTTAAGATGCTGGGGAAGCGCGCGGTGGAGTCCGGCATCGCCCAGCATCTCTCCCCGCATGTGCTGCGGCACTGTTTCGCGAGCCACCTGCTCGACCACGGCGCACAACTCCGGGCGATACAGGAAATGCTAGGCCACGCCAACATTGCCACGACGCAAATCTACACCCATGTCGCAACGGCCAAAATCGCAGAAATCCATGCACGCTTTCACCCCCGGGGCTGAAAAATTTGAATCAGATGCCTAGTGTGTATTATTGACTCTACGATGAATGTATGTTATTATAAACTAAATTTTTGGTTCTTTGACATTCTTTGTGAAACTTGCGAGAACGGCTTCACGCGCAGCCGCTTCAGGTGTTTCAGTGTTTGGTTCTTTGACATTCTTTGTGAAACACCTTGAACTGCGCCTTGAGTTGTAGTAGATCCAGTTTCAGTGTTTGGTTCTTTGACATTCTTTGTGAAACGGCCGAAGGGAGCGAACATCATCATTGCCATAGGTAGTTTCAGTGTTTGGTTCTTTGACATTCTTTGTGAAACTTGGCCGCAGGTGCAATGTCTGCCGCTGGTCAGATGTTTCAGTGTTTGGTTCTTTGACATTCTTTGTGAAACTAGCAAGTCTAATCGCCGACGGCCTGCTAATACAGGTTTCAGTGTTTGGTTCTTTGACATTCTTTGTGAAACCTTCTTGCATTTCTCCGTCCTCCGCAGGCTCACGCCGGTTTCAGTGTTTGGTTCTTTGACATTCTTTGTGAAACGGGAAACGGGCGGCTGGCACTGTTCCCACCGTAGTTTCAGTGTTTGGTTCTTTGACATTCTTTGTGAAACGCATGGCATAAGGATTTGTTTACCAACGCTCTTCCATGTTTCAGTGTTTGGTTCTTTGACATTCTTTGTGAAACCGATTCAGAAGGTCGCCGAGATCGGCGTAAAACTGGTTTCAGTGTTTGGTTCTTTGACATTCTTTGTGAAACCTACACCCGCGATATGGTGTGCGAGCGCCTCAACGTGGTTTCAGTGTTTGGTTCTTTGACATTCTTTGTGAAACCGTCAAGCGTAGTGACAAGCGGAACGTAAAACACGGGTTTCAGTGTTTGGTTCTTTGACATTCTTTGTGAAACCACCCGCCGGCGGTGTGTTGTAATGGGGGGGACAGGTTTCAGTGTTTGGTTCTTTGACATTCTTTGTGAAACCTGGAGGACCGCCTCGGCCGCCGCGTGAGCGGCTGTTTCAGTGTTTGGTTCTTTGACATTCTTTGTGAAACCGATGCGCCGCTGGTGACGGTGGCGGTGCCGGCCAGTTTCAGTGTTTGGTTCTTTGACATTCTTTGTGAAACTCGTCCAACTGCTGCGTGACGGTCCGCATCGAGAAGTTTCAGTGTTTGGTTCTTTGACATTCTTTGTGAAACCTACACGGACGGGGAGTTCCGTGCGCTCTTCTTGTGTTTCAGTGTTTGGTTCTTTGACATTCTTTGTGAAACAGGTTGGTATGTCTGCACGTAAGAAGAATACAAAATGTTTCAGTGTTTGGTTCTTTGACATTCTTTGTGAAACCGTGATTGAGACCCTTGTTTTTAAAGGGTTTTCTGCGGTCTTCGCCCCCAAAAAACTTCTAATCTCAAAAGATTGCGCTTTTATAGTTGCTTTTTGAGAAAATTAGGAGTAATCTACTTTCATTGATTTTGCGAACTGTTTTGTCAAAGAACCGTTAAGCTGAAATCATCTAAAATCAAGTTTGAACCGCCCTCCGCTTTGCGTGGCGGTTTTTTGTTTTCATGTTTCTCCTAGAATGTTTCACCTTTCAAAACCGGTCATTGCAGTACTTGATGTATTCGCATTGACCGCATTTTGACGCTGTCGAGTCAGAGTCGGGGAAGGATTCGTTTCCAATGATCGCCATAAGACGTTTCCGGGTCTCTTCAAAAAGCGCGTAATGGTTCTTCTCATTCTCAAACGTGATGATTTTACCGTTTTCCCCTAATAAAACAATGGCCCGTCGAAACGGTTTGCCGAACTGTTCTTCCGCCAAAAGACCGTAGGCCATCAGTTGAGTGATAACACCACGTTGGGAATTGGGCATCCGCTCTTTGAATTCAACCGGAATGACCTGATCCTCTCCCACAAGAATCATATCAGCGGTTCCATGCAGGGCATAGCGCTCAGAAACGAGTTTAACATTAAAACAGGTTTCCGCATGGCTAATCCCGAATCGGCTCAAGGTTCTACGGCGCATCAAACGTTCAATACGAGCATGATGATCAATTCCCTGTTGGACCCACAAGGGCGTTGCGGGATTGATCTTCGCAACCATATGAAAATAGGGGATGCGCGGGCAGAAGCAGAACTGCCGCAACAGGGAAACGGAAACGCTATAGGGTTGAAAAGTCATGATAAACCGGAAAATCCTTTTCAATCGTGTAACCGAACCCGCATCCCTCCCCAATCCGTTTTCGAATTCCAACGGGAATCGCAAAGGCTCGGTCGGTATCGGGGTCCAACAGTTCTGTGAAAAGCGTGTGGATGGCCCGTCTTTCTGCCAGCGTTACATAGCCCCAGAAAACAGACTCTTGAATACCGGAAAGGCCTAAATCTTTCAACGAATCGGCCAGACGGGTTCTCGCTTTGTTGTTTTTGACATCGTAGCAAACCAGGGTTTCCTGATAAAGGTCTCCGACTTTCATTTCACCACTTGAAAAGATAGGGTTTGTAATTCTTATTCCCTGCAAAGTGCCCGACCAACCGATAGACCTGACGCTGGAGAATACTGTCCAGACTCAAGCGTTTCCCCTTGTAGGCATATTCGGTGGCAAAACAGTTCTGGACCTCATCAATGATCCGTTTCTTGATTAATGGGGTCAACGTTTTGGCTCTCGCCAGTAACGTTCTGTTTTTGATGATGATTCGATCGACACACCATGCACGATACTCCTCAATGAGATCCAAAACCAGCGAAGGCTTCCCAGGTCGTTCGACATGGAAGAATCCCAGATATGGTTCAAGTCCCGCCACGAGAATCGCATTCCAGATTCGGGAGGAGAGGATGGCGTATCCGTAATTTAAAGCCGCATTGACCGGTTCAGGACTCCCACGTCCTTCGCGGCCGCAAAAGCTTTCCGGCAACAGTCCCACTTCGGGCCATAAGTGCCAATAGAGCGATGCGCCGCTACCCTCTATTCCCAAAAGTGAAGCTCGACAATCCTCCTTGCATTGGGCATATGCGGCGATCTGGTCGGCGGCAGCTTTAAGTTGTTCTGCGGTCTCCGTCAATTTCACCGAAATGCCGTTCTGTTGCCGCGCCGCCGATTTAGCGAAATAGCAAATGACTGCCCGCTGATTGCGCAATTTGCCATACATAATGCGCATGGCAAGCTCCGCAGAACAGACCCCGTCCTCAAGAAATAGAATCTGGTGGCGGCGGGTCTGGCCCACACCGTGCGACCGGATACCGGAAACCGCAGCCACACATTCACCGATTCCATTCAGAATAAAAATGCGGATGCCGCGTGAACTCCCCTCCTGAATGAGATTACTGGAAAGGGAGACTCCCTCTTTCGCAATGGTAATCGTGTGCAGACGGGACAACGGGTATTCCGCAATCAACTCCCCTTTCTGTTTTACCGTAACCCGTGCCCCCGTCACGCCCAAAGCCGTCCCATATTCACAGATGACCAGATGTCTCATTGTTACGAACGGAATGCCTCATTGTAACGTTTTTTCAGACTTGCAGGGAATCCATTTAAACTGTATTTAGCGACAACACAATCATCGCTGCGGGCCAAGATGGAAATGGGTTTGTTGTCCCGGCATTTGAAAGGTAAAAGAATCGGCAAGGATGCCCATCTGGAAGGAGGTATCTTCATCTTCGCTTTAAGTTGTGAATTAAGGTTGCCAGAGATAGCATCATCACTCAGCAGTTGTTCCGCCGCATGGAGATACAATTCAACCTTGGCATACATACGTTCATTTGTTCCGGGAGCGAGGAAAACCCGTTTCAAAAGCGTTTTTTCCTCATCGGTCAAGGTGATCTGTCGCCAAGCATCCATACGCACATAATTGCCCGTTTCCGCGAATCGCCCTCCAAAACCATGGATGTTCCGAGAAGTCAGGTTGGTTTGAACAACGGGGGTACTGAAGTTAACGCCATCGCTAGTTACGGCGAATCCAGAATAAACGGCGGGTGCGGAAATGGTCTGCCATGTCCGGGTACCAAAGGGATTCCGCCTTCCAATCCGAAAACCTCCCGATGGGGATTCCAGCAACGGCAACGAGAAGACCTTGCGTGTCCGGTCATGCGCTAAACCCGGTGGAGTGGAACTGAAGAATTTGCTCAACTCCTTATGCTCCCAAAGGGGGTCATTGGCTGAAGTGGCCGTCGCCCATTTCTCATTGAAGCACTCCAAGTTGATAATCCGCATCCATCTCTGAAAAGATGGATATTGAATGGGTTCCTTTTTAAAGCCTCTTACGTTGATTTTTAACGTGCAACCGTCTTTTATCTTTTGGATGACAGCGTCCCGGGAGAGGATTTTCACTGGCTTGTTGTTCTTGTACTCGCACATGACGGATTGAACCGGTTGCTTATGGGTCGAGTAATGGAGTGCGTCCAAGAGATCGGCGGTTTTCAGGCTATCCGGTGCCGAGGGCTCGTGGGCGATCGTGTGCAGAAAAGTTCGGACCTTATCCGCATCGAACGGGCAGATAAAGGGGCGTCCGCCAGTTTCAATCTTTCTGAAGACACCATCCAACGAGTCGGGCGGAGGCGTTTTGTCCGCCCGCAGGAACGGTTTAATCCGCAAATAGAGGGAGGGGCCTTCGCCGCTTTTCGCAAGAAAGACGGCATTTCCAGGCGAGAATCCAAATCCCACTTGACGAGACTTGGTCACGACAAAGGGAAGAAACTTGTCCCCGTAAAGGGTATCTTTAAATATCCTCTGAGATTCAGGGCGATCTTTCTGATAACTTTTTTTACGCGTAACCGAAACCGCTTGATAGGTCTTTGGAAGCATGCGCTTCACCCAATCGACCCAAGCCTCTTCACTGGCTTTCGCGCCTGCGCCTAACTGGTCACGCTGCTCAGCCCAAATTGTCAACCCCATCGCGGCGTCAAGGATGTGGCTGTAAAGGGGTTGTTCTTCCTGTTTGGCATATTCGGAATAGTGTTCCGACAACACACTGCGTAGGTAACTGGCCTCTTCCGCATCAATTTTAATGGCTTCAATGGAAACCGGCAGGTTAATCCCCCGATCCGCGAGAGCGGCGCGTAACGACGCCCCGAACTGTTTGGCCAGCCAACGTTGTGTTCCGTTTACATGGCTTTTACAAATCTGCCGCAGTTCCCGGATCAGCTCTTTTTTGCACGCACAGTCATCGGCGAAAAGCAAATGCCGAACGGTCTGCCGGGCATCTTCCGGTAACATCGCGAAACCGGATGCCAACCGGAGATTCCCCTTGCGCAACGCCATATAGTTTTCGATCAGGTGCGCCTGAATGTCATGGATATCGGTTGTGCCGAATTGCTTCTCCAGGTACACGGGGGCGAGATCATGAAGCGTATAGGCCGAATTCGACTTTTCCACGTTGCATTTATAGTGCGATAGGATCAGATTGGGTTCGGAGTTGAATACCGTTCCATAACGTTGAATCGAATACGCCCGCGCGAGGATATGATCGATCTGCCCGACAGATACCGGTTTGCCGCAATACGGGCAAATCCCCTTTCCGTCATCACGAATTCGTGTATTCTTCTCTCGCCATGACGTTTCCCATAGTTCCTCTTGGCGCGAACGGATGTCCTTCAATCTTTTTTTGTTTTGCTCTGTGACCGGATATGCTGTCCCTTTGATGTCCATTACATTCAAGGTGAATTCGAAACGGTTCTCCTCGATAATGATGGGAACGACAATTTCGGAACAGGTGTCGTCTCCTTGCGTTTCGATCCATGCCGCGATTTGATCCGCCTTCATCTGCGCCGCTTCATATCCCACCCGTTTGGATAACCGGGCGACAACCCCGTCAAACGGTTCATCGGTGTTTGACGGCAACCGTTTGGCATGGGCAACAGGCTCTCCATGATCTTTGCAAAACGTTGAACTGCGGAAACGGTTGTCTTCGGAACAACACCGACAGGTTTTACTGAATCCGTGAACATCACCCTTTAACACATTATAAAGCTGACTCCACACATAAGGGTCGGCGAATCGTGCATCCTCCGCATAAGGATCCAGTCCAAAATGCTCAACGAGATAGGCTTTCAGGCATTTGCCCGCCGGGGCGAATCTGGGTTCCAACCGTTTCCACTCCGAGTCCTCTTCTCGCAAAGCCTGGTCATGGAACGCAGCACCCATTTTCTTGATCAACTTGGCACTCGCTTCCGCGAGGTTAATCAGAAATTGGCGTTCGACTTTCGTTTTTGAAAGAAAATCAGTATGAATATCCTGAATATCATCAGCATTCAAATCGACACCCAACAGATGACCCACAATCAGGTGAGCGACCTTATCCTTGTGGGGTGGATTTTTCCCGCACACTTTTAGAAGACGATCGGGAAGGGTCGGGTACCATCCGCCGTGCGCCGCCACATTACTCTCTTCATAATACCGTTTCGCGCAATCAAGAAACGGCCCTAGATGCGAACCTAGACGTTGAGACAGGATACCCCTGTCATCCGTTGTCTCATCAGACTTATCGGCGGTAATGATTCTCCGCAATCTGACAACATCACTACGTTTGGAACGGTCGAAGATGACCTGAAGTTTTCGAACCGCTGTTTCCCGTTCCCCCTCATATCCTGATTCAGGAAACCCGGCCAAAAAGCCATCGATATCCATCAGCGGAATCCAGCTACGCCATTCGGGATAGTCCTGATCGAGAACTTCGGGATCCAAGAGCAAGGTGGCGCATTTTGGGGGATGACGATTGTTTTGATCTTCGTATGGCGGGATTGAGATCTTCGGGGGATACGACAGCCAAAGGTCAATCACCTTTCCTGGGTTATCCGCCAGCCACTTAAGAAGGGTTTTCTTATTTTGGACATCGTCCTGTTTTTCGGCATGCCAACCCCGCACATAGCGGCGGAACTTCTCCGCCATCCGGGGCTCATCCCATCGGTCGCCGGTTTTCCAAGTCTCAACATTAAAATACTTCCGGAGACACCGCAATTGAAGGTTACTGATATGGCCAACCAACGAGGCGAAGGTGTCGGGGGTGAACCCCGCCTTGCCGAGGGGCGTCAGCGCCGTTTCCCAGATTGTGGCGATGTCGCTCCGGATATTTTCAAAATATTCGGGACGATGCTTATGGCCACCCAGATCGGCGGTGGCGGTTTCCATGACCGACAGAAAGGATTTTTTAGTCGCCTTGAATTTATCAAGTGTACAATCGATCTGTTCAAGCCGCCTTTTCAGATCTTTATTATTTTGCTTGCCGAAGATCGGGTGTTTGGTAATCGCATCTCCCTGCCGAACTAGTTCTGGCAATTGCTCCGCAAGGTTTTGGTCAGGATTCAAAAAATCAAATCCCATCGCGATCAAATCTGTCACCTCTGGCAATTCGCTAGTGTTTTCCGTGTAAAAGGTGAAACCCCGACGGTTCAAGATCCCGTTGACAACGGCGACAAACGCCTTCTTCTCTGGTGCGGCTTCAGCCAGCCACGCATCAAGGCCGAAACGGTTTTTCAAAATCGTCCAAAGAAGGCGTTTAGCCATCTTCCGGCGCTTGTAACCACGGATCTGATGGCGTTTCTGGGTCCGTGATTTATAACCAAGCGTCAAGTCGTTGTGGGTGATGGAGAGTGTGGCACCCGTCACGGGGTGATAATGGGTCTCCTCCCCTTCACAAAATTGGGTCATGACGATGCCCGTATTAACGGCACCCATATCAAACGCGATCGGTGAAAACAGTTTCATAACTATTCCTTAATCAGATTCTGGGTCGAGATAACAATTATACCAGTACTTTTTAAGCACAACTCGTTGAGAATATATCACAATTTGATTAGTGAGGCAACGAGAATTTTCCAATTGTAGTTTTTTCAAGTATCACATTATTACCCGGTTTGATTTACGTGCTAAGTTGACGTGCGATTGTACGATTATTTCCCCAAATTACCTGTTACGCTACATAATCTTATCATTGCCGACGTTCGCCGGCAAATGTCATCAATTTTATCATTCCGCCACATAGTCTTATCAGGCGAGGTCTTAACCACTCGTCTTGCCATCCCATCCCGCTACGTAGTCTTATCTGTCATAACCGCCCATATTTTTCATTCCGCCACGTATTCTCATTTCTTGTGCCTAGTCTAGTTCGCGCTGGGGCTGGGTCCGTCGACACCCAGTACCGAATGAGACCACGTGTCGGAACGAAGATCCCGCTGACGATGACAAATGCTGAGGATTCCGGTCTTTAAAATTGTCCTTAATAGCTCTTGCATTCCCAATTTTTAAGTGCGATAATATTTTCATATCCAATAGAAATGCTATTGGTATTGACCATGCAATGGATGTTGTACCGTGTATTGCAGGCCGGAAGGGATAATGAAATGTCAAATGTTCGTTACATCTGTACGAAGTGTGGAGCAACCATGTGGAAGCCAAAGAAGATATCAGGTATGGGATGTTGGGTTACCATTCTTCTTTTCATAGCATTTTTGGTAACAATTGATATGGCTCAATGGGAACTTTCTTTTCTGATTTTGGTGTTAGATGCAATTATCTATTATTGTACACTGAAGAAGAATTGTTGCCCCAAATGTAAATGTAATAAGTGTGTTATTCCAATTGACACCCCGATGGGCCAAAAATTACTGCGTGATTTTAAAAATGACGTGTGATCTGCGGATTCCAGAGCAAGTTGGAAAGCGAGGGCGCGCAGGAATATCGAATTGCCGATATTCAAAGTATCACCGCCATCGTTTTGTGTACTTTTTGGGCAAGGCCCATTTCCATTATTATGGCAAACAGCGGATATTTCACCTAATGCGACATTGGATGTCGACATCGGATTGACTTGTGCCTTGGATTGTGGCATAATGTTTTCATTCTTTTCCTAAAAAACAGGAGGCGTGTGTGATGAAAATCGATCCTACTAAAATGGCGGACTGGGAGGTTGCCGAGGCGGCGGAGGCTACGCTGCGTCCGGTGGCGGATTTGGCGCGGGAACTTGGGCTTAAAGAGGGTGAATGGCTGCCCTATGGGCGTTCGTTGGCGAAAATCGACGCCGCGGCGGTGCACCGGCGGCTGGGCGGTGACACTCACCGGGCCAAATACATCGATGTGACGGCTATCACGCCCACCCCGCTCGGCGAAGGAAAAACCACCACCACGCTCGGTTTGGTCGAAGGTTTGGGCAAGCTCGGCAAACGGGTTTGCGGCGCGGTGCGCCAGCCCAGCGGCGGCCCGACCTTCAACATTAAGGGTTCCGCGGCGGGCGGCGGTTTGGCGCAGGTGGTGCCGCTTTCCCCGCTATCGCTCGGTTTGACCGGCGACATCGACGCCATCACCAACGCGAACAATCTGGCGATGGTGGCGCTGAACTCCCGGATGCAGCACGAGCAGAACCACGACGACGCTTGGCTCGCCGAACGCGGCTTGAAGCGGCTGGATATCGATCCTGAGCGCGTCCAGTTGCGTTGGGCGATGGATTTCTGCGCCCAGGGGCTGCGCAACATTGAGATCGGGCGCGGCGGCAAGCTCGACGGATTCCGTACCGATTCCGGGTTTTACATCACCGTGGCCTCCGAGGTGATGGCGATTTTGGCCATGTCAACCGATCTGGCCGACCTGCGCCGGCGGCTGGGCAAGATTATCGTGGCCTACTCCAAGAGCGGCAAGCCGGTCACCACCGCCGATCTGGAGGTGGACGGCGCGATGGCGGCTTGGCTGGTCAACGCGGTGCACCCCACGCTGATGCAGTCGATCGAGGGGCAGCCGATGCTGGTCCACGCCGGGCCGTTCGCCAACATCGCGATCGGGCAAAGCTCGGTGATCGCCGACAAACTCGCCTCCCGGCTTTGCGACTATCTGGTCACGGAGAGCGGATTCGCGTCCGACATCGGTTACGAGAAGTTCTGGAACATCAAATGCCGCTGCTCCGGGCTTAAACCCGACGCGGTGGTGCTGGTGGCGACGGTCCGCGCCCTCAAGGCCCACGGCGGCGCCCCGGCGGTTCGCGCCGGAATGCCGCTCGACCCGGTGTACACCTCCGAGGCTCTGGAGCCGCTGGAGAAGGGGTGCGAAAACCTTTTGGCCCACATCGAGATCGTCAAGCGTTCCGGCATCAACCCGGTGGTGTGCCTGAACGGGTTCTACACCGACACCCCCGCCGAACACGCCTTGGTGCGTCGCGTGGTGGAGGCGGCGGGCGCGCGGTTCGCGGTTTCCGAGCACTGGCTGAAGGGCGGCGATGGCGCCATCGAACTGGCCGAGGCGGTGGTTGCCGCCTGCGAAGAGCCGAACGACTTCCGGTTCTTATCCGACCTCAACGAGCCGCTTACCAAGCGAATCGAGGCCATCGCCCGCGAAGTTTACGGCGGCGACGGCGTGGAGCTGTCCGATTTGGCGCGCGAGAAGTTGGCGCGGTTTGAGGCCGACCCGGAGTTGTCCAAACTCCCGGTGTGCATGGCCAAGACGCAATACAGTCTCTCGCACGACCCGAAACTGCTCGGCCGCCCGAAGGGCTGGGTCCTGCCGGTGCGCGACGTGCTGATATACCAGGGCGCGGGTCTGGTGGTGCCGGTGACCGGCGACATCAAGCTTATGCCCGGCACGGCGGCGAACGCGGCGTTCCGCAAGATTGACGTCGATGTGGAGACCGGCAAGGTCCGCGGCCTGTTTTAAAATCGAAGGGACGCTGTGCTGACATGGACAATGTTCTAAACGGCAAAAAATCGTGGCTCGCCGCCCCGGCGTTGTTCCTGCTCGGGGTGGTTGCCATTGTCGCGATCTGGCTGACGCATTCGCCGGAATGGGTGCAGGCCCATTTCGATGCCGACGGGGCCTCGCCGGTGGAATCTGCCACCATCGGGCTGTTCTACATGGTGATCGGTCTGCTGTGGCTGGTTCCGGCCATGCGCTGCCCCAGGGCCCGGCGGTTTTGGCGCTGGGATTTCTCGCTGGTGTCCATGCTGGCGATCTGCCGGGAGCTGGACTGGCACAAGTCGTGGATTGACACTTCGAACGTGCGCTACGTGGCCGGGAAAATGGCGGGGAAAGCCTTCACCGGCACCGCCTACAAGCTGAAATTCCTCACCCGCACCGACGCGCCGTGGGCGGACAAGCTGATCGTGGCCGCCTTTTTCGCGGTGTTCATCGGGGTGTTGGGCGGCACCATCATCTATTTCCTGCCGCGGTTGTGGCGGGGGCTGTGGAAGCTGCATCCGGTGAGCTGGAGCATCGGTTTCCTGGGCGGTGTCGGAGTGCTTGTGAACGTTGTCGACCGGTTCCCGTCCGTGCTGCGCAAAATGGGGGTGCGCCTGACCGATAGCGTTGAGGCGTTGCAAACCGCGATGGAGGAGGGGCTGGAGTTGCTGTTGCCGTTGCTGGCGATTTTGGCGATTTTGCAGGCCTACTTCATTTACGTCGCGCCGGGCGAGTCCTACGATGAAACCGCCGCTTGGCGGGAAATTTAACTGCAAGCGGGAGAGACCATGCGCATTCTGGTGGTGGAAGACGACTTGAAAATCCAGTCCCTGGTCAGCATGGGGCTGCGCCAGGAGGGCCACACCGTGGACACCGCCTCCACCGGAAGCGAAGGCCAGAAAATGTGGTCCGGCGGCCGCTATGACGCGGTGGTGCTGGACTTGATGCTGCCGGAGGTGAGCGGGCTTTCGCTGTTGAAGCGGGCGCGCAACGACCACGACCAGACGCCGGTGCTGATTCTGAGCGCGAAAGGGGCGGTGGACGACCGCGTGGCCGGGCTGGAGCTGGGCGCGGATGATTATATGTGCAAGCCGTTCTCGTTTTCCGAGCTTTCGGCGCGGCTGCACGCGATAGTCCGCCGCGCCGGAAACGGTACGGCGGCGGCTACCGCCGCCTCCATCACGCTCAGCGGCGTGACGCTCGACCTAGTGCGGCGGGCGGTGATGCGCGGCGACAAGAAAATCGACCTCCAGTCGCGGGAGTTCTCACTGTTGGAGCTGATGATGAAGAATCCCGACCGCCCGCTATCAAAAAGCTTCATTCTGGAGCGGATCTGGGATTACGACTTCGACCCGCAGACCAACATCGTCGATGTTCTTGTTTGCCGTTTGCGGGCGAAACTGGATTCGGGTTTCGACCACAAGCTGATCCGGACCTTGCGGGGCGTTGGCTACGTGTTCAAAACCGAGGAAGGCCGACAGTAGATGAAAGGGCGGTTCCGTTCCTTCGCGTTTTACCTCGGCATGGGGTACTTTGTGGTGTGGGTGCTCTGCACCGCGCTGATTTACCTATTTTCCTGGCGGATGATCGTTAAATCCGCACGCAGTTACGACCGCCGGGACGTGGACGCGGACTGCGAAAGGTTCCAGGAGCTGCTGAACCAGAACTCCTCCGGCGAAATGCTCGCGGAGGCGGTTTCGGTGGAACGCTACCCGCCATCGACCATCTTTATCCTGCGGGTGATCAACCGGTCCGGGCGGGTGGAATACACCGCGACCTGGCCGATGAAGATCGAGGTGCCGGAGTGGCAGACCGCGCGGTGGGACAATCCAGCCGACATTCCCAAGCCCGGCGTCAGCGAATATTTTCTGAAGGAGTACAACCGCTATATCCAGGTGGTTACGGCTGTCACCAAGGACGGCCGCACCCTGCAGGTGGGAAAAGGCTCGTTTCTGGAACTGGACCAAAAAAGCACCATGCTGAAGATTCTGCTGGTGTTCGGGGTCGCTTCCACCGTGTTTTCCCTGATCAGCGGGCTGTTCATGATGGCAGTCACCATCCGCCCCATCCGGCGGATCATCGCCTCGATGACCCATATCATCGAAACTAACGCCTTTGAGCACGGAGCGGCCCCCACCAAGAGCATGATTAAAGAGATTAACGAGTTGGGCTCGCTTTTTTCGGTGATGACCGGCAAATACGCGCAGTTGATTCAGGCCATGCGCCAGACGATGGATCATGTGGCGCACGATTTCCGCACCCCGCTCACCCGCATCCGGGGCAGTGCCGAAATCGCGCTGGGGCAGTACGAGAAATTGCCGGGCGATGTTTCCGGCGCGCTGGCGGATATCATCGAAGACTGCGATCGGACCAAGCTGCAGCTCCAGAATCTGATGGACGCGCGCGAGTTGGAAAGCGGGTTCGTTAAGCTTAACCTCGTCCCTACCGATCTTCGCCCGCTGATGGACGAGCTTGTGGACATCTACGGCATGCTGGCCGAGGAAAAGAGCGTGAAGATCGAGTTGCGGCGTCCCGACCATCCGGTGGTGGCGGCGGTGGACGCCCCGCGGTTGCTGCGGGCCATCGGCAATCTGGTCGACAACGCGGTCAAATACACTCCGCTCGGCGGCCGGGTCGCGCTTGAGTTGTCCGATACTGCCGATGCGACGGAGATTGTGGTCTCCGACACCGGGATCGGCATTCCCGAGGATGAGCAGGGGTTGGCGTGGCAACGGCTTTTCCGCGGCAAAAAGGCCCAGGAATTTGCCAAAGGCCTGGGCCTGGGCCTGAATATCGTAAAAATCATCATCGAGTCGCACGGCGGCGGCATAACGCTTAAAAGCCGCCCCGGCGAAGGCACAACCTTCACCGTGCGGCTGCCTAAAACGGCAAAGCGTTAGGCGCGGCGCATTGCCGCGGGCCCGTTACTTTTGCTCCGCGTCGCGTTTGCGGATTGCCGCGTGGCGGATCTTGCCGCTGATGGTCTTGGGCAGTTCGGGCACAAACTCCACGATGCGCGGATACTTGTAAGGCGCGGTGGCGTGCTTGACGTGGTCCTGAAGCTCCTTAACCAGCGCATCGGAGCCGGTGTAGCCCTTTGCCAGCACGATGGTCGCCTTGACCACTTGGCCGCGTACCGGGTCGGGCGCGGCGGTGATGGCGCATTCGAGCACCGCCGGGTGCTCCATCAGGGCGCTCTCCACCTCGAACGGGCCGATGCGGTAGCCGGAGCTTTTGATCACGTCGTCGGCGCGCCCCACGTACCAGAAATAGCCGTCCTCATCCTGCCAAGCGATGTCGCCGGTAAAATAATATCCGTCGCGGAAAACGTTGGCGGTGGCTCTTGGATCGCGGTAATAGCAGATGAACTGTCCCAGCGGTTTGCCGTCGGTGACTCGGATCGCCACCTCGCCCTCTTCGCCGATTTCGCAGGGTTTTCCGTCTTCGTTTATAAGTTCCACTTGATGTCCAAACGAAGCGCGGCCCATCGATCCGGGCTTGATCTGCATCCACGGGAACGTGCCGCAGATCACCACCTCCTCGGTCTGGCCGTAAGCCTCGTAAATCTTATGGCCGGTGGCCTCGTAGAACTGTTTGAACACCTCCGGGTTCAGCGCCTCGCCGGCGGTGGTGCAGTGGGTGATCGAGGAGAAATCGTACTTGGACAAGTCCTCCTTGATCAAGAAGCGGTAGATGGTGGGCGGGGCGCAGAAGGTGGTCACCCGGTACTTCTCCACGACCCGCAGCAGGTTGTCGGCGTGGAAGCGGTCCATGTCGTAGATCATGAGCGCGGAGCCCGCCATCCACTGGCCGTAGATTTTGCCCCAGGCGGCTTTGCCCCAGCCGGTCTCCGCCACGGTCAGGTGCAGCCCTCCCAGAGAGCAACAGTGCCAGTACACGGCGGTAACCACGTGGCCCAGCGGGTATTTGTAGCCGTGGCAAACCATCTTGGGCATTCCGGAAGTCCCGGAGGTGAAATAGAGCAGCATGATGTCGTCCGCCGCCGGATGGCGCAGGCAGAACTGTTCGTCCACGGTCTCCGGCTGCGCGGCGGCCAGTTGGTTGAAATTCACCCAGCCGGGACGGTCCACGTTCGCCACCACCCCTTTGATGGGGATTTCAACCTCTTGGCCGGCGGCCTCGATAACATTCAACAGGTCGCCGTCGTCAACCGCCAGCACCATCTTCACGCTGGCCGCCTTAACGCGGTAAACCACGTCCTTCTTCATCAGCTGGTTGGTCGCCGGTATGGCGATCGCCCCGATGCGGCACAGCCCGAGCAGCGCGAACCAATACTCGTAGCGGCGCTTCAGAATCAGCATTACGGGGTCGCCCTTGCGGATGCCGAGGCTGAGGAACGCGTTAGCCGCCTTGCGGCTGTAGCGGGCGACTTCCGCCATGGTGAAGATGTGCTCCTCGCCGTGGTCGTTGCACCAGACCATCGCGCGGCGGTTGGGGTCTTCGGCGGCGATCCGGTCGATAACGTCAAAAGCGAAATTAAAATCCTCGGGATAGACCAACCTGCAGTTCTGCAGGAAATCCTCGTGCGATTTGAAGTCAACCCGGTTAACCCATGGACATGACATAAAAAAGAAATCCTTTCGATTCTCGTGAAAAAAACAGGTTGCCTTTTAGGCGGTGATGATAGCCAGGAAGGTGGTCGGCTTGTTGTCCAGCGCCCGCATCCCGTGGGGCTTGAGGGCGTCGAAGTAAATGCTGTCGCCGGGGTTCAGCACCAGCTCGCTGCCATCGATGCTGAGCCACAGCCGGCCGGACAGCACGTAGTTGAACTCCTGTCCCGGATGGGTGTTCAGATGCGGGCGGTCGTTCAGCGACGGCTCGACCGTGACCACGAACGGTTCCATGGCCCGGCCGGAGAAACCGGCTCCGAGGGCCTCGTAGTGATATGCCCTGACTCGCTCGATCACCGGGCCGGTCCCGGAGCGGGTCAAATAGAACGAACGGGCGTGGGCGTCGCCCCCGGTAATAATGGCGGTGGGGTCAATTCGGAAAAACGCCGCCAGCCGGGTAATGTAGCTCATCGGGACGTCCAATTCACCCGACTCGTATTGCCGGTAAATCTCAACGTCCACTCCGGTTTTTTCGGCGGTTTCGAGTTCTGTAATATCGGCAGCGTCACGCAGTCCGCGTATCCGTTCCGCAATTGCGGTCCTTTGGTTTTTCATAATGTAACCCTTTCTTTATGCGCCATTCTCGCGCTGTGAAGTTCAAAATGTTATTATATTTCGGGTTGAAACTCAAGCGGGAAAAATTTTTATGTTGGGCGGCGGGCGCATCCGCGAATCGTGCGCCGCTGGAGCGCTTTTGACAAAAAGGGTAACTTTAACCGTGGAGAACGTGCAGAGCGTGTAAATCTTCGCGTTCCTTATGTTCTTTGCGGCTAAAACGCCCCCAATGAAGGATCTTCAACCTTTTCGCCGAAAACTTCGGAAAACTTCTTGCCGTGGTTTAGCATATCAACGAATTCTTTTTGCGGGAGTTTGTTGAAATCATCGGTAAACTCAAAATCCCCTTCTTTGAAAACGATGTCCGGGACTTTTCTGAACATTCTTTGCCGTTTACTATTGGGATATTCAAACCAATCGATTAAACGTTCGTCATGCCAACGATGATATGCCTCAACCATACGATCGAACTGATTATTCTTGTGCTTGTGGAAATTTCTCCAAAGCGAAAACTGCAATTCGTAAAATTCCAATGGACTGGAAGGAGAAACGGTGGTGATTATTTTGGCGCCGCAGACATAATACCTAGTGCCGCCGAAACGATAGCGGTCAAAGTTACGCGGCTGTCCATTGATGTTTATGGCAAACCTTCCGTCACTTTTACTCTTGTAAAAATAAAAGGCATCTCCATGCCTGTTAATCATTATATATTCTTTATCCATATATTCGCGACACTCATTTAAAGGGGTCTCATTGCAGTACAACCCAGCGTTTGACACGAAATAATCATCCGGGACCGGGAATTTCTTGATAATTGATTCAAAATAAGAAAAATTTGGAACATTAGAAACCTTTGGGTTGTTTCTGGTCGCCGTTGCACATTCTTCAGAATTTAACGCCCGACTCTTTACGAAACGAATCCGTTTCTGCAATCCATTCGGGCTGAACAGCGAATAAATATGGTTCGATGCCATCACATAATCAAACAGCAACCCATTGTGTTCGGGCCCAAGAAAGATTGATCGGTCGGTCATAAATCCGCCGCTACTTTCAGGCGCGACGACATGGCTGCCGGACGGTTTAACCAGTTCCAGCCTCACGTCAGCGGCACTTAACACTTTTAGGCAAAGCTTTTTTGCCCCGCGCCATTCGTCGAAATCGGAAAAGTCCTGCTCGTCGCTCTCCCACACTCCCAATCGCCGTTCCATAAGTTTTGGCAATTCTGAATGATAGAATTCTTTTGCCTCTTTGGCACTATATTTTTCGAACCGCCAGGAAAGCGAAAGTCATCAGTAAAGTTAACAAAATCTTTTGTGTTATCAACATAAACGGATAAAATATCTTGTTGAATGTTAACCCTGCCCCCGTTTGGCGGAATTACACAACTGCAAACAAAAACTGTTGCGGCGATAAAAACAATGGGATTCAACCGTTTCATTCTGACACCTGACAATCAAAATTGTTGTAAAAACTGGGAATGCCGATAAACTCGTTAGTAATGTATGGCGGCCAACGCGTGCAGATATGTGTGGATTCGGAGTCTCCAAACCGGTGCAAAAAACCGCCTAATAATATCTTTGACAAGGTATTGCTTGTGAATAAATAACTTTCACCCGCCGCCGTCAAAATAATCTTATTGAAGTCTGCGGTATATGCGGCGATGGAGATGTTTTGATCTTGGTATTTTTTGAGGAATTCATCCAATGATCGTGGAGGGGTTCCCAAAATTGGAACGGACACCTTCCCTCCGTCCAACGAAGTTTCATAGTCAAGCAGAACCACGTTCGCTTTTTCAATAGATATCGCCCAGTAATCCTCAGTGTCATTCCACATCGTCACGCTACCATCCCCTGTGCGGTAATACAAATGCCGATAACTGCATGGCCATCGCGTATGTAAAATCCTAGTTCCCCCACTCGGGAAAAGTCCGCGAACCTTCGCATCCCATTGCGGATCATAGGACTTTGTCTGTTTCGCCACTTTTTTTATAATATTGTAATGTCTCGCTTTAATTTCAGCGGAAGAGAGCGTATTGGTCTTCCACCAAAGATCGACATCCGCCACATAAAGCGCCCGGCGCTTTAAGTATTTGTATGACGACATATCAATGCAGTCAGATTTGGGTATCTGGCTTTCGGTTGGTATCAATGATATTTCGCGACGGTCATGCACCATAACCGAAACCAGATTGGTGTGGTAATAAGTGTAGCAAACCTTAAGCTGCGGATTTTTGGCGGAGTTGAAAACAACGCAATTATATTCCAAAGGTTTACTGGATATGCCCGACAATAACGTATGGGTGTCGCCTGAACCGTTACACGATGGCGGTTGGTTCTTCACCATGTTCGGTTCGTCGCAGACATACCACACTTGTCCGGGAGACAATTCTTTTGCCTGCTCAAAGGTTAACCTGCCGATTCCGTGCTCACGGGTAAAATTGTCAAAAACCGTTTTGTTTTCAGGTGTGCAAAAGCACTCCACCCCAAAAAGTTCCCCGCCGTTTCCGGTGTCAATCGTGTGGTACTGCATTACCGGTTCCAGATATGAAGCGGTATTTTCCAAAAGGAAGCCCGGGTTTGCGCCTTCGCAATCCACCACTATCCTCCGGAAAACGCGGTTGGTAACGTCGCCCTTCCATTCTATGTGCTTAAATTCGTAAACCCCGTTTGTGGGCCAAGCGTTTCGGACCGTCTCCAGAGAACACGTTTTGCCTATCACCGGCGCATATCCCTTGTGGCGGTCAAAAACCGCGATGCATCCGGCCGCGAGACCCGCTAAAAGCAATATCCATTTCACATTCACCATTTTTTCTCTCCTTGCGGGACCGAACTTTCTTGACAGATGGGGATATGTTAATTTTCCTCTTTTTGTGTATCAACGATGCCCTTGATAATTTCAACTTGTCTTGATAACTCTCCGGATTGGGACATCTCCCTCAATTTACGAATCGATGCTTCAATTTTTTCAATTCGTTGCCGGTCTTGCTCAAAGAAGAACTCTAATAATCTTTCATACTTATCGTTTTCCCCTTGAGTCTTCATCCTACGTAGTTGGCTAGATTCTTTTAGATAAGTCGATTCGTTCATGTCAGACTTGATGTCGTCGATGGTTTTCTGGAGGCGCGATATCTCTGAAGACACCTCGCTTTCACTCGCAAAGATTCGTTCGCCGACCGGCCGCAATGTGTTTATATAATAACCTTTTGGGTAAAGGCAAAACAAATCTCGTTCACATACCAGTTTCCTGATATATTCTATGTCGTCAAAATCCTTCCGTGCCACTCCGATCGCCATAGGAAATTTATAAACACTTTCGGGCTTGTAAAGTAATGAGGCATCCCCGGACGCCAAATATCCGTCGTGCAGCATCCAAAAATATTGTCCGGCGAATTGTTCTGGCGCCACAATTTGAAACAGCACACCTTTGTATTCATTTGTTCCGGGTGCCAAACCATAGAAAAATCGGGAAACCGCTATGCCGGATTGGGTTATACTTTCCTTTTGAAACCCTACCGCCACTGAATATATGTCTATTGTTTTGGGGGAATCTCTATGGCATCCCATAAACAATGACGCAGCCAAAACAAAGCACCAGTAATTGGAATTACGCATAAGACACCCTTTCACATTCGCCATTTTTCTTCTCTCCTTGTGGGGCCGTATGCGCAAGTGGCGGTAACCGTGCTATAACCAACACAGGAAATTTCTCTACGGATAAAATGTCCTGCCGGACATTAACCCTGCCCCCGTTTGGCGGAATTACACAACTGCAAACAAAAACTGTTGATAATAATGCCCAAATTCTCATTTGTAATCCTCCCCGTCATGCCAATCAAAAAGCGAGATTGATTTAGTCCCATCTATATCTCCTTCGTCGTCTAAACGTTCTTGGCCATCTTTGCCAAAGACGCATATTTGCAGAAAGACTAAAAGCCTACCTACAAACTATTTCTAAAGCCAATTAATAAGTGCCATAATCTGCAATTAATGTCAAAACAATAGTTGTGGAAAAAATTAACTTTTTTTCTTCATTTTCGGGCTTGTATTTTTGCGGGTTAACTGATAAATTTCCCACGTTTCTTCAACACGTTGAAAAATCATAAAAATTAGGGGGTTTCCCATGAAAAATTTGTCCCGTTGGTCGTGGTTCGCCATCGCTTTTCTCACCGTTAACGCCGCCGGATGGCTCTGGGTGGCCAACCGGCATCCCGCCGCGCCGTCGCCGGATGGCGATAACCCGCAACAGATCGCGGAACCGTCCGTTGCCGCTCCGCAGCCTGCCGCCGAGGCAAAGGCTGACGCGCCGAAGCCGTTGCCGCCGTTAGAATTGTACAACGTGCAGCAGTCTTCCTTTTCACCCGACCGGCGGCTTGAGCTGATACTGAAGTTCAACCGCCCGATCAGCATGCGGCTGCTGCCGGACAACTTTAAAATTATCGCCGAGAATTCCCGCAGCATCCAGTGGGAGATAGAACAAAAGTGCTCCAAGGCCATGTTCGGCACCGATATCGCCATTATTACCACCGAGCCGCTACCGACGGACGAGGTGGTGCTCGACTTGAAAGTGCCCGATTCGGTGGAGGCGGGGGAGGCCGCGTGGGTGAACCCTTACCGCAAGATTTTCAAGGTGAGGCCCGCGTTCCGGCTTGAAGACATCAGGGCTTACACAACGGGGTTTGATTCGCCCTATCTGGTGTGCGAGTTCAATCAACAGGTGAACGTCGATGCGGCCCAAAAGGCGGTCTCCGTTGACCCGCCGGTCGAAGACTTGTCGTTCACCACTTACGGTTGGAACTCGAACTTACGCATAAACGGTAAGTTTGTCCCCGGACAGCGCTATACCGTCAATATCACGTCCTCGCTGAATTCCCAGCCCGGTCACCAGCTGAACCGCGACTACCGCCGCCGGGTCACGGTTCCTTCGCGCGAGCCAGCGGTAATGTTTTTGGGCAAAGGCCGCTATCTGGCCCCGGAAGGAAAACTGTTGCTTCCGATGTTGACCATCAACTGCTCCGCCATAACCTGCGAGGTTTCCCGGGTCCGCGCCGAGAACATCCACGCGTTGGTGATGCGGGAAAACGATCTTTATTCGCATTGGTGGCGTTCGTATGACATCGGTAATTTTGAAGGGTTGGTTGAGCCGGTAAAGGAATGCGTGGTGCAGTCCAACGCGAAGTCCAATGTAAACACCCGCCTGACGTTCTCTCTTGCGGAGGCGCTTGCCGCCGGAGAGACCGGGACTTTTCTGGTAAAAGCGCGTTGCGGCGCCGCGGAGGACAATATTGTGGCGAGCGTTAGCGACATCGGCCTCAGTACCCGCAGCGACCGGCATGACCGGCTGGAGGTTTGGGTGACTTCGCTTCGTCACGGCCAGCCGCTGGCGAACGTAAAGGTGGCGGCTTACGCGGTCAACCACAAAATGCTGGCCAGCGGTTCCAGCGATGCCAACGGTCTAATCTCCCTCAAAGATTGCGATGATGCTGCGGTGCTGGTGGCGGAATGCGACGGCGACAGCACTTATATGCCGCTCACCTACCGCCACCAGGTTGAGGTGGACAGCAGCGGGCGGGAATTTCTGAAAGCCGACGGCTACGAGGCGTTCCTGATGACCGACCGCGATTTGTACCGCCCCGGCGACACGGTGTTCGTTCAGGCGTTGCTGCGCGACCGGAAGTTCTCCGCGCCCAAACCGTTCCCGCTGCGGTTGCGGCTCTACCGGTCGGGCAGTTCCACCCTGCTGCGCGAGTTCGCGCTGATGCCCGACGTGCTCGGCGCCGCCACCCAAGAGGTGGAAATCAAGGATTACTACCCCTCCGGGCGTTACCAGATTATTCTGTCGCTGCCCGGCGATAACGGCGCGGAGCTAGGGTCGCGCCGGATTACCGTTGACTCTTTCGTGCCGCCGCAAACCCGCGTGGCTTTCAGTAATCTGCCCCCGCGGATCGACTATGGCCAGAAGAAGTTCACCGCCACACTGTTTGCGGAGCATCTGTTCGGCAAGCCCGCCGCCGGATTGGGCGCGGAGTTGAAATGCCAGTACCATGCGGTCGATTTCAAGCCCGAAGGATGGGACGGCTACAGTTTTGGCGACAGCGAGAAAAAGTGGGCCTCTACCTGGGACCAGCTGGATCAGACGACAGACGAAAAAGGCTTGGCCGAGTTTGATATCGAGCTGAAGAGCGACCTCCGGCCGCCGGCCAGATTGAGGTTGGGGTTGGACGGCAAGGTGCTGGAAACCAGCGGACGTCCGGTGGCCGTTCACGCTAAGCTGGATTATGACGCGTACCCCTTTTATCCCGGCATAAAAACGCCGGAGAGTGGCTTCGTCAACCTTGGGCAGCTGACTCTGCCGGTGGCGTTGGTCGCTCCGGACGGCAAACGCTGGGAGAAGACGGAACGGCTTGAGACCAAACTGGAGCAGGTTTATTGGAACAACGCGCTGGTGCGCGACGGCGAACGATACGTCTGGAAGAGCGAGCGGATTAAACACAAGGTCTCCTCCGGCAAGATCAGCGCGGGCGGGCGTGGTGACGCCAGCGCCACCTTTGAGGTGCCCGCCCCCGGTGCGTACATCGCCACCGTGTTCGACCCCGCCAGCGGCGCGTCCGTCAGCTGGAGCTTCAACGCCTCCGGCGACTCCTCCGCTTCCTTGAGCATCGACCGCTCCAAGCCCGACGTGGTTGAGGTTACCATGGACAAGCCGGTTTACCAACCCGGAGAAACCGCAAAAATCCGGCTGCGCGCGCCGTTTGACGGCGTGGCCTGGGTAATGATGCACCAGCGGTTGGCGCTTGAAAATTGGGTTGTCCCGGTTAAGGATCATATCGGCGAACTGGAGGTGAAAGTGTCGGAGGCTTTCGCGCCGAACGTGGAAATCGCGGTGAGCGTGGTGCGTCCCGCCAAAGCCGAGAACGTCTGGAGTGCCCACCGGGCTTCCGGCAACGCCATGCTGGCCGTGCAACCCGCGGTCCACAGCCTCAGGGTCGAGATCGAGCCGCCCGCGTCGCCCGTAATCCCGGCTCGCGAAATGCCGGTGCGCGTGAAGGTCCGCGACAGTCAGGACCGCGTTCCCGATCAGGCGGCGGTTACGGTGATGGCGGTGGACGAGGGCATTTGCATGCTCACCGGCTACAAAGTGCCTCGCCCGAACGATTTCCTGTTCGCCGCCCGCAGCGGCGGTTTCGAATTCTACGACATTTACCGCCGGTTGATGCCGATAATCGAGGAGGCCGAGTTTTTGGCCGGCACCGCCTCGCATGTTGGCGGCGGTGGCGATGTTGATGTCGGCGCGCGGCTCAATCCCATTGCCGCCCGCCGGTTCCGTCCGGTCGCGCTGTGGCAGGGGCAGGTTTCGCTTGATGTCAACGGCGAGGCGTTGGTTCCGCTGGCGGTGCCGGAGTTTTCCGGCGAACTCCGGGTGATGGCGGTAGCTTGGACGGTTAACGCCACCGGCGCTGTAGATCTTCCGGTGAAAGTGCGGCGCCCGGTGGTGGTGCAGCCCGATCTGCCGCGGATGCTTGCTCCCGGCGACGCCACCAGTCTGACCGTCGCGCTGCACAACGAAAGCGGAGCGGACCAGAATATGCTCATCGCTTTCGGCACCGACGGACCGCTGAAGTGCGAAACCCCGTCCTCCGCCGTGGCGCTGAAGCGCGGCGAATCGAAGGTACTGTCCATCCCCGTCTGGGCGGAAGATACGATCGGTACGGCCCATATGCGGTTGCGGGTGAGCGGATGCGGCGAGGCGTACGACGACTCCATCGAGCTGGCGGTGCGGCCCGCCACGCCTTGGCAGACGGTTTGCGATTCCGAAATCGTAAAACCCGGAGCCGAGCATGTGTTTGCCTTGCCTGAGAACGCGCTGGCGGCTACCGCTAGGCCGGCTATTAGGGCCATGCTGCCTGGCGTGGTGGATCTCACCGAGGCGGTAGGGTACCTTCGCCGTTATCCCTACAGTTGCCTGGAGCAGACGGTCTCCGCCGCCATTCCGCTGTTGGCGCTTGACGCCGGACAGCGGGAGCGTTGGGCGGCGAAGGTGGTCGAATCCGACGACATCGCCGCAACGATCGGGGAGACCGTTGACCGGATTGTCGCCTCCACGAGTTGGTACGGTTTTTCGCTGTGGCCGAACAGCAGTTACATCGATCCAGACGCTTCCCTGTGGGCGGGAATGTTCCTGGCGCTCGCCAATCGGCAGGGCGCGGAAATTGATCCGGACACTATTCCTTCCGCGATCGAGACGTTAAGACGGGAACAGTCGGAACTCGAAGAGGGATTGAAGTCATTCCAGGCCTATTTGTGCCACATTCTGGCTTTGATGAAACATCCGGACGAGAACCTGATGGCCAGGCTCACCGAAAACAGCGAAATGCTGGATCAGGAGTCGATCATCCATCTTGCCCGGGCGTGGATCCTGTATGGAGAGGTGGGCGAGGGGCGCAAGCTGCTCGCCGGTATTGAGCGTCCCCGTGATTTCCGCGCCGCCTGTTTCGGGTTGGTCGCGTGGTTGGAGCTGGATCCGCAGTCGCCGATGGTTATGCGGTTCAAGCGGTTCATCGATGATTTCCGCCGGCCAGGCATGGATCATTGGGGAACCACGCAGGACAACGCTTTGGCGATTTATGCGTTGGCGGCGTATGACCGCCGCTGTCCGTTCGCTGGCGACCAGCGGTTCGCGCTTGAGTTGTCCGCCGGCGATGCGGTGTCGGCCCAAGGTTCCGGCACCAACTGTTGGGAATGGGCGTCAACCGAAATATTGGCGGCCCCGTTGCGGGTGCGCAACACCGGCAATTCCGATTTGTGCGTGTCGCGGCGGCTCAATTACGTGCCAAAGGCGGATGCTTTGCCCGCCAAAAGTTCCGGGATCACCGTTTCGCGCACTTGGCTCGATGTCAGCGGCAAGATAATCAACCCCGCGAAATTGCGCCGCGGGGATCAGGTGGTGATTCGAATCACGGTCAGTGCCGTTGATAAAATTTCTGATCTGGTGGTGGAGGATTTGCTGCCCGCCTGCCTGGAGATTGAGAAGACCGACCTTTGCAAAGCACAAACGCTTTCATGGATCAAGGAGGATGAAAACGAATGGGTGGTACACCGCGAAGCGCGTGATGACCGGCTGTTGCTGTTCGGCAAGTTCATCAAGGCCAAGGACATCAAGGCCGACCCCGTAAGCTATCATTACATGGCGCGGGTGGTTTCCGCCGGAAAGTTCGCGGTGCCGGCCATACAGGCGTCGGATATGTACAATCCATCCTTCTACGGACGTACCGCCGCCGGAAAAGTCGAGGTCGGCGAATGATGGCTCAAAGAAAGGAAGAAACTATGGACCCGTTACTGGATCTGCTGAAAAAAAACGCACGGGAATCCGATGCGGTGTTGGCTAAAGAGTTGGGTGTCAGCGAGCAGGAAATCGCGGAGCGGATTTCCGCCTACCAGAAGGACGGCGTAATCCGGGCTTTTCAGGCCATTCTTAACACCAACATGGTGGAATCGACCGATGTCCACGCAGTGATTGAGCTTAAAATCCGCCCTGAGCGCGAGGGCGGTTTTGATCGGCTCGCCACGCGGATCAGCCGCTTCGAGCAGGTGGAGTCGCTGTTTCTGATGTCCGGCGGCTATGATCTGCTGCTGTTCGTAAAGGGCAAGAGCCTGCAAGAGGTGGCGAGTTTCGTCAGCGCCCGGCTGGCCCCTTTGGACGGCGTGATTTCCACGGCCACCCATTTTATGCTGAAAACCTACAAAGACCAAGGTGTCCTGATGGAGGGAGATGCAGATGACGACCGACTGCAAGTCAGCCCCTGATTCATTTGTCGCGCCGCATGTCGCGGAGTTGCCAAAATCCGGAATCCGCGAGTTTTTTGATATCGTGTCCGGCCGTAAGGACGTGATATCGCTCGGTATCGGTGAACCGGATTTCCGCACTCCGTGGCACATCCGCGAACAGGCGATTGTCGCGTTGGAGCAGGGTGCTACCCGTTACACCGCCAACCTCGGAATGCCCTCGCTTCGCCAGGCCATCGCGGAATACACGGAACGCTCGTTTAAAGCCAAGTACGACTGGCGCAACGAGATTCTGGTCACGGTGGGGGTGAGCGAAGCGTTCGACGTGGCGTTGCGGGCGGTACTTTCGCCCGGCGACGAAGTGCTCTACCATGAGCCGTGTTTTGTCGCCTACGCTCCGTTGGTTCGGCTGGCGCACGGGGTTCCGGTGCCGGTGCGGACTTTCCGTAAAGACAATTTCCGGGTAACGGTGGAGGAGTTGGAACGCCATGTCACGCCGCGAACCAAGGCGATGCTGTTGAATTTCCCGAACAACCCCACTGGTGCGACTCTAACCAAACAGGACACCGAGGAACTGGCCGATTTCGCGATCCGACACAATCTGGTGGTTATCTCGGACGAGGTGTATTCCGAGTTGACCTACGAGGGCGGGCGAAACTCGATGGCGATGGTGGAACGGCTTCGCGACCGGTTGATTTTTCTGAACGGATTTTCCAAAGCGTGGTCGATGACCGGTTTTCGGTTGGGTTACACCTGCGCACCGGCGGGTATCACCGATGCCATGATGAAGATCCACCAGTACTGCATGATGAGCGCCCCGACGGTCAGCCAGCATGCTGGTCTGGAGGCGGTGCGGCACGGCGACAACGACATTGTCGAGATGCGCGAGTCTTACCGCCGCCGCCGCAATTTCATTGTCGCCTCGCTGAACGAGATGGGGTTGGACTGTTTCATGCCCAACGGCGCGTTTTACGTTTTCCCGTCCATCCAAAGCACCGGCATGACTTCGCGCGATTTCGCGGTGCGGTTGCTCAACGATTATGCCGTGGCGTGCGTTCCCGGAGGGGCTTTCGGCAGTTGCGGCGAGGGATTTTTGCGTTGTTCCTACGCGACCGGCATGGATCAGCTCAAAGAGGCGATGCAACGGATGCGGGAATTCTTGAAACGCGGTTGACAATCGCAAAATGCGCCCCGCATCTATCGGCAGCTGTGACGAGCCGACCCACCTGTTTGCAAGAAATGCGACATAATGTCGCAAAAATGCGCTTTTGTTTATGGCACACGGAATGCTTATAATCAGCGGGATTTGTCATGAACACGAGAATTGAAACAGTTTGGAGAACTTTCGACCGTACGCTGCTGACAGCAGTATTCCTGTTGTTGGCGTGGCATTTGTCCGGTTTCCGCGACAACGCGCCGGCTCCCTCCTCCGGCGACATCGCTAAAAATGCGACTCCCTATTCCCACACGGAACCGGAAACTACACCCCTCATTGCCCCGCCAGTTGAAGTTGCGCGGCAGCGTGCGGTCGACCCTTTTCGGGTAAGCTCCACCCGTACCCCGGTACGGCGGCTGGCCCGTTCTTTTTCCGATGATTGGGAGCGGGTTTCCTGTTCCCAGGCCATGGACATCCGCGGCGACGGCCGCCATTGCGAGGTGGCGATCTCCGTGCCGCACGGCATTACGTCCGACGACATAAAGATTCGCGCGGCGGATAATCTGTTGAACATTGAGATGCCCGACGCGCCGGGCGGCGTATTGCGTCGGCGCCGGATTTTTCTTCCGTGCGAGCCAAATAAGACGCTGTCGGTGTCCAGTCTGCTCACCAATGGGGTGCTCCGCGTCCGGGTGAACGTTAAGGAGTAGCCGCAGGTTCTTTTTTGAGGTTTTCGGATGATGTTCCGATAAACTCTCGCAGTTCTTTTTGGTATTCGCCGGGCCGCATTGCCAGCCAAAGGTTGTAATGGTCGGCGTCCTTTACCCACACGCATCGTTTTGGCTCGGCGGCGGCGGCAAAAGCTTCCCGCCCGCGGTTGAACGGCACGACTTGGTCCAGATGTCCGTGTAAAAATAATTTGGGGCAGCGGATGCGTTTCAGCCGTCGGACATTCGGGAACGGGTCGCAGAACGTCAGCCGGTATTTGTTGTAGCAGCGACCGACGCTGGTGAACCCGCATTGGAAGATCAGCCCGGCTACCGGGAATTTTTCGGCGAGGTAGCAGGCCGGGCCGCTGCCGATTGAGTATCCCATGAGCACGATATTTTCCGGCGCGATTTTACGGTCTGCCGTCAGGTATCGGTAGGCGGCTTCGGCGGTGCGGTACACGCCCTTTTCTGTCGGGTGGCCCGGGGTGACACCATAGCCGGGGTAGTCGTAACTGAGGAACGAATAACCAGACGCATTGATAATCTCCGCTATCTGCGTCAGGTTGCCTAGATCTTGACCGTTTCCATGGCTGAACAACACGGTTTTGGTGGCGCCCGCCACCGGTCGCCACATCATGCCAACCGGCCCGCCGCTGTCCTCAACCAACAATATTCCCGGATCCTCCAGCCCGTATGCCGCCCGATGCGGATGGAACATCAAGGAGTCAATCGCTAACCATACGAAAATGTTCAGCGCGATCCAAATCAACGCCAGAAAGACCAACACCCGTATCATACCGCTAATCCCTTCGCTCTGGACATCGAAAAATCTCACCCAAAAAACTTCTTCGCGGATTGAAATTTTGTAAGCGCCACCGGACGGAAAAGAGCGTTAAGCGTGGACACTATGGTGAATTCGCCGGATTCCGGATGGTAACGGAGCGCGTGTACTTCTCCGGAGCGTTCCATCGCCACTAGCGCCAATGTGTCCGTTACAAAGATGAAATCGCGGGGCCAGCTTCCGGTAAGGAGCGTCCGCGCCTTGAAGGAAATCTTGCCCGATTTTTCGTCGTAATCGTAGGCGGCAAGGGAGTTCTCGCCGCGGTTCGAGACGACGATCCGCTTCATGTCCGGCGTGAACCGAACCGCGGCGGCCAGGCTGGGCGAATCTTTTTTTGCCGGCCCGGCAAGCGTGGGTAAGGTGTCGATTATGCTAAAGCCTTCTTTCGCGTCCCAGCGCAGCGACGAGACGAGGTTGCCGAGTTCATAGACGAGAAAGGCGAGCCGTCCGTTCGGGTGGAAGAGGAGGTGGCGAGGCCCCGCTCCCGGAGGAGGGGTTTTGAATTTGCGGCCTTCGGGGTAGGTGACGATTTCATCAGTACCCAAATCAACGACGCAGTAGGATTTCCCGTCCGGAGCCGGCATTGCCTGATGGCAGTGGGCTTTGTCCTGCCGCGGCAGGTTGGGACCGGAACCGGTGTGCTGGTGGCACACCACCACGCCGAAACGGCCCTCGTCATCAATGGAGGCGTCGCCGGCAAATCCGCCAAGGTAATCGGCGAAGACCACGCGCCTTGCTTTCGGCATTACCGCGATATGGCAGACGCACGAGCCGACTTTAATTTCATCGATTTTCAAAAGCCGGTCTCCGTTGACCCGGAAAGCCGCCAACCCTTCTCCGGTGCAGGAAAAGAGCGTCCTGCCGTCCGGCGAAAGGTCTTGGTAAAGCGCGTTGGAAACCGGATACTCGTCGGCAACGGACATTTGGCCGGTCGCTTCGTCGAGGTTAAGCACCTTCAATCCGTTGGGATGGGTGCCGTCAGTATATGAGCCGAGGTAGATAATCATGGGTGGTAGTATTTTACGCTGTCAAGTGGACGAACATTGGTTAACGTTCCGACGTAGTGGCGGAGCCAGTGGTCGGTCTTGGGGTGGGCCTTGGCGGCTTCCTCGTTCAGTTCGATTCCGAGTCCGGGGCGGTCCGACGGATACATGAGACCGTCAGCGAAACGCACGTCCTCATCGATAACATCTTTACGCCACGGCACGTCGTCGAACAGAGTTTCGTGGATGCAGTAACCGGGGGTGGACACACCCAACGCGAGCGTGACGGCGTTGGCGACCGGCCCGGAAGGGTTGTGGGCGCAGAATGGGATATGGCGGGCGTCGCAGATTGCCGCGATTTGTTTCATTCCCGTAATGCCGCCGGAGTGGGACGAATCGGGCTGGAGGTAGTCGCAGGCGCGAAGTTCAATGGCGTCAATAATCTGCTGCGCCGTATAAAGCCGTTCGCCGCATGCGATCGGAACTTTCGTGCGTGACCGAACATCGGCCAGAGCCCGCATTGTGTCGGGGATGACCGGTTCTTCTACCCAATATGGGGAAAACTCCTCCAGCGCGTTGCAGACCCTGAGCGCGGTGGGGACGTCGAAGCGCCCGTGGCACTCAATGAGAATTTCGGCCCGGCCCTCGGTCGCGGACTTCACCGCCGCGACGCATTGCATCGCTTTCTTGAAATCCTCAGGTGGCAGTTGGCGGTAGTTTTTGCCGAAGGGATCCCATTTAAGCCCCTTGAATCCCGCCTCGACCGCCGCCGCCGCTTTTGCCGCGAATTCCTCCGGTTCTTTCGCGCCCGCGAACCAGCAGTTGGCGTAACACGGCACACCATCGCGGCACTTGCCCCCGATGAGCTTCCACACCGGTTGCTTGAGAACTTTGCCCTTAATATCCCATAGTGCCATGTCAATGGCGGAGAGCGCGGACATCAGCACCGCCCCGCCGCGCCAGTAAGCGTCACGGTAGTTTTCATGGAATATCCATTCGGTGTCGAACGGATCTTTGCCGACAAGCGCGTGTTCAAGGTCGGCAATCGCGCCGAGCAGCGCGTTCTCCTTGTATTCGAGCGTACCTTCGCCGATTCCCGCTATCCCTTCGTCCGTCATCACTTTCACGAACATCCAGTTCGTGCGGTAACAGTCGATGGCGAAAGTTTTTATGCCGGTGATTTTCATTCGGTTACCTTGTCTTTATTGAAGGTGAAGAAGAAACTGAAGGCCATGAGTGCCGCTCCGATTGCGTAGAAGGCGGCCATCGCGCCGAAACCGATTTCGAATCCGCGCACGCCCCACCGTTGTGAAAGTGTTCCCATCACCACGCCGGAGAGCCCGCCGAAGAAGAAGGCGATCATGTTTAGAAGACCCACTGCGGTGGAACGGTGTTCTGGCGCAATCACGTCAAACAGCGAGGCGTGGGTGTTGACTTCAAAGAGTCCGCGAAATACGCCGTAGGCGCTTGCCGCGACTAGCAGTGCGGCGAAGGAGGGCGCGAGTCCGATCCAGAGCAACATCGGTGCGCCGCAGAGAAGCGCAATCGACTGGAAGCCTAACCGGAAGCGCGGCATTTTTTTTACAAACTTGTCCGTTACCACGCCGCCCAGCAGAATCGCGGCGAACGCGAAGAGGTGGTGCCAGAGCATCACGCCCTTTCCGGCTTCGCCAACGCCGACGGAGAACTTTTCGGCGGCGAATTTCGGCGCCCAAAAGAGGTAGGCGTTGTTAACGAAAACGATGGCCACGAATCCGGCTGTAGCGCAAAGCGCCGATGGGTTGCAGAAGTATGCCCGGAGAGATTGCGCGATGGTGGAATCCTTGGGTTGCGTACCCTTTGGCCTTGCCGATCCGGATGTCTCTGCCATCCCGTCTTTGAGCGCCCAAATAAAGGCAATGCCGAGAGCGCAACCAGCGGCACCAAAGGTAATAAAGACGTTACGCCATGTGCCGAGATATCCGAGCATCCATGCGACGACAAGCCCGGATACCATCAGTCCGATGTAAAGCGCGGCCTGATGGATGGATAGCGCGACCGACCGCGTCTCCTTGTGGTGTACCGCGATGAGGGCGTAGGCACTCGGTGCGTAGAAACTCTCGCCCACGCCCGTTGCGATTGAACGGAAGAATAACGCGCCCGCGAAACCGCCGATGAAACCCATGCAGACCGTCATCAGCGACCATGCAATCAGCGAGCAGGTGATTATCCATTTGCGTGAAAAGCGGTCGCCGAGAAATCCCGCCACCACCGTCATCGCCGCAAGCGTCCATGAGAGCGTTGTGTTGATCCAACCGATCTGCACGTCCGTCAGTTTCAAATCGTTTTGGATCGGGATCGTCAACAGCCCGAAGAGCGCCCTGTCCGCCTGATGGAAGAAGAACGCGCAACTCAGCAAAGTTATGAGAACCCATTTATACATCCACATCCTCCGGCATGTGCTGGCATGAGCAGCCCGCGTCGCAGGTGATGATTTCTCCTGTCATGTTCGCGGAATCGCCGGATGCCAGAAACGCGACCACGTTGGCGATGTCGCTGCCTTGGGCCTCTTTGCGCAAAGGGCAGTTGAGCCGCCGCCGCGCCGCTTTTGCCGGGTCTAGCACGTCCCACCGCTCTGTATAGATGTAACCTGGCGCACAGGCGTTAACGCGGATGCCCAGCGGCGCCAAATCCAATGCGAGTGCGCGGACCATGGAGTTTATCGCGCCCTTGGAGGCGCAATATGCGGTGCGGTTGCGTATCGCCCGCATCGCGGTGTTCGAAGAAAGGAACACCACGACGCCGCGCGATTCCTGCTTCATGAAGAAACGGTTGCACGCCGTCTGCGTCACTTGGAATCCGCCGATTACGTTCACGTTGAAGACTTCGTGGAATTTCGCAGGATTCATTTCAAGCGGCCCGCCGTGGCCGAGCCCCTGGTTGGCCGCATTGTTGACAAGGATATCGAGCCGCCCAGATCTTTTTTCAATCGTGTCAAAGAGCGCCGCGACCTGCGAAAGGTCGGAGATGTCGCACGGTTGGGAAACGACGCCATCGACTCCCCGCTCCTTAAGAATCTCTGCGCCTTTCGCGGTAGAATCCTCGCTCGACCCGCACATATAGACGGTCGCGCCCTCGCGCACGAATTTTTCCACAATGTAAAGCCCCGTGTTACGGTTCCCGCCCGTCACCAAAACCACCTTGCCGTTAAACCTGTTCATGTTTTACCTCCAGCCGAACCTCTGTCAGAAATAGCCGCCCTTGTCAATAATTTCCGAGATGGTGTCGCCTTGGCGCACCCACGAGAAGATATCCACTTCGTTGCGTTCGATACCCTCGGCGCGGAGAAGTACGTCATAGGCGATTTCACGCGGGACGCAGAGAACCCCGTCGATGTCGCCGAAGATGATGTCGCCGGGGCGCACCGTGACTTTGCCCACCTTAATCGGTATCTGGTAGTGCGTGATCATGCAACGTCCGAGCGATCCGTTCGACGTGCGGTAGCGGTAGAACACGGGGAAATCCTGTTCCAGGATCTGCTTTGTGTCGCGGATGCCGCCGGCGATCACCGCACCCCTGATGCCCTTTGTCTTGGCGGTAGCCGTCATAACGCCGCCCCACAGACTGGCCTCAATGTCCGATGACGTGTCCCACACCACGACGCCGTTCGGCTTGAAGTCGTCCAGCATCTGGGCGCGAAACGTCATCTCGCCTTCGATCATCACGTTGGGTGCGCTCTTTACGGTGAATGCCTCGCCGCAGACGGTCATTTCGTCGCGAAGCGGCATGATGTCGTTCGGAAGATTCTGGTCGAGAAGCGTCAGTTCGCGCATGACGTCGTTGATGCAGCCAGTGTAGAGCCGTTCGTAGCGCTCGCACAGTTCCTTCACGGGAATCGGGAAATCGTTCGACGGAATCGACTGCCGTTTCGCAATCAGCTTGTCGAGCTTCATCAGCCCGGCTTCTTTGGCTTTTGCTCTCATGTCAGCAAGTGATGGCATTTTGATCCTTCTTTCGTTACTTGGTTAAGTGGTTTGATGGTTGGCGCGTCTTTCGCTTCCGTATGTTTTCTTCCGTGCCGTCGCGATCACTGCCGCCCCGACCAGATAGAACGCCGCGAGCGTGGCAAGTCCGGCCGCGGATGAGAAGCGCTCCTTCAGAAGCCCCAGCACGACTGGCGAGGTTGATCCGAACACGAATCCGAAGCAGAGCATGATGCCGGCGCCCGAGGCATGGTAGCGCGACGGGATTAGGTCGAACAGCGAGGCCATCAGGTTGGAGTCGTACACGCCGCGGAAAACGCCGAAGAGCGCCATCGCCGCGCAGCACGCCGTCAGCGACGGAGCGAACGCCATCCACACGATGAACGGCACGGCGCACGCGAGTCCCAGAATGTTCGTCTCCATGCGCACGGACGGCCGCTTCGCAGCCAGACGGTCCGAGAAGCGTCCTCCCAGCGTCACGCCAACGAACGCGCCCAAGTAGTGCCACAGTACCGCGTTCAGCGCCGCCGTGCCTTTCGCCATTCCGAACGTCTCCTGCAGATGGTTCGGCATCCACGTCTTGAAACCCACGTCCACGTAGATCATCATGCCCAGCCCCACTGCGAGCATCACCGCCGAGGGATTGGCGATGAATACCGCAAACGCCTCTTTTAACGACGGCTTTCCGCTGGCAGGACTGGCATCACTGGTAGTACCGGCGGCTTGCCCGTTCTCGCTTGGTTTTGTGTCTTTGAGCAGGAACGCCAGCGCTACCGCCCACAGGATGCCGATGCCGCCGAACACGCGGAACGCCGTCCGCCAGCCGTCCGTGCCCGACTCCGCCAGAAAGCCCGCCGCCGCGCTGCACCCGATGATGCCGGTGTACAGACCCATCTGCAGGATCGAGAGCGCGGTCGCGCGCGTTTCCTTGTGGAGCTGTCCGATAATCGACGTGGCCGACGGGTAGTAAAACGATTGCCCGAAACCGTTGAGGAGACCGTATGTCACAATCAGGATTCCGAGCGCCGCGACGAACCCCGAAGCGAAAATTCCGAGGCAAAACACGAACACGCCCGAAACGACCATCCATTTGCGGTTCAACAGATCCGCCGCCACGCCAGCGAACGGCACGCTCAACCCGTAGGCGAAGGTGAACACAGTCGCGACAAGCCCGATTTGCGCCGGATTCACGCCCAGCGAACCCTGAATCGAACTCAGTGTGGCGCTGAAAACTTGCCGCGTCCCCTGCTGGAGAAAGAACGCCACCCAAAGAAGCGCGAGCGCCAACCACTTGTAGTTCCCGTTGCTTTTGTTCATCGGATTCATCCCTCAACGTTGATTTCGTACCACACCGTTTGCCAGGCCGGGCCGATCGCAATGACGGCATGATCGTCGGCGTCGGCCGTCACGGGCATTTTCGCTTTCCGTTCGCCTCGTTCGTCAAGTGCCCAGCAGGTTGTCTTTGCCGGCGGCGCGGGTAGGGTGACTGTCGCGGGAATACCTTCATTCACCGTTTTCCCGCTGCCCCACTCGGAAGCAAAAATCGCCTCTTTTCCCTTTGCAACGAACTTTGCTCCGCCGTTGTGGGAAAGTCCGGTCGCCGTAAGCAGAATACGCGCGGGCTTTCCGTCCCCGCCAAACCCGGTCGCGTCGTGCGAGGTCAGCGATATGGTCGCCCAGCCGAGTTTCGTCTCGCCGACCGCCAGTTTCACTCCGCCCAGATCGAATATGCGCCCCTTGGGGAACCCGGTGAAGATTTTTGTGTTTGGCGTATTCACCGTCCAGACGCCCGCGCCGGGAATGTCGTTGTTCCAGACGATTTCCCCCGTATCGCTGGCGATTGTCTTGCCGGGCGGCGGAATATTATCAGTTGTGCGCGGGGTTTGCCCCGTCACATCCACGGCCACGCTGTGAACCAATCCCAGTTCGGCAGACAGTTTGCCGTCGGTTGCCGTGGAGATGCCTTGGCTAACTTTGTTGGCATTAACCAACCGTTCGAAATATTCCTCAAGTGGAAGATTCGCGACGATGCGCGTCGTGCTTTCTTTGACGTCGCCTCGCAGATACATCGCCGCGCATGCCGGGAAATGCGCCAGCACGTCGGTTCGTGCCGCCATGCTGAAGAAATACTCGTTGTGGTCCGGTTCGGCGTTCTGCCGGTTGTTGTAGGAATATTCGAATACGCCGTCCCATCCCTGCAACGCCCCATAGGCGCGCAACATGGGCTGCCCCTCCGCGCCGTAGTAAATAGGGTAGGGGTGGTTGTACTCGCTCACCGTGTAGGGTTTGCCGGCCACGCGTTGCCCCGCGAGGCCGAGAATGCAGCCGCCGCGCGCGTTCACCATCGCCTTGTTGCGGATCGACCAGTCTTTCCGCACGCTCGGGTGGCACCAGTATGCGTGGTTGTCCACGAAGTCCATCTCCGCCTGCAGATGGGGTGGCGAATAGTCGAGCTGGGTGGCGGAGACCGGTGCCTCCAGACCGAGCTCTTTTTGCAGATAATCGCGCATACCCGTCCAATAGGCGTGTTCCGTATCGATTAAGAACCGGTAGAAGTCGCGTTTCATCTCCGGCGCCACGGAGTCTTTCGTCTTCACGATTGCCACCTCGCCTTTTTCGGCGGAAAGCGTGGAAAGATCTTCCGGCTCGTTGCCGGTTCGGAACGAAAGGTCGTCAATCTCACAGGCGCCAACGCCGAAGCGCGTGAACTGGATTTCAGCTTGCGGGCAATCTTTTGAAGCATAAAACGTGAACTTGCGTTTCGTCCAGTTTTTGGTAGGCTTAAGGATGGTGTGGAATCCAAGTGATTCCCAGCCCTTTCTTCGGTCGGCCACGGCGAAACCCACTTCGCCAGGCTCTCCCTCCGCTTGGCGGATCCGGAACGACACCGTGTAGGGGACGCCTTTTTTCACGGCAACGCGGCGGTAGAGCTTGGGGAACAGCCGGTCTGACGATTTGTTTTCGACCGTGATGTGGAGCGATCCGTTTTGGGAAGCGGCGGACGCTTTCGCGTGTTCGCGGTCGAGAATCCATCGCGTTCCGTCCGGCGTCACATTCCCTTCGAACGCGCCTTCCTCGATCATTTCGTTACCGAGCGGCTGCGTCTTTACCCGCCAAGCCGCGCGCATGCGTTCGTCGCCGCCGTATTTTTTACGCAGCCAATCGTTCCATTGGCGTTGGAATTCTTCCGCGTACGGTTTTCCGAGCTGGTCAATCCCGCCCCTAAGGTACTGGTGCCACAACGCATCCTCGTTATTGAGTTCCACGATGGCGACAACGGGGTCTTTCAGGTAACTGAGCCCAGTATAGGGATTGACGTGCGAAAGCAATTCGCGGGCATACGCTTTTTCTGCCGCGATCACCCGCGGGTCAAACTGGTCCACGCCCTTGTTGGCCCATGGCGTTCCCGGCTCAAAACCGTCGCTTGCGTCCAGGGTGCGGGCGACGTGCAGGTTGATGTCCACATAAATGCCGCGTTTCTTGAACTGCGCGATCAGATAGTCCTGCCGGTCGCGCTGCTTGGGGTCGAGCCGTCGGGGTTCTCCGGTTTTTTCCGTAAAGATGCCCTGTTCGGCCGGCAGCATGAACGTGCCGTAGGAGCTGTCGAAATAGTGCAGCCGGACGCAGTTGATGCCGAAACGGGCCAAGCGCGCCGCGAGGCGGTCGGCCTCTTCGTGCGACGGAAAGTTTGCCGGTCCCGTAAGATTCGTTGCGTGCAGTCTGACCCGGCCCAGATCGTTCATGAAGTGTCCGTCTTTAACGCGGATGCGCCCATGGCTGCCGGCGGGCGCGTCCAGCAGATGGCTCATGTTAACCACGTTCATCGGCGCGTCGTATGACGGTACGAAGGGAAACATGGCTTCGTCCGCCCCAAACGCGCAAACGATCATTAGTGCCGCAGCCGGCAAAATACAATTCCGTATCATAGTCTTTTCTCTACAACTTATCCAGGTATGCTCAATCCGCCGTCGATCCTGATCGTCGCGCCCGTGATGTAGCGGCCGGCATCGGAGGCGAGCAGCAGCGCGGCGCCGGCGGCGTCCTCGGGCATCGCGTAGTCGTGCAGGGGAATCGCCGCCGTCACCTTCGGGCCGTACACCGGGTCGGCGAGGCACTCCTTGTTGCGGTCGGTGTAGAACACGCCGGGACTGATGTTGTTGACTGTGATACCCTCCGCCGCCACCTGCCGCCCGATGCCGCGCACGAGATTCTCCTGCGCGGACTTCGTGGCGGCGTACACGCACATATCGGGATGCGGGCGCAGCTCGTTCACGGAGCCGACGACGATGAGCCGCCCCCATTTCTGCGCCTTCATCTTCGGATAGCACCGTTGGAACATCCGCAGCGTCGCGAAGAAGTTCACCTGCATCTCCTTCCGCGCCTCGTCCATGGGGAACTCGGTCCACGGGATCTTCGCCTGGATCGACGCGTTCGCCACGAGGATGTCGGGAAGCAAACCGTCTTTTTCCAGTCCGTCGAAAAACGCATCGATCGCCACAGGATCCGCGAGGTCACACACCTTCGTGTTGTGGCGGATCACCTTCGCGCCGTATTCCTCAAACGCGTCGCCGATTGCCTTGCCTATCCCGCGGGTCGATCCGGTGACGAGCGCGGTTTTGCCGGTAAGGTCGAATTTCTCCTTAAACATTACGACCACCTTCTGTCGTTGGCCCACTCTTTGTTCCATTCTTCCGTGGGATTCCACGGTTCTGGGAAATCGGGGCAGGCGTGTTCTTTGATCAGCTTCTCGTTAAGTTCGTCGATGCCAAGGCCGGGCTGGTCCGGCACCTTGATGAATCCCCCCTCGTATGAGAGGGACGGCATGACCAGATCGCTCCACCATGGTACATCCACCGAGTGCAGCTCAAGCGCCATGAAGTTGCGCGTTGCCGCCGCCACATGCGCCGCCGCGAGGCAGGTTACGGGCGATTCGGCCATGTGGATGTTCATCTGCACTCCGTAGTCTTCCGCCATGTCGCCGACTTTCTTTGTCTCCATCATTCCGCCGCAGGTTAGAAGGTCCGGGTGCACAACCGCCAGCGCGTGCGATTCGAGCAGCGGTTTGAAATCTTCCTTGAGATAAATGTCCTCGCCGGTGCCGAGCGGCGTGGTCGTTGCGGCGTGGAGTTGCTTCCACTGTTCCGTGTTGCGCCATGGAAGGATGTCTTCCGCCCACGAAAGGTGGTATTTTTCCAATCGCCGCAACAGTTGTACCGCATCTTCGTAGGGGATGTGCCCCAAGTGGTCGATGGCGATCGGCACTTCCCAGCCAACGACTTCGCGGACATCGGCCATGTATTTTTCAAGGTGGTCGAGTCCTTTTTCCGTTATATGGATGCCGGTAAAGCCGTGGGCGGTGTTGAAGAGGTCGTATGCATCGCCGCGCATGGATCGCGGGTCGATGGATCCGTGGGGCGTCTGCACGACGTGCTTCATCTTTTTCATGTAGTCGAGATAGCCCAGCGGGGCGATAAGCGTTCCCGGAACATCCATCAGCAGCTCGATGCCGAGATCCATCTTGAGGAAGGTGAAACCCATCGCCATGCGTTCCTTTAACGCTTTCCCCATGTCCCGGCCGCCGCCCTCGGAATCGGTGTCGCAGTAGCAGCGGATCTCGTCGCGCCACTTGCCGCCGAGCAGCTGCCATACGGGGACGCCCCAAGCCTTGCCGCAAATGTCCCAGCAGGCGAGTTCAATCGCGCAGACTCCTCCCGCCTGACGCGAATCGCCGCCGAACTGCTTGATCCGCCGGAAAATCTTTTCAACGTTGCACGGGTTCTCGCCCAGTATCCGGCTCTTCAGCATTGCGGCGTAGGTGCGGCTTGATGCGTCGCGCACTTCGCCGTATCCGACCAGCCCTTGGTTGGTGTATAGTTTCAAAAGAGTACAGCGTTTTGGCGCCCCGTCGATGTCGGCGAAGCGCATGTCTGTAATCTTCAGCGAAGAGGGATTGACACTATTGATGTTTGCCATGTTCCACACAGTCCTTGCCTGATGTTTTGCACCGCTCAAACGGGCATACCACCCACATTAAAAAACATAGGGTCATTCTATCAAAACCGTCAGAATCATGCAAGGAGCAAATATGCGATCCTAATCTTTAGGGGGTGATGGCCGAGTGGGACTCCCATCTGCAAAATCTGCGCAGCGCCGGGGATTTGCGCACTTTGCCGGCGCGTCTTTGGCCCTTATCGGTCTGGCCTCGCCTTGATCATACAGACATACTGCCTACTTGTTGCCATCGTGCGTGACGTGCATCTTGTAGCTGCCGGGCTTCTCGATCATCAGCGGCTGGTTGCCGTCGAGGTCGTATTGGGGATTGTAGCCGCAAATATCGCAAAGGTCGCAAAGATTGGAGGTCGATGTGTACTGGATTAGGCCGTTTGCGGCATATTCGCGCTCTGCGCCTAGGTCGAGCGACGAAAGCCGGTTGCCGATGTCGTCGTAGGCGTACGCATACTCCGTGATCTCTGCGCTCTCTGCTCTTCTGCGTGAGTAGATTAATTCGTTCCGGTCGTTGTAGCCGTAGGCGTCCGTACGGGTCTCGCTCATCACAGTACCCGAGCGGGCGATCTCAGTCCGGCGCCCGAGCGCGTCGTTCGCGTAGTCGTACTGCGAGATCGTATCGCCGCCGAAGTCGCCCCTCACCTGCGCGAGGAGGTCGCGGTTACCGTCGTAGGCGTATGTGGCGAAAAGCTGTCCAGTCCATTTTTTCAACATTCTGGCCATTGTGTGTGTTCCTTTCGTCTTTGCGAAGCGATGTTGTTTAAGTGTGTTTTTCGCACCGAAAAACTTTCCCGTCTACGGGAAACAATTTAGCATATTTCGATTTGGTGTGCAAGGATGAATTTTGACGAACTGGGAGTCGATGGCCGTTGGCAATATTATGGGCTTGATCGCCGGGTGTTTACTCAACGTTCGGCCAGATAACAGGCGCAGGATCCGAAAGTGTAATAGCGGGTTTGCGGGTCGCGAAAACCGGCGGCGGTCAGGATTTGTTCCATTTCCACGCCTTGCGGGACTTCGGCCACGGAATGCTGGAGATAGCGGTATTCGGCCGGAAGTCCGGCGATTAACCGCCCGGCCAAGGGTATGCCGCGCCGGAGGTACAACCCGTGCAGTTGCCGCACCGGGAAACGGCAGGGGCGCGCCAGTTCCAGCACCAGCACGACTCCGCCCGGACGCAACAACCCATGGGTCGCTTTTAGGCCTTGTTGCAGCGACTCGAAATTCCTTACCCCGAAAGCGATGGTGGCGGCATCGAATTTTTCTTGGAACGCCGGGGGGTGGAGAATGTCCCCCGCCATTAGTTTTATCCGGTTTTCCAGTCCGCGCCCGCGGACCTTTCCCTCCGCCACCGACAACATTTCGGTCGAAAGGTCTAATCCGGTGATTCTCGCGTCGGGAAGCATCTCCGCCGCCAACAGCGCAAAGTCGCCGGTGCCGGTGGCGACATCCAGAATCGTTCGCGGCTGGCGTTCCGCCAGCCATCGAAGGGCCTGCCGCCGCCAATTTATGTCCACGCCGAATGACATGATCCGGTTCATCCGGTCGTAGCGTCCCGCGATGGCGTCGAAAGCGTTCCGGATTTGTTCGGTCTTGGAGTCGGGCGACTCGGGATAAGGTTTTATGTCTTCTACGCTCATTTTTCCAACCCCAGCAGTTCCGACCATTCGGCCTCGGCGCGTTTGAGCGCGTTGGCACGGTGCGAGATCCGGTTCTTGGTCTCCGGGCCGAGTTCGGCGAAGGTTTTGTCGTAACCGTCCGGCACGAAGAGCGGATCGTAGCCGAAACCCGCCGCGCCGCGCGGGGCGGCGATGATGCTGCCGGCGCAGCTGCCGTCCACCGTCCACTCCCGCCCGTCGGGGGCGCAGAGCGCGATCGCGCAGCGGAAACGCGCGGAACGGTCGGACACCCCGTCCAGTTCCCGGAGCAGTTTCCGGTTGTTTTCGGCGCTTACGCACTCCGGGCCGGCATAGCGGGCGGAATGGACTCCGGGGGCGTTGTCAAGCGCTGCCACCTCCAGCCCGGAGTCGTCGGCAAGCGTCCACAACCCGGAGGCCTGGCACAACGTGCGGGCTTTTTTGAGCGCGTTGCCCTCGAAAGTGTCGGCATCCTCGTCGATGTCCTGCGGCAGCCCCGGCACTTCGGCTGCGCTGATCAGTTCCAGCCTCGGCGACTGGAAAATCTGGCGGATTTCGGTGACTTTGTGCTGGTTGTGGGTGGCGATTAAAAGTTTCATGGCGAATCCTTTCCGGTTATGCAATGACGGCACGCAGCGGAAGCTGTTCCCAGCCTGGTTGGGAGAGCAGCCATTCCAACAGCACCGCGCACGCGAATGCGTCGTAAAGCGCGTCGTGCGGGGCGCGGGGACAAAGCTCGTTCAGCCGGGACTGGAGGTTCAAGGCGGTGACAACGTCATTCAGGGCTTTGCTGGGCAATCCGGGGCAAACGCCCCGGATCAGCGTCAAGGTGTCGATCCACGGCCCGAATTGGTGCAGCGGCGCGGATTTGGTGAGCATGGTGCGTTCGGTGCCGATATTGTGGGCGACGATCGGCACCCCGACGCATCTCGGCTCCAGCTCCGGCCAAAGTTCGGCCATGGTGGGCGATTGCGCCAGCGTATCGCGGATCTGCGCGTGGCGGCCGGGGGCGCGGCGGTTGAACGGCCGGTCGGGCGCGATCCGGAGCCACGATTCGAAGGCGCTTTCTGGTACGACCCGCCCGTTGGTTATGGCGACCATACCGACCTGCCAAGGTTCCACCGGGAAACCCGGCACCGTGCCGGTGGTCTCAAAATCCATTGCGCAAAGCGACAGTTCCCTTACCGGCGTGGAGAGGTTCATAGAAAAGTCATCTGCTGGTCTTGCGGTTTGAGCGGTTCAAGACCAAAACGCCGGTAGCACAGCGGGGTCGCGACGCGGCCCTTCGGGGTTCTTTCCAGATAACCTTCCTGGATCAGGAACGGTTCGTACACCTCTTCCAGCGTGTCGGGTTCCTCGCTCACCGAGACGGCAAGCGTATTCAGCCCCACCGGCCCGCCGTTGAATTTCTGGATGATGGTGTCGAGAATTCGGATGTCCATTTCGTCCAGTCCGCGCGGGTCGATCTCCAGCAGCGACAGCGCCTGATCGGCGACTTCCCGTGAAATGTGGTTGCCGGCGCGGACTTGGGCGTAGTCGCGCACCCGCCGGAGCAGGTTGTTGGCGATACGCGGGGTGCCGCGGGCGCGGGAAGCGATTTCCGTTGCCCCGCTTTCATCAATGCCGACTTCGAGCTTGGCGGCGGAGTTGGTGACGATTGCGGCTAGGTCGGCGGTGGAGTAGTAGTCCAGACGGTTGATCAGCCCGAACCGCGAACGGAGCGGGGAGGAGATCAAGCCGCTCCGGGTGGTGGCCCCGACGAGCGTAAAGCGCGGCAACTCCAGCCGGACCGAGCGGGCGTTGGGGCCTTGGTCGATCATGATGTCGATCACGAAATCCTCCATCGCGGAGTATAGGTACTCTTCAACGGTCCGCTGCATCCGGTGGATTTCATCGATAAACACAATGTCGCCGGGATCAAGCGAGGTGAGCAAACCCGCCAAGTCGCCGGGCTTGTCGATCACCGGCCCGGAGGTGGTCTTCACATGCACCCCCATCGCCTCGCCGAGGATAAACGCCAGCGTGGTCTTGCCCAGACCGGGCGGGCCGAAGAGCAGCACGTGGTCAAGCGCCTCTTTGCGCTGGAGGGCCGCCTCCACCGCCAGCATGAGCCGGTCGCGGATTTTCTGCTGCCCCACGAAATCGGAAAATTTTGTGGGCCGCAACCGGTTGTCGAAAGAGGCGTTCCGTTGGTTAAGTTGTTCAGAAGGGCGCGTTTCCATGGTAAGACCTATTGCCTTGAGAGTCCTTCTTCCTTAAGCTTGCGCCGAAGCCCCATGCCTTCGGTCACCCGTCCGGCGTCCATGTACAGGTCGGCCAGCCCGAAGGCGTACTCCGGCATTTTCCAGCGGGTGATTTCGCAGGCCTTTTCGGCCAGTTTTATGGCGCGCGGGAAATCCTTTTTGGCGCGGGAACGGCTGGAAAGGTTGACCGCGAACCGGTAAAGCGCTTCTGGGTTGTCGGGTTCAATCCTGAGGATTTCCTCGTACTGGATGTCGGCTGCCGCGTGCTTGCCCTGAAGGGCCTCGATTTGGGCCAGTTCCAGCCGGTATTCGGGCTGGTTGGGCTGGGCGTTAACGGCCCGCACGAAGGAGTTTTCCGCGTTTTCGTAATGTTGCAGGGCGCGTTCGCAGTAGCCCTTGCCGTAGTGGGCCAGTGCCATGTTGTCGTCGATTTTCAGCAGGTTGTCGTAACACTGGATTGCGCCCTGGAAATCGCTCAGCCCCAACCGCCGCCGCGCCTCCAGTTCCAGCGAACCGATGAACCGAACGATAAAGATATCCCGAGGATTGATGCGGTGGACATCGGCCGCCACCGACAGGGCGTCGAACTGACCGGTCCGCCGCATTGACCGGTTTTCGCCCTCGTTTTTTCCGTCGGCTTTCTTGCCGTCTTTTTCCGGCACCGGATCCTGCTCTTCCATTTTCTTCATTTCCGCCAGTGCCAGTACCGAAAGCGATCGGGTCCGCATATACTCGTGGGTACGTTTGCATACCGCAAGAAACACCGACTCGTCCATGCCGTCGCGGTCAAGCCAGTAGGTGCTGCTTTGGCGGCACTCCTCCACCAGCGAGGGCTGGAAGAGATCGTCACAGTCGCCGAGGATGCGCTGGGGCAGTTTCAAGGTGCTGCGCCAGGCGGTTTCCACGGAATTCCGGTCGAGCCAACGTCCCAGGGAGGTGCCGTCGCAAACGAAGGAAGCGAAAAACTCGGGAAGCGACTGGATTCCGGCGCGGGCCAGGTCGCGGGCGACGGCTTTGCGGTCGAACAGTTCAAACGCGGCCTCGGCCGAAGCGGTCAACCCGCCGCGATAACCGCCCTCATCTTCGCCGGACGGTTTTTGAAGCCCGCCCAGAAACACCCAGTCGTATTGTCCCATGCACCAGTAGAGTGAAGACTCGAAAGCCGACCCAAACGCGCGGGCAATGGCGGCGAAGCGGTGGGTGGAGAGGGCGCGGGTGTCCAAATGCAACGCCACCACGCCGTTGGTGTTCAGCATTTCGGCGGCGGACCGGAAAGCCGCTGCGGTGTAGTCTTTTGCCGTGCCGCGCATCCACGGCGGTTCGGGGGCGAGATATACGATGTCGAAGGACCAAGCCAGTTGGTACGGCCTGGGAAGTTTTGACGGCACGGGATCGGTGTTGGTGGCACGGGCGTCAGCGGCCATGGTTAACGCCAGACACCGCTGGTCGGCCTCCGCCACGGCCAGCTTTTCAACCCCGGCGCGGTGGAAGAACGGCAGATACAGCCCGGCGTCGTTGCCGATGAAGGCGGCGGTTTTGGCATCGGGACGGAACACCAGCGGCAGATAGGCGCTGAGGGTTCTGGCGGTGTGGTAGCGGTTTCCGAAAATCATCGGCCGCCCGTCGATGGTGAACACGAAACCGTAGTCCGGGTCGGTGAAGGTGTCCATTGTGTGGTGGGCGGTACACAGTTCGGTCTCCGGCTTACCCTTGGCGAATCCGGTGTCGCGATAAATCAAACGGCAGGTGGCGCCGTCGCACGGCGAGGGGTGGCGGACTTCGCGGGTGAACGCGATACGGCACATCACCGCGCCCGAAACCACGCACAGCGTCATGACTATCCAATGCCTAACTCGCAGGTTCCCTCGGCGGGCTCTGGCGGTGAGGGCCGAAGCGGTGGCCAACACCGCGAACGCGGCGACGAACAGGCGGGACAGCCGGTCGATTCCGAACAGCGGCAATAGATGCGCCCCGCCGGCCAGCCAACCCAGCCACAGCGGCAACAGTCCGGTAAGCAGGAAGAAGGTCGCCGAGCCTCTCCGGCGCAACCGGGTTCCGGAAAGGCAAGAGTTTTCGGTCATCACCGCGATGCAGCCGGCGATGAACGCTGGGGCGGTAAAAAGTGCCAGCGCGGTGTTGAAATTCAACGCCACCACGGTAAACGAGGTGCGGGTGCCGTCTACCAGCAGCCGTTGCCAAAGGTATGCCAGCCGGTCGATGCGGCAAAGCGCGATTAGGGCGGTTACGGCGGCGAGGGTCAGCGGGATGGGCAGGAATCGCGAGGGGCGGCGGAGCTGGCCGAACAGCCACTCGAAAATCGTAACCCCCAGAATGAAAGCCGCCGCCATTAGCGCCGCGCCGGTCAGGGAGTTGATAACGGTTCGTCCCGCCAACCCGTCAAACACCCGCAGCCAGGTGGAGCAGAACGCTCCCAGAAAGATATTGGCGGCAAACGCCCAGAATGTCCACCAGCCGCGGAATGCGCCGTCGTTGTCCGGGGCGGACAACCGGTCGGGTTTGCGGCGCAACGAGGTGGCAAGCTGGGCCGCGCACCGGGCGGCGCAGCCCCGGCGGCGTTCGACGGCGGCGGACGCGCGGTCGCCGAGTCCCTTACGGGCCTGGGGATCGCCCAACAGCCGGTCCAGCTCCCGTTCCAGCGTCTCGGCATCCGGCACCTGGATGATGGCGTCAGACGCCAGCAGGTCGGACATCACCGGACGGAAGTTCTCGGTGTTGGGCCCGATCAGCGTGGGCACGCCGTAAAGGCAGGGTTCGATCATGTTTTGCCCGCCGTGTTCGCAGAGCGATTTGCCCACGAACGCGATATCCGCGCAGGAGTACAGCCCCGTCAGTTCGCCCGTGGTGTCGGCCAGCAGTACCGGCGGTTCCGCGCCGGCGTTGGCCGGGGTGGCGGTTTCGCCGGTTGTCCGGCTTTTGCGGAGGCACGGCAGCTTCGCCGCCAGAATGTTCGCCTCCACGGCATCGGCCTTCTCGAAGTGGCGCGGGGCGATGGCCAGCCGCAATCCGGGGTGTTTGGCCGCCAGCCGACGGTACGCCGCGATGAGTATGGAGTCTTCCCCGGGCCAGGTCGATCCGCCGAGCAGCAGCGTTGAGCCGTTGGCGAGAAATCCGTGCCGTTCCAGAAAACCGCGGACCGCAGCCTCGGTTTCGGGGTTGCGGTTGGCGACGTCGAACTTAAAGCTGCCGGTGATCTGTATGGAATCCGGGTCGGCTCCGGCGTCGATTAGCCGGTCGGCGTCCAGCTGGGACTGCGCGAAGATGGTTTGGAAGCAGCGCAGCACGGGCTTGAACCAGAACCGCAGCGCCGCGTAGCGCGGGGCGGAGCGGTCGGAAATCCGGGCGTTGATGAGATACACCGGGATTTGCCGCTGTTGGCAGGACCGGATCAGGTTCGGCCAGATTTCCGATTCGGTGAGGATCAGCGCGCGGGGGCGGATTGCCTGCAACGCCCGTTTGACGCAGGGCAGGAAATCAACGGGATGGTAGATCAGCACGTCGTTGCTTGAGACCTGGCGCTGGGCCTCGGTCCAACCGGTGGACGAGGTGGTGGAGAGCACGAAACGGATGCCTGGACACTCCTGGCGGAGCGCCCGCATCATTTGCCCAGCAACGTAAACCTCGCCGACGCTCACCGCGTGAATCCACACCGCGTTGCCGTTTAGGGCGCGGAAAGCGTTACGTATGTCGAGCGGGTAGTGTCCGAGCCGGTCACCGAAACGGTTGCGGTACCCGCCGCGCCGCCGCATCCGGAGCAAGAAACTCGGCAGCATCAGCAGGTACCCGATGGTGAAGAAAAGATTGTAGAACCACCAGCGCATAGGTTGTCGTCCGGTTTGCGGCAGTTAACGTCCTTGTGCCAGTCTGGTGGCCAGTCGTTCTGGCAACCCGGCCCGGCGGTTCCGGTCCATCGCGGTTTCGATGTCGTACGGCACTCGGAAGAACTCGATTTCGCGGGTTTTCGCGGTGTACACGACGTACGCGGCGCGTGAATCGCCGTCGCGGGGCTGGCCTACGCTGCCGACGTTTACGAACAGCTTTTCGCCAAACCCGGCCTTGATCTTGCACGGCTCGACGCGCATGATACCGTGCGACCGGCGGTAGATCATCGGCACGTGGGTATGGCCGTGGAAACAGATCGGGGTGTTCTGGTAGCTGAAGTTCGATTCGGCGGCCAGCAGATCGAAAACGTATCCCCAGTGTTCGGGCATGTCCAAAGTGGCGTGTACCAAAGTCAGACCGCAGTGGAGCCGGAAGTAAGGCAGGTCGTGGAGCCATTTCCGGTCGTCCACCGAGAGCTGGCGGCGGGTCCAGTCGATAACGCTGGCGGCGAGCGGCTGGAAATCGTCCAGACTTTCGTCGTACGAGCAGTAATGGTCATGGTTGCCGCGCACGGTGACGCAGCCGAGCTCCCGGATGCGCTTGATGCACTCCGAGGGTGCGGAGTTGTATCCCACCACATCACCGATGGAAATGAAATCGGTCACGCCTTGGTTCCGGGCATCTTCGATCACCGCTTCCAAAGCGTCAATATTGGCGTGGATGTCTCCCAAGACGGCAAATTTCCGGTCCATGCTCCGAATCCTTTCCGGCGCGGCTTCCGCAACGGGTTAAACCAGACTGATGAGGGCCGCCGCCACGGGCAGATCCTCCGGGGTGGTGATTTTTATGTTTGGGCGCAGCCACTCTACCAATTTGACCTGCTCACCGATCATCTCCACGGCGCTGGTGTCGTCGGTGACCACCTGTTTACGCGCTTCGACCTCTTTGTAGGCCCGGATCAGCATGGAAAGCGGAAACGCCTGCGGGGTTTGCACCGTCCAGAGTTTGGCGCGGTCTTCGGTACGCTCCACCATATTGGCCCGGCCTACGCTTTTCACGGTGTCCCAAATCGGGGCGGCGGCGGCGGACGCGCAGTTGCGCTTGCAGGCTTTGAGCACGGCGGCGATCAGTTCCGGGGTGACAAACGGGCGCGCGCCGTCGTGGATGACCACGGTGCGCGTGTCGGCATCAACGGCGGCCAGTCCCGCCCGGACCGAGTCCTGCCGACGGCTTCCGCCCGCCACCACGGCGTGGATTTTGGATATGCCGTACATTCTGCAAACGCTTTTCGCCGCCACCTGCTGGTCTTTGCGGACCACCAAAACAATCTGGTTGATTTCGGGGCATTGCTCAAACGCGCGCAACGACCATCCGATGACGGGCCTCTCCCCAAGGCTCGCGAATGCTTTGTCGATATTGGCGCCCATCCGCTCGCTCTTGCCGGCGGCGACAATAATTGCTGTGTTCATGGTAATTCTCCTACACTGAAATTGTCAGCGGTTATGATAGCATGAAGTATGGGCAAGAGCAAGTGTTTTCACGGCTAACGCCGCGAAAAAATTAGTTTTCCGCCCGTTTTTCCCGGTTAAGCCCCCCTTGCACGCGGCATCACTCGCCTGTCGGGGCTTTGGTTAGCAGCGGAACGGAGTAAAAACCGCGCGAGGCGGTGATGTAAAGGATATTGTGCTGCGGTCCGCCGATGCACACGTTGCCGCACCACGGTTCGGGCACCGGAATCATCCCCAACAGCTCCCCGCCGGGGGAATACACAAACACGCCTTTTGCGGTCAGATAAACCCGCCCTTCGCAGTCGATGGCCATGCCGTCTGACCCCTTTTCGCAGAACAGTCGGCGGTTGTCCAATGATCCGTCCGCGGCGATGTCGTAAACGTAGGTCTTGCCGGCGTTGATGTCCGAGACGTAAAGCTTCCGCCCGTCAGGGGTACCGATAATGCCGTTAGGCTGGACCAGATCGTGAGTGACCCGTCGCGGGCTGCCGCCTTTGGGCAAGTGGTAAACCTGGCGGGTTACCTGCGGCGGTTCTTTGTGCGTCCACCAGGGGCGGCCGTAAAAGGGGTCGGTCAAATAGCAGTCGCCGTTGGGCGCCGCCCACACGTCGTTCGGCCCGTTGAAATCCTTTCCGCCGTAGCCTTTGGCGATCACGGTTATCTGTTTGTCGGGCGTGACCGACCACAGTTCCATCTTGGTGTCGGCGCAGACTTTGAGCGTCCCGTCTTTCGCGAAGCACATTCCGTTGGCGTGGCCGGCCGGGTACATGAACACGCTGAGCCCGTCTTGTTCGCTCCAGCGCAGGATCTGGTCGTTCGGCTGGTCAACGAAGAACACCTCTCCGGCGGCGTTGGCGGTGGCGCCTTCGGTGAACTTGAATCCGCCGGAAATTTTGCGCACTCCCGTGCCGGGGGCCACTACGCCCGGAATGCCTTCAACCGTCGCGGCGGCGGGGAAAATACTGGTATCGGTCATTTTTCTGTCCTTTCTATTCTTCTGGGCTTACCGGCCGCCGGGCGGCCTTTTTCTCGCTGTTACGGTGCTTGTCGTCCAGCATCTTGGCCTGTTGGCGGCGGGAGCGGCGGCGTTTCTGGCGGCGGATTTTTTCCTCGCGTTTGCGCCGTTCCGAAACTTCGGTCTGGTCTCGCTCCAGAATCTTCTCGGCCAGTTCTCGCCGGGCGAGCCAGCGGTTGTCCTCGCGCGAACGCCCGGAACCGCAGCGCACGGCCAACCCGCTGGGCTGGTGGTGGAGCCGCACGGTGGAGGAGGTTTTGTTGACCTTCTGCCCTCCCGGACCGGAACCGAGGATGAACGATTCGTCAAGGTCTTCCTCGTAAACGTGGGCCAGGGCCATGCGTTCCTTGATTTTTTCTATGGTCTCCGGGCTGATCATGGATTAGTCGTCCATTCTTTCAATTCTGGCCCCTAGCCGGCGCAGCTCGTGTTCAACGCTTTCGTAGCCGCGGTCGATGCTGCCGGCGTTTAAAATCTCCGTCTCACGCTTGGCGCACAGTGCCGCGACCAGCAGCGCCATCCCGGCGCGGATGTCGGGACTGGCCACCCGCGACCCGAACAGCGTCGCTTTGCCGGACACCACCACACGGTGCGGGTCGCACTGCACGATGTGCGCGCCCATCCCGATCAGGTGGTCCACGAAAAACATCCGGCTCTCAAACATCTTCTCGAAAAACAGCGTGGTCCCGCTGGTTTGGGTGGCCAGCACGATCAGCACGCTCATCAGATCGGATGGGAACATCGGCCACGGCCCGTCGGCTATGGTGGGTATTGCCCCCCCAAGATCGTCTGAGACCTTCAGCTTCTGTTTTCCCGGCACGTGCAGCCTCCGGTTTTCCCGGTCGATTGTCCAGCGCGCGCCCAGCCGACGGAACGGTTTCCCGATCACCTCGAAATCGTCCGGTTCGATGTCCTCAAGGTCAAGTATCCCGCCGGTCACCAGCGCCGCCGAGATGTAACTTCCCGCGTCCATAAAGTCTGGCCCCACGCGGTGTTCGGTGCCGTGCAGCTCTTCCACGCCCCCGATGGTTAACCGGTTCGTTCCTATGCCCGATATTTTCGCCCCCATCGCGTTCAGCATCCGGCACAAATCCTGCACGTGCGGTTCGCAGGCGGTGTTGTAAAGAATGGTTTCGCCTTTGGCCAGCACCGCCGCCATGATCAGGTTCTCGGTGGCGGTCACGCTCGCTTCGTCCAGCAGAAACTGCCGTCCGGACAGCCCTTTGGCCGCCCGGAGTGCGAACTGCCCGTTGGCGTGGACCTCGGCGCCCAGCGCCTTGAATCCGTCGACATGGGTGTCGAGCCGCCGCCGCCCGATTACGTCGCCGCCGGGCGGGGGCAGAGTGGCGCGTCCGCAACGGCCTAAAAGCGGTCCGGCAAAGAGGATGGACGAACGAACCCGCTTGCAAAGCGCCTGGTTGAGCCTCGCGCTGCGGACCCGGCGGGCGCAGATCCGTACGGAGTGGGCGGTCTGGTTTAGCGACACTTCCGCCCCGAGGTCCGAAAGCAACTCCAGCATCGTGCGCACATCCTGAATGAGCGGAAGATTGGTGATTGCGACCGGCTCGGAGGTGAGCAGGGCGGCGGCCAGCATGGGCAACGCGGCGTTTTTGTTGCCCGGAACGCGATGGGTGCCACTGATGGGGACACCGCCGTTAATGACAAGTCTTGACATGGCAGAAAACACGAGTGTGGAGAGTGAAAAATCTTTGCGTAATATAACTTGAAACCCGCAACGGCGCAAGCCTAAACTTGCATTTTCCCAATTTAATTTTCAGGTGCGCGGGCGAGGCGGATTTTCCGTCCGCCGACGGACGTTCCGCGGCCCGTTCAGAAGGCGGTTTGCCGATTTTAGCCGCGCGCGCCGGTGCCATGCGGCACGCTGCTCAGGCCCGCTTTTTGCCGCGGAATTCGCGCATCGATATCCCGTGGCGGCGCCGGAAAGCGTTGCGCAGGTGGTTGGGGCTGGAGAATCCTAGCTCCCGTGCGATGGCGCGTATCGACTGGTTCGTTTTGGCGAGCCGGTGCTCGACCTCTCCCATCCGCACCTCCGCAATCGCTTCCGCCACGGTCTTTCCCCGATGCTGGCGAAACCGAAGGTCGAGCAGCGCCCGCGACACACCCATACTTCGTGCCACATCCCCGGCCCGGATTTCCCGGCACGCGTTCTCTCCGATCCATTTTTCTGCCCGCCGCATCAATTCCGTAACCGGAGCGACGTGCCGCGTCGAATCCCGCTCGACAATCCTTTTTCCGGTGATTAAAAAACGCGGCGGCAGCTCTCCTGGCCGATGGCTGCCCATCAGCCGTTCCAGCATTCGTACCGCCTCGCGTCCCTCCTCCGCGTGGTCGGGCGCGATGCTCGTGAGCGGCGGCGCTGAGAAGTCGCAGAGCAGACGGTCATCGTCCACCCCTAGCACGGCGATTTGCGAGGGAACCGCCAAACCCGCCGTAACGCAGGCTTCCAGTACCGACACCGCGCAACGGTCGCAGGCGGCGAACACTGCGGCCGGCTTCGGGAGCGAACGCAGCCATGCGGCGAACGGATCGATATCGATGGAAGCTCCGTCCGCATGGGGCGGGGCATAGAAAACCACGCGCTCCCCGATCCGCGCTTTCACCGCCCGTGAGAAACCGTCCCCGCGCATCCGAGACCAGTCTCCACCGCCTGCACCCATTCCCACGTAACCGAAAGAGGCGAACCGTCCCAGCGAAACAAGGTACTCCCCGGCGAATTCACCGATTGCCTCGTTGTCGTTGCGGATCGAAACGGCATACGGCGCATCTTCCGGCAACAGTCCGTCATCCATCCCGACGAGGACGAGCGGGATTCCAAAAGCCGCCTGTGCCGCCACATCCGCGCCGACAAACGGTAAGCCGCACAGGACAATCCCGTCGGTGCAGGCTACGCCGCCGCGCAGCTCGCCGTTGTTCCGCACCAGAATGTTCCAATGTACGTTCTCCTTGGCGTAACCGAAAAAGCCGGTCGCAAAGTCGCGCCAGGACGCCATCGAGAAGTCAATGGCAAGCAACACGTTTTTGATGGTCTTAGCCTTCATGCGAGGCAGTATAGCAAAAACGCGGCAAGGGTGTATAGCAAAAAAGTGTGTTTTCTTTTATTAAAATCTATCCCGTCGAGCGGTTGATTTGCGTTGAGGATTTTTGTTATTATATACATACGCGATTATTGTGCGGTATTGCAAAATGAAAGGAGCAACGGCATGAAACGATTGACCGGTAAATTCGTGTTCGCGGTGGGCGTATCAATGTTGGCACCAATGCTGTCCATGGCCGAGATTACCATTACCATCGACAAGGTGCAGCAACGCTGGCCCTGGAACAACAAGGTCGATGTCACCTACACTATCAGCGACAGCGACGGCGACCTTGACGGAAGAGTGGGGAAAGTGGTGCTTACCTCGGTTATCGACGGTATCACTTATACTGCCTATGAAAGCGCGCCGAATTTGGATGCGGATGTCGGTACGCACACGGTTACGTGGGAAAATCCGCCGTCCGGCGTGAAACGTGAAGATTGTAAGATGATTGCCTCATATTACTCCGTGCCGGTGCGGGCCGGTAACGATTATATGATTGTCGATCTCGCGTCAGGAGAAGTAACCTATGAGGGTGTGTTCACGGCGGACGACAAACTTGGAAGCTTGAGCGGGCAGGAACTCTCCAACGCCCGTTACAATGTCAGGAAGTACAAAACCACACACCTCGTGTTGCGCAAGGTTCCCAAAGGGGAGTACAAGACCGGTGACGGCGGCACGAAGACCTGGACCACAGACAAGGACTATTACATCGGCGTCTTCCCTTGGACCGACTATCAGTATTGGTATGTGATCGATTTCCCCACCGCCGGCATTGCGGGAAGGGACAGCATCAAAGAACGGACTACATTAGGTTACAATCGTGATATACGGGGGACGACAGACCCGACCATCACCCCTCCGCAGCAGTGCGTGCAAAACCGGTGGATCATCATCGAATGGCTCAACGGCAAGACGCACATGAACTTCGATCTCCCGACGGAGGTCATGCATGAGATCGCCACTCGCGCCGGCACCACTACCACTTATTACTGGGGTACTGACGCGAGTCAGGCTTCGAAGTATGCGGTTTTTGGCGTATCCCCCGGACAAGATGTCGGCACAAAACTGCCGAACGCATGGGGACTCTATGATATGGTCGGTAATAACTGGCAGTGGTGTCTAGACGTTCTCAACGGTACCCGCGAAACGGATGACGCGTTCACGCCGGCGACGGGTACCCACGCGAACCGGGTCGTCCGCGGTCAGGATGCTAATACGGCGCAAGCGAATCTCAGGTCATCGGCGAGAAGCGACGCTTCCGGTACAGGCGCCACATACAGTTTCCGCATCGCCTACATTGTCCCCAACGAATAAGTTGCGAGGTGCGATATGAGACTGTTATCGATAACAAATCTTGCCGTTTTGGCCGGTGTGTTCGTTTGCGGTTTTGCGATTGGGGCGGAAACACCGGACGCGACAGCTGAAAGCACCTACGCGCTGGATACGATAGGCCTGCCGTACCCGATCAAGACGCGGGCTGACCTTGACACGCTTTGGGCGGCGACGTACCGCGCCGGGGAAACGGTGACGTTAACCGCGCCCGACGGTACGGAGTCAACCATGGTTTCGAGCGCGGTATCGGACGGTTCCGCTGGGTTGCCGTTCGATGCCGGAGGATTATGGACGCTTGCGAATTCTGAACAGGGAACGGCTCTGTTCACCGTGCGCCACTCAATCTTCGGGACGCTTGGCGACGGCACGGCGGAGTCGCCGGCGCAGATCGTGGACTCGCTGGAATTGTTCGATCTTATGTTTGACGGTGCGGCGGGTAACGGTTACGTTTTTGCGACCGTCGGCGCGGACGACCTTACCGATAATATCATTTTCCCGCCGGGATACGGCAAAGAAGCTGCGGGGGACGGGTTGTGGCGGCTTGTAGCCGGGGCTGATCCGAACGTGTTTTCTTCGGAAATCGCGTCTTTCCCGTTGGATACGGAGCAGAGCGGGCCAGACCGCGTCACGGACAACCGTCCTCGCAAGGTTGCCTATTCCGGCGACAACTGGGGGACTGGAACCGGAACGTCGTCAAAGCTCACCGTTATTCCCCCTAGAGAATCCAGTGCGGCGTATGACCTTTACGGTACCGGCGAGCAGACGGTTAAATTCCTCAAGGCAGGCGATTGGACTTTGACGCTTGAATCCGCAAGCGGCACCTTGACTTCGATTGTGACGGTGCTGCCCAGTGGATTGATGATATACTTCCACTAGTATTGCTGATAGCGCGGACGGTTTGCCTAGCCGCATTTGGTGGGGCGCGACCGTGCGATTATTCTACTTTTTTGGGGGATCGCAGTAGCGCCATTTTGTTTGTTTTGTTATTTTCAGGAAGGCGAGAACATGAGGGACTTTATGTTTGGGAAGAAGTTTTTTTGCATTCCGGCACTTGCGCTTTTTGCGGTGATGGTCTTCGCGGGTGTGAAGGCGGATGCCACCTCGCCCGCGTTTAACCACGCGATCGACACCACGGTCGAGCCGGTTTTCGGCGGGCCGATCCCGTCCGCCATGCGCGGGGGAACGTGGAAGGTGATCTACTCGTCGGCGGAGGGTCCGGAGGGACGCGCGCTTGAGGTGCTCACCAAGCGCGTGGGGACGTATATCTTGCGCGAGGCGCATTTCGCGACACCGTTCGTGCTGCCGCTGGAGAAGGATGGCGGGCCGAGGGTCGATACGAAGCGCGATGCGATCGTGATCGGCGTTCCGGAGAGGAACAAGACGGTGAAAGCGCTTCTGGGCGGAAAGAGCGTTCCCGTCGGCGGGTATCTCATCAGGACGATGCACAAGGAGGGACGGAACGTCGTCCTCATCGCGGGGGACACGCCGTCCGCGGTTCTCTGGGGCGTCTTTGACTTCCTTGACGTGATTGTGCCCGACCTTGAAGTGCGGATGGCCGGTACGCACGGGGGGTATCCCGGAACGTTCTACAGGGGCGCGAAGATTCCGGACTTCGAGTACGCCACCTCGCCCGAGACGCCGGTCAGGAGCGCGTGGATGTGGGGACACGTCATCAACGACTACAACGACTCGTTCCGAGAAATGGCGCGTTCGCGCTTCAACCGGGCGATCATCTGGAACGACCGCCAGATCGTGAACGCGAAGCAGGTGGTCGAGTGCGCCCACAGCTGGGGCATCGAGATCTATTGGGGCTTCCATTGGGGATGGGGCATCGAATTCAACGACATCAGCAAGCTCGACCAGCTTTCCGAAGCCATCGTCGAGGAGTGGCGGCAGATCTGGAAGCCGATGGGGGGCGACGGCATCTACTTCCAGAGCTTCACTGAGACGAGTAAGCAGGAGATGGGCGGACGGCTGATTGCCGACATCGTGACGGAGCTGGTGAACAAGACGACGAAGAAGATCCGGGCCGAGTCGCCCGAGACGGAGATCATCTTCGGTCTTCACGCCTCATCCATCCACAAGCCCGGCGCGACGGAGGCGATCGCGCGGACCGATCCCTCGCTTGAAATCCTTTGGGAGGACTGCGGCGCCTTTCCGTTCCACGACGGTGGACTCTCAACCAACATGATCACGTACTGCGATGAAATTCTCGCGCTCACGCCGTCCGTCGGTTTCTGCTGGAAGGCGCAGCTGCGGATTGACTGGGGGCACTTCAGACGGCCGCTGGCGGGTCCGTTCATGCTCGGGTGCGCCGGGGAGCGGCTGACGGAGCGCGACCGCGCGATCACGCTGCCGCGCCATGCGCCGTTAGATGAATATTGGATCAAAAACGGCAAGTGGGCGTATGACTTTGTGCGGCACGTCCGCGAGGGAAAGCACCAGCCCAAGGAGTTCAGCGCGGTGGCAGAGTACAATCCACCCTACAGTTTTGCGACGCATTGCCAAGCGGAACTCTTTTGGAGTACAAAGGACTCTTGGGACGATATTACCCGTCGTGCCCGCGCACGGGCCCGTCCGGAGAGATGATGAAGAGTGGAGGAGACACATGCAGAATACTGAACGCCGAATCACATCGTCCCGCTTGATCTGGATCGTGTGCGCCGTCTCGCTGGGCGGATTGCTTTTCGGGTTTGACTCGGGGGTGATCTCAGGATGCGAGGAGGCGATTCAGGGGGAATTCTCGCTTTCGCCGTTCTGGCACGGCCTGGTGGTGGCGGGGGCACTTATCGGCACGGTCTTCGGGGCGTTCGCGGCCGGGAAGATGTGTGATCTCTTGGGGCGCAAGCCGACACTCGTGTGGATGGGGATACTCTTTTTCATTTCGGCGGCGGGATGCGCGCTGACGCCGGGCGGGGAGATGTTGGGACCGCAGGTTTTGGGCTGGATGCGCTTTATCGGCGGTATCGGAATCGGGGGCGTTTCGGTGGCGGTGCCGATGTATATCGCGGAGATTGCACCGCCCGGAAGCCGCGGAAGGCTGGTTCTGGTGAACCAATTCTGTATCGTTCTTGGCATTGTAGTATCGTACATCTCCAACTACTGTGTGGCGCGTTGGCTGCACGCCTCGTCGGGCGTCGTGTGGCGGGCGATGTTGGGAGCGGAGTGCCTGCCCATCATCCTCTATCTCGCTGCGCTCGCCAAGGTGCCGGAAAGTCCGCACCAGGAGAAGGTCGAGGCCTCCGCGCCGCTTTTCACGCGCCGCAACCTGCGGCCGATCCTGCTCTGTTTCACGGTGGCGTTCTTCAGCCAGCTCTCCGGTGTGAACGCGGTGAACTACTATGCGCCGCGCATCTTCAAGATGATCTTCGGGGAGGGGAGCGAGCTGGTTTCGCTTGCCGGGACGATCGGCGTTGGAGCGGTCAATCTCGTTTTCACGGTTCTGGCCTTCTTCCTGATCGACCGCTTCGGGCGGCGCCCGCTCCTGATTTCAGGCTGCGCGACGATGGCGGCGATGCACGGGCTTGTTGCGTGGCAGATTTCACTCGGGACCGCCTGTACGCCGTGGCTCGCCCTGTTGGGCGTGTACGGGTTCATCGCTGCCGTGGCTTTTTCGGCGAGCGCCGTCATCTGGGTCTTCATCTCCGAGATCTTCCCGCCGGACGTGCGGGCGAAGGGGCAGAGTTTCGGCGGCACAGTACACTGGGTCATGTGTATGCTCGTTTCCTGGCTTTTCCCCGTCGCCGTCGCGCACACTGGAACCTACGCTTTCGCCTTTTTTGCCGCGATGATGCTTCTGGAAATGGTTTGGGCCATCTGTTTCATGCCGGAGACGAAAGGCCGCCCGATTACCGGCTGAGAGTGGGGTGCATCCGCGTTTTACACGGAGATTAAAGGCAATCCCGCAGGTCTTCAGCCTCCTATGGTGACGGAGGAGGCGGGATTCTTCAAGGTTGTGTTTTGGCGACGCAATAATGGCGCAGTAGATGTGGTTGACAATCAAAAAATGAACACTGAAAGTTCAAAAATGAACATTGAAAGTTCAATACGGACTGATGAAAGTTCACGGCGAACAATCATAATTAACCCAGAGGAGATGCAGGAATTCTCAAGTACAACGAGGAAAAACATTGAACAAATTGCTGAAAAGCTTGGTGTATCGGAGTACTTTTATAGGCAAATGGTAGTAGAAGTCTTGGGACTTAAGCAGGTAGCGGCACATTATCTTCTTAAGAAGATGCTGGTTAAAGGTATTATAGAGACAGTTCTGGGACATGGCAAAGGCGCTTACCGGTTCGTGTACTCTGGTATGTCGTTGTGATTTTCTGTCTCTTTTCCCGGATAAATATTTCCATTTTTTTTGGCAGGTTATCGCTTGCAAACCAACTATAAAGTTTGGTATAATCTACCCCAGTTTTTCGTGTTTGGACGGAATTTTCCGCGCCTTTAACCAGGGAGTCCCCGATGAGTGACGAGTTGCAGCAACTTTTGGACAAAATACAGCGTGACGGCGTAGCCAAGGCGAAGTCGCAGGCTGACGAAATTCTGGCCGCCGCGCAGGCTCAGGCGAAGACCATCGTTGAAAACGCCAAAGCCGAAGCGGAAAAGACCAAAGCCGCCGCCGCCGAGGAGTCGGCCGCTTTTGAGCACCGGGCGGAAGAGACCATCCGTCAGGCCGCCCGGGACACGGTGCTGAAAGTGGAACAGTCCGTGGGGCAGTATCTGGACGCGCTGTTGCTGAAAGACGTCAACGCCGCAATGAACGACAGTTCGCTCGTTCCCGCGCTCTGCGCCGAGGCGGTCCGCGCCTATCTGGACGGCAAGGGCGAGATTGAGGTGGCATCCTCCGCCAAGCTGGCCGACGCGCTGCGGGCGCAACTGGCCGCCCAGGCCGCTTCCGGGGTGACGGTGACCACCGATGCCGACACCGGCGCCGGGTTCAGCGTTAAGCTGGACAACGGTCGGGTGGAGCACTCCTTCACCGGCGCGGCGGTGGCCGACGCGCTGGCCCGGCAACTGCGTCCCCGGCTGGCCGCCCTGTTGAAATAGCGGGAGCCGTTAATGAGTACGATTTACCTCATCTCGTCCCTTCCGATGCTGCGCGAGGACGCGCCGCCGCCGATATCGCCGGAGCGGTTTTTGGCGATGTGCGGGGAACAGCTGACCGCCTCCGAGGCGGTAGCCGTCGCGCAGTTGTTGGCCGGGCCGGCGCAAAAAGACCCGCCGGTCGCGCCGTTTGTGGGCCGTTGGCGCGACAAGGAGGCCATACTTCGCAACGCCATCGCCGTTGAACGCGCACGCCGGGTCGGGCAGGATCCCGCGAAGTGGCTGCGCCCGACCGCCGATTGCGACGTGCGGCTTGCCAAAATGGCCGAGGCGGTGCTGCAGGAGCGCGGTCCGCTGGCCAAGGAAAAGGCGGTTGACCACGCGCTTTGGGTTGCGGCGGACGAGATGGGCGGGCCGGATCCGATGGCCGTCGAGCGGGTTTACGCCTATGCGGTGCAGCTCGCGATCCTTACCCGTTGGCAGACCCGTTCCCCGGAGCGCGGGCGCGAGACCTTTGCCGCTCTCACAGAAGTACCGATCACCCTTTGAGTTAGGAACAAGCATTATGGAAACAACTGGAAAAATCGCCGGCGTAAACGGTAACATGATCACCGTGGCGTTCGACCGCGCCGTGGCCCAGAACGAGGTGGGCTACGCCTGCATAGAGCAGGACGGAAAGACTTTGCGGCTGATGAGCGAGGTAGTGCGAATCCGCGGCCGGGTGGCGGACATGCAGGTGTTCGAGGATACCCGCGATCTGGAAATCGGGGGGCAGGTGGTCTTCACGGGCAACCTGCTGGCGGCCGAGCTGGGGCCCGGACTGCTCAAGCAGATTTACGACGGGTTGCAGAACCCGCTGCCGCAGCTTGCGGAGCAGTGCGGGTTCTTCCTTCAGCGCGGCACTTACCTGAACGCGCTCGACCGCAAAACCAAGTGGAGCTTCACCCCGGTCGCCAAACCCGGCGACCGCCTGACCGCGGCCGAGACGATTGGAACTGTTCCGGAGGGAATCTTCAAACACCGCATCATGGTTCCGTTCGCGTTCCGCGGCGTATATACCGTGAAAGAGGTCGCCCCCGCCGGCGAATACACGGTGGATCAGGATATCGCCACCCTGACCGATGCCAACGGCAAGGATTTCAAGGTACAGATGATGCAGCGCTGGCCGGTAAAGTTGCCGATTACCTGTTTCGCCGAACGGTTGAAACCGGTGGACACCATGACCACCCGCGTACGCCCGGTGGACACCTTCTTCCCGGTCGCGCTGGGCGGTACCTACTGCATTCCCGGTCCCTTCGGCGCGGGCAAAACCGTGCTGCAGCAGATCATGTCGCGCTACTCTGATGTGGACATCGTGGTGCTGGCCGCCTGCGGCGAACGCGCCGGCGAGGTGGTCGAAACGCTTCGCGAGTTCCCGGAGCTTGAGGATCCCCGCACCGGGAAGACCTTGATGGACCGTACGGTAATCATTTGCAACACCTCGTCGATGCCGGTTGCGGCCCGCGAGGCTTCGGTTTATACCGCTGTGACCATCGCCAGCTACTATCGCCAGATGGGGCTGCACGTGCTGATGCTCGCCGACTCCACCTCCCGTTGGGCGCAGGCGTTGCGCGAACTTTCCGGTCGGTTGGAGGAAATTCCGGGCGAAGAGGCGTTCCCGGCCTATTTGGAATCGCTGATCGCCAACTTCTACGAGCGCGCCGGATTGGTGCGGCTGAAAGACGGCACTACCGGGTCGGTGACCATCGGCGGGACCGTTTCCCCGGCCGGCGGCAACTTCGACGAGCCGGTCACCCAGGCCACGCTGAAGGTGGTGGGGGCGTTCCACGGGCTCTCCCGCGCCCGTTCCGACGCCCGGCGTTTCCCGGCCATCGATCCGCTCGACAGCTGGAGCAAATACAAAAGCGTGATCGAGCACGATCGCGTGGAGCGGCTGCGCGGTATCCTGCGCCACGGCAACGATGTGGCGCAGATGATGAAGGTGGTGGGCGAGGAAGGCACCAGCAACCAGGATTTCATGACTTACCTCAAGGGTGAGCTGCTGGATGCGGTTTACCTGCAGCAGAACGCCTTCAACGACGTTGACGCCGCCACCCCGGCCGACCGGCAACGGGATATGTTCGCCGTGGTTGAAAAAGCCATGCTCGCCGAGTACCCGTTCGACGACAAGGCCGTCGCCCGCAAATTCTTCCAAGGCGTTACCCAAGCTTTCATCGACTGGAACCAGACCCCCGCCGATGGCGAAGAATACGGCAAACGGCGCGATGAGATTCTCAAGCTGGTCGAGGATGCCGCAATCTAAGGAGTTTCAACCATGCAAAAGCTTTACCACTCAATCGACAACATCGCCGGCAGCGTGATAACACTTCGCGCCGATGGGGTGAAATACCGCGAGCTGGCCGAGGTCGCCTCGCGCAACGGCTCCTCCCTCGCCCAGGTCATCAAGCTGGACGGCGATAAGGTGACGCTTCAGGTCTTCGCCGGCGCCAAGGGTATCGCGACCGACGCGCAGGTGCGCTTTCTGGGCCGCCCGATGCGGGTTCCGTTTTCCGACGCACTGCTGGGGCGCTCCTTCACCGGATCCGCTCAGCCGCGCGACAAAGGCCCCGCCCTTACCGACAATTTGATCGACATCGGTACGCCGTCGGTCAACCCCGCCAAGCGTATCATGCCGCGCAATATGGTCCGGACCAACATCCCGATGATCGACGTGTTCAACTCGCTGGTGGAATCGCAGAAGCTGCCGATTTTCGCCCGCGCCGGCGAACCGTACAATGCCTTGCTGGCCCGCATCGCGCTCCAGGCCGAGGTGGACATCATTATCCTCGGCGGCATGGGGCTGAAGTATGACGACTATCTGACTTTCCGCGACACGCTGGACGAGTCCGGGGCGCTTTCGCGTACCGTGATGTTCGTGCACACCGCTTCCGACCCGATTGTGGAGTGCACGCTGGTGCCGGACATTTCGCTTGCCACCGCCGAGCAGTTCGCGCTCAAGGGCAAGAAGGTGCTGGTGCTGCTTACCGACATGACCTCCTTCGCGGACGCGATGAAGGAAATCGCCATCACGATGGAGCAGATCCCCTCCAACCGCGGCTACCCCGGCGATCTTTATTCGCAGCTTGCCTCCCGTTACGAAAAGGCGGTTGACTTCGAGGGCGCCGGTTCGATCACCATTTTGGCGGTAACCACCATGCCGGGCGATGACGTGACTCACCCGGTTCCGGACAACACCGGCTACATCACCGAGGGGCAGTTCTACCTTCGCAACGGGCGCATTGAACCGTTCGGGTCGCTCTCCCGACTGAAGCAGCAGGTCAACAAGAACACCCGCGAAGACCACCGTACCATCATGGACGCCATGATCAAGCTTTACGCCTCCTACAAGGAGACGTTGGAAAAGCAGTCGATGGGTTTCCGCATGAGCGAGTGGGACAACAAGCTGCTCAAGTACGGCGACCGTTTCGAGAAGGAGATGATGGACCTGTCGGTCAACATTCCGTTGGAAAAGGCGCTCGACCTCGGCTGGCAGATTCTGGCCGACTGTTTCAACCCGGACGAGGCCGGCATTCCGTCCAAACTTACCGCAAAGTTCTGGCCAAAGGCCTAAACAATGGCAAAGATCAAACTAACCAAAACCGAACTCAAGGCGCAATCCGACGCCCTGAAGCGATTCCAGCGGTTCCTGCCGATGCTGCAGCTCAAAAAACAGCAGCTCCAGGCGGAAATCGCCGCGATTGTCGCCCGGCTGGAGGAGGTGTCCGCCCGCGAGCAGGATGCTTTGCGGGAGTTGGACGGCTGGGTGGCGTTGTTCGCCGATGCCGGCGACGAGATGCGTTCGCTGGTATCGGTGGAGCGGGTGGAAACGGATACCGCCAACATTGCCGGCATCACCATCCCGGTGTTCAAGCGGCTCGACACCGCAGTGTCGGAGTATGACCTGTTCGCCGCCCCGGTGTGGTACGACGATGCTGTGGAGATGGTCACCAAGATGCTTTCGCTCAAGGCGGAACGGGTGGTGTTGGCCCGCCAGCGCGACCTGATTACTCAGGAATTGACCACCACTTCGCAGCGGGTGAACCTTTTCGAGAAGGTGAAAATCCCAGAATGCCGGGAAAATATCCGCGTCATAAAAATCGCGATCGGCGATGAGCAGACCGCTTCCGTAACCCGCGGCAAAATCGCCAAGGGCCGCAGCAAAGGGGAGGGAGACGCCGCATGATCGTCAAAATGAAACACCTCACCCTGCTTTGCCTTGAGAACGAGAAGGCGGAGACGCTGGAACGGCTGGAGAAAATCGGGTGCGTGCATCTGGAGTCGCAGCCGGCCGATACCGAGGCGTTGCGTTGCGCCACCGCCAAGCGTGATTCCCTGGTCGCGGCGATTGCCGTCTTGGAGAAGTTTTCCGACCGGAAAACGCCGGACGATGTCCAATGTCCCGCCGCCGAGCAAGTGTTGGCGGCGGCGGATGAACGCCGTCGTGCGCTTGAGGAGGCCGCCGCCATGCAAAAGGCGGTCGCCGCCTACCGTCCTTTTGGATCGTTCGATCCCGAACAGGCCCGGCAACTCGGTGCCATACTCTTTACTGTTCCAGCCGCAGAGCCGCTGCCGTCCGTTGACGGTGGATTGGTTCAGGAAGTGGCCAACGACGGCCGCCGCCGCTACGGCGTGGTTATCGGAGCGGCGGAACTGCCCGAAGGGTGCGATCCGGTGTCGTTGCCATCCTGTTCGCTGGCGGAGAGCGACGCTCGGATTAACGACCAATTGCGCCACGCCGACGAGTTGGGGCTCAAGCTTTCGTCATGGTCGGCGGCGATTCCCGATCTTACCATGCAGCTTGACGAGTGCAAAGAAACCGTGAACTTTGTGGCGGCAGCCGCCACGATGGGACGGCAGGATTCGGTCTGCTGGATTACCGGCTGGATTCCGGAAGACCAGACCGGCAGCTTGCAGCGGGAGCAATCCGGCGATGGCCCGGCCTGGGGCATTAGTTTACGCGACCCGGAACCCGGCGAAACCCCGCCCACGCTGCTGCGCCCGCCCAAACCGTTCCGTCCGGTGCTGGCGTTATTTGAGGGTTTAAGCATCTCCCCGGCTTACGAGGAAACCGACATTTCGGTGCCGTTCTTCGCGTTCTTCAGCATCTTTTTCGCGATGTTGGTGGGAGACGGCGGTTACGGGGCGATTGTGCTGGCGCTCACCATTTGGGCGCGTTCCAAAATGCGCAAGGCCCCGAGCGCACCGTTCACGCTGCTGACCGTTTTTTCGCTGGCAACCATCGCGTGGGGATTCCTTTCCAACACTTGGTTCGGCTGTTCTCTGGAATGCCTGAACCATCCGGTGGCGCAGTGGCTGGGCGACCCGTCGTACAACAACATGATGTTGCTCTGTTTCACGCTCGGTGTGACGCATCTGGCGTTTGCCCGAATCTGGAACGCGGTCATGATATTCCCAGACAGCAAATTCCTGGCGCAGCTCGGCTGGGCGGGGATATTGGGATTCATGTACTGCATGACCTGCAACATTGTCGGCATCTTCACCTGCCCGAAGTTCATGTACTGGGTATTCGGGGTGGCGGTGGTGCTGGTGTTCGGCTTCTCGCTCAAAAAGTCCGAGCTTAAGGAACACGGAATTGAACTGGGGTTGTTGCCGCTGAACATCGTTAGCACTTTGGGCGACATTATCTCTTACGTCCGGTTGTTCGCGGTCGGTTTGGCGTCGGTCAAGGTCGCGCAGAACTTCAACGACATGGCTGTCGGGCTGGGGTTGCCGCTGTGGGCGAAAATCATCCCGATGGTGTTGATTCTGTTGCTCGGCCACGGACTGAATCTGGCAATGGCCGCGTTGAGCATTCTGGTTCACGCGGTGCGGCTTAACACGCTCGAATTTTCCAACCACAAGGGGATTTCGTGGGCCGGGTATGCCTACAAACCCTTTAAACGCAAGTCCGCGGATGCGGCCAACGCGTAGAAACAACCTAAAACCATCACAACAAAACGGAGAAAACACCATGACACCTGAACAGATCAACGCAGCAATTGGCATCGCGGGCGCAGTCGCCTGTCTCGGTTTAAGCGCACTCGGGTCGGCGCTCGGCACCGGTTCGGCCGCTCTGGCGGCGGTAGGCGCCTGGAAGAAATGTTACGCGCAGGGCAAGCCGGCGCCGTTCATTTTGCTTGGCCTGGTTGGTGCCCCGATTACTCAAACGCTTTACGGCATGGTCTTGATGTTCATCATGTTCGGCAAAGCCGCCGCCGGTTGGCCGATGCTGGTTCTCGGCATTTTCGCTGGCATCGGAATCGGCTCCTCGGCCTTCTTCCAGGGCAAGGCCGCCGCCGCCGCTTGCGACGCTCAGGCGGAAACCGGGCAGGGGCTCGTCAACTATTTCGGTGCGCTCGGCATTGTCGAGACCGTGGCAATCTTTACCATGGTTTTGTCGTTGCTCGCCGTTTTCAAGATCGGCGCATAAACTGTATTGTCTTTAACAAAAACAACGACAAGCACCGTCATGGTTCTGATGGTGCTTGTTGTCATGTTTAAATGCTGCGGTCACCGCCGTTTGCGGCAGGCTAGGCGTTCTCTTCCGTTACGCGCATCACCTCTGAAACCGAGGTTACGCCCATAAAGGTTTTGTCCCAGCCGTCTTCGCGCAGGGTTTTCATGCCCTTTGCCAAGGATAGTTCGCGGATTTGGGTGGCGTTCTGGCGTTTGACGATTGCGGATTCGATGTCGTCATCCACCTCCAGAACTTCGAAGAGCGCCCGGCGTCCCTTGTAGCCGGTCTGGTTGCAGGTTTCGCATCCGTGGGGTTCGAAAACCGTCTCGCGGGCCGGAGGGTAGGGGAGATCGTAGTATTTCCTGTCCAGCGGCACTTCATGTTTGCAATTCGGGCAAAGCCGGCGGCAAAGGCGCTGGCCCATCACCCCGGCTACGGCGGAGGCAATCAGGAACGGCTCCACCCCCATATCGGTGAGTCGCGGGAATGCGCCGGCGGCATCGTTGGTGTGCAGAGTGGAGAACACCATGTGGCCGGTGAGCGAGGCGTTGATGGCGATTTCGGCGGTCTCGCGGTCACGGATTTCGCCCACCATGATCTTGTCCGGGTCCTGACGCAGGAAGGCGCGGAGCGCGCGGGCGAAGTTCAGCCCGATGTCGGAATTCATCTGCACTTGGATAATTCCGTCCATCTGGTATTCGATCGGGTCTTCGGCGGTCAGGATTCGCACGTCCATGGTGTTGACCTCGTGCAGGAAGCTGTAGAGCGAGGTCGATTTGCCGGATCCGGTCGGACCGGTGACCAGAAAGATGCCGTTGGGGCGGTGGATGATTTTGTTGACCACGGAGAAGTCGCGTTCGCTGAACCCCAAATCGGCCATTTTCACGAAGTTTCCGCTTTTAGCCAACAGACGCAGAGAAATCGACTCGCCCCATGCGCCGGGCATGGTGGAAACACGGATGTCGATGTCTTCGCCGCCGATTCTGATGCCGATACGTCCGTCCATCGGCAGACGTTTTTCGGCGATATCGAGGTTGGCCATGACCTTGACGCGGGAAATGATGGCGGCTTTCAGTTTGTTCAATTGCGGCGGCACATCGACTTTGTGTAGCATGCCGTCGATACGGTAGCGGATGCGCAGCTCGTCTTCCATCGGCTCGATGTGGATATCGGTCGCGCCTTGGCGGTCGGCTTCGGCGATAATCTGGTTCACAAATTTAACGATGGATGCTTCGGTCCCGATTTCGTTTACGTCGATCTTTGAGATTTGCGAAAGCAAATCATCGTCCACCGAGTAGCGACCGTCATCGATTAGCGATTCGATCGCGTCTGCGCCGACGCCGTAGTACTTCTTGATGGCTTTGTCGATATCCTCGCGGGCGCAAAGCGCCAATTGGATGCCGCAACCCGCCGCCAGCCGTAGCCCGTCCACCATCGCCATGTTGAACGGGTCGCTGGTTACCACGGTGAGGATATTGCCGCTGAATGCTACCGGCAGCACGTTGTACTGGTAAACCGCCTTGGCGGGCAATTTGGTGAGAATGTCGTTGGAGGGCTTGGCGTTGTTGACCTCGATGTAGGAAAACCCCAGAATCTCGGCGATTTTCTTCAGGAATTCGTCTTCTCTCGCCACGCCGAGCCGCACCACGGTGCCGACCAGACTGGAACCGTCGGAACGGTCTGCCGCCAGCACCTGTTTAAGCTGGAACTCATTTTTAAAAAAACCGGTACGCTTTAAAATCAGCGCCGCAAATGCTTCTTGGTTTGCCATGGGTAAAAACCTCTTGAAAATACAACGCCAAAAAGGTTACCAAAAAACCGTGCCGCATTCAAGACGAAACAAATGATATGCGGTAAAATCCGGAAATAGAGGGGCTGCGATTGTTAAAAAACAAAGTGGCGAATATTACGGAGTTCGCGATTTCTTTGCCGTAGCATAGCGCATCCTATTTTTGCTCGACTAACGGGTCGTCGATGGTGCGCGTTTCGGGGTTGTAGTTCACCCCGACGAGGAATACCGGAGGGTTGCCGGACAGCCACGGTCCGGTGTAGTCTTTCGATTGCGCCTGCCGTAAGGCTTCGGCAGCCGACTTGCCGTATTTAAATTCGAATACGTAGACGCCACTCTTGTCTTTCAACACCGCGTCCGCTCGGCCGAGTGCGCTTTGTCGTTCACCGGAGATGTCTGCTCCGCAGAGCTTGAGGAAGAGCAGGAAGTAACGTTTTGCCTCGCGTTCGCAGGTTATTTTCCACTCATACGGCACTGCGGAAAATGCGGCCTTGAGATTCCTGCGTAGAAAAACCTCTACTCCGTTGGCCCGCAAATCGCGCCGGGAATGGATTAGCCTGTCATTCCAATCGGTAAATGAAGCTTTGAAAAGCGACGCGGCAAAGCCCTCGTGCAATGATGACGAGATTTCTTTATTGGGGATGCCGAGAGTCATGTCACCATTCTCGTCAACCTCCTTGATGGTCAGATACCCGCCTTGGTACATTAACGCGACGAGCGGCATCGTTTCCGCATCGCAAATGTCCAGTTGTGTGGCGGTCGCGGTTAGCCCATTCAGATCGGCCGGGATCTCTTCGGCGGCCTTAAGCCGGTTGGTGATAATGGATGTCTGGCCAGTGGATTCCCAGTAGTTGCGCAGTTCGCCTGCGTCAAACGCCATTCCCAACGATACTGGATTACAGACTTTCGCCTCCGATGCGGGCGAAAAACGGTATCCATCGTACCAAGACAACAACGCTACCTTTGCATTTTCGAAATCCGTGCCGGTCTTTTCTGCGAATGCTTCGACGTTTTCGCGGAGTGAGCCGTCAAGTTCTTCGGGAGTGTAGCCAAGCAAAGTGGCGTATTCTGGCGACATTGTGCGGTCTTTTAAATGGTTAAGGCCAGAAAAAACGGACAGTTTCGTGAGTTTAGTAACGCCGGTCATCATTAGGAAACGGATTATACCGGCATTGTTCTTCAACCTTTCGTAGAAATCGTGAAGAATGCGTCTAACCAGATTTAGTGATGGGAGATCATCTAGAAAATTGGCGACGGGTTCGTCATACTCATCAATCAATACTACAACCTGTCCGGTGGGAGACTTCTCTGCTACCGCTTTAAGAACCCGGTCAAAGTTTTTTGCAGACGAGGAATTGGGTGACAGCTCGATCTCGTTCGCATTCGCGAGATCTATTACCGTGTCTTCTAGGTTTTGCTGAAACTCCGGAAGCGTAGTCCCGTTAGCATCCGACATCGTGAAATGCAACACCGGAACCGGTTGTTTCCACCCTTCCCAAGGGAGTGTGTCTATTGCAAGGCCTTTGAAAAGTTCGCGCCGTCCCTCGAACATTGCTTTGAGCGTGGAAAGCATGAGCGACTTGCCGAACCTCCTCGGGCGTGAGATGAAGAACTGTGAATCTTCTTCGGTCGCAAGACGGTACAATAGAGCTGTCTTGTCAACATACTTGCATCCGTCCCTGATCAGTCGCGGGAAATCGTGCATTCCCGTGGTAGGAACTCTGATCTTCTTCGTCTCATTCATACGCCAGAAACACCCATTGAACAACTATCCCATCGCATAAACTGGGAATATAATAACACAAAACAAATGGACTTGTAAAGTGGCGGTTGGGGCTATCAGCGTAATTGGCGCAAATTCGCCAGTATTGCCGGCATTAAGCAGCCGGTTTGCCTCGTTAGATTTTTCGGGACATCAGCCGGACTGCTATCGCCGCCATGGCGCGCGTGTCGCCGGGGAGTTCTGACAGCGCGGCCACTGCGGCGTCGGTGTGTTGCTGCGCCCAGTCGTATGCCTGTCCGGCGGACATGATGTCCAGACAGGAAAGTTCGGGTTTGGTGTCGTCTTTCGCCTGTTGGGCGTCGAGCAGATCGTCTTGAATCTGGAAAGCGAACCCCAAACGGTTGGCGTATTCGGACAGGGCGCTTAGCTGTGCCGCGTCCGCCCCGGCGGCGATGCCGCCGATGCGGCAGGCGGCGCGGAAGAGGTCGGCGCACTTATGCTGGAAAACGTATTCCACCAGCGGACGCGAGGGGGAGCCGGCGTAGCGGATGTCTTCTACCTGCCCGCCGATCACGCCGCCGGATCCGGCGGCCGCCGCCAACTCCTTCGCCAGCGCGGCGGCGGTTCCGGGACGAATCTCCGGTTGTTCCGCCAGCACGCCGAACGCCAAAGTCAGGAGCGCGTCGCCGGCCAGCACGGCGACGGTTTCGCCGTACTGTTTCCAGACCGTGGGCTGGCCGCGGCGGAGCGTGTCATTGTCCATGCAAGGAAGATCGTCGTGCACCAGGGTATAGTTGTGCAACAACTCCACCGCGGCGGCGGCGGTCAACACGGAACGCGGCTCCGCGCCGACACTTTCGGCGGCGGCCATACATAGTATCGGGCGCAGACGCTTGCCGCCGGCCTTGAGTGCATGGGCCATCGCGGCTGCCAGCACATCCGGCGTGGCGCCGTCGGCCTTCGGGAGTACGGACTCCAGTTTTTCTTCTACCCAGGCTTTGCGTTCAGCGAGATATTGCGGCAGATCAAAGTCCATTTTCTTTCGGTCGTGTTGAGGAGTCCGTAGTTTTGCCTGTTTGCGGTTACCGGCGCGGCCCGAAGACGTTGTTCAGCCCTCCGGCTCCATCCAGTCCGCCGCTTTGGCGCAATTGCTGCAGAATCGGGGCGGCGATCTGCCGCAACACCTGGTTGCCCTGAATGGCGTTGATCGCCGCCGCGCCGCCGTGTTCCAGCGCCTTTTGGATGGCGTACTGGGTTTGCGCGTTCTGCTGCCGCATTGCGGTTAGGGTGGACATATTGAGCCACGCCTGCCAATCGTTCGGCACCAGCTGCAGATAACGGTTCAGCGGCGCGTACATCCGGTCGGGGTCTTGCGCTTCGCCGTAAATGCGCACCGCCTCCAACAGGTGTTTGGGCGGCAGCGTCGCCATGATGGATGGCAGGCATTCGTTCAGGATTTTGGCCGCTTCACCGTTCCGTTTCAGGGCGCTGAGGCGTATCGCCACGTCGAACTTCGCGGCGGGCGCCAAGTCGGAACGGCCCGCCACCTGCAACATGTATTTGACGGCCGGCTCGATTTGCCCCAGATGCTGGTAGCAGGAGGCGATGTCATACAACTCCTGCGCGGTCATGGCCCGTTCGCCGGACGCTTCGAGGCGGAGCAGGTTGGCCAGCCGGAATTGGGTGTCCTGAATGTCGCGCAGAACATTGGCGAACTCTTTCCCCTTTTCATTGTTGACATCGATTGAGTTGTAGGTGTCCAACACGTCCAAGGCTTCGCTGTTGCGGTTTTGGGGCATGTAAACCTCTTGAACCAAACGGAAGTTGGCTTCTGGGCTGACCGGGTAGATGGCGCAAGCCTCGCGGAACGCCCGTTCCGCAAGCAGGTTCATCCCGCGGGCGGCGTAAAGCCCGGCGATTGCGCTGCGGAGTTTGGAGAACGACTTCTGCGCCGGAAGGTCGCGGCGGAACATCGGGTTGCTCAACAACCGGCGCATGTACCAGTCCCAGAAGTCCATGTCGTAATCAGAGTTATCCTGGGTGATCGGGCTGCGTTCGCGGTTGATTTTCATAATCAGACCGTTCGGGGTGAGATACGCGAACATCCAGTTGATTACGTAGCTCTCCTCGACATAGAAATCGTGGCGGGCTTTGTTTTTGTTGAAAATCATGTCGCACAGAATGCCGTTGATTTCCATCACGCTCAAAGCTCCGCTTACCTGCACCCTGCCGCCTTCGATCGACATTTCCCCGTTTTTGCGGCGCTTGCCGGAGTTTACGTCGTCAACGTAGATTTTGAAAGCGTCGGCGCTGTCGTCAACCGACGGGATCCAGATATCATCGCCATACAAGTCGCGCATGGTTGACATGTAGGTGTTGTCGGCCAGCGCGTTCTGGGTAATCAGAAATACGTCGGGACGGACTTTCGCGGAATAAATCATGTAGGTCGGGACGAAACGCCCGGGGTCGGTTCCGCCGAAGAAAATGGCGTTGGTGGTCATGGCCGGCGGATAAAGCGGGTTTGGCAGCGGCTCCTCGTCGGCATCCAGTTCCTCGGTAATCGCCGCCGCGCCGCGCAACTGGTAGTTACCGAACTGCCATCCGAAATCGTGGCGGTTCTGCTCCGCGCCGCTCATGGAAAACACCAGCCATTCGTTGTTGTAGTTTTCGTAAACCGGGATCAGCGCCGCGCACAGCGCCGCCGCCAGCAGCAGCACCCTAATCGGCTTACGGAGGGCGGCCGACAGTTTCCCGTTGGCGATGCACCATTCCACCGCCCGGCAGGCCACCAGCAAACCGAAGACCAGCCCGTAGCCTATCCACAAAGCGAACAGCCCGTGCGAACTGATGAATTTCACCTTTTGGATGAACGCGTCCTGAAGGTCGCCTTTGATGTTGGCGAGCGCCACCAGCAGCACGCTCATTACCATAAACCCGGCGGCGGTGGCGATGATCCACTGCTGCGAGACGGTGTCCATGTCCACCTTGAAATCCAGCCGCTCTTCCGCTTTCCGGTAAACCCACCACGCGCCGAAACACAGCCCGGCGATCAGCAGCAGCGACAATCCGAGCGAACCCAACTTGATCATTAATGTCGGGTCGATCGTGGCGAGATTCTGCCCCGTTACGGCGTTGATTCTCTTTGCCGCCATCGCGCAGAAATAATGGACGAACCCCTTGGTGAGGAACAGGCACGAAACCGCAGCGATGCCCGCCAGCGACACGCCGACGGTCATGCTTTCGGAGTAAGAGTGGTTCTCGCGGGTGGTGTTGACGAATGCGATGACCTGTTTAAGCGCGATCGCCCCGGCGCCGACCAGCAACAACACCCCGATGCTGGCGATCAGATATTTGTCCAGCCGCCACAGCGGTTCGCCGTGCTGGATTTCGGACACGATAACCAGCGCGCTGACCGCCAGGTAAATGGCACTGGCTACATACAATGCGCGGAACCGCTGTTTTGGGCCGCCTTTGGCGCTCCAGAGGGTGAACGGCAGCAGACCTAGAGTGGCGTTGATCAAGGTGAACTGCACCCGGAGGTCGGTGAAGTACGATGCCAGCTGGAATTTGAATTTGGAATCGAAAATGTCCGCCGGGGAGATTTTTTCATACTGGCCGCGGGTGATGGCGTGCTTGAAACCTTCCCAGGTGCGCGGGTATCCCCAGTTCATCGGGGGGTTGCGCAGGTCGGAGACGATCGGCATATAGACGTAGAACGACACGCCCAATTCCGAGAAGAGCATGGTGAGCGCCACGTTTCGCCCGTTGGGGAGGACCAGCCAAGCCAGAGCCATTACCGCAAAGTTCCAGGCCGCCGGCCACCAGAACCACCAGGTGGTGGGGTGTACCAGACCGTTCATGGCACCCTTGCGCAACAGCACGAATGCCGCCAGTTGCACCGCCACCACGGGAAGCGCGTAGAACAGCCCGCGGGGAATCGACCATGCCAGCATTACCAGCACCGCCAAGCCGCCGACCAGTACCAGTGACGGGAGCGACCAGTCAAAGGGCAGCCCGGTATAGCCATACGGGAGTTTCGCCGACTTTACGGCGCCCAGCATTATGAACAGCACCAGCATCAGTCCGCCGGCGGCGGACAGCCACGGAATCGCCGTCCGGTCGTTCCAGCGTCCGGTGGCGGAGTATGCCCCGACCGCGCACACCACGATAATGGCGGCGACCACCGCAGTGATCCCAAGATAGACCGTCGGCTGGATTAACGGAGCCTCGGTGTCGACAAAGGTCCTTGCGGTGCCGACCACGATGGAGAGGAACATTAAAATCGTTCCGAGGAGGCCAGTGCTTAGGGCGATGGCCTGCGTCTGGCCGCGCAACGCCTGTAGCGGGCTCAACCACGCCGGGCACTTTTTGCCGTCGCGCAGGCGCGACATCGCCAGCAGGAATGCTATTGACAACAGCACCAACACCGCGCCGATCGCCAATACTGCGGGTTGCGGGGTGGAGCAGGAATTGATCGGGGCGAGTTTGGCGTATGCCGGGCCGCGCATTCCGGGCTGGGCGGGAATCTCGGCCCCGATCTGCAGCACGTGCGCGGTCAACGCCACCGGCACGCCGACCATGATAAAATCGCGGAACAGCGAGACGTTGCGGAGGAAAATCACCACCGCCAGCGGCAGCGCGGCCAGCAGCAGCACCTGATAGTTGGTCAACCCCAAACCGAAGACAAACGCGGTAAGCCACAGTATTTTGTCGCTGGGCTGGCGCATCCAGCGGTAGGTCAGCAGGAAAATCCACATCAGGAAAAATGCGTTGAGGGTGTAAACCTCGACAATGGTGGCTTGCGACCACATGACCGGGCTGAAGGCGAAAATCAGGCTGCCGCCCACGCCGCCGGCCCAGCAGAGCAGCGGATAGTGCGAAGTGGAAGAAGCGTCGCCGGCGACGGAGTCGTCGTTTTGGGTCTGGTGGAGCATATCCGAGGCCGACCGGGAGATCAGCATGGCGGTCACGCCCGCCGCGAGGGCGGCGAAGACCGCGGACAGCAGGGAGATGCTCCATGCCGGGGTGGGTTGGCCGCGGAAGGTCACCCAGCTGAAGATCCGGGAAAAAAGATAGGCGCAGATCGTCCAAATCGGGTAACCCGGCGGATGCGGCACGCCCAGATGGTCGCCCGCCACCGCCAGCTCTCCGGAATCCTCCAGCGTCACCGAGGGGCCTAGGGTGAAGAAATAGACCAGGAAGGAGATAATGGTAGCCGACCAGAAAGCGTTCCAGTCGATGGGGCGGAAGAAGGCGTTACGGGACGGTTCGGTGGAAAAAAGTTTTTTAATCATGACACAACCTTTCCCTTGTCATACATGGCCCTTGGTTTGCAGAACCACTGCACGGCCAAATACAGGAACGCTCCGCAGCAGATCGCGGAGTCGGCAATGTTGAAAGCGGGGAAATGCGAGGCTCCCCAATGAAAATCCAGAAAGTCGATTACCCGTCCGGACACGATGCGGTCGATGGAGTTGCCCAGAATCCCGCCGTAAAGCAGCGACTGGATTGCGGTCGAGCATCGAAATGGGGCGAACAATTGGCCGCGTTTCCAAAACATGAACCCGACGGTCAGCAAGGCGAACCCGATCAGCATCCACCGCTGGCCGGCCAGCATTCCCCACGCCGCGCCGATATTCTCGACATAGCTCAAATTAAAAAAATCAGGAATGAGCGTCACCGAGCCCAACGGACGCAAACGGGTGACCGCCAGCCATTTGGTAAACTGGTCGGTCGCGACAATCAATAATGAAAAAAACAGAACGCGCATGGGGCGGCCTCTTGGCAGAACCGCCCTATCTCTTACGACCAAACCGCTGTTTTTCCAGTTCGGACTGGCAATTGATGCAATGCTTGGCGAACGGCAGCTCTTTAAGCCGCGCCGGGCGGATAAGTTCGCCGCAGTTGCAGCAGATGCCGTAAGTGCCGTCATTGATTGCGCGCAAAGCGGTGTCGATCTTGGCGATCTGTTCGTGCTGGTCGCGCACTTGGTCTAAAGTCTGCAACCGCAGAAACGCGTCGGTGCCGTCTTCTTCAGGGTTGATGTCGTCCATGCCCTGAAGAGCGTCGTTGCGCATCGCCTTTGACCGCGCGGTGATTTCTGCGCGCCGCGCCAACAGGTCGGCGCGGAACTGCTCAAGCTCCTGGGGACTGAACCGCTGCTTTTCCCTGGCCGCCCGCTGGGTTTGCGCCAGAGTCGGGACGGGCTGGAAAGGCGGACGTTGCACCGGGATGGGGCGTTCTGAATTTTTGCCGGTCCCTTCCGCAACGGGGGCCGGTTCTGGCTTTTTGCCGGCCTTGTACGAAATTCTTTTAGTTTTGGCCGCGGTTTTCTTTACCGGTTCTGGCTTTTTGGCGACCGGAGTCTTGGCGACTACCGCTTTCTTGTTCGCGGCGGCGCTTGCCGTTTTGACCGTCTTTGCGGCAGATTTCTTGGCGGCTGCCACCGGTTTCTTTTCCGGCGCCGGTTTTTTGGTGCCGGCAACTTTTTTCACTTCGGCTTTGGCAGTCTTTTTTGTTTCCGTCGCTTTGGTCGGATTAACGGACTTTTTCTTTTGGGCGGCGGGCTTTTGCGGCGCGGCTTTCGGCACCACCGCCGTCTTTTTGGCCATTACGTACTTTTTGTTGGCAGCAACGGTTTTGGTTTGGGCGCTTTTAGCCGCCGCCACTTTAGCCGCGCTTTTGGCAATGTTTTTTTTCGTGTTTGCCACGGCGGCCTTTTTAGGGGTGGCCTTGATTTGTCTGGCTTTAGGGGCGGTTCTAATTCTGATATTCGCCATAATGCACCTCCAGTTGAAACTTTGCTCGTTATTCCGGATCCGAAACGATCCAATTTCTGATCTCGTCGCTGAGCGGCTCGATTTTCTCAATCACGGCGGTGGTGTCGCCGTCGGCGCAAGGCACCTTAACCGTGTCGCCGGTTTTATGGCCTTCCAGCGATTTTGCCATGTGGGTCAGGTTCGAGATGATGCCGAGAGCTTCGTCGTTGTCCCACTCGCCCAGCACCGAGTACTTCGCCGTCGAACCGTCCGCCATGCGGATCGAAACCGTTACGCCGCAGCCGACGGCGTCAGTGTTGGCGTTGGCGAAATCCGTGCCTTTGACGTAGCCGAGCTCTTTTTGAAGCGTGTTCTGCCTCTGCAGCAGCACACTCTGCAAATCTTTCGCCGACTGGTATTCGAAGTTTTCGCGCAAGTCGCCCAGGCCGCGGGCAAACTCGATGTCTTTGGCGTTCTGCGGGATGTCCTTCTCAACCAGCTTTTTGTATTCCAGCTGCCGTTTTTTGTAGGAATGCCAAGAGGTGTAAGGGGTGTATGCCTTGACGGCGGCTTCTTCTTTGCGGTGTTTCTTGAGTTCGTCCGGGAATTTCGCTTCCATGCGCTTGAGGAGGGAACGGTTTGCTCCCGGATCCCAGGCTTTGGATGCCTGGATCCGCTCGAACAGCAGCGGACGATACCCTTTGGGGAGTTTTTCAAGCACCATCTCGATCCAGCCTTCGGAGCTGAACATCTCTTTAAGCTGGTTTTGCATCCTCAACTCTTCCCCGGCCATGGTGGTCTCGATAATCGCGATGGCCTGGTTGAGCAGGTCGATCAGGCTGGGCAGGTTTTTCCAGTTGCCGAGCCGCTCGTCATCCGGGCTTTGAGTCCCTTGCGCTTGCGTCTGCTGCTTGGCGGCTTTGGATTTGGCGGGACGCGGATATTTGTTGCGGAACACCCACACCACCAGCGTGGCCGGCGCTTCCGGATCCTTTAGCATGTCCGAACATTTCTGGGCGCAGGCGTCGGTGTCCTTGAGCAGGTTCAACACATTGTCCAGCAGCCCGTAAGGCATCAAACTTAGATTATCCAGCAGGATCCGGTCATAATCTTCGCCGCCCTCGTGCACCAGTTTCGCCAGATCGGTCACATCGCGCACCGCCAGCTTCCGGGAGGCTTTGATGAAGTTCATTTCCCGCACATCGTCGTCCTTAACGCTGGGGGATTCTTGGCACAGGTACTCCCGAAGCCCGTCGATGTCGAACCCGTAACGGCAGGACATGGTCGCCAGCCTGGAGAAAAGCGCGGCGTCCTCGTCATCCACCGCCATCTTCTTTGTGCCTTTGATGGCGAACTCCAGACGATCTTTCACGATTGCGGTGTCGGTTTCATCGAGGTCTTTGATGGTTTTCTTTTCAGACGCCAGAAAAGCCTCCAGCGCTTTGATGGACTCGATGATGGATTTGGTGTTGCGGTCTTTCTGGAACCGCTTGAACCAATTGTCGTCAAAGGTTTCTGCCGCCAACAGGAGCTGGATGCAATCGGCGCGGAGCGCCGGAATCTTTACCCGCTTGTCCTGACGGAGCTCGGCGCGGGCTTTCTCCCAGAAAGTTTTCCAGCCCGGGGTGTCGGATCCGATCAACCCGAGGTCGGTGAGCGTTTCCTCCAGCCGCTGCACCGGCATATTGCCAAAACAGCGCAACACTTCCTTTACCAGTTCGCCGGGCATTTCACGTGCCATCGCCATCACTTCGGCGCGCTGTTCCTTGTCGTTCAACTTGGAGTAGATGTGGTCCGGCGCGGCGGAGGAGATGGTTTTGCAGACGGTGTCGAAGGATAGCTGGTGGTCGGGGTGTCCGGTGAAATCGATTGTTACGCGGGAATAGAAGGAGTCGATGTCTTTAACCACACCAAAGCCCCACGCTTTGTCGATCACCTGTTTGCCTTTGTGCAGCGAGCGGAGCAGGTCAAACCGGCGGAATGACTCCTGCGGTTTTACCCTGCCGCCAAAGTCGGCTGCCTTTAGGAACGCCTTGTCCATCCGGTCGCGGCAGGCGCGGGTTAAAAGGTCGCGTATCGACACCATCGTGAAATTGTTTCCGGAGAACACGGTTTGGCGCTCTTTCAGTACCCGGTAGAGACCGTTGAAGTCGGGGACCTCGGACAAACGGCCGGCCAGTTTCGCGACCAATTCGTTCTTTTTTCGCTCGTCCGTTAACGAGTCAACGTATGCCAGGGCGGCGGTGACATCCACCTGGTCTGCCTTTAAAATCGCCGCAAACGCTTCGTCTTTTTGATTAAGATCCATGGATAAATCCCTTCAATGGCCAAAAGTGAACTAGCAATATATCAAAAAAACTGTCAAAAGGGAAGCACAGAGTAAAAAAAATGTGAGTTTGGTTTCCGGTGCCGGCGGAGGTCGCATTTTTCGTCTCTGGGGAATGGTTCTCGGTATGCTCGTATTACCCGTTTTTTCTTGCCGTTTTACCCTATTTTCACCTTGCTTATTAACCCGGTGCGGTATAAAATACAGGCATGAAAAATTTTAATTACACGTGTAGAAAATCAGACGGCGCATTAGAACGGGGAACGGTGCAAGCCGAAGACCGTTCTGACGCGGTGTCGCAGTTGAAGCAACGCGGTTTGATTGTGGTGTCGGTGGTCGAGGGCGGAAAGGTGGCCGCGAAGCAGACTTCGGCTGGCGGAGGGTCGTTGTCGCCCAAAGCCCAACGCGTCGTCCTTGCCGTCTTGCTGGCGGTATTGGCGGCGGTGGTAGGGATTCGCTATCTTCCCGGCCTGTTGAACCGAAAGCCGGCGCTGAAGCCCAAGACCGTGCAGAAGCCGCAGGCGGCAAAACCGGAACCGGAACCGAAAACCGAGGTCGCCGAAAAGACCGAGATCGCCACCCCGTCAACCAATGCCGCCCCGGTTGAGGCCAAAAAGCCCGCGCGGCCGGGTATCGGCAAGTTCACCATGCCGAACGGCCGGGAGCTGACCTACCGGCTGCCGGAACCCGGAAAGACCGTTACGCTGCATGTGCAGGGTAAGATGTATGAGGCCGATTCGGAGGGCAACGTGGTGGAGACCACCCCGAAGAAACTCTTCGACAATCCGATTGAAAACCAGCTGGTCGGAATGGCGGTGGACGGCGGGATGTTCATTCCCGGATTCCTCAAGGGGCTGGACCAGAATGCCGTCATTCAGATTATGCAGAAGCCGGTTGAGGCCCAGCCCGACGACACCGAGGAGGATTTGGCCAAAAGGCAGGCCGTGGCCCAGCTCAAAGAGGCGGTGCTGGCTTATATCGAGAACGGCGGCACGTTTGACGATTTTGTCGACCAGATGTACGCCTCGATCAAAGAGGAGCGTTCCTTCAAGGTGGAGGGGATTCGCAACATTTCCCAGTTGCTGAAGCAGGGGAAGCTCGCCGAGGCAAAGGAGTATCGCGATTTGGTAAACAAGGATTTGGCGGAGAAGGGTTTCAGTCCGTTGCGGCTGCCCCCGCGTTTTCAAGAGCAGATGAAATAGGAGAATAATATGAGAAGCATGGTGTTTGCGTTTGCGGTGGCGGGGATGTGCGCGTCGGTGGCGTTGGCGCAGGGGCCAGCTCCCACGGTACCGAATCTTCCCGCCGGGGAGAAGCCCAAGGTGATCGTTCCGCCCAAACCGGAGGCCAAGCCGGTGACTTTGCCGATTCCCACCAAAAAGGAGTGGACCCCGGAGCAGATTCGGGAGCGCGACGAGCGGGTGATGAAGAAGACCGGCGGGTTGCTGGATGTCGCGCCGAGCGGTCCGGAAGTGCTGTTGGTGGATACGCGGACGATGCCGGGTACTGCGGCCGGACAGGTGGCGGAGGTATTTGGACGGGCCGCCAAAATGCGGGTGCGCGCGACCAATGTGGCCCGCAGCCCGGATACGGCGCTGGCTTTGGCGCAAAAACTGTTAAATGATAACCGGGCCTTGATGGTGCTGCTGGTCGCGGAGGAAAAAACCGCCCCGGCGTTGGCGGTTTACCCGGAAGAGCGGGTGGCGGTGGTGAACGCCGACCGGCTGGGCGAGGGTGTCGAAGCCCCGGCCAAAGAGATCCGTATTATTAAAGAGTTGTGGCGTGGCTTGGGTATGATCGGCGGTGCCGGATATTCCGCGCAGGACAACTGCGTGATGCAGCCGGTGTTTTCGCTGAAGGAGCTTGACGAGACGAAGTTTCAGGTGATGCAGCCGATCAACTACCCGAAGATGTACAAGATGTTCAACAAATTCGGGGTGAAGCGGTCCCGCCGCATCCCTTACCGCTTGGCGGTGCGCGAGGGTTGGGCTAACGCTCCCACCAACGATTACCAGAAGGCAATCTGGGAAGAGGAAAAGGCGAAAATGAAGGATGCTGCCAACAAATAACCCCGTCGGGCGATTTTCGGCTTGTTATCCGGGGCGTTATTAGGTAAACTCTTGGCTTGTAAGTGGATTTCGTTAATCATTAGTGTTAGGAGTAATCAATGAACAGCGTTGTGCGTGATTTGGCGTTAGCGTGTGTAACGGTAGCGACCCTTGCGGGTTGCACCACCAATAAGGGGAGGTGTTGCAAAATGTCGGAGTGCGGTAAATCAAAGGCATCGGTGACGGTTTCGCCGTTCGGTAAAACCAAGACCGGGTTGGAGGTCAAACAGTTCCATCTGGTCGGCGCCGGCGGCGTCGCAATGGACGTGATTGACTACGGTGCCCGCGTGGTTCGCCTTTGGACTCCGGACCGTGACGGCAAACTGGCCGATATTACGCTCGGTTTCAACCAAGTGTCCGGTTATGAGGATATCGACCTCTACTTTGGCTCCACCATCGGCCGGTTCGGCAACCGTATCCGTGACGGTAAGTTCACGCTTGACGGCGTGACCTACACCATTCCGTGCAATAACGATCCGGGCGGGATTCCCTGCACCCTGCACGGCGGCACCTCTGGGTTCAACGACCGCGTCTGGGATTCCAGAACGTTGACCAACGGCGATGATGTCGGCGTGGAGTTCACCATGACCAGCCCCGACGGCGACCAGGGATATCCCGGCAAATTGGATGTCAAGGTCACGTATTGGTTGACCGCGAAGAACGTGTGGCGGTTGGAGTACGAGGCGAAGACCGACAAGGCCACCCCGGTGAATCTGACCAACCACGTTTACTTCAATTTCCACGGCGAGGGCAACGGAACGATTCTCGACCACGAGCTGACCCTTTTCGCGGATTACATGACCCCGGTCAATGCTGGCTTGATTCCGACCGGCGATCTGGCCCCGGTCAAGGGCACGCCGTTTGATTTCACCAGCCCGTGGAAGATCGGCGATCGCGTGAACACCAAGGATAACGAGCAGATTAAGTTCGGCGGCGGTTACGACCACAACTGGGTCCTCCGCAACCAGTCGGGCAAGTTGGCGGCTGCCGCCGCCCTCTACGAAAAGACTTCCGGGCGTTACATGGAAGTCTGGACCGAAGAGCCGGGCATCCAGTTCTACTGCGGTAACTTCCTTACCGATTCGGTCCCCAGCAAGAGCGGCGGGCACCTTACCTTCCGCGGCGGTTTGGCGCTGGAAACCCAGCACTATCCCGATTCCCCGAATAAGTCTTCGTTCCCTTCGGTCATCCTTCGTCCCGGCCAGCTTTACAAGACCTCGACCGAGTACCGTTTCAGCACTCGATAGTGGGAGCTTGCCGTTATGGGATTTCTTGACATTATCGTGTTTTTCGGCTTTATCGCCGCCGTGCTGTGCGTCGGCATGATAAAGTCCAAGGGCGCCGGATCTTCCGACTCGGATAAAGGCGCTGACGATTACTTCTTGGCCGGCCGCGGTTTGAAGTGGTGGTTGATCGGTTTCTCGCTGATCGCCGCTAACATCTCTGCCGAGCAGTTCGTCGGTATGTCGGGGCAGGGGGCCGGGTTGGAAGGCCTCTCCTGCGCCAGCTGGGAGTGGATCGCCGCCATCGCCCTCGTGGTCGTGGCGTTCGCCCTGTTGCCTTATTTCCTGAAAACGGGGATCACTACGATCCCCGAATTTCTGGAGGTCCGGTACAACCATTGGGCCCGGACGATCATGACCATCTCGATGATGGGCATTTTGATCGTCGCCAGCCTGATCGGCGTGACTTACGCGGGATCGCTCGTGATGCACCAGCTCTTCGTGAAGATTGGGTGGAATGTCCCGTTCTGGGGCTGTTGCCTGCTGATGGGGCTTATGGCCGGCGGTTATGTGCTTTTCGGCGGGTTGAAGGCCTGCGCGTGGGCCGACCTGCTTCAGGGGTCTGCCCTGATCGTTGGCGGCGCTATCATCGCCTACTTCGCGATTAAAGCGCTCGGCAGCGCCGAGAGTGTCATGGGTTGGACTCGTGATACGGCTGGTGTCCTGCATAGCGCGCCGCAGGCGGCATCGGGAGACGGTTGGCTCGCCACCTTCAAGGCGGCGAACGCCGTCAAATTGGAGATGGGACGTCCCGCTTCCGATACCGCAATGCCCTGGACCATCCTGATGATTGGTATCTGGATTCCGAACTTCTATTATTGGGGGTTGAACCAGTACATCACCCAGCGCATACTGGGGTCGGGTTCGCTGGCGGAAGGACAGAAGGGCCTGGTTCTCGCAGCCGGGCTTAAACTTCTGATTCCGTTCATCATCGTGATTCCCGGCATCATCGCCTTCAACCTTTTCGCCAAAGATTTGGCGATCGCAGACGGTTACAAATATGATGGCGCACTGGGCGTGTTGATCACCAAGCTGATCCCGCACAATGTGGGTATCCTCGGTTTTGTTTTGGCGGCCTTGCTCGGCGCAATCGTCAGTTCGCTGGCGGCGGTGCTGAACGCGACTTCCACGTTATTGACGATGGATATCTACCAGCGCTATGTCAATCGGGAGGCCTCCTCGAAACAGTTGGTTTCCTTCGGGCGTTTGACGATTGTGGTCTTGATGATTGTCGGCATCGTGGTGGCTAGCATCCTGAACACTGAATCAATTTTCACCTACATTCAGCAGGTGCAGCTGTACATTTCCGGCGGTGTGGTGGCGGTCTTCATCTTCGGCTTGATTAACCGGCGCGGCGAACGTTGGATTGGCGTGGTTGGTTTGCTGGCCTATCCGCTCATCTTCGCGTTCTTCAACAACTGGATGCCGGAATCGCTGTTGAAATCTATTCCGCTAGTGATTGGCGGAAGCGTTGAAAAGATGCATTATCTTTGGGCGGCAAGTTACGCGCTGGTAATCACGCTGGTGCTGATGTTTGCGCTCGGAGCGGTGTTCAAACAGCCGAAGCCGGTCAGTTTCGATTCCAACACTAAGCTGGATCTGACCACATCCAAGGGTGCGTTGGTCGCCGGTTTGGTAGTGGCGGCGATAACGGTTGCCCTTTACGTTATCTTCTGGTAACGTCAAACGGTTTTAGTCTAAATCTGGCCGGCGCTTTTCCCGCGCCGGCCTTTTTTGTTCCGGTCCGGACTTTTTTTCCGGCAGGGGGTAGGCATGGATGATTTACAGCGGTTGGTTGATTTGATCTTCGATTCCCGCCGGATTGCGGTGTTCACCGGCGCCGGAGTTTCCACATTGTGCGGCATACCCGATTTCCGTGGGCCGCAGGGGTTGTACAAGCAGCCCGACGCGGAACGGATTTTCGATATCGATTGGTTCGTGCGCGATCCGTCGATTTATTACCGTGGCTGCCGTGAGCTGGTTTACGGTTTGCGCAATTACCAGCCCGGACCGGTACATCAGGCGATTGTGGCGTTGGAGCGGTTGGGCAAGGTGCCAGGGGTGATTACCCAGAATATCGATATGCTCCACCAAAAGGCCGGATCTAAGGTGGTGTATGAGGTCCACGGTTCTCCTATTCTGCACCATTGCTACCGTTGCGGCAACGAGAAGAGTTTTGATGAGATTTGCGCCATGCTGGAGACTTCCGAGGTTGCCCGTTGCGAAAAGTGCGGCGGTCCCTACAAGCCGGATATTACGTTCTTCGGCGAAATGCTTCCAGAATTGGCGTTCAGCGGCGCGTCGCGGTTGGCCGAGACTGCGGATTTGATGCTGGTTTTGGGGTCGTCGCTGACTGTGTATCCGGCGGCGTCGATTCCCCTGATCACTCTGCGGCAGGGTGGAAAGCTGGCGATTGTGAATGCCCAGCCCACGGGTTTGGACGATAAGGCAGCGGCTTCTTTCGGCGATTTGAGGGCTTTTGCCGAAGCGGTTTTGAAACGTGCCAGTGAACTGTGACCTGACGCGAAACGTTTTATTCGGTTGATGGTTGCCTGAACTTTCGTTAAAGGGGCGTGTGCATGGCATTTTTGGATGTTTTGTTCTCCGGGTGTGAGGAAAGAACGGCGTCGGATATTCATCTGGCTCCGGGACTGCCGCCTTTTTTTCGTGTGCGCGGGATGTTGTCGCCTGACCTGAAACTGGGTTTGCTGAACCGCCAGATGCTGTTTGACATTGCTTCCGACCTGCTCTTTCGAATGAGCGGGCGCGGCCGGGAGTCGCTGTTGACGCTGTTGTCTCGGCGGGGGTCTTTTGACGGGGCTTGCACTTCTGCGTCCGGCGGGCGTTACCGCTTCAACATTTTCCAATGCCAGTCTATGTCCGCTTTCGGTGAAAACGACAAAGCCGACGGAAATGTCCCTTCGCTGGGTATCGCAATCCGGTTGCTGGAGTCGCGTTTCCGTTCGCTGGAAGAGTTGGGCCTTCCGGCAAGGTTGGCGGATTTTTGCAAGCTTAAGGATGGGCTGGTGATTGTCTCCGGAGCGACGGGGTCCGGAAAATCAACCACTCTGGCAACGTTGATTGACCGGATTAACCAAACCCGCGAAGGGCACATTATAACCATTGAGGATCCGGTGGAGTATGTCCACGCCTCTATCCGGTCGTTGGTGCATCAGCGGCAGATAGGTATCGACGCGATGAGCTTTAACGAGGCGCTGGTGGATTCTTTGCGCGAAGACCCCGACATAATTCTGGTCGGGGAAATCCGAGAGCAGGAAACCATCCGTACCGCCATCACCGCCGCCGAAACCGGCCATCTGGTGTTCACCACTCTGCACGCCGGCGACTGCGTCGGTGCGGTGGAGCGGCTGGTGTCAGTGTTTTCTTCCGGAGAGCAGGACGCGATTCGCCGCCAGGTTTCGCTGGTGCTTAAAGGAATCGTGGCTCAACGGTTGTTGACTTCGGAACGGACCGATCTGCCCCGCCGCCGGATACCGGTGTGCGAGATCTTGATCAACACCCCTGCGGTGGCAAATTTGATTGCCACTGGGAAGTCGGCCCAAATCTATTCGGCGATTGAAACCGGCAATGCGTTGGGGATGCAGACTTTGGAGCAGGATTTGGTCCGGCTTTGCCAAGCCAGAGAGATCTCCCGCACCACCGCGTTGGCAATGGCCCGCAATCCGGATGTGATCCGCAGTCAGATCCGAGCGCGATAATCAGCGAGTAAAGCGGAACAAACGCTTACCAGTGTAGTCGGGTCGGGATTCCGGCTCGGCGCATTTCGTCTTTGATTTGGGCGATGGCCCATTCTTTGGAATGTACCATACCGGCGACAATCGCGGCATCCGCGCGGGCGAGATTAAAGGCATCGATCAAATGTTTCGGAACCCCGGCGCCGCCGGAGGCTACCACCGGGACCGGAACGGCGTCCGCGATTAGCCGGGTGATGGTTAGTTCAAAGCCCTGCCTGGTTCCGTCCGCGTCAACCGAATTAACCACAATTTCCCCCGCGCCGAGGTCAACCGCGCGTTTTGCCCACTCCACCGCATCCATACCGGTAAGTTCGCGATAGCCGCGGGTAGTGACCTCGTATCCGCTGGGACAGCCGGGGTTGTCGGATTTTACCGGATCCATTCCCAGCACCACGCATTGACGCCCAAACTCTCTGGCTCCGTCGGCGATGATTACCGGGTTGCGAACCGCAAGGGAGTTGACGGAGATCTTCTCTGCGCCGGCCAGTATCACCCGCTCCATGTCCGCCACCGAGGATATGCCGCCCCCGACCGCGAACGGGATGTGTACGGCCTTCGCGACCGATTCCACCATGCCGATGTCAATCGGCCGCTGTTCCGCCGAAGCGGTGATATCGTAAAACACCAGTTCGTCCGCTCCGCCATCGGAATATTCCACCGCCATTTCCACCGGATCGCCGAGGTCGATGTTGTTTTTGAATTTAACGCCTTTGGTTACCCGTCCGTTCCGCACGTCAAGGCAGGGAATAATCCGTTTGGTTAACATTACGGACGCTCCTGTTTCTCGGTTGTCGGCATGTTCAGAAACGCCCGCAGCAAAGCCAACCCGATTCGGCCGGATTTTTCGGGGTGGAACTGGGTGGCAAACAGCTGCCAGCGCCGGACGGCGGAGGCGAACTCTACCCCGGCGTATGAAGTACGGCCTACGGCGAACGGGTTTAGCTCAACGTAATAGGAATGAACGAAGTAGAACTCTTCGCCGTCGTTAAGAAAACCGTGCGGGTCGTTTGCGGATACGCTGTTCCAGCCGATTTCAGGCACTTTACAGCCGGTAACGTTGGGAAAACGCCGTACCTGTCCGGGGAGAATCCCCAGGCAGTCAACTCCGCCGTCCTCCTCAGTCCGGTCGAAAAGGATTTGCATTCCGAGGCAGATCCCGAGGAAAGGCTTGCTGCGGGCGGCATCGCGCACCACGTCAATCAAACCCAACTCACGCAGGTTCTCCATCGCGCTCTTTGCCGCCCCCACTCCCGGAAAAACCACCCGGTCGGCAGCGGCGACGGTGCTGGGATCGGAACTGACCTGTACCGTACCGCCCACCGCTTCAATGGCCAGCCTGACGCTGGTCAGGTTGCCGGCGCGATAATCCACGATTACCGTCATGCTATTCCCATTCGATGGTGGCCGGCGGTTTGGACGAGATGTCGTAAACCACGCGGTTGATACCCCTTACCTCGTTGATGATGCGGTTGGAGATCGTAGCCAGTGTTTCGTATGGGAGCCGCGTCCAGTCCGCGGTCATCGCGTCGATCGAATCCACGCTGCGGATTACGCAGGTGTATTCATAGGTGCGGTGGTCGCCCATCACGCCCACGCTGCGGCAGGGCAGCAGCACCGCGAAGGTTTGCCAGATGTTTTTGTAGGTGGGGAGTTTTTTGATCTCCTCCTGAACCCGCAAATCCGCCTGTTGTAACAGTTGCACCTTGTCCGGCGTGACTTCGCCCAACACCCGAACGCCCAGACCGGGGCCGGGGAAAGGCTGGCGGTCGAGCAGTTTGCTGTCAATTCCCAGCACATGGCCGACAGTGCGGACTTCATCCTTGAACAGGTCGCGCAACGGCTCCACCAGCTCAAACTTCAGGTCGGGCGGCAACCCGCCGACATTGTGGTGGCTCTTGATGGTCTCGCTGGGTCCGTGCAACGCGGAGGAGGATTCGATTACGTCGGGGTAAATAGTGCCCTGACCAAGGAAATGGCATCTTTTGAACCGGCGGGCCTCTTCGGCAAATACGTCAATGAAGGTTTTCCCGATTGCCTTGCGTTTGGCCTCGGGATCGGAGATTCCCTTGAGCGCGTCGTAAAAGCGCTGCTCGGCATGTACCACCGTCAAATCCAGCCCCATCTTGGCGCGGAACTCCGTCTCAACCTGATCGGCTTCGCCGTAGCGGAGCAACCCGTTGTCCACGAAGATGCAGTGCAGGCGTTCGCCGATCGCCCGGTGGAGCAGCACCGCCGCCACGCTGGAGTCAACGCCTCCGGAAAGTCCCAGCACCACCTCTTCGCTTTCGCCGATCTGTTCCTTCAGTTTGGTTATCGTCGCATCCACCCAGTCGGCCAGTTTCCACTGCCCGCGGCAATGGCAGATGCCGAAGAGGAAGTTGCGGATGATTTCGTTGCCGAATTGCGTGTGGACTACTTCGGGGTGGAATTGGATGGCGTAGAAGCTCTTCTCCTCGTTCCGCATCGCGGCGATGGGGCAGGAGAGGGAACGCGCGGATGCCTTGAAGCCGGGCGGCATGGTCTCCACCTGGTCTCCGTGGCTCATCCACACGTCGAATTCGGTGGGCAACCCTTTGAACAGCCGGGTGCCGCCCATAATCGCAATCCGGGTGTGGCCATATTCGCGGGAATCTACGGGCTTGACCCTCCCGTTGAGCGCCTGCGCGGTCAACTGCATTCCGTAGCAGATTCCAAGCACCGGGATCCCAAGTTCGAAAATGCCGGGGTCGCATTTCGGCGCGTCGGCGTCGAAAACGCTGTTCGGTCCGCCGGAAAGAATGATGCCGCTAGGCTTACATTCGCGCAGGGTGTCGGCGGAGGTATTGAAACTGATGATCTCCGAAAAAACCCGCTGTTCGCGGATGCGGCGGGCGATCAGTTGGGTGTATTGGCTGCCGTAGTCGAGAATTGCGATCCACTCGCTGGGGCGTTCTTTCATGGCTGGCTCCGGGTTGTTTGCTGTTGCGGTTTACGCTTTAATTGAAGAAGGCGGGTCTGTCCCGACCCGCCTTGATGTAGAACGTTAGCTGTTTTGCTGCTGGGCGTCAAGATCGCGCATCGCGTCGCGGCGGCTGAGCTTGATGCGGCCGCGATCGTCAATGCCGATGCACTTGACCCACATTTTGTCGCCGACTTTGCAGATGTCTTCGACCTTGCCGATCCGCCGGTCAGCCATTTCGCTGATGTGGCAGAGGCCGTCCTTGCCGGGCAGGATCTGGACGAACGCCCCGAACTCCTTGATTCCGGTCACGGTGCCTTCGTAGATCTTGCCCTCCTCGGCCTCGGCGGAAATCGCCGCCACCTCGTCTTGGGCCGCTTTCATCGAAGCCTCGTTGTTGGAATAGATGTTCACGGTGCCGTCTTCTTCGATGTCAATCTGGGTGCCGGTGACCTCTTGGATTCGGCGGATGTTGGCGCCGCCGGGACCGATCAGCGCGCCGATCTTGTCCGTCGGGATGGTCATGGTGGCGATCCGCGGGGCGAACGGCGATAGGTTGTCGCGCGGCGCCGGGATTACGGACTCCATGAAATCGAGAATCTTCATGCGGGCGGCGCGGGTTTCCTCCAAGGCCCCTTCCACCAGATCCCAGGTGAGGCCGCGGATCTTGAGGTCAACCTGGAACCCGGTGATGCCCTTGCGGGACCCGGCCACCTTGAAGTCCATGTCGCCGCAATGGTCTTCCGCACCGAGAATGTCGGTCACCAGAATGCGTTTGGACATGTCTTTGGTGGTGAACAGCCCGGCGGAGATACCCGCCACCGGGGTCTTGATCGGGATGCCGGCGTCCATTAGGGCGAGACAGCCGCAGCAGATGGAAGCCATCGAGCTGGAGCCGTTGGACCCCATGATTTCGGAGACTACGCGCACCGCGTATGGGAAATCTTGCGGAATGACTTCCGCCAGCGAACGCTCGGCAAGCGCCCCGTGGCCGATTTCGCGGCGGCCCAGCGATCCCACGCGGCCGACTTCGCCGGTGCAGTAGGGCGGGAAGTTGTAATGGAGCATGAACTGTTTGCAGGCTTCGCCACCGGTTACCGAATCCAAATCCTGCGAGTCTTTCTTCGCGCCCAGTGTCACCGTCGCCAGCGACTGGGTTTCGCCGCGGTTGAAGATGGCCGAACCGTGGGTGCGCGGAAGCACACCGACCTGCGCCGACAGCGGACGGATTTCGTGCTGGCCGCGCCCGTCGATGCGCTTGCCCTTCTCCAGGAAGTTGCGGCGGACGGTCTCGATTTCCAGCGCGTCAAACAGATGGACGAACTTTACCGCGTCAACCACCCAGTGTCCGTCCTCGTCTTTGCCGTATTTCTCTTGGCAGGCGGCCAGCAGCTCGTCCTTAATAGCGGATACCGCGTCTTGGCGGGTCAGCTTGTCTGCGATCAACAACGCATCGGCCAGCCGGTCGCCGGCGAGACCACGGATAAAACCGAGTTTTTCGGGATCCTCTTCCTGGTCATCGATTACCTTGTCGGGCTTGCCGAGTTTGCGGCGTAGCTCGATCTGCAGATCGATAATCTTCTCGACCTCTTCGTGTGCCCGCTTCATTGCGGCCAGAAAATCGGCTTCCGGAATCTGGTCTGCGGAACCTTCCATCATCAGGAATTTGCCGCGAAGACCGGCGTACAACAGGTCGAGGTCCGACTGCTTGCGCTGCTCGTGGGTGGGATTAATGACCCACTCGCCGTTGATGCGGCCGATGCGGACGCAACCGATCGGGCCCATGAAGGGGACGTCGGAAATATGCAACGCCGCCGATGCCGCGTTGACGGCCAGGAAGTCCGCCTCGCGCTCACAGTCCGAAGAAATCAGCATCGAGTTGATCTGGACGTCGTTGTAGTAGCCATCAGGGAAGAGCGGGCGTATCGGACGGTCGCACATGCGGGCGATCAGGATTTCCTTCTCGGAGGGACGTTGCTCGCGCTTGAAGAAACCGCCGGGGAAGCGTCCGGCCGCGTAGAATTTTTCCCGGTATTCGACCTGAAGCGGGAAAAAGTCGATGCCCTCGCGGGGCTTGTCGGTGTTGGTAACCGCTGAAAACACCACGGAATCGCCAAAGCGAACCGTAACCGCACCGGCGGCCTGCTTGGCCAAGAGACCGGTTTCAATCGTCAACTGGGTTCCGCAGACATCAACGGAAACCGAGGTTGTTCCATTCATCATTTTTTCCTTTCTCGCGGACAAGGACCAGAAAGCTTTTTCGCCAAAAGACAGCCCGTTCCACTCGGAAAAGGCAAAAAGTCCGGTAAAAAGGAAAGCCCCGCGGCTGGTGCGGGGAAATTAAAACGCCACGCGGTTTCGCGTGGCGTTTGCCCGCCGCTAACGGCGGAGACCCAACTCTTTGATGAGATTCTTGTAAGATTCCTCGTTTTCGCGCTTGAGGTAGTCAAGCAGGCTGCGGCGGGTGTTAACCTTGCGGATCAGCCCGTAACGGGAACTCTTATCCTTCTTGAAGGTTTTCAAGTGCTGGGTAAGCGCCTCGATCTCTTTCGTGAGAACGGCGATCTGCACTTCGCTAGAACCGGTGTCCCGGTCATGGCGCTGAAACTGTTTCCGAATCGATGCTCTGTCAATCTGGCTCATAGTGTCTGCTCTCTGCGGTCCTTAATCCGCTGCTTTCTTTTCTTGTTAACTGTCCGGCGGGGTATTGTAGGATATTGCCCCGCCAAAAGCAAGCGAAAAGCGCGAAAAAAACTTCGCGTAGGCCCATCGCCAGACCCGCAGCGGGGAACGTATCCTAAGACACGCCGCAGGAACAAGGCGCACATATTAGCTAATCGGCTTGCGAAAGTCAACGGCAAACCGATAAAAATTTTCAAAGCTTTTCTGCCATCCTATTAAGTGACCCTGCGTAATACAGCGGCAGAAACTTCAATCGTTGGTCGCGAATTTCACCGAAAGGCGCGGACGAAAACACCACGGCGTCCAAAACCGACGGATTTTCCTTCAGGAGCTGATGCACGCTTTTTAAGCGTCCAGATGCCACGCTTTTCACTTCTATTGGTTGAACGCACCCGTTCAATGCGACTAAAAAGTCAACCTCGGCTTGCGCGTTTTTTGCATTGCGTTTCCACCAGTGCGGTTCGCTCCCGCCAAGCGACGCGGCCAGTTCCTGCGCCACGAACTGCTCGGCAAGCGCTCCGTTGAAGGTGTTGAGCAGATCCCGTTCTCGTAACACCTCGTCCGCAGGACGTCCGGACATTGTCTGGTAGAGTCCTATATCCCCGGCATAAGGTTTTATTCTCGGAACAGAGTCAAGGTCGAAAGGTAAGGCGGTCGCCGAAACCGCCCGTGACAACTTTATCAGTCTAGCCTTTGCTAGCAGTTCCAACGCTTTTTTGTTGGTTGTCCCGGTATGCTCACGGGAAAGTGCCGCGTATGAAATCTGGCGTCCAACGGAAGCGTTTGCACTGCGCCATATCTCACGGAGCGTGAACGCATCCATACGTTCGGGATATTTTGCGAAGTCTTGTTCAAAGGCGGTGATTAGGTCTTTTTGAATTTCCCTCACGTCTAGAAGGCTGCCTCCGTCGACTCTGGTTTTGACGCATTCCGGGAGCCCGCCAACGAGCGAATAGGTTCTAACTTCATCCAGTAACTTTCGGTGAACGGATTCAGATACCGCCCTTGGCTCCATTTTCAACAATTCCGCCAATTGGGCTTTGTTTTTAAAAGGTGATTTATCAATGGTATTTGCACTTTGACGGTCGATTTGCATCCCCATTCGAGGTTCGGGCGACGGGTTATCCGCCAAATCAAAAAACTGCTAAAAATGGCGAATCCCTTGAAAACGTGTATTTTTTTGGCTTCGCGAATCCCTTGAAAAGGTGTGATTTTTTACTTCACGAATCTTTTGATTTCGACCATTGGGTACTTGCGCCGATGAGATGAATATGATATTATTTATGTGTTTTTCTGAGGAGTGGAAATGAAACGCAAGACATACGAAACCCTGCTTGAATGGAAGAGAACGAGTAACGGCAAGTCCGCAGTCATGTTGGACGGTGCACGGCGCGTAGGCAAGAGCTACATTGCTGAAGAGTTCGCCAAAAATGAATATGCCGCCTACCTTGTTGTTGATTTCGCCACGGCACCGCGAAAGGTGAAGCGCTATTTTGAAGAATATCTCGACAATCTCGATATATTCTTCATGTATCTTTGCTCGGCTTATCGGACAACCCTTGTTCCCGGGAACAGTGTCATCATATTTGATGAAGTCCAGCGTTTCCCACGCGCCCGCGAGGCCATCAAGTACCTTGTCAAGGATGGGCGCTTCCACTATATCGAAACCGGGTCGCTCATATCCATCCGCAAAAACGTCAAGAACATTGTAATCCCCTCTGAGGAATACCACGTGAAGATGTTTCCGATGGATTTTGAGGAATTCGCATGGGCGACCGGCAACGGGGCCATGCTCCCCTTGATTGAACGGCGATTTAAGGAACGACTTCCCTTGGGCGCTGATACGCACCGTCAGATAATGGACGTGTTCAGGCAGTATCTTGTTGTCGGCGGCATGCCTCAGGTTGTCGATACGTTTGTGACAACCCACGACTTGCACAAGGTCGAGTTTGAGAAGCGTAATATTCTTAGCCTCTATCGCGCCGACATACACAAGTTTGCTGGTGCGCTCAAGGAGAAAGTTGTGTCAATATTCAGCGAGATACCGGCTCAACTCTCCAAGCATGAAAAGAAGTTCTCGGTGTCGGTTCTTAAGGAAGGCGCGCGCGTCCGCGATTACCACGGCGCGTTCGAATGGCTTAAGGGCGCGATGACTGTCAACCTCTGCTACGGGGCGAGCGAACCAAATATCGGGCTGCGACTCAATATGGACAGGACGACGTTCAAGTGCTATCTTGGCGATACGGGGTTACTCGTCAGTCTCGCGTTCGACGAAAACGAACTCGCTTCGGCAGATATCCACAACAGGATTCTTAATGACGACATTGAGCTAAACCAGGGAATGATCGTCGAGAATGTTGTGGCGCAGATGCTTCGCGCCGCCGGGCACAAGCTCTACTTCTACTCCTGTTCTGACAGAACGGACACGGAAAATCGCATGGAAATCGACTTCCTTGTTTCCAAGTCGCGTACCATGCCGCAGCAAAACATTTCTCCCATCGAGGTTAAGAGTGGGCGCAAGTACTCCACCGTTTCTCTCGCCAAATACTGTTCAAAGTACGCGGCGTTCCTCGATACGCCATTCGTGTTGCACAAAAAGGACGTTATGACAAAGGACGGCGTTGTGTATCTACCGCTCTATATGACCTATTTGCTCTCGCGCAGGGTATGATGTTAATCGTATGACACTCTTATATGCCCGTATTTACATTGGTGGCGTACTAACCGATATTAATATTCGAAGCGTTTCAACAGCGCCATTTGCCGCTACCGCATAAAAAATATCGGCGGGGAGCATTTTGCAATACTCCCCGCCTGTTTAGTAGTTTCTTAAAATGTTATTTCCCTGGTACAATGACTTTGAAAAACTTAGTGTTTCCTGTTGCTTTTACATTCAAACCGACTGAACCATCCTCGCTAATGTCTAGGTTTTCTGGCGTTATTCCGGCAGGCCGCCAGCTGTTCGGATTGGTAAGGTCGCTGGTTTCCATCAACTTCACTCCCACGCGGGTCGTGCCGGAAGCCGCATCGACATCTAGAACGAGATTACCCAGCTCAAGTGCGTGTATCTGGTCACGCGTATAGAACCCACCTTGCGCCATCTTTAACGCCGCCAACTGTTCCGCTGCCGATTCCGGGATGAATGTTGCGGTAACATTTTTTGACGTGTCAGCAATGAATGTCACGTTGGTCGAGACTCCTACGGCATCTCCGCTCCAGTGTGAGAACACGTATCCCGTAGCCGGTTTGGCAGTCAAGGTCACAGACGCGCCTTGGTTGTAGTTCCCAGCGCCAATAATCGTGCCAGAACCTATCGTTTTCACCGTAATCGGTAAAGTTGTCTTTTGCGTGATCGTATACGCCTTACCCGCGATGACGATGCGTCCCGTGCGCGTTTCGCCCGTCAGGTTGTCGGCAATCGTGTACTGGATCACGCCATCGCCGATGCCAGTCCGTGCACTGATGATGGTAATCCAGTCACAATCTGCGATCGCTTCCCATACGGCGTCAATCGGTGCGGAAACGCCGAATTGTCCCGCTCCCGCATTACTGCCGACCTCCGCAACCTGCGGATCAATGCTCAGTTCATATCCTTGTTGCGTAATGACGACCTTCTTGCCGGCAACCGTAATGATTCCACTGCGAGAGGCCGTCGTCGTTGTGTAATCATCGACAACAAACATGACCGGAGACGTGCCCGTGCCGGCCGTATCCAGCAAATGTATCCAATCGACATTGGCTGATGCTGTCCATGTGCCGCCGCCCTCCGTCTCGACCCAAATCGTGCCGGAATCGCTCTCCACACCAAAGCTCGTATCGTCACATTCAACCGACGCTCGCAAACCATTCTGCACGACAGTCACATTCTTGCCCGCAACGGTAATCGATCCAGTGCGACTTGTGACGGCGGGGTTTGCGCCAACGGTAAACGAGATGTTCGCCGATCCCGCGCCCGCCGTGTCACTCGTAATCTGAATCCAGCTGTTGTTGGACTGCGCCGTCCATTGGACACTCTGTGCGAGCGTCAGCGCAACGGACTCCGTACTGCCCTCGGCTGGCGCCGTCACCTTGCTCTTGTTCAGTTGCGGACTCTGTACCCCCTGTGTCACGGTATGGATTACCTTCTGTTCCCTTTGCCTCTCGTAAAGTTCCCGTACCTGCGCCGATGTCAACGCCGAATGGAAGAACGTCAACCCGTCTGCCGCCCCATTCCATCCACCGAGAGTGAATGTAGGATAATAGCTCGAATTGTAAACCCAATAGCCCATTGTCAATCCAGAAGCGACATTTCCGATTTCAGCACCATCAACGAACATCTGAATAGACTTCCCCGACTTCCCTACAACGGTGACCAAGTGCCATTCGTTTGTCGGCAGAGTAGAACTATTGAATGTAGTTGTTGTTGTACCGGCACCGGTGAACTTCCGGTTTCCTGTAGAAGTAAGCGACATAAGGAAATTCCCATAACCCGTTAAACTTGAACTGTTATAACAGGTCCTTTTCATGATAGGCGCATCGCTTGAAGGCAATTGCGCGACATTGATCCAAAACGAATACGTCGCGTCAAGCTCCGATGTTCCAAACATGTTATGGAAATTGGAAATCGTCATCAGACCATTCCCCGTACTCGTTATCGCGCTTTTCTCCGCTCTATATCTGTCAGCAGCATCCACCCAATTCGTCAAAGTCGTGTTTTGTGCCAATGCCGCCATGCTTGTGCTCTTCGTGCGGTAGGCATTACCATCAAGAGGAAAGTAATCCCATTTCACGCCATCTGGTGCACCGAACGGCATATCATCCTCGGACATAGTAACAGAGTGATTTAAATCGACAAGTTCGCATTCCATATCTGTCAACTCTCGATTCCAGAAGCGGACATTCCCAATCTGCCCACTTGTTAGATAACCTTCCGCCGGCCAAGGACAGTAACCAAATTTTTCGTTAGCAAGGTCTTTTATCGACGAATATATGTTATTAACACGCCATGTAACACTTAACTTAAGTTCGGTATCTTTTATACCAATAAAAACTTTATGTGCACGTTGTTCGCTCCCATATCTGATAACCATAGTATACCATTTGTTTGGATCTTCAACTTGTAAAGCCCCTACAGTTTGAGGTACCGTCTCACCCTTAAAGTTGCAGCATAACCTATTCTCTTCATTAAAATAATAAACGCGAGCCCCCAATTGCAACAGTCTATTCATTCTATTCAATTCCCCAAATTTGAATGAGAATGCCATTGTAAATGAATTATCCGACTTCGTCGGCAAGCTCCCCACCAACTGATTGTAGAAACTCCCATCAAACGTTTTACTCATAGCTTGTGAGTCCTGATTCATTCCCTTCAATGTTATACTGGCTCGTAATCCAAAACAGCAGCCCACGATATAAATACGGTTCAATAACTTTGTGTGGCGGCGTAACAACAATCTGCCCTGTGCGGTTGCTCAATGTCGGATTGGCAGAAGCAACATACTTGATGTTGCCATTACCCGCGCCAACAGTTCCCTACGAAATCGTGAGCCAAGAGGCTGTCGATTCTGCCGTCCATGCGGCATCGGGTGTAGCATAGACGGCAACATTACCATAGGCCCCGCTCGCCGCCGCCGTAGCCGTTTCAGGTGTGATGGAAAGTGAGGCAGTCTTTGTCCCCTCCTGCACAATCGTGAATGTTGCCGTGCCGATGGAGACCGTTCCCGTGCGACGCGCGAAACTCGGATTGGCATTGATGGCAAGCGTTAGCACATAGTCGCCATAGCCCGTTGCCTTGTCAATGACTGAAATCCATGAGGCGTTGGGCGTAACCGTCCATTGCGTCGTTGAAAGTGCATTGATAGTCACGGCAATGACGTCAGCGTTCTCGTCCTTGGTAATGGATTCTGGCGAAAGACTGACATCCACACCCGTTTGATTCACGGTGAATGTCTTGCCGCCAATAGTGAGTGAGCCGATGCGCGAGACAACTCCAGAATATTCCGCAACGGTATAGTTCACCGTTCCAACGCTCATGCCCGATGCAGGCGAGACTGTAATCCAGTTGTTGTTGGCAACGGCAGACCACGAAACACCAGCATCCACCGTAACAGAGATCGAACCGTTTCCGCCATAACGGTCAAAGGTTGCGGATGTCGGGGATATTGTCGCGTCATAACCATACTGCGTGACGGTGTACGTGTTGCCGCCAATGTTGATATGCCCGATGCGAGTATCCGCAGTTGCGTTGGCGTTCACGATATAGACCACCGAACCGGCTCCCGTCCCCGAGGAACCAGAATTGATGACAATCCAGCTTGAGTCGCTTGTCGCCGTCCATGAGCCATCGCCCTGCACGACAACCGATGCGGCACCACCCGCCTTCTGGAATGTCTTGGCGGATGTGGTGATCGTCACTGCCGCCATCGTATACATTGCCGCGCCCATCGCGACAAGCATTGCTATGAGTTTCTTTTTCATTGTTGTCTTTCCTTTAACAAATTGGTATCAACAACACCGAATAGTATTCGTGGGATTTTGCGTTTCCTCCCGCAATTGCCCAAACCCAGTCACTTCCACAGAAAAAAGGGACAACTATTAATTTGTCTGAATATGGGCATTTTGCATCTTGCCCAATCAATGATGCAATCATCCTCTTTACAGCATCTTTGTCATTGAAAGAATCGATGTTGAAATTCACATCACGTTCCTGATGAACTAATTCACGTCCATCATCAAGAGTGGGCGAGACTCGCCAGATATACTCATCAAATTTAACCATCTTTTCGTTCCTTTCTGTTGTGGGGTTCGTCGTTTTGCTGCCGCAAGGCAATCGGAACGAAAAGAAAACCTCTCTTCGTGTCCCAGTAGAGGTCTTAGGAAACCATGAGGAAACACAAAGAGAGGTAAGCGCATAACACGCTTCCTCTGCAAGGTGTCGTCCTCGTTGAAAGTTCCTAAGTTTCTACTGGCGACTGCTTTGCAGCGGTTTGCAAAAATGGGTGTCCGGAGGGTGGAAGAGGATGTCGGCCCCCATACGTGGCTTGACGCTCCTAATCAGTTCCCCGAACTGAAAACGGCGTGAGATTATCATATCCCGCTGGCAAAGTCAAGACGATGGAGTCGCAATACTCTCTCGGCTACCGATTTGTGTTTAGCCACAAAGGTCACAAAGGACACAAAGAGGCTGATCCCTAACCCCTGGCCCCTAATCCCTAACTACTAACGGCGTTCATTCTAAAATCAGAAAGTCCGTATGTTTTTGTGATAAAAATCACAGAAGTGGATTGACTTTTGTGAATCAATAATGTTGCACTTTTGCGGTGAAGGGATAACTATGAAAAGAAAAGTTTTATCGCAAATGGTGGCGTGGAATCAGCGTAAGGTACGAAAACCGCTCGTGCTGATGGGCGCAAGACAGGTCGGAAAAACCTGGCTTTTGAATGAATTCGCAAAAACGGTTTACGGAGAAAACGCCGTTTATGTAAATCTAATGAAGATGAGGGCGTTGCGTGGTCAATTGGAAGTCGGCGACATCACCCCGAAGTCTGTGCTTGAGAAAATCGGCATTGCGCTTGATGTCGATATTGTTCCCGGTAAGACCTTGCTGCTGTTGGACGAAATACAGGAATCGTCTAACGTTTTGACATCGCTAAAGTTCTTTAACGAAGATATGCCGGAGTTGGCGATAGTTGCCGCCGGTTCGCTCTTGGGGCTTGCGGTTGGCCGTGCGGCGGAAAACCGTTCGACAACGAATGGGGAAAATCCCAATGAATCGCGCGGATCATTTCCTGTCGGTAAAGTCAATCTTCTCAATGTTTTTCCTTTGGATTTCCCGGAATTTGTCAGGGCTATCGGGAAAAATCGGCTCGCGGATATTCTTGAAAGCGGGGTGCCGTCGGCTTCTGTGCCATATGCAGCTGAACTCGCGGAGATTCTCAAGCGTTATTTTTTGGTTGGCGGGATGCCGGAGGCTGTAAACACGTATGCAGATACTAACAGCATGCGTGTTGTTAGGGACGTGCAGACCGAGATATTGTCCGCTTACGATACCGATTTCGTCAAGCATGCACCCCTTTCGATGCTTCCGAAAATCCGCCTACTGTGGAATTCAATCCCATCGCAACTTGCAAAGGAAAACAAGAAATTCATCTATTCCGCGTTGAAGTCAGGTGCGCGAGCCCGCGAGTACGAGTCGGCTCTCCAGTGGCTTGATGACGCGGGAATGGTTAGGCAGGTGTATCGTACGAGAACGCCGCGTTTGCCGCTAAAATCGTATCGGGATTTTTCCGCCTTTCGTCTCTACATGCATGACGTGGGGCTTCTCGGCGCGATGAGTGACTTGCCGGCTTCTGCCGTCCTTGAGGGCAACGAAATGTTCACGAACTTCAAAGGGGCGATGGCGGAGCAATATGTCTTGCAGGAGCTGACGGCAAATGGATTCGAGCCTTGCTATTGGACGAACGATGCAGGCAACGCCGAGGTGGAGTTTGTGATACAGGGCGAAAGAGGTGTTTTCCCGGTTGAAGTTAAAGCCAGAATCAACACTCAGGCAAAGAGTCTCAAGGTATTTCGCAAGCTTTTCTCCCCGCCGTTCTCGTTTCGGACTTCGTTGGCGGTAGCGCGCGATGGCGCAGAGGTCAAAGATGTCCCGCTCTACGCATTCGGCCCCGCCGTAGGGAAATTAGTGAATATGGGTTAGACTGCCGCCCGCGCTTGTTCGGGATAACCGCCCAACTTGACAATCAAAAAAACGTCTCCTGTCTCTTGTCTCTTGACACGGCGTATCGCCGGAGAGTATAATCCGCGTCCGTGGATTAGAGCATACCAGAAATCAATTGGAGAGTCTATCGAAAGTGAGTTGGCGAGGCAAACCATGGAAATCTTGAGAGCGCTTTGGCGGGTGTTCGCGATGATGTCGCCTTGGTTGACCGTTGGGTTTCTCATTGCCGGGATTATCGCGGTGTGGATTCCCCGGACTTGGGTTAACAAGGTGATGGGTGGAAGTTCCGGCTGGAAGGGAATCGTCCGGGCGGTGTTGGTCGGGGTGCCGCTGCCGATCTGTTCCTGCGGGGTGCTGCCGCTGGCGACCGGTCTGCGCAAGCACGGTGCCGGTAAAGGCCCGACGGCGGCTTTCCTGATTTCCACCCCGCAGACCGGGGTGGACTCCATTCTGGCGACCTATGCGCTCTTGGGGCCGGTTTTCGCGGTTGCCCGCCCGGTCGCCGCCGCAATAACCGGTTTGGCTGGCGGCGGGATTGTCGCGCTGACCGGCGGCGAAGACGCCACCGCCGCAGAAGTTGAGGACGCGCCCGGCGCGTCCAAGGGATTTCGCGCGGTTTGGTTCCAGGCTTACCGCCGGTTGCTCGGCTCGGTGGTAAAACCTTTGGCCATCGGATTGGCCATTTCCGCGCTGGTTACCGTACTGGTACCGGACAATTTCTTCGCGGACTTTTTCCAGGGACGGGATTGGCTGGCCATGCCGGCGATGGCGCTGATCGGTTTCCCGATGTACGTTTGCTCAACGGCTTCAATCCCGATTGCCGCCTCGCTGGTGGCTAAGGGACTGTCGCCCGGCGCCGCGTTCGTGTTCCTGATGGTCGGTCCGGCGATGAACGCTATGTCCATCACCACGGTGTCGTCGCTGATCGGCAAAAGAGCCACAATCGCGTACATTGCGGTGATTGCCGTCGGGGCGATACTTTTCGGTGTGGCCATCAATTTAATCCCCGATCCGATCCCGTCAGGTCTGGTCGGTTCCTGTTGCGGCCATCACCAGCTTTCGGTATTGCAGCAGTTGACCGCGGTGTTTCTGGCCGTGATGATGGTTTACAACCTCATTAGACCCATCGGGATGGGTTCTAAGAAAAAATGACCCGCAGTTGCAGAATTGTTATGAATGATAAACCCGGAAATACCGTAATCGATTCTTCCCTCTCTTCAACACCGGTTGCGGAGCGGATCAGGATCTCCTTTTTCGGCCGACGGAACGCGGGGAAATCCAGTTTGGTAAACGCCATTACCGGACAGCCGGTGGCGATTGTCTCCGAAGTGAAGGGCACCACCACCGATCCGGTGCAAAAAACCATGGAGCTTCTGCCGCTCGGCCCGGTGGTGATAACCGACACGCCCGGTCTGGATGATGAGGGCGAATTGGGCGCGTTGCGCGTGGAACGGACGCTTGCGGTGTTGGAGCGGACGGATTTGGCGGTGGTGGTGGTTGCCGCCACGGAGGCGGATTCCGCCGAGGTGCTGGAGCAGTACGCTAAACTGGCGGCGCAGTTGCGCGAGCGGAAAATCCCCTTTGTGGTGGCGCTGAACCAGCATGATTTGGTGCCGGCGGATGCCGAATTCGCGGCTTTGGCCAAGCTTGCTACACCGGCGGCGGTGCTTCCGGTTTCCGCCGCCACCGGCGAGGGCGTCGGCGCTCTGTTCGCGGCGCTTATAAAGCTCGCGCCCGAAGAGACCCGCGCCAGACTGGTGGGCGATATGCTGCGGCCCGGTGATTTGGTGGTGCTGGTCACCCCGATTGACACCGCCGCGCCCAAGGGGCGTTTAATCCTTCCCCAGCAACAGGTTCTGCGGGACATTTTGGATTCCCATGCCGTGGCGCTCGTCACCCAAGTGCCGGAGTTGCGCGGCGTAATGGAACGTTTCGCTGGACAGGTTTCGCTGGTGGTTACCGATTCGCAGGCTTTTGCCCAAGTTGCGGCGATTGTTCCGGCGTCGGTGCGGTTAACCTCCTTCTCCATCCTTTTCGCCCGTTACAAAGGCGATCTTCGCGCGTTGATGGAAGGTGCCGCCGCTGTCGAAAGGTTGAGGGACGGCGACCGCGTCTTGATTGCCGAAGGTTGCACCCACCATCGGCAGGAGGATGACATCGGGACGGTAAAAATCCCCCGTTGGCTTCGTGAGCGCACCGGCAAAGAGTTGGTGTTCGAGCATACGCGGGGCATCGATTACCGCAAGGACCTTTCCAGCTACGCGCTGGTGGTGCATTGCGGCGGATGCATGCTTAACCGCCGGGAAATGATGTGGCGCATTGCCCAGGCCCAAAAGGCAGGCGTCCCGATTGTCAACTACGGGGTTTTGATCGCCTACCTTAAGGGAATTTTGGACCGAGTGAAGATTTGACGCCCGGATTAAACGTAGCGGCGTTCGACCCGGTTGCCGAACGAGCAGATGATTTCGTAAGGGTGGGTGTTTTTGAGCATCGCCCAGTCCTCAACCGCGATGGCGTTGATGCCGCTTCCGCCTAGGCAAATCACTTCGTCGCCGACTTGGGCGTCCGGCACGCAATCCAGTGCCACGGTGGTGTAGTCCATGGAAAGACGCCCGATGATCGGGCATGGGGTGTCATGGATCAACACCGAGCCGCGGTTGGAAAGCGCCAGCGGCAGACCATCGGCATAACCCGCGGAGATGGTGGCAACGTTCATCGTGCGCGGCAGCCGGTAGGTGTGGCCGTAGCCGATGCCGGTGCCGGCCGGCAACCTCCTGATTGCGGTTATGCGCGTCTTGAGGGTGAGGATGGATTTCACCTTGAGGGTGCGTTTCCCGGCGGTGTCGAACGAACCGTGGAGGTTGATGCCGGTGCGGACATAGTTGAACGGTGCCCGGCAGGCGCGCGGGAAGTTGTTGATGGCATCGCTGTTGGCCATGTGGCGTTTGGCAAAGGTGATGCCGTCTCTAGCCACATCGTCCAGCACCGCGCAAAACCGGTCCATCTGCAGGTTGGTCAGCTCGGAGCCGCTTTCGTAGGCATAGGGGAAATGCGAGAAAATCCCTTCGCAATCCAACCCCGGTAACCGCTTTACCTCGCGGATTACGGCTGGCGCGTCCGCCGCCAGAATGCCCAGCCGGCCCATTCCCGTGTCGAGTTTGATATGGACGGTGGCTGTTCTCTCTTGGTCGACCGCCGCTTCGCTGATCAGCCGGGCGGTGTCCAGGTCGGTCACCGGCAACGTAACCCCGGCCTCAACCATTGCGGGGATTTCTTCCGGTAATACGCTGCTTAAGATTTGCACCGGCTTGCCAAGTTCGAGCAATGGCAGAGCCTCGTAGGGTTCCGCCACGCCGAAACCGTCGGCTCCCGCGTCAGCCAAAGCGGTGGCGATCGGCATTTCACCCAACCCGTAAGCGTTGGCCTTCATTACGGCAATCACCTTCAGCGGGGCCACCGCTTCGGCGATCTTCCGAAAATTCTCTTTCAGCTGGTTCAGGTCAATCTCCAGCCAAACCCGGCGAGGAATATCCATAAGTTCCCTTCTGCGATTTAGGTGTTCACATCGAAACAACGGTTGGTTTTTTAACAAACCCGGCGGGAAAAAGCAAGCCAAATGCGCGGTCGGCGGTTATTTTACTACCGGCAACTCGTTCCATCGGGTGGTGTAGCAGGGTGTCAGCAGGTCGCGGCGCATTGCCCAGGCCCGCTCGATCCCCTCCGCGAGGGAGAACACCTTGTCTTTGCCGAACCGCCGGTTGATCATATCCATCGCGGAGTTGAGCCGGTCCATCCGTTCGTCTGACTCTTGGTCGGCGAACAGATCCAGTTGGCGGTTGTGGTCCGACTCCAGCCCGAAGAAAACCACCCCGCTTTTCTTGTATCGCCGACCCTCGATGAAAATACCGCGCAATTTTGGACGGACCGCCTTCATGATTGCGATACCGGAGTTGGAAGGATGTTCCAGCGTCACCGTGGTTCCGGAAAATCCGCCGTTTTGCGCGGATGCCCCGTATTCGGGATAGTATTGGAAATAGACGTTGACCCCGGCGGCGCGCTGGCGGTAACTGCGCAATCTCACCGACGCCTGCGCCAGAAAATGCGCCACCGATTCCGCCAGCTCGTCAAAGTCGGTTACCGGGCGGCCGAACGATTTGGAGCAGGTGATGCTTTGGGGTGGCGGTTCGACCTCTTCCATATCCAACATCGGGATTCCGCGCAGCTCTTGTACCGTTTTTGCCACGGTAACCCCGAAGCGTCGGTGCAAGTCTTCCGGTTTGCGTTCCGCAAGGTTGCGCGCGGTGACGATACCCATGGAAAGCAGTTTCGGGGCCAATCGGCGGCCAATGCCCCACACTTCGCCCACGGGAATACGGTCCAATACCGGCAAAGGGTTGTCGGGCATAACAAAGATTCCCGACGGCTGTTTCTTGCCGATGTGGTTGGCGATCTTGGCCAGTGTCTTGGTGGCGGCAAAGCCCACCCCGCAGGGGATTCCCACCCACTTTAAAATGGTGGACCGGATTTTTTGCCCGGCCGCAAAAAAATCCAAGCCCTCTTGGTTCGGCAGATGGATGAACGCTTCATCAATCGAGTACTGCTCCACCTGCGGGGAGAAGTGGTGGAGCGTGGCGATTACCCGGCGGGAAAGATCGCCGTAAAGTTCGTAATTGCTGGATTTGAAGATCAGCCCCTTTCTATCCCGTAGTTGGAAATAGGGGGTGCCCATGGGGATCTGCAGCGCTTTAAATTCGTTTGAGCGGCTAATTACGCAACCGTCGTTGTTGGACAGCACCGCCACGGGTTTGCCCTCTAAAGAGAAGTCAAACACCCGTTCGCAGGAAACAAAGAAATTGTTGCCGTCCACCAGACCGACCATCGTGTGTCCCCGTCATTTGCCGTCGCGCCAAGCGCGGTAATCTTCCAGATCCTTGGCGGCGAAACGCAGCACGGCGGCAAACACCGCAGCGTCGTCAAGATATCCCCAGCCGGGGATAAAGTCCGGAACCAGGTCAAATGGGTTGAAGATGTAAATCAGCGTTCCGGTCAGGGCGGCGATAATCCGCCAGGGGGTTGCGCTGTATTTACCCGATACGCGGTCGCGCAGTAAAGATAAAACGTCGTTGGCGTCGGCCCAGTATTTTTTCAAAGCGTTGACATGACGGAAAAAGCCCTTCATTTTTTCCGCTTTTTGGGTCATTTCCAGAACGTCGTCCTCGCTTACCTTACCGGCGTATTCCCATACCTGCTCTTCGGCCTCTTCATTGTTGATTTGCTCTTTGTCCATCTTTAACTCCTTTTCCCTGATTAACAGACAACGATTGTAAATTTTATCATTGGTCTTACCGTTTTTGCAACCCCTCTCTGATTGTCAAACCGATAAAAAATCTCCGTATTACCCGTCGCACATCGATTCAAAATTTGGCGTTTGCTTGACAAAACGAAACGTGTTATACTGTTTTTGGATTTGTAGGAAACGGTTTCGATAGTCGTCACCACTTGTAAGTGGGTGCTTCATTTGGGATTCGACATGGTTTATCGTCTGTATAAGGATGATTTTAGTTTTCCGTCGCCGGAACAGGCTGATGATGAGTTCGGCGGGCTTTTGGCGTTGGGCGGCGGGTTTGAGCCGGAGCGGTTGCTGCTTGCCTATTCCAGCGGGATCTTTCCGTGGCCGGTGGAGGAAAGTGGCCTAATCCCCTGGTTTTCTCCCGACCCGCGTTTTGTGCTGATGTCCGGCGATCTGCACATTCCGAAATCGTTGGTTCGGGTGCTGAAGAAGCGTCCCTACGAGATTACCGTAGATCGGGCGTTTGCCGAGGTAATCCGCGGTTGCCGCGAAACATTTCGGCCGGGACAGGAGGGAACGTGGATTACTTCACGTCTCATCGACGGATATTGCCGATTGCACCGTTTAGGGTTTGCCCATTCCGTGGAGGCTTGGCAAGGCGACACGTTGGTTGGCGGTTTGTACGGGGTGTCCATAGGCAAGTGTTTCTTTGGCGAGTCGATGTTCTCTCTTCGTCCCGATGCCAGCAAATGCGCTTTTGCAACTTATGCGCAAAAGCTTTTCGCCGCCGGTACCCCGTGGATTGACTGTCAGGTTTACACCGACCATCTGGCGCGTTTCGGGGCGAAGGAAATTCCCCGTTCCCGGTATCTGGAACAGCTCAGGGACGCGCTTGGCGGTGTGGCGTCGTCATCGGTTCGCGGTGGTTAACAGTTGCCGACTACCACCCTTTTTAGCCAGCGTCTGGCGATGTCTGCAAGCGAGTGAACGCTTGTAACCGGTGTCGATGCCGCGTTTGTCATTAGATGGCGGGGGAAGAAGCGCGTGACGTGGAGCGGTATGTCCGGCGAGACGGAGGCGATAAATTTGGCGATTTCCGTGATGTCCGCTTCCCGGTCGTTGTGTCCGGGCACAACGAGCGTTGTTACTTCGACATGGCAACCGCGCCGGTGCAGGGTTTCTATGGTGCGGCATACTGCTGCGAAGTCCCCGCCGACCCAGTCGTAGTATTCCTGCGATGCGCCTTTGAGGTCGATGTTCGCCGCATCGATCAGCGGCGCGATTTCATCGATAACCGACGTCTCCGCGCAACCGTTTGAGACGATGACGTTTAGCATCCCGTGCGCATGGACTTCGCGCGCGCAGTCGCGCACGAATTCCCAGCCAACCAGCGGTTCGTTGTAGGTGTAGGCGATGCCGATGTTGTTCTGTTCGGTTTTGAGCCGCAACGCGATGTCGGCAAGTTGCGCGGGGTTTGCGGTGTCAAATGAGGCCGAGGCTTCGCCGCGCTGGGAGATGGAATCGTTTTGGCAAAAAGGGCAACGCAGGTTGCATCCGAAGCTGCCGATCGAAAGAATGCGGGAGCCGGGATGAAAGAATGCTAGGGGCTTTTTCTCGATGGGATCAAGGGCGATAGAAGTAACCTTACCGTAGTTGGCGCATACGATTTTCCCGTCCCGCGCCATTCTTGCTCGGCATAACCCAGTTTTGCCTTCGGCAAGGCGGCAATGGTGCGGACAAGACATACAGACCGTGAACTTCCCGTCACTCATGAAAAACCTCCGCTTGGAACGTTTCGAATTTGGCTTCGTCTTTCCAAGCGTCGGCAGGCAATCCGGCTTTGCGTGAAAGATATGAGAGTGTGGTCGGAAGGTCCCACCCTTGCTCCGGCGCGACTTGGGGGAGAAACACCGCGAATGCCCCATTCTTTTCCAATGTCATGCCGTCGCGTCCGAGTACGATATCGCGCCATGAAGCGACGGGCCGGGGCGGTGTCAGCGCGGAAACCTCAACCCGCAGTTTGTAGAGTTCATGTTCCAGAACGGGAGAGAACCGCGGGTCGTGAAGCGCGGCATCAACCGCGCGCTCGGCAACGGCGTCAATAAGTGGGCGCCTTGGCAGAATTTCACCGATGCAACCGCGTAATGCGCCGGTTTTCCGGTCATTCAACGTTACAAACGCACCCATTCTGGCTAGTGCCGCCGGTGGCAGATTGCGATTGCCTGTAATCTGTAGAGAATACGATGCGTTATGTTCTTTACGCACGGCGCAGGTTATTGATTCGCGCGCGACGCGCAGCAGCAAATGCCGTGTTTCTTGGTCTAGGACCGCGGTTTGCGATTTCTGCCAGTTGGCATGTCCGGCGGCGGCGGTATAACAGACGAAACGCGAGAAGTCGCGGGAGCCGTCGCTTGATGTCGCGTATGCGAGGCGGCTGAGGGATGTGCCGGATGGAAATGAACGGAGCGCGAGTTCAATCGCGACGCGGCCGCAGATTGTGGCGCCGGTGCGTTTAACTAACGCGGCGAAACCGTCCGCGTCATTTTTCGCGATAAGTTCGAACGCCTCGCCATCGACCGCCGCAACGCGTTTCCGAACCTCTTCGCCACCTTTTCCGTATGGTGTGTAAGTGAAATCGGTGCCGTAGTGGGTGAAGTCGGATGAGATGACGAACAGTGTCTGATCGTCCATTAGTTGTTGGAATGCTCTGGCGCACATTGCCATCTGGTCTTTGTCCATATTTCCGATAATCAGTGGCGCGAGGGTAAAATTCTCTTTGAGCGCGAGTTGCAACAGGGGAAACTCGATTTGTGTCGCGTGTTCTGCTAGATGGACTTTGTCGTTCCGCATTATCGGCGCGGTGAGTGCGAAACGGTCTATCCATTCCCGGTCGATTTCGATTTTCCCGAGCGGAGTTGAGACGAACTGCGCCTCTGGCGCAACGAGCCGGTTTTCAATCCATACTCGATGGCTTGGAGCGAGCACAACCGCGCGGCGGAATTTCTTTTCCCGAACCAGTCGCGCCGCCTTCCAGGCGAGTTCGCCGGAATACACCCATCCGGCATGTGGCAGGAGCAACACGTTGGGATTATGCGGTGGCTCATGGCTTGCCGGATTATCAGATGCGCTGGCGTCCCATTTCTTTACCAGCGCGCGTATATCGCGTTCGGTTCCCGGATACCACGATCCGGCGATTGTGCTTTCAAGTGTCATGGCTTTTATCCTTACAGTGGATGGTTGTTGTGCTGTTACCAGGCCGACAACAAATAATCGGCGTCACTAGTCACGAAGTGCCAGTCGTCAAAATGGTTTCGCGTCTCTATAGTCCTCGTCCTTTCGAAATAACTAACCCACGGGGCCGATTGTCTTCAGCCCGAAATTCTCGTCCAAACGCCGGTTGAGCCGAGCCATCAGCCCGGACATCCCGCCGCCGCCGTCCATCACCGCCCGGGCGACCGCCTGCGCCAGCGGCAAGTTGTTGGCAGGCCCCGCCCCGCGGACGAACTCCCACCCCGGCGTCACCTCCTTTTTCGCGGCCGCCGCCCCGCGCTCTTTCATGCCGCACTCTTCCCCGTCGCGTTCCTCCTCGCCACGGTCTTCCCCGCCGCGCTCTTTCCCGGAGTGCACTTTCCTGTCGCAAGGCCTAGCATCCCCCTCGGCGGCCGTTTCTTCCTCTATCCCGCCCTCCGCATCTTTTCCGCCACGCAGTCTCATACCGTCTCCCCGCAGCGGCGCGCCCCCGATTTCGTTCCGCCGCGTGGTCTCATCCGGTCCCGTGCCCTCGCCGCCGTCCCCGCCGAGCGCCGCCTCGGCGGGGTACGGGTCCGCCAGCCCCGCCGCCTGGCGCAGCTTCACCGCCAGCTGCTTGTAGCGCATCGCGGTCTTGTAGTGCGCCCAGATGTCCGGGCAGTGTTCGAACAGCCAGCCCTTCACGCCGGGGTTGCGCCCGCATATCCTCCCGTCGGGGTCGAAGCGCAGGCGGCTGTCCACGTAGGCGTCCAGGTCCAGCAGCGCCGACCCCAGCCGCACCATGTCCGCCCCCGAGCGCCTGCGGTTCTTCCACAGCTCCGCCAGCAGCCCCGGGGTGGGGCAGGGATTCTGCGTGCTGCGCGGTACGATTTTTCGCCGTTGGGCGCGCAGCTCGCGGCGGCGCAGCCGCTCCCGCTCGTAGTACTTGGGGCGGCGCATCCGGTTGATCGCGGCGGAGAGGGCGCGGCAGACCAGCCACATCGCCGCGCCGCCGCCGACGCAGGCCGACGCCGTCACCGGGAGGGCTATCACGCCCGCCAGGGCGAGCAGCTCACTGCAGCGGGCGCGGGGGATCGCGGGGGCGTCGCAAACGCCCAGCGCGGTTTCGAGGCCCGCGGCGAGCCAGCGGGCGAGCGGGGCGACCTCAAGGTTGTAAACGGGCTCTTTCTCTTTCATGGCGGGGATGATAGCGGAAAGAGGCGGAAAGGTCAACCGCAAAATGAGACTTTGTGGCGGAAAAGTCTAGGCGGCGGGGTTTGTTTGAGACTTGCGCGTGGGAAGTACGGCGGGGAAAGAAAATGAGACTA
>JAFTCL010000033.1 GCA_017454745.1 Kiritimatiellia bacterium
GAACGGAAAGACCTTCGACGGCAAGGCGCTGATCGTGGTTGACGGCGGCACGCTCCTTATTGAGGACGGCACCTTCACCGCCACGGGCGAGGGTTCTGACGGCATGTACGGCGTGTACGTGCTTAAGGGCGGTACCGCGACGTTCGGCGTGGCGGCAGACGGCGAGGATGCGGCTTACGGCCCGACGATCTCCTCCTGGTTCGCGGCGATTGGCTCCAACAACACCACCGCCCCGGCGGCAATCACCGTTTACGGCGGCAGCTATACGGCCAACGTCACCCCGGCCAGCAGCGATTGGTGGAGCTACTTCTGCGCCCCGGTCTATGCGGCGGCGAACGGCAGCTACAATCTTCAGGGCGGCACGTTTAAGGGCTACTACGGTCTGCTCTCCAGCCGCTACGAGAACACGCAGCAGAACATCAGCATCGGAAGCGCGGTGGACATCAACAGCACCTCCGACACCGACATCTTCGTTGACTCGAAGACCGGCACGGCTCAGGAGGGCGAGGTAACCCGCACGATTGCGTCGGAAACCAATGACCGCACCCTTCCGGCTGGCTATACCTGGGCATCCGACGATAACGGCGTCTACGTGGTCGCTGAGGCGGTCGCCTCCGTCACTACAGGCTCCGGTGAGTCCGCCACCACGAAGTATTTCGCGACGCTTAAGGAAGCCATCGCGGCGGCGGTCAGCGGCGATAAGGTGGAGCTACTCAGTGATGTCACGGTTGGTAGTACCATTGAGATTATTAAGTCCATTACCATTGACGGCGGTGAACACACGCTGACCTCAGGAGCTACGCGCGGTATTTGGATCGATGCGGGCGATGTAAATGTCACAATCAAGAACCTGACGGTTCTGGCGGCAAACACGAACACCGGATTTGAGCGGGCAATTCAGGTAAATCCTGATTTGGACAATGTCACTCTCAACATCGATAACGTTACTGCCACTTCGACCGCTTACTGCGTTAACGTCTGTGCCGGTGTTGACGATCTCGTGCTCAACATCACCAATTCCGAACTCACCGGGTGGGCGGCACTTAACCTGTACGGTAGCGGTCTTACGGTTAACGTTTCAGACTCAAAGCTCGTAGGTGTCAATGATAAGAGCTATAGTAGTTGGAATACCTTCGGTGTAATTGTGCTTGAGGGCGACACCACAGGAAACACTACGTTGCATTCATCAGACTATACGGTTAGTATCGTCGACTCTGAAATCGTTGTCGATACAACCGAGCAAGGCAACTACCAGTACGCAATTATTCACAACAAGCAGAGCGAAAGCAATGTGCTGAAGCTTGATGGCTGTGAGATTACCTTTGGAAATGACCATTGCTTGTTCTTCAATGACGCTTCGACTGGAAGCGTTACGATGCTCAAGGACACTGTGGCCAGTGACACCGAGCAAATTCCCGAACTCTCTTTGTACTATGTGTACGTAGAGGGAACTGGTGATTACTCAGGTTACACCGTTATTGCAAACACTGCGGCTCTGGTTGTTACCGAGGGTGAAAATGAGGATTACGAGTATACCCCATACGCCACTTTGGCGGAGGCAGTAGAGAATGCGGAAGATGGCGGTGATGTTGTCTTGATGGCAAACAACACTGAAACTGTAACGGTGGCGAAGAATCTTACCATCCACAAGAATGGCACGAGTTACACAGCGACCAGACTTACAGCCTCTCCCGCGTTTGTGTCCGAGGAAACTGAAGATGCGTACATTTTCTCGTCCGCCAAGGTAACGTTAACTGTTGGAAACGTCTCCACCGGGTACGCCACGCTCCAGGCTGCGGTTGACGCTATTGGGCGCGGCACGGCGGAGGCTACCGCAAGTGGCACCATTGAGTTGCTCGATAACATCGTCCTGACCGAGCCGGTTCGCATTCCTAGTACTGGCAACGCGGCTGGCGCTTATGTGGCGGTGACCATCAACGGCAACGGCAAGAAGATCAGCGGCGTGTTCGATGACAGCTTCAACAGCTTCTTCTCGGGGCTGTCTTCCGCGCTGGCCGACAACGTCAGCCTGACCGTGAACAACACGGCTTTTCAGAACACGAACGCCAACCCGGAGAGTAATTGGGTTAAGGGCTTTGTGGCGACCACCGAGGGTACCGGAACGCCGACCACCGATTTGCACCTTGCGTTCAACGAATGCACGTTCACTAACTTCTACACCCCGGTATGCGTCAATCCGGGTACGGTGGCTGGTGATTTCACCGGGCGTTCGCTCTCGATTACGGGATGCACTTACGACAACGTAAACTACGGCTATAGCGTGGACACATCGACTGAATATAATGGGTCTGGCTATGCCTTGGCGGCTGACAAGCAGATAAAGATAACGTTCACCAACAACACCGGGTACGACGCCGTCCGCGAAATGTTCGAGGTCGCGCAGGTAGGCGACTTCGTGTACAAGACCTTTGTGAAGGCGGCGACGGATGCCGTTGCTAACGGCGGGACGCTTGAAATTCTGGCGGATCTCGGCGAAAACAACGAGTTCACGCTGCCGGAGGGTGGTGCGCTGACCGTTAAGGTGACGGACTTTGAGTATGCCATCAACCCGGCGGACGGTTATACCGTAGCCAGCATCAAGACGGTTTCCGACCTTGATGCCGCAACGGTCACGTACTCTTACATAACTCCTGTGGCGCAGATTACCCGCGATGGCGTGACCACCAAGTACCCGACACTCGCGGATGCTGCGGCCGATGCCGACGATAACGACGTGATCGAGATTATCGGCGACTACGGTACCGAGGAGCTTCCGGCGGGTTGGATTCTAGACGGGGCCAACAACCGCCTCTTCCGCGCCGCGGCGGCGATCGGCGATGATCTGTACCCGACCGTCCAGGAAGCGTTCGATGACGCCGTCGCCGGCGAAACCGTTGTCCTGCTGAAGGACAGTGCGCCGGAGGACAAAGCGCTGTACGTCGATGTCGCCTGCACGCTCGACCTGAATGGCCACACCCTTACGGCCGTGATTCTTCCTAACTTCGACTTCACGGTGGTTGACACCTACGAGGATGACGAAGGCGGCGCGAACCTCGGTTCGATCAAGCTTCCGGTGCTGGCCGAAAACGGGAATATCGAAGGCGACACTGAGCTTGACGGCGCGATTTGGGCCTGGGAAGGCGCGACGGTCACCGTCGCCGGCGGCACCTACGACAATCCGGCCGTGGTGCTGTGGACCGAGGGCGCGAACGTGGTTATCGACGGCGGCGTGTTCGAAACCTACGCCGTGGTGCCGGATGCCGAGACTTGCGCTGCCGCGACCCGTAAGAACCGCTGGGATGTCGAGGCCACGGTCACCGTAACCGACGGCGAGTTCAACGGCAACTATCTCCTCGGTACCCACCAGTACGCCAAGGGCGCGACCCTCAACATCGAGGGCGGCTGGTTCAAGGCGAAAGATGCCTCGGTCGCCCAGACGATTGACAGCGGCACGGTCACCGTCTCTGGCGGTTTCTTCGCCGATGAGCCTGTGTTCGTTGACGAAGACCATGTGTCGGCAGATAATCAGGATGACGAAACGAAAGCCGTGTATCCCTATACGGTGGCGGCGGTTGTCCGCACGGCCACGATCACCTCGGTTCTGGTGAACGACACGACCGGGACGGCGAACATCACGGTCGCTCTCGAAAACTGGAAGAGCGGCACCGCGGTCAAGCTGTGGGCGAAGGTTGACTACAATGATGCTTACTGGGCTCAGGTTGACGAGAAGACCGGCACCGGCGAAGAGATTACCTTCCTTAACGTACCGGTGAGCTTCAACACGGTTTACACCGCCACCGGCGAGTCTGTAACCAGCGGCGCGTTTGACCGTGGCGCTAACGTGGTTGGCGCCCTTGCGGTGACGCTCTCCAGCAGCGAGGACTGCGTTATTGGCGTACCTTATTCGGAAATCGGCGAGTTCGACACCATCACGGTGGCGCAGCTGTTCCAGAACACCACGCTTCAGGATGGCGATACGGTTTACACGCTGTCCAACGAGTATGTTTGGAACGCGTCGAGCAGGGAATGGGAAGCCGACGATGAGGATAACATCGATCAGCTGGCTCCCGGTTCTGCGGTGGTGTTCTACCGTAAGGGCGGCGGAACGGTTCGTATCAGCGGCGAAGTCAAGGCTTGGACCGAGAAGCAGCCTTGGGAAGAGGACGAGGTTGCTTGGGCAAATAGCCTTGACAGCGATGACGGATGGAACATGGCGGCCAGCGTCAATCCGACCGCATTGAACGTTCAGGACATTCCCTATGTGGGACTTGGCGATGATGATTCCTTGTGGATCACCGATTCGACCGGTGTCTTCCGTGAATTGAAGTGGGACGGTAGCCAGTGGTACTACTCCAAGAAAGTGTATGCCGGCTGGGACGTGACCGTGACCAAGGTCACCGACCTGACCATCGAGGCCGGATCCGCGTTCTGGTATGTGAACAACGATTGATTGATTCCCGATGCGGGCGGCGGAAACACCCCGCCGTCCGCGCAGGGGTATTTGAGAAAGGAAACAAGAAATGAAAAAGTATTTGGCAATGGCGGCGCTTGTGTTGACGGCGGTCTGCTCGCACGGTTATTACATGCGGTGGGATGTCGAATTCCCTGCGTTTGGATCGACTGGCGATGATTCGTATTACGCTTGTCTGGTCGCGGTTAACAGCAGCGGTGACACTTATTACCTTTCGGATAAATACGCGCTTGATGCCAATGGCAAGACTTCCGCTCAAAGAACGCTGCTGGAGGAAGATATGCGGGCGTATGATCCCGGCAGTGACTTGACGAGTTCCTCCGATGACACCTGGGGTGCGTTGGTCGGCGATAACATGGATTGGAGTGATTACTCTTTCCATGTGCTGGTTGTCGATTCGAACAACAATCAGGTTTTCAGCAGCGAGTCATACAGTACTGGGTCCAAGAACTGGGCTTCATTGATAGCCGACAGCAATGTGCGTGATGGTGGCCGCAATTTGATTACGTGGCACGTCACTCCTGAACCCAGTTGCGCTTTGCTGTTCGGGATTGGCGCGGCCTTGATGGCGATTCGTCGCCGGAAGGCTTAAGCCGGTTTTGGTTTAGTTGTTATTTAGCCGCGCAGAATGCGCTGGGCATGGAGAAATTCCTGTTTCCACTCCATGCCCCCGTGTTCTGCGCGGTTGTTTTGTTTTACGCATTCCATGTAGAAACAGTCTGGTTGTAATAAACAAGTTAATTTGAGTATCGCGCATAGCGTTATACCCCCTCCTTTTTTCATTACTCAACATAGTCTAATTATCAATTTCCCTATCGTTCTTTTGTTCATATCTCTCCGCCACGTAGTCTAATTACGTCCCGTCCCCTTGACGACTCCCGCCCCAATATTGACTTTTAATATCCCTGTCATTGTTTATTCCGTCACATAGTCTAATTTCTTGGTTGACATTATCCGCCTTTCGGGTTAATATTCCATTCATGAAAACTAAAGAACCCTTATACAACCTTGAGGTGACACCGCTTGCGCGATGGGTCGCCGCCGGATTCGACGCCGCATTTTCCTTTCCTGGAGGCTTCAGCAACCTTTACGTGGGATTGCTTAACCAAGGGTTATTGCTGGCATTACCGGTGACGATTTCGGTTTGTGTCGGCACTAGCGCGGCGTTGTGGCTGGTTTGCCGGATCCTAACTGCCGGAATTAACCGGATGCGCCGTCCGAAGTATTACGTGCGCGAACGCATCCGCCGACGCGAGTTGCGGGCGCAGCGGCGCAAAATCGCTCCGCGCCGCACATTGAACCCTTGCCCCTCGCCAGAACTGTTGGCTGAGCTGTGGTCGGTCCGCAAGCGCTCAGAAACGGATATGGTTCGGTTGGGCTCTGCGCTGTTGGATTTGGACGCTTACGTGGACAACCGTTTGCAGTTCGACGATAACGGAAAAATTTGCGGCCGGAATCCGGGTGTGAAGGGATGGTTGTTCGAGCACTGCCCAGATATTTGGGCGCATTACAAGACCGCGATGCGCTACAAGCAGCTGGCGGTTAAGCTGCGACAGGCGACGGGGCTGACCGACCCGTACCCCGCCGAGACTGCGCTCGGCGGGGACGGTGCTAATGGCAATGTATCTGACGAGACTATGTGGCGGAACGAAATCGAGGACGAGCCGCAGGAAAATGACGTGATGAGACTACGTGGCGGAAAAGACAACATCGGTGGTTCAGATGAGCCTGAGGTGAGCGAACTCCCGGTCGGCGGAGATGTGAGACTATGTAGCGGAACAGATTTCGGGGATAATCCGGGCGCGGCAGGAGTCGGCGGTTCGGCGGGCAATGGTGGCTCAGCGGACAGTGTAGGCCCGGCGGGCAGTGTTGAGTCGGCGGGGGCTGGCGGACCAGAGGGAGGTGATGTCGCTCCGGGATGGGAGTTTGTCCGCGGGGCGGGGCCGGGTAACAACTTGCCGCTGGCGCGGGCGGTCGCGCGCGCGGTTTTGGACGGCGGAGGCGGGATGGCTGGCTTGATGGCTCGCCTCAACCAGCGCCTGGACGAGAATTTCGGATTGAAGGCGATCGGCCCCGCAGGTTAGTAACGCGACTGTTGTGGTATGCGCTTGACGGAAAGCGGGGAAAATGCTACCTTTCTTTACGTTGTCCGGATCTGGCGCATAGCCCCCTAAGTCGGAAAGTCCTAGATAGAATATCGATATGCACAACCATCATGCCATTTACCCTATTTGCACGGCTTTGCTTCTAGCTGCCGGATGTGCCGCCATTCTGCTGCCGCACACGGTGGAGTGCCGCAAAAACTCGGGGAAAGACTGGGCTTCATACGAGGCCGTTTCAATCGACCGTATTCCCGGATTCACGCCGAAACCTGACCCCTCCCCGGACGAGTATGGCGGTTGGCTTGGTACGAATGTAGGCAATCCTGACGGCTATTTCCGTGTCCGTAAGATCGACGGGCGCTGGTGGATGGTCGATCCCACCGGAAATCTCTTTCTCGCGAAATCGGTCGCAAGCTTCAGCCCGGGGATGTCGGCCCGACAAAAAGCGGCTTGCAAGGAGAAGTTTGGCGGTGTCACCGGCTGGGCCGCTTCCGAGATCAGGTTCCTCAAGTCCTGCGGTTTCAATTCTCTAGGTGCATGGGCGGTATCCGAGGCGTTTGGTACTCCCGCGCAGCAAGAACGGATACCCTACACCGTGATTGTCAGCCCAATGGCCAAGTATAATCGGGAACTCAAGCAGTCAGGTCGTGAGGCCGACTATTTTAAGGACGTAAAAGAGGGCGGCAGCTCGTTCGGCTTTCCCTTCGTGTTTGACCCTGAGTTCGAGCAGACGGCCGAGCGCGTTATCGCTCCCGTGGCAAAGCATGCGAGCGACCCCTGGCTGGTCGGCTACTTCATCGACAACGAGGTGCAGTTCCAGCGCAGCATGCTCTGGAAGTGCCTAACCGCATGGCCGAAAGACCACCCAAACCGGCGCGCCGCCCAGAAGTGGCTTGACACTCGCAAAGGGAGAGTGGGTTGTACCATGCGTGACGTTACGGAAGAGGACCGCCTCGACTTCGTAGCGCACTGCATTGACATCTACCTCAGCACCGTTGCGCGCATTCTACGCAAATACGACGCAAACCACATGTTCCTCGGTAGCCGCTTTCACCTTTGGAACACCGAGATGCGCAACCCCGCGTGCTTTAAGGTGGCCGGGAAGTACTTGGATGTAATCTCGATCAACCACTACAACCATTGGCAGCCCGATCAGACGGACATGCGGAACTGGGAGGCATGGTCCGGCAAGCCGTTCATGGTGACGGAATTTTATGTTAAGGGCGAGGACTCCGGCTTGCCTAACACAACCGGCGCGGGCTGGCTCGTGCATACGCAGGACGAGCGCGGCATATTCTACCAGAACTTCGTGAACGAACTCCTCAAAAGTGGCGTTTGCGTGGGGTGGCACTGGTTCAAATACGGCGACAACGATCCGGAAAACTTGAGTGCCGACCCTTCCAACCGCGATTCGAACAAGGGTATCGTGACCTGGGATTTCCGACGCTACGAACCGCTCGTTGAACGCATGAAGGCGATCAACGGCTGCACTTATGGTCTCGCCCGCTTCCACGAACGGGGCAATTAGCATTTGATGCCAGACAAGTCAGAAGGTTCGTCGAAAGTGAATCCCTGTTGAAAGGAACGAAATGAGAGATAAAACGGCTAAAATCGAAATGGCAATGTTGGCGGCGGTTGCCGCAGCCACTATTGTTTCTGCGGTAAAGCCGCACAGCGTTGCCGTATGGGTGACGGAAATATTCTGGTCTTTGGGCCTTTTGGCGATACTGCTGTTAACGCGCAGGTCGTTTCGTTTTTCCCTTGCGGCATACGCTTGTTTCCTCGTGTGGATGATGCTCCAGACTATCGGCGCGCACTATACGTTCGAGCTGGTGCCGATGGATTGGCTCAAGGTGCCGCTCGGACTTGCCCGCAATCCATACGACCGCATCGCGCACTTTACGGTCGGCTGGTTCGCATTCCCGTTCGCCGAGCTGTTTTTCCGGAAGGGCTGGGTAAAGTCGGCAACATTAGCCGCGTTTTTCGCCGTAATGACGGTTGTGGCGATGGCTGGGCTGTGGGAGATTGTCGAATGGCAGTATGCCGTAATCGACGGAGGTGACGCGGGCGCGGCGTTTCTCGGGTCGCAAGGCGACGTGTGGGACGCGCAGAAGGACATACTTTGCGACACACTCGGCTCGATATGCGCGGCGGTACTGTTTTTGTACGGTGCGAAGTGGAGGGAAATGTTCGGTCGTCGCAAGATCTCTCTTAAAGTTAATAGAAAGGTGCGGTTTGCGTTTTGGGCAATCTTGTCCGCGCTTGTCATGTGGGGCGGTTCGGTTATCGCCGTCAATTGTTCTTCCGCCGGCCGTTTATTCGATAAGGCGCAAATGGACAAGATTCCCCATTGCCGCGCCGCCGTGGTTTTGGGTTGCTGCAAGATACTGGCGAACGGGCGCTTGAATTTATATTTCACGCGGCGGATCTCCGCCGCCGCAGAGCTTTACAAATCAGGTAAAGTGGATTGCCTTGTGGTCAGCGGGGACAACCACATCAAGGAGTATGATGAGGCGTCGGATATGAAAGACTCGCTTGTCGCGGCGGGGGTTCCCGCAGAGCATATAGTCTGTGACTATGCGGGGTTTCGCACGCTGGATTCCGTTGTGAGGGCGAAGAAGGTCTTCGGGCTTGATTCGTTTATTGTGGTTTCGCAGAAGGATCATGCCCGCCGCGCGGTCTTCACGGCGCGGGGATTTGGGTGCGACGCATTCGGATACGCCGCGCAGGAGGTGAAAGGGCCTTTTTCGACCAAGACCCGGATAAGGGAACAGTTTGCCAAAGTCGCGGCGGTTCTTGACGTAATCCTTCGTCGAAGTCCGAAGTTCCTCGGACCGCGTGAACCTTTGCCGGAATAAAACGAACGCGCAATCTCGCGCCAGTAGCAGCGGATAATACAGGTGGGTGATGGATAAAGCAGAGAGAGTATCGACCATGGCCGGGGAGAGAGTGGGCATAGGCGGTGCCGTAGCCGACGAGATTCTTCGCCTTGCGCTGTTCCTCGTGTACTACATATCTCTGATATGTCTTGGCGCCGCCATCATCGTTGGGGCGCTGTTCGCGGCAAAATTCATCGTGTTTGAGGGGCTTGAGCATGTGCGCGACGTCAGGTCCGCGCTGTTTATGATTGTCGTGGCGATTGGATTGCTGTCGCTTGCCGCGGTCTTCGGCGTGTATTTGGTCAAGCCGTTGTTCTCTTTCACGAAGAACCGCAACGAAGAGAGGCTGGAGGTTTGCCGCGCCGACTGCCCGGTGCTGTTCGACCTTGTCGAACGGTTGTCGAAGGAGACTGGGTTCCGTATGCCGCGCCATGTTTATCTGACGACCGATGTCAACGCCGGCGTTTTTTACAACACGGCGTTTTGGAGCATCTTCTTTCCTGTGCGAAAAAACCTTGAGATTGGGCTTGGGCTGTTCAATTCGACGTCGGTACAGGAGGTGAAAGCGATCCTCGCCCACGAGTTCGGACATTTCGGCCAAAGCAGCATGAAGGTGGGGGCGGCTGTTTCCGTGACATACCAGATACTGTATAATTTGGTGTACACCGATGACTTCATTGACCGCGCTTTGGACAGTTGGAGGAGCGCCGGATGGACGGCGTGGCGCATATTCGGAGTGCTTGCCTATCGCCTGACTTCTTTTGTCAAACATATTACGGTCCATGTGTTTCGTTTCGTGATGCGTGGAGAGCGAAAGCTGTCAAGGCTAATGGAGTTTGGCGCTGACGAGGTCGCCTGTAAATGCGCCGGGACGGACGCGTTCGTCTCGGCGATGTGTAAGGTTGAACAGCTCTCTTGGTGCGACATGGAATGTCTCAGGCCGTTCTTGGCGCGATGTCTTGAGGGCGGAGAGCTTCCGGAGAACTATTTCAAGTCACATGAAGCGGTTGCTGAGGTAATGTCAAGATGGGGTATGATGTTGCTCAAGCCGGGCGAAACCATGGCCAAGCCGTTCGATTTAGGGTTGGCGAAGTCCCGAATCAAGGCGTTCGACGTGTGGAGTTCACACCCGGAATTGTCTGACCGTCTCGACCGCGCCCGGAAACTTGACGTGATGAGAGCTGATGTCGAGACTTCGGACGCGTGGTCGATGGTCCCGCGGAAAGTAGCAGAAAAGGTGTCGGAAAAATTTTTCGTGGTTGCCACGGCTTCGCTTGAGAAGAAGCCGCAGAGAATGACGGCGGAAGCATTTCGAAACAAACTTTTCAAGTTCTGCGACGAGAACATGTTTCCGAAGGAGTGCGAGACCGTGTTTAACAGGAGATTCGAGCCGTTTGACTTGCAAGAGGCTTTTGGGCGGGAGTGCGCAGAGAACCCCTTTACTCCTGAATACCGCAGGCTGGTTGGAGAGTTGAATGCGGCGCAAAGCGACATGGCGACGCTCGAGCAAATCGCGTCCGGCGAAATGGATGTGGGGGTATTCGCGTACAATGGTGAAGAATACACGCGAAAAACGGTGCCGCTTGAGGATCACAAGAAGTATCTAGCGTACCTCGGTAAGCTTGTCGCGGAAAAGGACTCTTTGACGTGTTCCTTCCTGTCGCACCTTGGCGGCGAAGCCAGCCGCGCACGGGTGAGGTCTCTGTACGTTAAGATGTCCACAATAGAGTCGGTTGTTTCCCGTATGGAAAAGACGCTTGCCGCGCATGACGCATGGCTAAACCAACGGTTTGCCACTGGTGGTAACATGAGCAAAACCGAGTACTTCGATTTATGCTGCCGAGTCGTGGCGCTTGAGAAAGATTTCCAACGGGGAGTTGGCGAGCTGATGCTGGCGGTTCCTGACATCATTCCCGACAGCGAGGCTGGGAGGTTTGTTGCCGAGTACACAAAACGCGTCCACAACACGGAGTTCGACTTCGGCCCGAAGTCATTCGAGGAACTCCAGCACTGCCGTTCGCTGTTCCGAGATATGTGTTACGGTTATCATCAGCGCTGTATGCTCGCATTGGCGCGCCTTGCCCATGAGAATACAGGCTGTCATTCTTGTTTCCCCTAGCAGGAGATCCTAACCATCAATCTAAAGGAGACGATACAATGACGACATACAAACTGGTCATGCCGGGCGATATGAACCACTACGGATTCCTATTCGGCGGGAAGATGCTTATGTGGGTGGATGAGATTGCGTGGATTGCGGTAAGCGAGGATTACCCGACGCTGCACTTTGTCACGGTGGGCATGAGCGAGGTGAAATTCAAGAAGAGCGTCCACCCGCAGTCGGTGTTGCGCTTCGACGCGCAGCGGTGCGCGGTGGGGCGAACTTCCGCCACATACCATGTCGATGTCCATCGCCGAAACATTGATTCCCGCGACGAGGAGCTTGTATTCTCCACCGATATCACGTTTGTTTGCGTCGATCAGTCCGGCGAGAAGACTCCTATCGCTCAGGCGTGTCAAGATGCAACGCGATGAAAAGCGTAAGAAACTTAAAAATGTGAAGGGAAGTGGATTGCTATGAAATACACTTGGAAATACAAGACGCCTGAAGGATTCGAAGACCTTGCGATGAGCGGGGACGATGAAGCGTTGACCGGGATTTGGTTCGAGGGAACGAGCGATGGTTGGCAACGCCGAGAAGATGCCGAAACGCGCGAAACGCCAGTGTTTCGCGAAACGTGCCGTTGGCTTGACGAATATTTCGCCGGGCGTAACCCCGGTTTTATGCCCAATTACCGTATTGACGGTTTGACCGCGTTTCGCAAGGATGTGATTGAAGAATTGTTGCGTATCCCTTTTGGCGCAACGGTTTCGTATGGCGACATCGCGAAGTCGATTTCGAAGAAGCACGGCGGGAAAAAAGTGTCGGCGCGCGCTGTCGGCGGTGCGGTGGGGTGGAATCCGATCGCGGTCATAATTCCGTGCCACCGCGTAATCGGCATGGACGGCAGTCTCACCGGTTACGGCGGAGGACTCGGCAACAAGGTCTCGCTTCTTGCGCACGAGGGGTCGGATCTTTTCGATGTCCGGCTTTCCGCTCCGAAAGAAAAGAACGCCGCGCTTGACGATAAATTGGTCCGCCGCTGCATACAGGCAGTGAATCGTGCGGCAGCGTCGCACGGATTAGGATCGGCGCGGCTTGCCCGAAATGGCGGCGGATCTTCGATATTGCTTGACGTTTTGGCCGCAACGGCCCATGGGCTGGAAGGGCCGTTCATTTTCGACGGCTGCGGTGATGAGGACGCAAAACTGTTGTTGGAAAGTTTCATAGAATGCCGATCTTTGTATCAGTACGAACTTGCGTTGCAGCTTTCGCGTCTGTTGGCGAGAAAAGGTGCGCTGGTCAGAATGCGCATGGGGCGTATTATTACAAAGACCGATTGGAAATCTTTTGCCGTGAACGGGCTTTTACTGTCGTATCTCGCGTCCAGAAAAGGTGGCGGGACATTGATTTGTCGGCTTTTGGACGAGGTGCCCAAAGGTAACCGGGAGGGAATATTTCTTGCCTGTTGGCACTTTGCGGGGAAGAGAGTGCAAACGTTTCTTAAAGGCAAATTCGAGAGTTGGATTGGAGGTGATATGGGTATGGACGAGGCGTGGTGGTTGGGTGCTTTTCTTTCGAAGTGGACAAAGGAGTGCGCGTTTTCCTACGAACGGCTTCAGACGCTTACGCAGTGGTATCTTAAAAACCGAATGCCTGAAGATCTTTAAATTTTTAGCCGTAAAGAACGCAGAGGACGCAAAGAATGGAGAGAATAGTGACCGAAGAAGAGGATTTGCACTTGGGCAAAAAACGGGAGCATGTAAATGAATAAGCTAATAATGTTTGTTGTGATTACGGCGGTTGCTTTGGGAATGGCTGGGTGTTATGACGACACATCCGCCGAGTCCATAGGAATAATCGGCGGTGACGAAGATGGCCCGACCGCCATTTGGATGACAACGCAAGGTGAACCTTAAAGCGATTGTATTGATGTGGGTGAAAATATGCTTAATGTGAATTTACCGCGGCCGAAATCACTTGGTTTTGCAATGGCAGGAATGATTTTCATGTCATTCCTTTCCCTGCTTTTATGCCTCGCTGAATTCAATGTGTGCAATATAATCTCCATACAAGGATGTGTATTCTGCATCGCTTTCACCATATCAGCAGTTTTGGCATGGTTCGCCATACGTTGGCCAGCCGTTGTACTTTTGACATGGCTGGTAAATACTTTGTGCTGGTGGGGTCTTTCAAGTATTGTTGAGCTGCCGATATTTATCGGCGTAGTATGTCTCCCGTTAGCATGGCCACTTTTCCCGCTTTTCCTTCCCTCAACGAATAAATGGGCCGTATCGGAACCCGCTCGGCGAAAACTGCCGAGACTAGGGTTTGTCGGAATCGCGTGGGGCGTCTCGCTGCTTGCCACGATGTGGACATTTCCGCAGATGTTCGCTGGCTGGAGCAATGCCGCGACAATGTTCGCGGCGTCGTTCCTAATGCTGGTGTTCGGCCCGTATTTGTTCGTTGCCGGCATTTGCGAAGCATGGGCGGGGGAGGCAGGATGTTGGCGTGTTCTTGCCGTCGCACCTCTCTATGTCGCTCATTTGGCGTTCCTTTGGAAGCTCTCTTCAATGACATCGCTCTGGCGTCGGATGCGCGGTGGCGGTCCTTGGGTGCGACGGGCCGTTTTTGCCGGCATGGCGATTTTTTCGGCGCTTGGAGTATGGTACGAGCTTCCGCGAGTCGAGACACATTCGGTTGCGGTCACCGCCGGCAGGATAAAGGGCGGAACCATTCGTTTTGTGCTAGTCACCGACCTTCATTCGTGCTCCTACGGTGCCGGGCATGAATCACTTTTGAATGTTATCCGGCGGGTCAACCCAGATGCCGTATTGTTAGCCGGGGACATTTTTGATGACCGTCTGTCCGACAGGAACGCTAAATTTATAATCGAGCGGCTTACCAGGGAATTCCCGTGCTTTTACGTCACGGGCAATCACGAATATTGGAGCGGGGGGGTAGATGAGATAAAGCATTGGCTCCGGGGTAATGGCGTAACTGTGCTTGAGGGAGATGTGCGCACTGTTACGTTGAAGGGTACGCCCATTGATTTTTGCGGGGTGGACGATCCGACGTATATTTTGGATGACGCTTGGCAGGAACAGCTGGTGTCCGCTTACGCGAAATCCGATCCAAACCATTTGCGCGTACTGCTTACCCACCGTCCTGAATACGCGGACATTTATCGGCAGTTTGATTTTGACCTTATCGTCGCCGGTCATCTCCACGGCGGTCAGTGGCGCATCCCGGGATTTAACGTTGGCCTTTGCGGGCCAGCCTGTAACGACCGCAGATTGCTGCCGCGCTATTCGGGTGGATCATATTTACTTTCGGCTTCAACCAGAATGCTCGTCTCACGCGGGCTCGCGCGCGAATCAACACCTTTGCCGCGATTTTTCAACCATCCCGAGCTGATGGTGGTTGATGTTTTCGCAAAACAAGACGGAACACGGTAACGGGTAAACTTTACCCGCATTTTCACAGAGAAAATTTCCGTGAGCTGGTTTTTACTCTTGCGGGGGGCGGGGAGCTGTGTTATTATTGTTTTGCCTTTAGGGAAAAGTGTTAGTTAATGGGAGGCAAAGATGAAAACACAGGCGTTTTGGGCGATTTCTTTGGCGATGGGCATTGCTACCGGTACGGCGTTTGCCGACGGAACGATGGCATTCCGGCATTTGGGATACGGTGCCAACCGTAAGGCCCTGGAGGACAACAACTTTGTCAATATGACGTTACGGGAGTACACTGGCGGAACTTACCTAATTGATAACCTGAATGCCTATATCGGCACCGGCAAAACACTGCTCGGCCAGTCGCAGAACCGTATCGATGCCTGGATAAACGTCTCCTCGTCCCAATCTGGTACTTGGAAAATCACCCAAGGTTTTGATGACTATATGGGAATTTGCATCGACGGAACCTGGGTGCTGATTAATAACACCTATACCAAAAAGGAAGAGACGACCATAAACATAAACTCCGGTTGGCATTACGTTACCATTACTTACGGCGATACTTACGGCGGTTACGGACCGAACGGCAATTCCGCATTCTCAAACAGTTACCCGATCGGCATCTCCATTAACGGCGGCAGCATGGTTAAGTTCGACGAGGAGAACTTCATCTTTGGCGACCCTACCGCCGACATAGTAGGCGGTTTTAACCCGGACGTTTCCGGAATTGTCTGTTTCGCCACCATGAAACCCGCCGCCGACTGCCGGGTGGTGGTCAACCCCGACACCGCCATTTATCGTCTGGTCAAGGCTCCCGATTTCAGTAATGGCGGCAAGTTCGTATTGCCTTCGAGTTATGCCAGCCGCACCTCCGGACGCTTCCAGCTGGTGCAGTGGGAACAGGGCAGCCTTCTCGCGGATACCGATTTAGACAATGTTTTCGACGCGACCGGTATGTCTGCCCCAAACGTCAAGGTGGAATATGAACCAGTGGGCAACGGCGGATCGCTCTGGGTCAACCTCAACCATCAGGAACCTCCGATGGTTTTCCGGCACCTGCGTTATCCGACATCCCGGTCGGAGCTAGTGCAGGACTCTTCATGGCGGGAAATGCCGCTGGAAGATTACACCGGTTACTCTTTCGGTTGCCAGGATCTGCGTTTTTTGGGATATTACTTGACTCGGCCTTTGCCCAACGATCAGTTGTGGACGGCGGAGGTGCTGTCTTGGTCGCAAAACCGGATCGACGGATGGGTGTACATCCCGTCCGAACGCGCCGGTACTTGGAGCATCGACCAGGCGTTTGATGACTATATGGCTATCGCTTTCGACGGTGAATGGGTTCTGACCAACCCCACATATAAAATTTCCGCTGCCGCCACTTGCGAGATTTCTGAGGGCTGGCACACCTTCACCATCATCTTTGGCGACACCTTCGGCGGTTTTGGCAGCGACAGAGTATCGCCGATTTACGTTAGCATAAACGGCGGCGGGAATCTGAATTTTATCGACGGCGGTTTCGATTTCCGTAACCCGGCAGCCGGCCTCAGCGGCGACTTTGTGGTCACTGTGCCTGGCATGGCGCAGTTCTGCAACCTCAACCTAGCCGCTTCGGCGCGGTTGGTTTTCGATCCCGCCAAGACGGAACTGCGCGTTCTGAATGCCCCGACTTTCGAGTCTGGTGCAAAAATAGCATTTCCGGCTTCTTATGCCAACGCCGTTTCCGGCCGGTACTTGCTGATGACTTGGGAGAATGGTTCCTTGGAACAAAATCCGGCGGATTTCTTTGACACCACCAGTGTCAACGCCCCGTATGCGACTTTTTCGGTTGAGCCGTATTACAATGGCGGAAGGCTTTACGTGGATCTCGATCCCTCGTTATCGGTGGTTTCTGCACTCTGGGCCGGAACCGCAGATTCCGATCCCGCTAATCCGGGCAACTGGATTTGCTATGACGGTACGGGCGGGGTGGTTGCCAATGCGCTCCCGAACTCGGGGACTTCAGTACGCTTTTCAGGTGAAGTGAACATCCAGTGTCCGGCCGGCGTCGAACTGCCGGCTTATGAGATTGTCGTAGAAAACACGGTCACGCTTTCTGCGGACTGCGATTGGCGCGGTTTGGATATGTCCAAGCTTACCGCCAATTCCACTGTAACCGCCCCTTACGAGTTGCTTGAATATGTTTCTATTCCTCACGGTACTTATTTCGACACCACGTTCCTGCCCGATCAGGACACCCGTGTGGTAATGGATGTTGAGGTGGTTGGTAATATCGAGTACTGGTTCGGTTGCTGGAACACCGGATACAAGAACGGCGCCTATGCGTTGGGTAACGATGGCACCGGCGGCATCTACTGCGGTTATGGCACCGACGGCGGCACCAGCGGCGAGGCAGTCGCTCCAGGACGTAACGTGGTGGAGCTGGACAAGAACGTGGCGAAGGTAAACTCCTCCACGATCCGGACGCTTGGCGCTAGCGTGTTTAAACTATCTTACCCGTTGCTGTTGTTCGCCCAGAACCGCAAAGGGGCCGCTTATATCCCGGGTGATCAGGGATCTCTGATCCTATACTCTTGCCAGATTTACGACAACGGCGAGCTGGTGCGCGATTTTGTTCCCGCCCTACGTAACGCCGACAATGTGGTTGGACTCTACGAGCGGGTTAACGGGAGTTTCTACATTCCGCTTGGCGGATCAGCCACCGCAGCGGAAGGGGTTGCCGCCACAACTGGTCGTACGATTGATTTGGCGGGTCATTCGCTGTACCTCAGCAACAGTAACGTTTCGCCGGGGATAGATCTTACCATAACGGATTCCGCCTCCAACTCTGCCGCTCCGGGCGAGCTTCACTTTGACGTTGCGGCGGGTACCGTACTAGAAAATAAGGTGTCTCTCACCGGCAACATCAAGTTGATCAAGGAGGGTGACGGTACATATATTCCGGAAGCCCGCGACACTTCCTACACGGGCGGCACATATCTGATCGCCGGCAAGACGAAAATGCTCAACAACGGGTCAAATTCCACTATTTACAGTCCTGCGGTATATGCCTGCCCGTTCGGAGTTTCCAACGGGGTAGTTAATGTCAGCTCCGGTGCCATTCTTGATATCAGAGGCAACTTCGGAATGTACGTTTACCGGGTGGAACTGGACGGTGGCACTATCGCCAATTCCGGTTACGACATGACCAGCACAACGCTTACCTCATTTGGCGATGTCATTCTTGGAGATGACACCCTTCTGGATTTGACGTGTACTTGGATTTTTTACCAAAGCAATATAGATTTGGGCGGGCATGTCCTCTCTGTGGACATTGCCGACGGTAAATACTTCAAGTTCAGTAACACTGCCATTGTTGACGGTGAGGTCAGAATTGGCAACGGCGGGACCGGTATGTTCCAGGTCATTAGCGATACCGTCGTTCCCACCGTTGATTTTGACGTCAACTGCTATTTGGAGATTAAAAATCCATTGACTGTCCGCAATTTCACCAACCGTAAGGATGGCGGGTGGGGATGGAGTAGTGCCACCACAAAGGTGTTGGGTACCTTTACTCCGGTGTCAGACTATTTCTCGTCGGTCGAGTTGCAGGATGGATCCACGATCAATCTTGCCGGCAAGACAAGTGTTTGGTCGGTTAAGAGTTTGGACACCGCCCGTACCACCTATTACACCACCTTTGCAGAGGGGGCCACGGTGTATGTGGATCTTTCCGGGCGTGAGCTGCACAATGGCGACAAGATTATTGAGTGGGAAGAAGCCCCGGCCGCCAATGTGGTGTTTGCTCGTTCGCCTAATGAGGTCCGCAACTATAAACTGGCCCGTACATCTGACGGCGTTTACTGTTCTTACGGAATGATTATGATCATCCGCTGATCAGTTGCGCCATTCATAGTAAAGGGGCACTCGAATGACGGCACTTATGCTTGCGGCGGTTGTATTCGCCTTGTCGCGTGACAATACGAAGGTATGCGAAATCACACTGCCGGCGGTTGATGCCGATTCGGTTATCGAATCGACCAATTTGGTGGATGGTGTGGCGTGGCGGATCCGCTATACCGGCGAGGGTGAAAGGACCATACCGAACGAGGAGTGGGTATTTGACTTTGGCGCGGATCTGCGCTGCTGGCCGGTGAGTCACGCGCAGGGTGAATATGTCCCCAAAACGCTTTCGACTATTGGCAATGCCAAGCCGATGCCCGATGTTTCCCGTAAGGAGAACGATGGGCATGGACGGAACTATTCGATTATCCTTCCCGGTACGGCGGAGTCGCCGCTTGTGGTCGAAGGTCCGTCGTGGACTGCCATTCTGGGCGATGCCGGCGCACCCGACCATGCCCGGACGCGTTTCGCGTCCGGGCCGCGCCCCGGAACGGTAAAAACGGTACTCGAAGGCGCGGCTAAGGTCACGCTTCCCTACGTTACGCCTTGGCGTTACATTCATGCCGCGTCCAGTCCGTCGGAACTCGCCCAGACCCAAGGCGACTTCCTCAAAGCGCTTAACGCCCCTTCCCGTATTGCCGACACCGGCTGGATTAAACCGGGCAAGGTGTTGCGGGTTTCGAAACTCACCCGTGAAATCGCGTTTGAATGCGTGGATTTTGCAGTGCGAAACGCATTCGGGTACATCGAACTTGACAGCGGTTGGTACGGGGACGAACGGACGCATGACCCATTGAAACCCCGGGCGGATCTGGATTTGCCCGGAATCATCGCTTACGCAAAGACGAAAGGGATCGGCGTTATTCTCTACGTCAATCGCGAACCGCTGAAGAAGAACGCCACGGAGATATTCGACCGCCTGGCGGCGTGGGGTGTCGCGGGGGTGAAACTCGGTTTCGTGAATGTCGGTAGGCAGGATTGGCGGAAACTGACGGTCGAATGGATCGAGCAATGCGCGGCGCGAAGACTGATGGTGGACATCCATGACGAGTTTCGCCTTGCGGGGTTGGAAAAAACTTATCCGAATGTTCTCACCGTTGAGGGCATTTGCGGCAATGAGGAGATGCCGTGCGCCCGGCACAACGCCGCGCTGGTCTATACCCGGTTTCTCGACGGCCCGGGCGATTATACCCCATGCTGGAAGGTCGGCCGTATCCAGACCACGCTAGCCCACCAGCTCGCGATGCCGTGCGTCTATTCAAGCGGTTGGCAGTTTCTCTTTTGGTACCAGCAACCTTCCCAAATCGATGAAAAGGATCCCGCACTCGCTTTTTGGCGGGAGATTCCGTGCGTCTTTGATGAGGCCCGTTTTCTTTCTGGTGCAATCGGCGAGAGCGCGGTGGTGGCGCGACGGGTCGGACGCCGGTGGTTCATCGGCTGTCTCAATGCGAACGGGAAGCGGACTTTCACCGTGCCGCTGAACTTCGCGGGAGCGGGACGCAAGACGATCCGTCTCTTCCGTGACGCGGATCCCGATAACGCGAAACCGCTCGCGCCGGTCGCTTGCGAATGTATAAAATCCGATGCGGACGGCGTACTCACCGTAACGGCGGCGGCGAATGGCGGCTGGGCGGCAATCATCGATGAAGATTTCGTACCCTCCGAATGGGGCGCGTGGCGCGAATGGGGCGATTTGGGCGACGGCACCTATCAGAACCCCATACTTCCGGCAGACTTCAGCGATATTGACTGTATCACCCATGAGGGTCGTCACTACGCGATTACAAGTACGATGCAACTCTCGCCTGGCATGGCGATTTTGGAATCTGACGACATGGTGTCTTGGCGTATCATTGGACATGTCGTTGCGGACGCGGCGGACTTGGGACCGGATTTCGCTTGGAATCGGATGCGACGTTACGGGCGCGGCGTCTGGGCGGGAGCGATCCGGGTTAAGGACGGCCGGTTTTATGTCTATTTCGGTTGCCCCGACGAAGGGTTGTTTGTTTGTACTGCGGACAAACCTGAAGGCCCGTGGTCAAAACCCAGAACGATGTCCATCGGCGGCGGATGGGACGATTGCTGTCCGCTTTTCGACAATGACGGTAAAAACTGGTTCGTTGCGACACATTTTAGCGACAACTACAAAACCTATGTTTTCAGGATGACTAACGATGTGATGGATATTGTGCCGGGAAGCGGAGTGCTTATCAACGAAGGCGCGGGACGCGAGGCGAACAAGCTTTATGTTTTCGGAGGAAAATATTATCACCTTTTTAGTGAAGTGGCTCAAGGCGGCAGACGGCTGATGATGCAGCGCGGCGATAAGCCGACCGGGCCATATACAGAACGCCGAATCCTTTCGCACCCGCAATGGGAGTGGCATGAGCCGAACCAAGGCGGTTACCTCCAGGACGCGGCCGGCAATTGGTTCTTCCTCACCCACCACGGCCACGGCGATTGGTGCGGACGTGTTGCGAGCCTTTTGCCGGTGACGTGGGTTGACGGCTGGCCGATTATCGGCGAACCCGGTCCTGATGGCATCGGGCGCATGGTCTGGCGTCATACGAACCCTGTGCCTTTCTCGGTCAAGTCCAGCCCGCCTAATGCGCACGGGTTTACATCGCCCGAATGGGAGTGGAATCATTCACCGCTAATGGAAAAGGTTCGGCTTGCGGAGAATCGGTTGGAACTCGACGCTTTTCCACCCCTTCAAACGGGTGATTTTTTCACTGTCGGCAATATCCTTTCGCGTCGTTCATGGCGGACGGTGGATAATACGTTCACTATCGTGTTGTTGACCGAAAAGATGACCGAAGGCCAGTGCGCCGGTCTTTGCCACTTTGGCGGTGGCGCAAGTGAATTTGGCGTGAAGATGGTGGACGGTAAAAGATTCCTTTACATAAGGGTTGCGGATAAAGAGCGGAGACTTGACGAAATCGGCGAGTCGGTTTATTTGCGTACGACGTGGGGTTTGGACGGTCACGCAAAGTATGCTTGGTCATCGGATGGTAAAGCCTACATTCAAGATCCGGAATCCGTTACGCTTTCGTGGGGAAATTATCGCGGCAGTCGAGTGGGCGTCTACACTTATAATGAGAACGGAGAATCAGGCACTGCAGTTTTTACCTTGCCGTCGGAATCGGATCGTTAACCGTTAAGAGACCGAGGATTGAAAGATGAATGTTTTACGCATACATGAACCGGGAAAAATTATGTTGCGCGATGAACCTGCGCCATACGTTACTGCAACCCCGCGTGTGGGCGAGGTTCTGCTAAAAATGGCTTATGTCGGGTTCTGCGGCAGCGACCTTAACACCTTTCTTGGCCGCAACGCAATGGCGAAGGCGGATGTCATTCCCGGTCACGAGATCGGGGCGACGATTGCGGCGGTCGGCGCAGACGTGCCCGATACGCTTAAAGTTGGTCAAACCGTCACCGTCAATCCATACACGAACTGCGGCACTTGTGCGAGCTGCCGTAATCTCCGTCCGAATGCTTGCCGGAACAATGAAACGCTTGGGGTTCAGCGCGACGGAGCGATGCGTGAATATCTCGCTGTGCCGTGGACCAAAGTGATTCCTGTAGAGGGGATCACGCTTCGCGATTGCGCACTTATAGAACCGATGAGCGTGGGCTTTCATGCCGTGGCGAGGGCGCAGGTCACGGATAGCGATGTGGTGGCGGTGCTCGGCTGCGGAATGGTAGGGCTTGGGGCAATCATCAGGGCAGTGCGGCGCGGCGCAACGGTGATTGCGGTTGATCTCGCTCCGGAAAAACTCGACATCGCAATGGCGCTTGGTGCGCGATACGGAATCAACTCCGCTAAAGAGGATTTGGCAAGACGAGTGATGGAACTGACGAACGGCGCAGGTGCGGATGTCGTGATAGAGGCCGTCGGTTCCCCGGCCACTTATGTTGGGGCGATTGACGCCGTTTCGTTCACTGGGCGTGTTGTCTGCATCGGTTACGCGAAGAGCGACGTCTCGTTCCAAACTAGACTTTTTGTACAAAAGGAACTCGATATCCGCGGTAGCCGGAACGCCATGCCCGACGATTTCTGTGCCGTCATACGTTACCTACAGTCGGCACCGGTGTCGATGGACCGTTTCGTGAGCGGTATCGTTGCGCCCGGCGAGGCGCAGAGCGCGATGGAAAAATGGGCGGCGGCACCCGGCAACGTTTTTAGGATTCTCGTAAAATGGTAATTGATGCGCATCGTCATTTTTGGCATTACAACACAACGGAATTCGGTTGGATTGCCGATGCTCCGCTTAAACGCGATTTTCTGCCGGATAATTGCGGCGGCATGGATGCTTGTGTGGCCGTTGAGGCTCGGCAGTGTGTTGAAGAGACCGAGTGGCTGCTCACACTCGCCGCGCATCACTCCTTCATCAAAGGTGTGGTTGGCTGGCTTCCGCTTGTCGCGCCCGATATTTCGGAACGGATTGATGCAGCCTTGGCTACCCACCGTTTGCGGGGTTGTTCCCTTTTGGTTGGCCTACGGCATGTGGTGCAGGACGAACCGGACGATGCCTTCATCCTGCGCCCCGATTTTATTTGGGGCGTTCGCCAGCTTCTGGCGCGTGACCTTGCCTACGACATTCTCGTCTTTGAACGTCACCTGCCCAACACTATGCGTTTTGTTGATACGCTTCCGGATGACGCACGGCTGGTGCTTGACCACTTGGGCAAGCCGCGGGATTTCTCCTCGTGGCGGCGACTTGTACGTGATTTGGCGAAGCGGGAGAATGTATTCTGTAAACTTTCAGGGTTGGTGACCGAGATCGCGGGGATGTGGAACGGCGATCCGCACCGTTTCGATAAGGTGGCGGAGCCGTATTTGGAAACCGTGCTAGAAGCGTTCGGTCCCCGTCGTCTGATGTTTGGAAGTGACTGGCCGGTAGTGACAGTACATCTGTCATACGGCGTTTGGCGAGGCGTGGTTGAACGTTTCGTTGCGCGGCTTTCTCCGGACGAACGCGATGCGGTGATGGGCGGTAACGCGGTTTCGTTCTACAAGTTACCCGCTTGCATTCGTGATGTTGATGCGCGTGTGCAGGTTTCCAGCGCAACACCCTGGGATTTGTCGTGTGACCTGACGGTGCCATGAAGTTTCCAGCGCCCAAGTTTTTTTCGCTAAAAAGGGGGTTGAAAAAGTCAGGCGTCGGCTGTATGCTTTCTTGCAAACGAAAAA
>JAFTCL010000034.1 GCA_017454745.1 Kiritimatiellia bacterium
CAGCACGACGTCCTTGAGGATCGTCCGCTTGCCCTTGGCGTTCGTGCCGCGCCGGCTCCTCGCCAGGCGGAGATACCGGGTCCCGTTGTTGTTTGCCACTTCGATGTGCATTGCGCCTCCTATGTAATTTATGTGATTACGGATGAATTATAGCATATCCGGGATGGCAGCGCAAGGGGAAATATTGATTTTATTGAAGAATTTTATCGCGGGCAGTCCCGCGAACTGTCAGCGAAGTGGCAAAGTCGGGACAAGTCGGCGGGTCAAGCGCGTTGCTTGAATACGCCGTCGTACATAACCATTTGATATAATCTTGACCGGAAAAAAAAGAGATGAAGAAGAACATTTCAGAGGCGAGCAATGAACTGCTCAAGACGGGGTTGGCGTATTCAAAGAGCGCCGACCTACTTGCTGACGCCCGCGCAATCATAGATGCAGCCCAGAAGTCGGCATATCGTTCGGTAAATGCCGCACTGGTTTACCGCAACTGGCTTCTCGGTCGCCGCATCGCGGAGGAGGATTTGGGCGGCGAAGTTCACGCAGAGTACGGGAAGAGGGTTGTTGAGAATCTTGCTGTTGATCTTACGGCAATTTATGGCAAGGGTTTCGATTTTGGCAGTCTCTACAAGTTTATAGCATTTTATCGGCGATTTCCAATTTTGGACTCACTGAGTCCAAAATCTGGTGGATTACTGAGTTGGACGCATTACAAGAAGCTTTTACAGGTGGAAAACAATGACGCTCTTTTGTGGTATTGTGACGAATCCGCCGAACAAGCTTGGGGCGTGCGCACCCTTCAGCGCAATATATCATCGCAGTATTACGAGCGGACGTTACTGTCCCAGAACAAGGATGCGGTAAAATCGGAGATGGTCAAGATAACGCATCCTCTTCAGGATAAGCTGGAGTTCATCAAGAATCCGGTGATTGCCGAGTTTCTGGGGCTTTCACAAAGGACGGATTTCACGGAAAGCGATCTTGAGACGTGTATGCTCGACAATCTCGGCAAGTTTCTAATGGAACTGGGTAAGGGGTATGCGTTTGTTGCCCGGCAACAGCACATCCACACCGAAAAAGCAGACTACTTTATCGATCTTGTTTTCTATAATTACATCCTCAAATGCTTTGTGTTGATAGACCTGAAGACTTCCAAGAAAACGCATCAGGATGTTGGCCAGATGGATATGTATGTGCGAATGTACGACGAGCGCAAGCGTTCAGAGGGCGACAATCCGACGCTTGGTATAATTCTTTGCTCGGACACGGACTCGGATGTGGCCCGTTATTCAATGCTTCACGGAAGTGAACAGCTGTTTGCCTCAAAGTACAAGTTAATGCTTCCGACCGAAGAGGAACTTCGCGCCGAGATAGAGGCTCAGAAGACATTCTGGATTGAGCAGCATGGATGATGGAATCAATCGGCTGGATGCGTTGATTGAGTACGCCGTTGTGCATAACCATTTGGTATAATCTTGACCGGAGAAGAAGACATGAAAAAAGAGCCTGTAGAAATGCCAGAAGAGGAAGGCAGAATCATCTTGTACACGACAGATGACGGCAAGGCCCAAGTGTCGCTCATGTCACGAGATGGTCGCATTTGGCTCAACCAGAAGCAGATGGCGGAGCTGTTTGCGGTAACAAAGATGAACATAAGTTTGCATATCGCGAACATTTTGAAAGAAAAGGAGCTTGATGATTCAGTTGTAAAGTCTTTTTTTTACAACTGCCACGGATGGCAAGAGGTACAAGGCAGTTGACAAGATGCTGTCGTCGAATCTCTTCGAAGTCCTGCACGGACAGGGACATGTCAGCCACGAAAAGGCCATTGAGGTGTCATCCGAACGGTATGAGGAATTTGATGCCTTGCGAAAGAAGGAAGAAGCCAGGCTGGCGGATGAGACCGACTTGGAAGAATTGAAGCGCATCGAGGAGGAGGCGAAGAGACGGCATGGTAAATTATAAGGCGAGCTTGCTTAGTATTGAAGGCGGCGAATTGATAGGATTCAGGAGGTGATTTATGCCAATCGTCAACGCCTTTACCTGTTCCGGAGCATACGCCGTCCTGATCATGTCGAGACCAAAGCGTGTGGAAGCCAACCACCACAAGGAGAATCGTGATATAATCTTTTAGGAGGAGTTGAGATGAAGAGCGAAGAGATCAAGAAAATTGTGGCAAAGAGCGAGAATGCCATTGTCGAGTCATACGAACCCGATCGCACCAAGGTTATGGTCGAGTTTGAGGCAGACGAGTCGGAACTGGGGGTGAAAACGACAGAAGTGGAGAAGAAAACCTCGGAAGTGAGGGAGAAACGGCTCGGAAGTGAGGGAGAAAACCTTGGAAGTGAAGATGCAAATAGTGACTTTGAGGTTTTGATGGGTGCCTATCGAAATGATTTCCGCGAGAATGCACGAAGAGTCCTTTCTGCCATAGCGGATGATCCGGAAATAGACACCGCAGGACTTACGCAAAAGCTCGGTATTTCTGAAGCCAGCGTCTGGCGCGCCATTCGGGCAATGAAAGAAGTCGGTCTGCTTGTCTGGGATGGCGGAGACAAAGGCGGCAAGTGGATCGTGAAGAAGTGATATGATGCGGCAAAAGGCGTAGGAGGAATCCAAGGTGCTATGAAATCTAAAAAGTACATTCCCCGTACAAGGTGAGCGAAGAGGCGGTGAATCTCATCGCCGAAATCGCCGCCGCCATCGAACGGTACAGGATTATACTCGAAGGCCAGGACGGCGTCCGCCTTCGCAAGATCAACCACATCCGCACGATTCGCGGCACGACGGCCATTGAGGACAACACGCTGACCGAGGCACAGATAACGGCCATCCTCTCCGGCAAGCGCGTAGCGGGGCCACAGCGCGAGATAGACGAGGTCAAGGGCGCACACGCGGCCTACGAGGCGATAGAGACATTCAACCCGTATTCCATCGACGACCTCTTGAAGGCACACGGATTGATGACGAAAGGACTAGTTGACCGCCCCGGCAAGTTTCGGAACTGCAATGTAGGTGTGATGGATGGTGCCGGAAACGTCGTCCACATGGCTCCGCCTTTCGCCAACGTTCCCTCGCTCGTGAAAGACCTCTTTGCATGGCTTGCCGACAGCGAAGACCCGGTGCTGATCAAGAGCTGCGTGTTCCATTACGAGTTCGAGTTCATCCATCCTTTCCAGGACGGCAACGGCAGGACGGGACGCTATTGGCAGACCGCCATTATTGGAAAGTGGAGAAACGCATTCTACGCCGCCCCCATAGAAAATATCGTCTGGAGAACCAAAGCGGCTACTACCTCGCCATACGGCGTTCAACGCTTCTGGGCAATTCGGAACCGTTCATCGACTTCATGCTTGAGCACATCCTGCAAGCAATCAAGGGCAAGGGTGAAGAACTCAAGAATGTCGGTGTAAATGTCGGTGTAAAACTCTCCATCCGCGAGCGCGATTTTCTGGAACTGTTGCGTCTCGACGGAACATTGACGGCGGCGCGGATAGCCGAGACCTATTCAATCTCCACAAGACAGGCCGAGCGGCTTCTGACAGGTCTCAAGAAAAAGGGGTTCCTTGTACGCAAAGGCTCTGACAAGAGCGGGCATTGGGAGGTCGTCTGATGATCCGCGTGGGGGCGTTCACAAGGCCACTGGCGGGTTGTCTCGCTTGGGATGTGCCGGAATCATCAGAAACCCCACCTGCAATTCGCAATTTCCCCATTTAGCTCTTGACCTTCCCATCCGCATATTGTAAAATTGAAACGTATTTTAATGGTGTGGTATGCACACTTGATGTGTTTTGGTTAAAACAGGAGTTGAAAATGAACGGAAGAACGTTGTGCATGGCTTTTGCCCTAGCCCTTGGAATCCAAGGCATGGTTTTCGCGGCAGACCCGTATGTGCAGGCCAACGGCAATCAGGCGGTCAACACCGGGTTCTTTGTCACCCCAAAGACCAAAATCGTGGTGGATTTTGCGTTCGATAACAATGACCCCACCCAACAACGGGTGTTCGGCGCGGATGATAACGCCCAGCTTTGCTGCGGGTTCTACATTAACGGATCCACCAAATACGCCTGGGCAATGCAGGATTCCAGCGGCAACTGGACTTCCACCGACATTGCGGTAACCACCGACCGGCGCACCTTTATTTTGGACAGCGCCAACAACCGGGCGCAACTGCTGACCGACGAAGTCACCTCCTACGACGTAACCATCAGCACCACCCGAACCATGAACGGGGCGATGCCGTTGATGATTTTCGCCAAAAGCACCAACTCCGCCGGCACCACCTTCGCCAATCCGGCCAAGATGAAGCTGTACTCGCTGGCAATTTATGACGACGGGGTGCTTAAACGCAATTTCGTGCCTTGCAAGTACGGTTCGGTAGGCGCACTGTTAGACACCGTAAGCAACCATGTCTATACCTCTATCACCGGCAGCGACCTCACCGTGGGAGGTGACGGCTATACCGTAATTCAGGAATCGGCCACCAGTACCTGGGTGGGCGGAAGCGGTTCATTTACCGACGGGTCGAAATGGACAAACAACCAGGCTCCCGACGATGGCGCATCAGTGACTTTTGACGGTGCCAGCGGAACGGTTAACATGCCCGATGCCGTGTCCTTGGACGACCTCACTTTCGCATCCTCCGCCGGCGAGTTCACCTTCTCCGGATCAGGCGTAACCGTGAACGGAACAATAAACAACCTCAGTTCCGCCTCGCAAAACATTGCGGTTCCTTTGACGGTTATCGGCTCGTTGTCACCGACGGTAGGCGGCGGACTCTCCTTCACCAGCGTTACCGCCAACGGCTCATTTGCCCCGCAAGGCAACGGCGCCGCTGTGACCCTAAACGGAGAGAACGCCTTCTCCGGGTCGCTGGTGCTGCAAGGCAACCCAATCGAGGTTTCGCCGCGCGTTTACACTTATTCAGGATGGAGCAAAAACGCGGCGGGCACTACCGACGCCAACGTACAGGTCACCTACATGATGACCAGTACCGGGACCAGCTCCTTCTCCGGTTTGGCGGACTACACCGGCGGCCAGCGAGGCGACGTGATCATTCTGGTAGGCAACTACGTCTTCGCAGGAAACGTCCAGCCGAACGGCAACGACGGATACCTAGTGGTGCGCGGCAACGTCAAAGCCGGCAGCATGGTGTGGGACAACAACCGCGGACACAATTCACGGCTTATCGTTGAAAATGGCGGCAATCTGGAATGCGACGGCAATTTTTACCAAACAGGAAGCAACGGCATCCACACTTATGTTGACGGCACATTTACCGTCAACGGTACCATGACCCTCGCCGCCGCCGGATGCACCGTTACCTCTAATAACGGCTCCGATGGCGTTTTAAACGTCAACAAACTGGTTGCCAGCGCCCTTTCCAAAGGTATCGATGCCCCGGTAGTGAACATCGGAAACGGCGGCATGGTCTGTACCGGCACCCAGATCGGCCCGACCACTCTTGGCGCTATGAACACCGACGGTTTCACCATCACCGGTACACCGAACTTCACCGGAGCCACCACCGTCAAGGCGGCTACCCCAGACGGCAATGCCGCCGACATCGTGATTAGCGGCACTCCCAGCGGTACCGCCGCAATCGCAAAAACCGGGGCTGGAAAACTGTTGATCGCAAGTCCAGCGCCGGAGACTTACACCGGAACCATAACCGTGTCTGACGGCGCTTTGGGGTACACTTATGACGGTATTGTCGGGGCCACCGTGGCCATCAATGAGGGCGGTGCGCTGTTCATTCCGGTGGACACAACCGTCACCTACCCCGCATTATCCATCGCGGCGGGCGGCAAGATAATCTTCGCGGCCACCCCGACCGGGTTAGGCACTCTGGTTGCGGAAAACACCGCATTCGTACCCGGCACCACCATCCAGATCGATACCGACACCCCGCCGCTTAAAGGCACCAAGGCGGTACTGATTTCCGGTGCCAATCTGGCTGACACTTCGGCGTTTTCGCTGGTCACCAGCAGCAACATGAGCGGAACGCTTGCCGTGGAAGACGGCAATCTCGTCTTGAACGTTACGAGTTCGGATTCAACGGTCAACGATCTGGTTTGGGGTGCGACAATCTCACCCAGCGATTGGGATCTTACCACCGACAACTGGCTAAACAACGGTTCGCCAGCGATTTTCGCAAGTTACGACAATGCGATCTTCAACGGTACGGACACGGCCAAAGAAATCAACGTGACGGAAAACATTTATGCCGGCAATGTGACCTTCCAAGCCGACAGCGCCACTTACACCCTCACCGGCGAAAAGTTATTGGGGTCCAACCCAATCACAATCAAGGGCGGAACCACGCTGGTCATTGACGGCAAGGGACTGGATGCACAGCCGCTCAATATCGAAAACGGCATCGTTCGGATGGGCACCAACGTAGTGGCCAGTGGTAACGCGCTCGGCGCGTTAAGCGCCCCGATTACGATCGGAGAAAACGGAACGTTCGATTTGTATGTGGCCGACTCCGAACAAGGCCATTACATGAACACCCACAACAAGAAATTCATCATCAGCGGACACGGTTTCGACGGACAGGGCGCGATCTGTAACAGCGGCCCGGCCCCTGACACCAAGCCGCGTGTCCACACGATTGAATTGACCGCAGATTCGACCATCAAGGCGCAAAAGCGCTGGGATTTACGCAACTCCACCGAGGGAATCAACCAAGGGCGCACAAAACTGTACGGCCCGACCAACGTCACGCTCACGGTTGCGGGCGGCAATGAGTTCTGCGCTATCAACACCGATGTGGATTTGGGCAAAGTATTCATCACCGACAACACCACTTGGTCCATTGAATCGGACAGTAAGGAAACCCTGTACGAAGGATTGGAAATCGGCAACGGATTTTTCCGGCCCTGGAACCACTCGCTAAACCCGATTACCGCGCCCATCACAGCCTCCGACGCTAACTCCCGTATCGGCAGCGGCAGCGGCACGGCACGGTTTGATGGGCCGATCAATATCGTCGGGGATGCGACACTCTCCTTCTCCGGCGGAGCCACCTCCACCTACGCCGGAGAGGTCTCCGGCCCCGGTAAGGCGGAAGTCACCGGCGGTACGCAAATCTTCGCGAATCTGGTCACCGCGCCGTTCAATGTGAAGGGTGGCTACGGAATCTTCGACAATAACATTCCCGGCGGCGCGGGATCGAAATCGCCCACCGTCACCAGCAGTTATCTGGCTTTCACCCCGTCCACCAGCGAAATCTACAAAGGGTACAATATCACCACCGATGGTGGTGCGTTTATGCCGGCTCGTACCGGTACCGCCACCACCGAGGTTACCATTGAGGATTCCACCATCACCGGGACAATCTCCATGGGACATCCGGGACAAAAGGGTTATGCCAAGTTTGGAAACGGCGTGACCGCCAATCTTTCCAACCTCTATATCGGCGATAACGGCAGCCAGCCGCAAAACGCGACGCTGACCATCGCCTCCGGAGCGACTGTAACGGTGACTTCCGGTGGCGAAACACAGCTCGGGCGGTGGAGCGGCGACACCAACAACACACATACCATCATCGTTGACGGCGGCACCTTTGATGCCTCGGCGGCAAATCCGCCCCGGGTCGGTTATGACAGCCGTAACGGGTTGTTCCTCGTGAAATCCGGTACCGCAAAGCTGCCTGGCGTCTCCACCCGCTACCACAAGAACCACAACATGGCCCCGAACCACAACGGAATCGGTTATGAGGTGTTCGGTATGACCGGCGGCACGGTTGAAATGGGCGGCGACATTACCACTGAACGCGGCTATCCTTACTTGCCGCAGGTATGGCTGGGCGGCGGCACGTTAAAGAGCGTGGCGGACTGGGCTACCGACTACTATCAGTACGCCACATTCGAGACTTGGGGCAACACCAGCGGCAACGGCGAGTTGACGATCGACACCAACGGCAATACCATCAACTACCGCTCGGCACTCCAAGGCAACTCCAAGGTGGTTATCGAAGGTAATGGCACCTTCAACGCCGACTACAATATTCTGGGTGGTGTCTCCGGGCACTGGACGGTCAAAAACTCCGCCACGCTCAAAAACGCGGCCGCGTTTGCCGACGGCATCACTCTGACCGATGGCGCAAGCGCCACCATCGACATCGGCCCGCGCACCAACTACCTAAGCTCGGCAGTGGTTTGCTTGGCGTCAAGCGATCCCCAAAATAACCAGTTCACTCAAGATAACTTTGGCACGTCCGAAAGCGTCTTCCCGTCGCTCTACGTGAAAGACCTCCAAAAGTTGATCACCCTCACCAGCACCCCCACCTACACCGGATTCCGGCATGAAGGTGAATTTTATGTGCCGGAGGCGGCGACCTATACCTTCGCCTGCACATACGACGACAAGGGCTGGGTATATGTGGATGGCGCGGAAGTTTGCGCCAACTCGGCGTGGAACAACATGGGGCGCGGTTCGGTGGAACTTTCCGCCGGATGGCACACCCTGAAAATCTACTGCAAAGACAATGGCGGAGGCGCCGGTCCCACCGATAACACCGGTGCATCGCAAGACCCCAAGGGCTGGAAGGCCAAAGGAATGGCGGTCGGTTTCCATAAAGGCGAAATCTCGTCAACCTCAGCGGCCGATTACGAGCCGATTACCACCACCGCGTTCGAGATGCGGCCCGTCAACACGGTGCGCTGGACATACAAAGCCATCGCCGGATCCGGCGACGCCTGGTCGGACGGTTCGTACTCCTTCTCGATGGTCACCAACACCATGCAGGCGTTGCACGACACCAACTGGACTCCGGCCAAATACGGGGCCAACTCTTTCAGCGGCTGGATGTACGTGGAGAAGGAAGATGCCGGCGAATGGACGTTTGACGGCGTTTACGACGACTCCATCATCGTGCAGCTGGACAACAACAAGGTCTTTGAGAACACCTCTTGGAACTCCGCCAAGACATCCAAGACTGAAGTATCCGCCGGCTGGCACAAGTTCAACGTAACGTTCCGCGACTACGGCGGCGGCGTATCGTGGAGCGGCGTGTCCAACTATGGCGCGGCACTGTACGTCACCCGTCCCACCGATACCCAGAAGGTGCCCTTCGACGAGCGTAACATCCGCATGACCGCCGATCCTTACGGCTTTATCGGCGGTACGGTGGAATTAGGCGAAGCTTCCACCCTCACCAACGTCGCCGACGGTCCCTGTGAAATCGTGGGAACCATTTCCGGTACCGGGCGCGTCTCCGGACTATACCGGCTGACCGGCACGTGGGACATCCAGGTGGCGGCGGCTAACCGGAATGTGAACACCATTGAATGGGAAAATCCGTATTCCGACACTCTGGCCGACGCCAAAATCAAAGTGACCTTGGACAACAAGGCGCAATCCACCACCTATTATCTGGGTTGCGCCCCGATGGGTCTAGAGAAACTTTCTGAGGAAGAATTGGAAGACCGGTTCACCTGCACATTGGACGGTGAAGCGTACGACGGGCTGAAACTCGCGATTAAAAACGGTCAGCTGATTCTTAGCAACGTAAAACCTTCGGGCCTGCTGATTATCTTCCAGTAGGCGGTATCCGCCAAAGGCGACCGGACAACCCGGCCGCCTTTTTTATTTCGAGGCAAAAAACATCGGATGTCACGCACACGGACTGCTCGAACCTCGATTCGACATCTTCCGTCCGCTACAGAGCCGGCGATATCCCCAACAACTCACTTAAGAGGCAATTCACAATGCTTTTTTGAAACAAATACAATGGAGATCAATTGCATGAAAAAGGAAATGCTCGCATATTGTGCTGTCGTCGTGCTGGCGGGTGCCGGTCGCTGCGACCAGCCGGGTTTCGAGTCCAAGGCGTGGCGCGGCGAGACGTCCTACGTGCGGCTGCCGGCAGGCACCGTGAACGGTCTTGTCCCGTTTGCAGGCCGCGATCTGGACGGCGTAAAGCTTTCGCTGCTTCGTTTCGAAAACGTGAAGTACGACAAAACCGAGCGTACATCCGAGCCCGTTAAGGACAAGAATGGCAATGTCGTCAAGGAGAAGAACGGCAAGGACAAGATGCGCAACTACCTCAAGTTCATCGCAAAGGATTCTGTCCCGGACGTCTGCAAGACCTGGAAGCCGGGCGACGCCCAGTCGCCTACGATGGTCAAGGTGTCCGTCGCGACGGACGCGAAGCCCGGCGCGCGCAAATTCGGCCCGCTCGAACTCACCGTCGTTGACCGCGTCCTTCCGCCGGCCAAGGACTGGAAGTATTTCCTCGACCTCTGGCAGCACCCGTGGGCGGTCTCGCGCTTCTTCAACGTCAAGCCGTTCTCGAAGGAGCACTACGCGAAGATGGAGCCTATCTGGCGCAATCTCGCTGAGTGCGGCTGCAAGGCGCTCACCGTGACGCTGCTCGACCTTCCGTGGAACCACCAGTGCTACGACGGCTACCATTCGATGATTCGCCGCGTGCATCTCGACAGCGGCTTCATTGTCGATTTCAGCCTTTTCGACGAATACGTGGAGTTCGGCAGAAAGTGCGGGCTCGGGCCCGACATCGCCTGCTACACGATGTGCCCGTGGGGGTACATGGCGACTTGGGAGGACAAGGACGGCAACATCCACCGCGAGAAGATGCTACCCGGCACGCCGGAGTTCGAGAAGTACTGGGGGCCGTTTCTCGCGGGCTTCGCCAAGCATCTCGAGGAGAAGGGATGGTTTGAGGACACATACATCGCAATGGACGAGCGCGCCCCCAAGGACGTGAAGCTCGTCTGCGACCTGATCCAGAAATACGCGCCCGGCATGAAGGTGGCCATGGCAGGCAACAAGAGCCCGTCCGAGTTCGACGGCATCACGATCGACAACTACTGCCAGGGGCTGATCCACCTTCGCAAGCACCCGAAGTTCTTCGACGAGCTCGAGCCGCGTCGCAAGCAGGGCCACAAGACGACCTTCTACGTGTGCGCGTCGGCGATGAAACCGAACACGTTCATGGACAGCCCGTTTGACGAGGGCTACTGGCTCGGCGCGTATCCCGCCATAACCGGCTTCGACGGGTTCCTGCGCTGGGCGGCGAACTCGTGGCCGGAGGATCCGTACAAGGACGCCACCTACAGACCGAAGGACTGGCGCGCGGGCGACACGTTCTTCATCTATCCGAACGGCGAGCTTTCCTCGCGCCTCATCGCGCTCAGGAACGGCGTCGTCGCGGCAGAGAAGCTCCGCATCCTCAAGAAAGCCGGCGTGGACGTCTCGAAGGAGGTCGCGGATATCGCTTCCAAGTACGACTACAAGACCGCGATCTACGGGAAGCTCGACTTCCCGGCCTTCACGCGCGATATGGAGGCCATGGTCAATCGCTGAAGTCGGCGCTTTGGCGAAGAGATTCGCACTTATGACTGGGAATAACCTGAAAAATGAGAACAATAACCATGAATACTCACGACACTAATTCGTTTCGTTCCATGATAACCGCCGCGTGTGCGGTTGTCGCACTTGCCGCATTTGCCAAGACACCGGAGGAAATTTCTAAAGAACGCCACTATCCGGCGCGTTACTGCGCCGACACAGAGAGTGCTGAGGCGCGGCAAGCACTTATCACTGAGCTGTGGAAGCACAACCCTGCCGCGGACACGAAGCTCTGGCCGGAAGGGAAGGTGCCGCTCAAGGCGAACGATAAGCCGATCAAGAACCTGGAGCACGAGCTCTGGCAGCGCAATCTCGTCGTGACGGACATCAACGATCCGTTTTTCACGTTCTTCCCCGCAAATGGCGAAGGGGCGAAACCCGTCGTGGTGATCCTCCCCGGTGGCGGGTACAGTCAGCTTGGTTGGAACAAGGAGGGTACCGAGATCGCGGAGTGGCTAAACTCGCTCCGATTTTCCGCCGCTGTACTGATGTACCGCGCCCCCAACCAGCGCGACGCGGCGCTCTGCGATGTGCAGCGTGCGATCGGCATCCTGAGGCGCGACGCAGAAAAGTATTCGATTGATCCGGGCCGCGTGGGGGTGATTGGCTTCTCCGCCGGCGCCAACCTAGCCATACGCGCCTCGACGAACTGGCGCAAGCGCATGTACGCCCGTGTGGACGATGCGGACGACTTCTCCTGCCGCCCCGACTTCCAGCTCCCGATATATCCGTGGGACATCCGCACGCGCAACGATCCCTCTACGCCTAACAAGGGGTGGAAGGGCATGGGCATCCGTCCGGAGTATCCAGTCGACTCGGAAACGCCTCCGGCTTTCATCGCCCAGTCGATAGACGACTTCTGCCAGATCGAGACGACCGTGACCTACGACTGGCATCTCCGCCGCGCAGGCGTGGATTCGACGGCGAAGATATATCCAAACGGCGGACACGGCTATGGACTGCGCAGGCTCGGCCGCGCAACGGACACGTGGTCCGACGAAGCGGCCTCCTGGCTCGCGCAGTTCGCGCATCCCTCGAAGAAAGTGCTCTTCCTAGGCGACTCGATCACCGACAAGCACCACGTGGGCTGCAAGAAGAACTACTGGGGATTCCTCGGAGACTGGTACGGGTTCAGTCCGCTCGTCTACGGAATCAACGGACAGCAGATGTCGGACATCCCCGCGCAAGCCGACAAGTACCGCTCCCAACACTCCGAGACACCTGACGTTGTCTTCGTCTTCGCCGGCACCAACGATTTCAACGGAAACGTCCCGCTCGGCGAATGGTATTCCGTTGCCGATGCCAAGGTGAACAAAAACGGACGCGATGTCGTGCTCAAGAAGCGTGAATTCCTGTTCGACAAGGGGACATTCCGCGGACGCGTCAACATCGCGATGAAGCACCTCCGCGAAGTCTTTCCGGGCGCGCGCATCGTGCTGCTTACGCCGGTCCACCGCGGCTACGCGAAGTTCGGAGAGGGGAACGTCCAGCCGGACGAGTCGTACGCTAACGAGCGCGGACTCTTCATCGATGACTACGTTGCGGCCGTCAAGGAGGCGGGAAACCTCTGGGCGGCGAAAGTCGTGGATATCAACGCTGACTCCGGGCTTTATCCAAACGCCTCCTCGCAGGATGCCTTCATTCACCGGCCGGACACCGACCGTCTGCATCCGTCGGCCGCAGGGCACGAGCGCATCGCCGAGGCAATCTCTCTCGCCGTCGGAGGCCTCCTTTGAACGTAATTTGCGCAGACAACTAGACCGAAAGGATTCGATGCGAAATTAGACAGCTTTGAGCGTCGCCCAACAGGCTAAAACATTGGATTGACTGTACGCGGTATTATTTGGTACTATAAACGGCATGGAAGTTGGGGTAAATAAGAGGTAAACCATGGACAACAACACGCTACTTCAGACCATCACTGAGCTTTCGCATGAATTCGGCACCGAGAAATTCGTGAAAGCAGGCGGCGGAAACACCTCCTGCAAGAACGACGAGGTACTGTGGGTCAAACCGTCGGGAACCACGCTAATCGGGTTGACACCGGAAAGTTTCGTCAAGATGGACCGCGCCAAGTTAGGTCTGCTGTACACCGCCACCCCGCCCGCCGAAGCCGCCGCCCGCGAAGAGCTGGTGAAAAACATGATGGCCGCCGCCGTGATGCCGGAAACGGCTGGACGCCGGGCCTCGGTGGAAGCGGCATTGCACGATTCGCTGTCCAGCACCTTCGTGGTGCATACCCATCCGGCATGGGTCAACGGGTTAACCTGCGCTTTGGGCGGCGAAGCCGCGGCGGCAAAGCTTTTCCCGGACGCGCTTTGGCTGCCGTACATCGACCCCGGATACACATTGTGCATGGCAGTGCGCAAGGCGATTGTCGAATATCGAACCGCACACGGCGGGGCAGAACCCAAAATCATCTTTTTGACCAACCACGGCGTGTTCGTATCCGCCGACACGGCGGAAGAAATCCGCGCCATCTACGGCGAACTGGAGAGCAAGCTGGCGGCCGCATACCGGGAAACCGGGGTAAACTGGACTTCGGTTGAAGTGTCCGCAGAGACTCCAGACAAAACCGCACTCGGCGGCATTGAAAATCTCCTCCGCGAAGCACTTGGCGAAGATGCGGCGGCCATTGCGGTTTCGGGACGGTTCGATGCCGCCACCGGGCCGATCACCCCCGACCACATGGTTTACGCGAAATCATTTTTCTACTACGGATGCCTTACCATAGACAATCTGCTGGCGGTAAAAGCCAAGCTCGGCTACGCGCCGAGAGTGATAGTGCTGCCGAACGCGGTGATTGGCGTGGGCAAAAACGAGAAGGCCGCCAAATTGGCCCTTTTGCTGGCGTTGGACGGGGCGCTTGTCAAACAAGCCGCCCGCGCGTTCGGCGGAATCCAATACATGGACGACCGCTCGCGGCTATTTATCGAGAACTGGGAAGTTGAAGCGTACCGCGCAAAAGCCGCGCAATAAGGCGATCTCCCCAAAGAGGAAGAAAAACCATGAAAACCTGGACGGTGACCAAATTTAAAGAGTGCAAAGGCGGCACTAAGCTCGCCACCATCACCGCGTACGACTATGCTTTCGCCAAGTTGGCTGACGAAGCCAACATCCCGTTGGTGTTGGTTGGCGACTCGCTGGGCATGACCATGCTCGGCTACTCATCCACCATCCCCGTGACCATGGAAGACATGCTCCACCACGTGGCGGCGGTGGCCCGCGGTTGCGCCAACAACACGCTAGTGGTGGGAGACATGCCGGTCATGTCGTATCAGGTGAACCTGGAAGAGGGTCTGCGCAACGCCGGACGCATGATTCAAGCCGGTGCGGACGCGGTGAAACTAGAGGGCGGCGCCTGCCGTGCCCCGCTGATCAAAGCCTGCGTTGAGGCCGGAATCCCGGTAGTGGGACACATCGGGCTGACCCCGCAGTCGGTCAACGTGCTGGGCGGATACAAGGTGCAAGCCAAGACCCAGTCGGCGGCGGAGCAGTTAATCGCCGACGCCAAGGCGTTAGACGAAGCCGGGGTATTCACGATGGTACTGGAATGCGTCCCCCCGAACATCGCCAAGGTGGTAACCGCCGCCGTGTCCGTGCCCACCATCAGCGTTGGCGCCGGACCGGACTGCGACGTCCAAATGGTGGTGTTACACGATATGCTGGGATTTACCGAGCGCACCCCGAAATTCGTCCGCCGCTACGCCGAAATCGGTGACACCGTCAAAGCCGCCTTTGGGCAATTCATCCGCGAGGTTGCCGACGGCAGCTTTCCGGGGCCCGAAAACACCTATGCGCCCGCCGCGGTTGACTTGACGGGAAAATAACCCCTGAAGGAACCAGACCGTGTCCGGACGCAGCCCAACTTCAAGGGAAGACATCGTTATTACCGGCATTTCCTGCCGTTTCGCCGGTATAGCGTCACCCTCTGACCTTTGGGAAACGATTATCCAACGCCAGTCCGGTTTCGCCCCCGCCGCATTCAATACCAAATTCTCAGGTTCGGACAGTCCAGAATGTTTCACCGACGCGCGGTTGCCTAAAAACGCCGCTCTGCTGGGCGACCTGTACTCATGCAACCCATCCGCGCCGCGTTTCCCGCGCAGAATCTCCGACGGAGAAAATCCCGACCTTTATTTCGCGCTCCAACTCGTGACCGACGCTTTGGCCAACGGCGGGTCTGAACCGGGCACGCTGCAGACAGACCGGGTGTCGCTGCGACTGGGATACGCGCCGCCGACCAACCCGGCCGTGGACATCTGGATGCAGCACACCTGCATCCTGCGGCAAACTATTGATTTGATCCGCAAATGCTGTCCCGGGGCATCCGGTGACCAGCTGGACTCGCTGTGCAACCAATTGCGCAACTCGCTGCCGCCAACCAGTCCCGACGGCATTCTTTCCTCATTCGGATCCAACATGGCCGCGCACATTTCCAGATTGCTGGGTCTGTCCGGCCCTGCTGCCGCGCTCGACGGCGGATGCTGTTCAGGAATCCACGCCGTGCAACAGGCAATGGACGATCTGCTGTCAAAACGCGCCGACATCGCCGTTGCCGGAGCCTTGCAACCGCCGTTCCCCGCGCACTTCATCCAGGGCATCGCCCCCTCCTGCCAATTTTCCGAGCGTCGCCAGCTAAAACCGTTCAGCCGCGACAGCAACGGGACCATCCCCGGCGAGGGCGGCGGATTTTTGGTGTTAAAACGGCTTAAAGACGCCATGCGGCAAGGCGACCGGATTTACGCGATAATCCGTGGCTGCGGGTTCTCGGTAGCCCCCAATGACCGAATCCTCCCCCCCGCCCCGCAACCGGAACCGGTCAACCGCGCAGTCAGCCGCGCCCTGCACTCAGCAGACTGTTCACCGGCCTCGATAAGGCTCATCGAGGCCCACGGCAGCGGAATCCCGACCTCCGACACGGCTGAACTGCGGGTGTTTCGCAGTCTATGCGATGAAAACTCGTCCCGCTCGCCCATGACCGGCATCGGATCGGTAAAGGGCAACATCGGGCACACCCTATGGGCGTCCGGCATCGCCGGGATAATCAAAGCCGCCCTCGCCATCTACCACCGTACCCTGCCGCCGCAAATCCCGGTCGAACGCCATTATCCGCGGTTCTTCGGCGCAGACTCACCGCTTTACATTCTGAACGAAAGCCGCCCCTGGTTAAACGGCGACCGTAAAATACCGCGCCGCGCCTGCGTGTCGTGTATCGACTTCACCGGTTCATGCGCCGCAGCGGTGCTGGAAGAACACCCGGAGGCGGCAGAATGAAAACCGTCCGACACCTTTTCGACCGTTTCGACAGCGAACTATGCCTGATCGGGGCGCCCAGCAATGCCGATCTGGCGCGCGAAGTGCAACGGCTGGTGGATTTTCTGGAGCACGCCCCGGATGTCCGGCTTGAAGACGTGGCCTACACCTGCAACCTCTCCGCCCGCCACATGCCGGCCGTACTCGCGGTGGTTGCCACCTCGGTGCAGGATCTCTGCTCGCGGTTGACCATAGCGCAAAAAAAGCTGATCGACAACGCTTGGCGGATCCGCGACAAAAGCGGCACCTATTATTTCCGCGACCGGCTTTGCCCCCGCGGCCGCATCGCTTTCGTGTTCCCCAGCGTGGTGTCGTTTTACCCCGACATGCTACGGGACATCTGCATCGCTTTTGACTGCTGCAGATCCACCCTTGACGAGCTGGACGCGGCATTAAGCCCGATCGGTCTTCCGATTTCCGACTACGTTTTCCCGCCCACTCCGGGGCAAAGGATGGCCAAACGCGAAACGGCGGCGGAACTGGCCGGGGCGGCGGTGTGTACCTATGCTGCAAACCTCGCCATGGACCGGCTGTTCGAGCAGCTTGGCATAATCCCCGACGGTCTGGCCGGATTGAGCGGCGGCGATCTTGCCGCGTTGGCGGCGGGCAAAATTTACGGCGACCTCCCGTACATCAAGCGCGTCCGTTTTATGCGTGAAGGCTTCCAGATGCTCCAAAGCATCTTTGGCCGCGACGACCTGACCCAGTGCGAGATGTTCGCGGTGATCGGCACTGACGCCGAAACCATCGAGCGACTGAAAAAGAAGTACCCCGGACGGATCGCGGTCACCATGCAAAACAGCCCGCGCCAATTTACGCTCGCCTTTTCTCCGGAAATTTCCGCCGAGGCAGTAGCCGACTTGAACGCCAACGGGATCAAAACCGTTCATGTGCCCATCCATCGGCCCTTCAACACCCCTTGGTGCGCCAAGCAGCTTACCACCATCAAGCAGTTTCTGTCGCACTGGATAAAAAACCAGCCCGCCGTACCGGTGTACTCCTTTGCCACCAGCGAGCGGCTGCCCGACCGGGCCAGCGCAATCCTTAAGATTTCCGTCGACCAGTGGGCGCTGCCGTTGCGGTTCTCGCAAACCATCCGCCAAATGTATGACGACGGCTACCGGATTTTCATCGAGATGGGCGCGCGCGGCAACTTGACCTCCTACATTGACGAGACGCTTGGGGATCTTCCCCACCAGACCATCGCCGTGAACCGCATCCACCGGTCGGGGCTTACCCAGCTCCACCACGCGCTGGCGATGCTTGCCGCCCACGGCGTGCAATTCGACGCCACTGAACTCCACCGCCACCGCCGCCGCCACCAACTGGATTTCGGCAAGCCGCTTTCCGTCACGCCGACGCCAAACCATCAGCTCAGGCTCACCCACGCCTGGCCGGCGCCGTGCATCGCCGCGGTGAATTTCGCCAATGCCGGTTCCGCCGCAATACCGCGCCAATTCGAAGGGACGGGCTCAGGGCGGTGCGTTGACTACGGTGCCGATCTGCCAATGCTTGCCAACGCCGAAATTGTCAGCAACTCCGATTCCCTGCTGGAAATCCGACAAGTTCTCACCCTGCAGGATTTCCCGTTCCTAAACGACTATTCCATCGGTTCCGGAAACATTTCCCACGTTAATCCGAAACTGCGCGGGCTGACCATTTTCTCGTTGATCTCCGGGATGGAAATCATGTGCGAAACCGCCCGCAAGCTGGTACCCCGCCAGCGCGTGGCGAGGGTGGACAACCTTCGTTCCCAACGCTGGCTGGGTTTCAAGCGCGGAATGGTGAGGATTTCCGTAAAAGCCGAACGCATCGCGTGGTCGGAACCGGGCATCACCGCCGTAAGGGTGCAACTGCGCGACGACCAACCCAATTTCGCCTACACCTGGCCGGTAATGGACTGCGTGGTGCTGTTGACCGCCGATGTGCTGCCCGCCCCGCCCCCGGCACAGCCGGAACCCTTGCCAAACGCCCACTCAGTCAACTGGTCCGCGCGCGACATCTACCCCGACCGGCTGTTCCACGGCGAAGCGCTGCAAACCATCAAACACGTTGACCTGTGGAGCGAGGGCGGCATTGATTACGAAGTGGAAGTGCCCAAACGCAGCCGTGCCGTGCGGGCCACCCGTTTTCCGCTGTTTTCGGTTTGGCCCACCCTGCTCGACGGCATCGTCTCCGGCTTCTCGCTCTGGCGCTCCCACGAAAAATTCGCCGGGGCCATCTCCATGCCGTTCCGTGCCAGAAGGATAGTTTTCCACACTTCACAGTTCACCGAAGGAGCGCGGCTGCGCGGTTACCTGAGGCTTTTCTCGGTTACCCCCGCTTCCCACGTCGCCGACATATCGGTAACCGACGGCAACGGTAAAATGCTGCTGGAATTCAAGGGTTGGGAAGAGATTTGCGAACGGGTCCCGCCGGAGTACCAGCAATTCATCATGAGACCGGCGGAAAAGTACATTACCCACCCGCTTCCTTTGGAACTGCTGGGAAACCCGCAAACTCCGATCGCCGGATCGGTGGTCTGCGGAATTCCCACCCAAATTTTCGAGAAAAACCAGGAACTCTGGCTTAAGACGCTGGCCAACGTGCTGCTCAGTCCAGCGGAACGCGAGGAATGGGCAGAAATGCAGGGATCGGTGAGCCGCCGGGTAGAGTGGCTGTTTGGCCGTGCCGCCGCCAAAGAATCCGCAAGACGCTTCCTCGACAAATACCACCAATCCCGATGGACCGCCGCCGACATCACCATTTGGGCCGACGATGCCGGAAAGCCCCATCCGATCGGGCCTTGGAAAGACCGCACCCCGGTGGAGCTGGACCTGTCCATCGCCCACACCGGCAAGTTGGTCGTGGCGGCAATCGCAGCCCACGCCAGGATCGGAATCGACATCGAATCGCTGGGCCGTTCGTTAACCGATGAGTTCACCAACGGTGTATTCACCGCCGAGGAGCTGGAACTGGCCGCGCACACCGGCGAGACCCCGGTCACCATCCTGCTCTTTTGGTGCGCCAAGGAGGCGATTTCCAAAGCCATCGGGACCGGAATCCGTTTCAGTCCCCGCGATTTGGTCATCACCTCCTACAACCCGATGGCGGGTACATTGGAAATCGAGTTGACCGGGCAATGGCTGCCATCGTTCAAATTCATGCGCGGGCGTAAAAACGTCATATACACCTCGATTTACGAAGAACACGCCTTTGCCGCCTGCGTCCTGCCATGTTCCCTCTTCGACAACGCCTAATTTTTGACGGGAAATTCGGCTTGCGGAGCCGTTTACGACGTTACTTTTCTCGCGTTTTTCACGTTTTGGCCAGGCTCTAACCCAAACCGACATAACCATGTCCGACGCTCATATAGTTTTTTTTCACTTTTATTCATTTTGCCCTTGCATTCTCGACTTAATATTTATACAATACTGGCATCTTAACGGAGGAGTGTCTTGATGAACTCGAAGCAACTTACTGCATTTGTGTCCGCCATGCTGTTAGCTGGCGGAGTTATGGCGGCTACGGCGATCCCTGCCGCGTGGAATACGGATCCTTGGACTTCCGGGGCGGTTTTTGACGCCTTTACGGTGCTACCTGATTGGGCCACAGGCGCCGAACTCATAGATGGGTTGGCGGCTGCACCGGAATCCCCGGCCCGGTTCTGGAATAAGCTTGATGGTTTTACCCAAGGGAAGCAGCTGTATTTCCTTACCGAGGGTATCGGTCAGGATTATACCAACGGCGGGTTCACCAAGCTTGATCCGATTTACGTGGATATGCTGGTGAAATTCACCCCGATGGCCACCGAGGACAGCGTTCCGGAAGCCTCCGACTACATTCTCCGGACTTATGTCAACAAGGACAAAAATCTGGTGGTACAGGTTGAAAACGGTGAGACCAAAACCGACGATAATGAAATCGATCCCGACCACTACTATCGGTTGACGATCGTGCTTAGCGGTGACCAATACAAGGTTACACTGGACAACACGATTACCGTCACCGTCAATGCTAAAGAAAATCCTCCCACCACCCTTAAGAAGGTGGCTTTCGTTGGCGAGGGCGTGATTGACGATCTCTATGTCAGCCACGGCGACCCGAACCGCAATCCTTCTTACGACAGCACGGCGGCTGCGATTACCGGAGTCAGCGATGCTACCACTCCTGAAGCGAACGCGATCGGCAACTGGATGCAGAACAACGTTGCGGCGGGCACCCAACTCACCGCGAGCGATTCCGAGAAGGTGATCAACGGCTTCTTGACGGACACTAAGGTGACCTCCGACGATTTGACGGTCAACCTCGTTTTAGGCGATTTCAGGTATGATGCCGAAGAAAAGAAGGTATACGGTAAGGTCAAACTGGACATTAACGGTACCGCCAAAAACGGCAAAATCAACGGCAAGATCCAGTTGATGGGCGCCGCGAATTACGACGATGCCCAATCCGGGAAGTGGACGGCCATCGACGGCGCGAAGACCTTGACACAGGCAGAGTTCGAAGGCGGCGAATGTGAAATCAGTTTCGAGGTCGGTGACACCGACTTCCTGTTCTTCAAGCCGGTAATCGTAGCAGAATAAGGGAGAAAAGCCATGAAGAAATTGTTTTTCACTGTTGCGGTCGCGGCCGCCGGATTGTGCTTTGCCGAAACCAGCAAGCCGGAAGGCACAACCTTCCCCGTTTTCACCGCCGGTCCGGATTATTACGCTGACGGCACTTTGGTTAACGACGGCGAAACCTACGCTTTGGTTTGGGTCGCCGATGGCGCCGAGTTCGGCGGGTTCAACACCGACGGCACTTTGGTGGACACCGATAGCAACAAGTTGCTCTCGACCGCCTTTAAGTCCAAAGGCCATCGCCTGCAGTACACCCCCTTCCAGGATACCAAAGGTTTCATCCCCGAAGGCGGTACCATCATGTTGATTTGCCTTGACACCCGCACCCCTGAAGGCGGCAAGGGAAATCTGATCAACTCCTGGTCGATGGTTAAAGCGGAATCCGCTAAAAATTCCATCGGTGGTTTGTTGAAGGCCCTCAAGGGCGTAGAGAGCGTGACCGATTACCTCTCCGCGAAGTTGCCCAAGAACATCGCCCAGCCGACGATTAAGAAAATCGAGGTTAGGGGTAACGAAGTCTGGGTTACGGTTGAGCGCACTTCCAAGAACGCCTACTATGGTGTGGCCGGCGCCAAGAATCCGGGCAAGGACAGCAAATTCAACTTGTCCAAAGACGGTTCCGCCGCGCAGGGCGACGAGAATTCTGACATCGTGTTGAAATACCCGGTTTCCGCTAACGGCCAGTTCTTCAAGGTCATCGGCGGCACCCGTTCCGACGTCATCGGGAAGTAAGGAGACAGACATGAAAAAACTTATGATTTTCAGCGCCGCAGCTTTAGCCGGTATCAATTTCGCGCTGGCGGGGATCCAGTTGAGCGGCTCGGCTTATGTCGGATACACCCCGGTTGCGGTTTCTGCCGGAAACACGATTCTCTCGGTTCCATTCTGCGCGTTCGCCACTGGCGATTCGATTGAGTTGGACAAGCTGGTCTCCACTAGCGGCCTGACCGGCAGCGAAGATCCCGCCGAAGCCGACCAGTTGATCGTATTCATCCAGAGTACTTCCACCTACCAGTATTACTATTTGAACAGCGATAAAAACTGGACGCCGCTCAATACGGTGGTGGCCGGCGTCGAAAACACAGACACCCCTCCGTCGATCGACGAAGTGAAGCTGTCTAACGGTTACGGTGTCTGGTTGAAGACGGTATCGTCAAAAACCGCTTACTTGCAGGGCCAAGTCAAAGATCCGACCGGCATGACGATCGTCAAAGGGTTGAATCTCGTTGGCAGCGGCTATCCCACCGATTTGGATTTGAACAACAGCACCCAGGAGTGGCCTGCGGATGTTACAAAAGACCAAATCCTGATTACGGGGGACAATGACTCCTTGATCACCTTGCGTTATGCTAACGGCAAGTGGATGAAGAGCATCATGACCGAAAGCTCGACCAGCATTCTGGGGATTCCTGTGACTCAGGAAACCCTAGAAGACGCCCCGATCATCAAGGCGGGCACCGGTTTCTGGTATCGCCGCAATGGCGCATCATCTTTCACTTTGAATCCTGCTCCCAAAACCAAGGAGTAGTTCAAATTAGGAGACACGAAAATAATGAAGAAGTTAGTTTTAGGGCTTCTGATTACGTTATGCGCGGCGATGGCCAACGCCTATGTGTTGACTTGGCAGGTCGACCTTGACGAGCCCAACACATCTTATGCGTATGCGGTGCTGTATGGCACCTCCGGCGGCAACGATACCGCGCTTGCGGCGATGGGAATGTCTGGTGGCGCTTCCGCTGGTCCTCTTGCGACCACCATTAACGCCACCAGCGACACTGCGGTTCCGTACGATTCCTTCTACGTGCAAATGTTTGACGCCAGTCAAAACCCCATTGCATCGGCGAAGTCCGAAAAATCGACGTGGAATGCATTGGCAACGGATGGTGCACTTAACAACGCAACGTCGCAGTTGTTCCCTGGCAACAGTTCTTGGATTGTCACCTCCGTGGTTCCGGAGCCGACTTCCGCGCTGCTGTTCGGTTTGGGCGCCGCTTTGCTGGCTGTCCGCCGCCGCAAGATCAAGGCGTAGTCAGTTTTCCGTTAAGTTAAGAAGCCGCAGCCGCAAGCTGCGGCTTCTTTTTTTGTACGGGATAATTTTGCGTTTGCTTTTACCGCCGCGTTTTGGTATAAACATTCCCGTTTTGTGCCTGTAGCTCAGTAGGACAGAGCGCTGGATTCCTAATCCGGAGGTCGCGGGTTCGAGCCCCGCCAGGCATACCATTCTCCAGCGCAACGCGACCGTATTGTTAAATCACCATGAAAGTCAAGATCGAGCCATCGTGGTTAGAGGTGCTTCAAGACCAGTTCGAAAGCGAATATTTCGCCCAATTGGCGGCGTTCGTCAAATCCGCTTACGCAAAAGGGATTGTTTACCCGCCCGGACGTTTTATTTTTGAAGCGTTCAACCGCACTCCGTTCAACAAGGTCAAAGTGGTTATTCTGGGTCAAGACCCCTACCACAATCCCAACCAAGCGCATGGACTGTGTTTTTCCGTCCAGCCCGGCGTAGAGGTTCCGCCTTCGCTGATAAACATATACAAAGAACTGGAACAGGAGTACGATCAACCGTTTTTGAACCGTAACGGAGACCTTTCCCATTGGGCAGACCAAGGGGTATTGCTTTTAAACGCCACACTCACGGTAAACGCCGGCCAAGCCGGAAGCCACCAAGGCAAAGGTTGGGAAACCTTTACCGACGCGGTAGTGAAAAAACTTTCCGAATGCCGCTCCAATCTGGTTTTCATGCTTTGGGGATCCTATGCCCAGCGAAAAGGCGCGGTGATCGACCGGAACCGCCATCTGGTTTTGGAAACCGCCCATCCGTCGCCGCTGTCCGCTTTTCGCGGGTTCTTCGGATGCGGGCACTTTCTCAAAGCCGATGCCTACCTGCGCGAACACGGAATCGAACCCGTCAAGTGGTAATCAATGCCGAGACGGCATTCCGTAAAGGCAATGTTTCCGGGCGAAATCCCCGGTAATTCCGCACTCCCCGTAAAATTATTTCCTTTACCGTCATTTTGTGCTGGCATTTATCGAGCTAAAAAGGTAAATTAATATCGTTACGTTGGCAATGTTATTTATGTTGCCGTTTTGTTTTTAACGGGTATGCGGCTTGTTGCCGTCCCATTTTCAGAAAGCAGGAATCATGAACGAAAAGAACATCAACTCCGCGTACGCATTGGCTTGCGAACGCTACAATGAACTTGGCGTCGATGCCAAAGCCGCCATTAAAAAGGTTTTGGGCATTCCAATTTCAATGCACTGCTGGCAGGGTGACGATGTCCGCGGTTTTGAGAATGCCGATGGAGATTTAACCGGCGGTATCCAAACCACCGGAAACTTTATGGGCCGCGCCCGCAACGCCGATGAACTGCGCGGCGACATCGAGTTCGCGCTGAGCATGATTCCCGGACGGCACCGCCTGAACGTCCACGCCTGCTACGCCGAATTCAACGGCAAAAAGGTTGATCGCGACCAATTGGGGCCAGAACACTTCAAAAACTGGATCGACTGGGCGAAAGACAAGGGTCTGGGCATGGATTTCAATCCCACTGTCTTCTCCCACCCCATGTTCACTGAATTCTCCCTCTCCAGCCGCAACAAGAAAATCCGCGATTTCTGGATCCGCCACACCCAATGCACCCGCCGCATCGCGGCCGCCATCGGCAAAGCCCTCGGGTCGCCCTGCGTGAACAACGTGTGGATCCCTGACGGATTCAAAGACATCCCGGCCGACCGTTCCACCCCGCGCAAGATTCTGTCGGACGCGCTGGACGAGTGTTTCGCCGAAAAGCTGAACCCGAAATACATGCTCGACTCCGTTGAGAGCAAGCTCTTCGGTATCGGCGCGGAAAGCTATACCGTCGGCTCCCACGAATTCTACATGGGCTACGCGGTTAAGAACCAGACCCTGCTGACCCTCGATTCCGGGCATTACCACCCGACCGAAGTGATTTCCGACAAACTATCCGCCGTTCTCCCGTTCGTTCCTGGCATTCTGCTGCACGTCAGCCGCGGCGTCCGTTGGGACAGCGACCATGTGGTAATCGTGAATGACGAGCTTATCGCCATTGCGCAGGAACTGGTCCGTCTGAACGAGTTCAAGCGCATCCATATCGGTCTGGACTATTTCGATGCCAGCATCAACCGCATCGCGGCCTGGACGATCGGCATGCGCGCCATGCAAAAGGCACTGCTGCAGGCCTTCCTTGAGCCGCGCAAGCAGATGCTCGATGCCGAAAAGAAGGGCGATTACGCGCCGAGGATGATTTGGGGCGAAGCCGCCAAGACGTTGCCGTTCGGAGCGGTTTGGGACAAACTCTGTCTCGACAATGACTGCCCGACCGACACCGACCTGGTGTGCGATGTCAAGAAATACGAGAACAACGTTCTCGCCAAGCGTTAACCGCGGCACCGCCCAGTAATAAAAAAGCTTCCGCCGTTAACCAGCGGAAGCTTTTTTTATGCGGTTTACCCTTGCCGCCAACCATTCCTACCGACAAACCAATCCGGAGATTTGACCATGCGTAATTACGTATTGTGTGCTACCAGCCTTCTTTCCGCCGCACTTGCGGTTTTTGCCGACAACAACAGCCCATACGGTGTATGCGCCCATGTGACCCGCAACGAATTCAGCATCCGCGGGGCGGAATACCGTAAAATGGCGGAAGCGGGCATCCGCTGGGTCAGGTCCGACTTTGACTGGAGCGCGATGCAGAACGCCGCCGGAGAATGGGACTTCGGAAAACTCGACCAATTGATCGGCGACGCCGAAAAAGCGGGCATCACCATCCTTCCCATTCTCGGTTACAACTCCCCCAAAGGCGTACGCCCAAATGATTGTCTGGAAGATTGGGACGGTTACGTGAAAACGCTGGTCTCGCGTTACGGAGAGCGGCTGCCGGTATTAGAGCTATGGAACGAAGAAAACATTCCCGGATTCTGGAAAGACCCCGACCCGGTAAAATATACCGAACTGCTTAAGCGCACCTACGCCGCCGTCAAATCCACCAATCCCAAAATCAAGGTCATGTTCGGCGGCACCGCCGGAGTGCCGTTCGAATTCATCGAGCAGTGCTACCGCGCCGGAGCGGCGAAATCGTTCGACATCATGAACATCCATCCCTACAGCCACCCCGCGCCGCCGGAAAACCGCTTGGAAAACGAAATCGTGCGGCTTCGCGAAATCATGGCCAAATACGGGGACGGCGACAAACCGCTGTGGATAACCGAAATCGGCTGGCCTACCCAGCATCGGAAAACCGCAGTGCCCGGAATGCTCAAATGCGGCCTCAGTATCGCCAATCCTGAAAAAAAAGGGCGTTGGAATGTTTTGGTGATTGAAGAATATGATGCCGAAGTGCCGGAAATGGCGGAAGTGCTGGTCAACGAACTGCCGGGCGGCACCGCCATCCGCCGTTGTGCCTATGCCGACGTTAACCGCATTTTGCAGAATTACAGTTTTGACGCCGTAGTTCTGCCGTTCAACGAAAACTACCCCGCCGACGCCGAAGACGCGCTCGTCGATTACGTAAAAAACGGCGGCACATTGGTGGAGTTTGGCGGATTCCCGCTTTACTACGGGCTAACCACGGACAGCAACGGGAAAAGCGCAAAAGCCAAAACCAACCCGGCAGATTTTCGTAACCGGCTTCGGTTGGGCGTTGAAGCATGGTGGCTGGGCGAGAAAGGAAAAGTTCCGGAAAAAATGGTTTGCCATCCGACCGATCAGCTCAAAGGCATACAAATTGACGATAAGGGTATTGAAGGAACGCGGTTTCTCGTTCCCGATCTGCTTAAGGAAGGCGACCGGTTTATTCCGTTGCTTCAAGGAAAACTGGACAGTTATACCGGCACTGCGGCGGCGGTGTACAAGTTCAACAGCGATTTTAAAGGCGCACTGGTTGTCAGTACGGTATTCGAGCGCAGCAACAACACAAACACGGAACTTAAGCAGAGCAAAACCGTGACGCGCGCCAACTTAATCGCCTTCTCAAAAGGCGTGGAACGAATCTTCTGGTACGAATTCCAAGCCCCCGAAACCGACCCATACGACCCCGAATCATTCTTTGGGATCACCCACCGCGACCTCTCGCCGAAACCGGCCTATTCCGCATACCAAGCGCTCATCCGGCTAAGGCCCTCCGGCTCCGTGCCGCTTTCCGGCGTCCACTGGAAGACCGATGACGAAAAAGTTTACCAACCGCAATGGAAACGGCCAGACGGAACTATAGCCGGGGCGTTGTGGTCAGTCGACCGTCCCGGCATCTACCGCGCCACGTTCAAAGAAGGCGATGTCCGCATCGTAAACCATTTAGGCGCAGAAATTATGAAATGTGCATCTGGAAAACCGGCAACGGTCAGCATTTCCAACGCCCCGATCTATTTCTACGGAGCGCAATTGGAGAAAATCGAACCGGTTCCGGTTGGCGCCGCCGAATTACCGGGAATGCTGCCGGCAATTTTTGCCCGGGCCGGCGAACAATATCTGCGCCTGGCCGCCAGAATGGAAAGTTACACCAACGCCTTTCCGAGGCGAATTGACTGCGGACGCTTTGTGACCGTCGCTCCCACCGAATGGACCAGCGGATTCTTCCCCGGGTCGCTCTGGCTGCTTTACGAAGCAACCGGCAACGACAAATTCCGGAGCTTGGCGAAAAAATACACCGACCGGCTGGAGCAAATCCGCCACTTCACCGGAAACCATGATATCGGTTTCATGCTGATGTGCAGCGCGGGCAACGGGTATCGTCTGGCCGACATTGAAGGCTACCGCGAAATTCTGCTCGATGGCGCGGCCGCGCTCTGTACCAGATACAACGAGAAAATGAACCTCATCCGTTCATGGAACGGCGGGCATTTCCAGGTTATCATCGACAATATGATGAATCTTGAACTGCTGATGTGGGCATCCAAGCATGGCGGCGATCCAAAATTCGCGGAAATAGCCCGTAAGCATGCCGACACCACCAACCGGCGCCACTTCCGCGCCGACGACAGCGCATTCCATGTGATAGATTACAACCCCGACAACGGGAAAATTTACCAATACGTCGCCGGGCAGGGCGCATCCGCCGACAGCCCTTGGGCGCGCGGACAGTCTTGGGGGTTGTATGGTTTCACCATGATGTACCGCGAGACAAAGAATCCGGCCTATCTCGCCCGTGCCGTGCGCAGCGCAGAATTCCTGACCGGCCACAAAAACCTGCCGCCGGATCTGATCCCCTACTGGGACTATGAAGCGGCGGCAATCCCGAACGAACCCCGAGACACTTCCGCCGGCGCGATTATGTGCAGCGCGCTGTTTGAGTTGTGCCAGCTGGTGGAATCGCCGCAATTGGCGAAAAAATACCGGGACTTCGCCATCCGTCAACTACTCTCGCTGGTTTCTCCGGAATACTTCGCGGAAGTCGGCTCCAACGGCAACTTCCTGCTCAAACACGGGGTCGGACATCTGCCGGGCAACAGCGAAATTGACGTGCCGCTCAACTACGGCGACTACTATTTACTTGAGGCGCTGTTGCGCTTCCGCAAGTTGTCGAAAGCCGAAACCAAGTAAAAATGCTCTCCAACCGAAAAGCCTGGTTCCTTTTTCTGACCGTCTCCGTCTTTTTGGGGGCGATTCTGGTCTGGCCGATCCTTACCGTTATCGCCGGTGGATTCGTTGACAACGGGCATTTTTCCGTCCGCTATCTGGCGGAGGTGTTCAAAAACCCCATTTATGCCGAAGGCCTGCTAAACAGCCTAAAAATCGCCGCCGGCGCGACCGCGTTATCTGTTCTTATCGCGGTGCCATTGGCATGGTTGGCGTATGCCTACGCATTCCGCGGCCAAAAGATTTTTCTAGCGTTGCTATTGGTGCCGATGGTTCTTCCTCCGTTCGTGGGCGCCATCGGGGCGATGCAGATGATGGGACCGTACGGTACACTTAACGCAGTGCTGGGCTGCGGACCGATCGATTGGTTTAGCCTAAACCGGTATCTGGCGGTGGTGGCTCTTCAGGCGCTGTGCTTTTACCCGATCATCTATCTAAACGTCTCCGCCGCGCTGGCCAATATCGACCCGGCGCTGGATGAAGCGGCGCAGAATCTGGGAGCCGGCGGACTGACCCGTTTTTGGCGCATTACGCTGCCCATGCTTGCCCCTGGGCTTTTTGCCGGTTGCACTCTGGTGTTCATCGCCTGCTTCACCGAACTCGGCACCCCACTGATCATGAACTACACCCGATGCGCGGCGGTCCAGGTTTACGATGAATTAAAAGAGATCAGCGCCAGCCCGTTTCCCTACGCGCTGGTATGCGTGGTTTTGGCATCCAGCGTCGCGCTTTACGCCTTCAGCAAAGCGCTGTTCGGCCGGAAAGCTTTCGCGATGCAGGCCAAGGCGGTACTGCCGCACCAACCCAAACCGCTGTACGGTCTGAAAGGCGTACTGGCCGCGCTGCCATTCGCAGTTGTGGTCTTTCTCGCCCTAATGCCGCATTTTGGTGTGGTTTTGACCAGCTTCTCCGCTCCTGGCTCATGGTATCAAACCATGCTGCCCGGCGAATTCACCTTCTCCAATTACCGCGAAGCGCTCGGCCATTCGATGACCATCAACGCCATCAGAAACAGTCTGGTTTTCTCCGCGCTGGCGGTGGTGGCAAACCTCGCGCTGGGCGTATCCGTGGCATGGGTGGCGGTGCGTTCTAGAATCCGTATTCGCGGCGTGTTGGATGCTTTATCCATGATCCCGCTCGCGGTCCCGGGATTGGTGATGGCGTTTGGCTTTATCGCGGTTAGCGGAAAACTGTCAACCCTACCCTATATCCAAAACCATCCGCAACTGGCCGCACTGTTGGACATTCGGGTAAATCCCACCCTCTTTCTGGTTTTGGCCTACGCGGTGCGCCGTTTGCCGTATATGGTCAGGGCGGCGGTAGCCGGCTTGCAGCAAACCTCGATCACGCTGGAAGAGGCGGCGGCGAATCTGGGAGCCACGCCGACCGTGACCGTGCGCCGCGTCACCATGCCGCTTATCGCCGCCAACCTCATCGCCGGCACGCTGCTGGTGTTTGCTTTCAGCATGTTGGAGGTGTCCGACTCTCTGATGCTTGCCCAAAAGATGACCTACTATCCGATCACCAAAACCATCTTTGAGCTTTTCCAGTTGACCGGAATGGGACGATACCTTGCCACGGCGTTAGGAGTTTGGGCGATGCTCTTTTTGGCGGTAACCCTAGTCGGAAGCAGCATTCTGCTGGGCAAAAAACTTGGTGCGCTCTTCAAGGCATAAAAAAAACGGAGCATGATCCGCCCCGCCATGAAAAACCTAAATTGGCGCGCCCAAGGAGAGTCGAACTCCTCTTACTAGGATGAAAACCTGGTGTCCTAACCGATAGACGATGGGCGCTCAAGTGCGGAATAATTTATCAAAATCCGGGGTGGAAATGCAAGGGTAAATTTAATATTTTTTTCTCGGCAAAATTTTGGTAATATTAACGTCATGTCAAGCACCAATAGTTTTATCAACGGAAAAGCGTCCGAAGAAGACCGCAAATGGATGCAGCGCGCACTGTCGCTGGCCCGGCTCAGCGAAGGTTGCACCCGCCCGAACCCACCGGTCGGCGCGGTGGTGGTCAAGAATGGAGTGGAGATCGGTTCCGGCCGGCATCTCAAGGCCGGCGGTCCCCACGCGGAGGTGAACGCCTTCGATTCCTGCCGCGAATCTGCGGCTGGGTCCACGCTTTACGTTACGCTGGAACCGTGCAGCACCACAGGGCGCACCCCGCCCTGCACCGACCGGATTTTGCGCGAAGGCGTCAGCCGGGTCGTGGTCGGTTGCATCGACCATAATTCCCGTCACTGCGGCAACGGCATCGAACTGCTCCGCCAACACGACGTAGAGGTCGTAACCGGGGTTTGCGAAGCCGACGCGCTAAAACTGGTTGAGCCGTTTTTCAAGCACATATCCAGCGGGATGCCGTTCGTCACGCTTAAACTGGGCATGACCTTGGACGGGCGCATCGCTGACCGGCACGGCACTTCCCAATGGATAACCGGCGAACCGGCCCGGCGGCAAGTGCAGCAACTCCGCCGCCGTGCCGACGCGGTAATGGTTGGCTCCGGAACGGTGCTGGCGGACAATCCCTCGCTGCTCTGCCGAATCGGCGGCGGCGACAACCTTTTGCGGGTGGCGGTTGACTCTCGCGCCAAAACCGCAAAACAATGGTGCCGATGGAAAATCTTCACCGACCAAGCCGCCGGAAGCACCATCGTGGCTACCGATGAAAACCGGGTCGCGGACTTCTCCGCCGCTCAGGCGAACGGGGTCCGGGTATGGGGTTTCAAACTCGGCCCGGACGGCCATCTGCCGTTGACGGATTTGTTGCGCCGACTCGGCGCAGAAACCAACGTGATGCATTTGTTATGCGAAGGCGGCGGCGGGTTGGCCGGCGCATTGCACCATAACGGACTGGTGGACGAGTATCGGCTGTTCCAGGCCCCCGCGATATTAAACGATGTCCGTGCTGTGGCGGCGTTTTCGTTCGGGGAACACCTGTTGGCGGATATGCGGCGGCTAAAAATCGTCAAAGTCCAGCGTGTCGGTTCCGACCTCTTGACCGTGCTCAGGCCAGACGGCGGTCTTTCCGAGAACTAATCGCCACGCTGGTAAAGGCGCAAACGAAATGCAGCATGGAAAACGCCAGCACCACCCAAAGCACGTTACGCAGCGAATTAAGGTGCATCGAGCCCATCCACTCCACCACCCTGTCCGGCAACCGTCCGACAAAAAACGTGTAGCCTGAAAACGCCACCAGCACAACGGACTGCGCAAAATACAGCGGTACCGAGTACCAAAGGAAACCGAACCTGCTGCACGCCGATTCGTGGCTGTAGAAATTGTTCACCATGGTGGTAACGGTAAACACGGCGGAAAGCAGTACCATGTGCGGCACGAAATCTATGTAAGGACGCCACTTTGGGATCGACGAGAAGATCCAGCGTCCGGTGACCGCCAAGCCGACCGTACACAAACCACCGAAAACCAACGTGGCAAACGTCATGCCGCGAAGAATGCGCTGAGAATCGCGTCCCTGTATGTTCGCCTCCGAGGCAAAAGGAAACATCACCATCGCCAACGACACCCCGCCGTAGCTGGCCACCTCCGCGAACCTCGAAATCATATAGTAGGCCGCCGAATCGATCTCCGGCAACCGCTGCCGGATAATCAACGTCTGGACGGCGGTAGCCACCGTGCCAAAGCCCAGCGACAACGCAACAAGAAACGTGTAGCGAATCATCGATCGTCCATCCTCACGCCAGAAATTTTCCGAAATGTCCCGGGAATGCACACGGTTACGGAGCGTGAACCACGACCAGACGATTTGGAACAACGGCGCGACCACATTCGCCAGCACGTATCCAGAAAGCGCACGGATCGGCATTGTCACCAGCATCACCGCCAAGCGGATCGGAGCCGTGAAAATATTCATGAACGAAATCGCGCGGAAATTTTTCAACCCCTGCAACGCATTAGTGAACACCGGCGCCGTGGTGCCCAGCAACGCGGAGGCCACAATCAACACCCCCAACGATCCCGACACAATACGGATCCGCTCAAAAAACAACGGCAACAGCAGTGCCGCCGCCGCGCAACCGACCACCACCGCCGCCGCCGCCGCACCCCAAAAACAACGGAGCAGCGCCTTCACCTTGCCGGGACGCCCCGCAGTCTGGTAAATGTTTACGTACCGGGTCAACGTCACCACCAGAATCGAGATCGGCAAACCGAATACCGTTGAAATGTGGGTAATCGGCAACACCGCGCCCAATTCCGCTTCCGGCACGTAATGCGGCACCAGCCACAGGCCGATGACCGCGTTAACCAGATCCGTCAGCCGTAGCGCCAGAAAAATGCAGAGCGAATACCACCAAAAATCGCCAAACCTCGCGTGTACGCGATCCAAAAGTTTCATATCTCAGACAAATAGGAGATTTCAAACACAACTGGGAAATCGTACCACATCCTCAAATTACGGTCAATCCCCATTTTTGTGATTGCCGCCGGCGGGAAATAATGTTAACATGATTGTATTACAAATGGTGTCGGACAAAACGTCGCGCCAAACTTTCAAGGAGGGAAAAACGTGAATGCCAAGTACGTATTGATATCAGCAAGTCTAGCCGTTTTGGTCGGCTGTCAAACCGCGCAATGGGAAAAACCCGCCGCCATCCCGCGTGAAGAAGGATTGTTCCGCTGCCAGATTCACCGCGGCGGCGGCGCGAAAGCAAAGCCGGACAATTCGCTGGAAACCTTCCTCTGGTGCTGGGGCCACGGCATGGCTCCGGAAGCCGATGCCCGCCTCACCAAGGACGGCGTGGCCATCGCCATGCACGACGACAACTTCAAACGCATCGGACGCGGCATCAGTCCAGATTTCGCCACGAAAAAAATCAAAGACCTAACCTGGGATGAAATCAAAGACATTGACACCGGGTCTTATCTCGGGTCTGAATACGCCTCCACCCGCATCGCCACCATGGAATCGGTGTTCGCCGCCATGAAAGGCCGCCCCGAACGGCTTCTGTACGTGGACGAAAAAGGTGCGCCGCCTGAACTGATCGCCAAGCTGGCTAACCGTTTCGGCGTGATTGAACAGGTTTACTACACCTCCTCCAACTGGCGGCTTATCCCCCGTTGGCGCAAAATCGCGCCCAAGGGACGCTCGATGGTTTGGCTGGGGAACTTCCCGCGAGACAACAGCCCGGAGAACGTGGCCAAGACCGAAGCTTTTGTCCAAAAACGGCTTGATGAAATGGCCGCCACCGGCTTCAACGGCATCGACCAAGTGCAGATCCACGTCCGCACAGACTTGAAGCGCGACGATCCGTTCTGCCCCTCCACACCGTTTCTCAAGCGCGCCGTGGAACTGCTGCACAAGTACGGCGTTTCCGCCCAGACTGTAACCTGGACCGAAGGCACAAACAAAGACGTTTACCGCAAACTTTGGGATCTGGGATTCGACCACTTCACCACCGACTATCCGGAAACGTTGTTCGAGGTTGCCGACGGCATCCGTTCCGGATCCTTTAAATAACCAATAACGAAAATCCGGGGGAAACCATGCGCTCCGCCTATATCCTGTTTGTGCTGCCGTTCCTAATTGCCAATTTTGCCCAAGCCGCCCCCGTCCCCGATGAACAACTCCGGGCGGAATTCGCCAATCCCCCGGATTCGGCCAAGCCCCACGTCTGGTGGCACTGGATGAACGGCAATGTCTCCAAAGCCGGAATCACCGCCGACTTGGAGGCGATGAAATCCGCCGGAATTGGCGGGGCGCAAATTTTCGATGTCTCCGACGGCATCCCCAAAGGGCCAGTGGATTTCCTCTCGCCGGAATGGTACGATCTGGTGGATTTCGCGCTTTCCGAAGCCGAGCGGCTTGGCATCGAAATCTGCCTGGCCAACTGTTCAGGATGGAGTTCCACCGGCGGTCCGTGGGTAACCCCGGAGGAGTCGATGAAAAGCGTGGTTTACACCGAAACCTGCTGCAGCGGCGCATTCGACGGCACTCTGCCGCAACCCGCAAACCCGCACAACTTTTATGAGGACATCGCCGTGCTGGCGGTACCGCTGCCCGCCGCCGAATCGGTTTCTTTGCAGGACTATGGAATGACCGTTTCCGCGCCGAAACTCGACCGGCGGACGCAACTGGGATTTTTGACCGACGGGCAAACCAAAAACGGGATCGATTTTCAGAGAAAAGGTAAAGACAAAGTACCGTCCCCAATCGTTTTTTCGTTCGGCAAACCTTTCCCATTGCGCGGCTTGACCCTTAGCATGACCACGCAAAACCGTTACGACCACTGTTTCGTAACCGTTGAATCGGCAGACGCGGATGGATCCGCCTTCCGTCCGTTGGTCAACAGCTATAAAGTGTTTCTGCGCTCATACGGCGATTCCCCCCGCGAGTCTTACATTCCCGTACCCGCCGTCAACGCCGGCAAAATACGGGTAAACATTGAACTTACGTCCGCCTCGCCATATAAAATCACAGAGCTTCGGCCTGAGGCCAAAGCGGGATTGCCGCAAGCGGCCGACAAACTGTTTCAATTCCGCAGTCAAATTCTGTACCGCCCATATCAGTTTGAGCCAAGCTTTACCGTTCCCAAAGCCGGCATCGTAAATCTAACCTCCCTCATGAAAAAAGACGGTTCGTTACAGTGGGAAGCGCCGCCCGGCGATTGGGCGTTACTCCGCATCGGCTATGCCTGTAACGGTGCCTACCCCCGCCCCGCCACCCCCGCCGGCGCGGGCTTGGAATGCGACAAACTCGATTCCGAAGCTGTCACCCGATCCTTCAACGCCTACGTGGGCAAAGTGATTGAAAACGCCGGCAAACGGCGCGGTGCCGCCCCAACCCGACCGCCGGCGCTCAACAACACGCTCATCGACAGTTACGAGGTTGGTTGCCAAAACTGGACGCGGGGTTTCGACAAAATATTCGAAAAACGCTGCGGCTACAGTTTCATCCCCTACCTCACGGTGTTTTCCGGGCGCATAATCGGCAGCGTGGAAGAGACCGAACGCGCGTTGGAGGATTTCCGCGCCACCATATCAGAACTCTTCTGCGAAAACTATTCTAAAAAATTCGCCGAACTCTGCCACCGCCACGGAATGAGCCTGTCGCTGGAAGGTTACGGCAACGCGCCTTGCGACGACCTGGCATACAGCCGTTGGGCGGACATCCCGATGGGCGAGTTCTGGGCCTCCGCCGGAAACGGGTTGGGCAGCGGCGGCAACGGGCATTTCGGAGCCTCCGTTTCCCACGTCTGGGGACAGAAATTTGTCGCGGCCGAGGCGTTTACCGCCGGGCCGGAAACCGGACGCTGGCTCAAAGACCCATTCTCGCTCAAAGCCCAAGGCGACCGCATCTACTGTACCGGGATCAACCGCATGGTTTACCACCGCTACGCCCACCAACCATGGGTTGACGCCGCCCACTTCCCCGGCATGACCATGGGTCCGCACGGTACGCATTTCGAGCGCACCCTAACCTGGTGGAACCAATCTTCCGACTGGTTGGCTTATCAAGCCCGCTGCCAATACCTGCTTCAATCCGGAACCTTCGTTGCCGACGCGTTGTTCTTCGTCGGCGACCAAGCCCCCAACTACGGGCTGGATATCGACCGCTGGCATTCCTACGACCGCGGAGCACGTCCGGCCGGGCACCCGACCGGCTACGACTGGGACATTTGCGGAGCAGACGCTCTGCCGAAACTACAAACGGCCGACGGGCGCATCGTCAGCCCCGGCAACACCTCATACCGCATGCTCGTTTTGCCGGACCGCGAATGGATGTCGCTGAAAACAATCGGCGAATTGGAACGGCTGGCCGCCCAATCCGCGAAAATTGTCGGCAAAACCAAACCCCGGCGGATACTTGGATTATCCGGCGGCAGTGGGGCCGACCGCCAACTCCGCGACCGCGTGGAAAAACTTTGGCAACGTAGCGTCGAACCGATAACGGCCGGTGAGGCATTAGAGAAACTTGGGCTGGCCAAGGATTGCGAATGTCTCAATCCCGACCTCACCAACAAATTCTCCTATATCCACCGCCGGGCAGACAGCGGGGCCGACATTTACTTCGTTGCGTTAGGCAACACCGCCCCGACTGATTTCGAGGTTGCCTTCCGGGTCGCCGGAAAAACTCCGGAACTTTGGGACGCCGAAACCGGTAAAACCAGAACGGCCGCCGTTTGGCGCGAGGCCGACAACCGCACCATCGTACCGTTGCATTTTGAACCGTCCGGTTCTATCTTTGTTGTGTTCCGCAACGCCGCCGCGGAAAAACATGTTACCGGATTGACCGTAACCGCCAACAAGACCAACGCCAAGCGGCTCGAAATCGTCAAAGCCGTGTACGGAGTGCTTGACTCCAACAACACCATGGACATCACAAAAAAACTCCAAGCCGAGATCGCCAACGACCGGCTCGAAGTAAAAATCTCCAACGAACTCGCCGGCCGCGACCCGGCCCGTCAGACCGTTAAAGAAGCTAAAATCGATTACCGGCTTGACGGGAATGACCGCTCCGTAACCGTTAAAGAAAACTCCGTCTTAGTTCTGCCGCATGATTCCTTCGCCTCTTATCCGCCGCCCGGCGGTACGCTTCATTGCGATAACGGGAAGACCGTGTTTACCGCATTTGCGCCGCTCGCGGTTACGGTCGAATATTCTTCCGGCGAACGCCAAGGGCTTCAAGTCGGCGAGCTTCCTCCCGATCAAGTGTTGGACTCGCCTTGGACGGCGAAGTTCCCTCAACCTGACGGAAAAACCCTCACCATCGAATTGTCGAAGCTCTGCTCTTGGACCGACCGGCCCGAACCGGAGATAAAATACTTTTCCGGAACCGCCACCTATTCCGGCCATTTCACCGTGAACAAGAACTTGGGTTTCGGCGAACGGGTTTGGCTCGACTTGGGTGCGGTACGAAATCTCGCGGAGGTTAGAGTTAACCAAACCGCATACCCGGTGCTTTGGAAACCGCCGTTCCGGATTGATATCACCTCTGCGGTGGCTGCCGCCAACGGTGCCGCCGATCTTGAAATCAAGGTCACAAACCTTTGGGCCAACCGGCTGATTGGCGACGATTTCCTGCCTCCGGACTGTAAATGGAAAGCCAACGGAGCGCTGGCCGAAATTCCGCAGTGGATTAAGGACGGAAAACCCAGCCCTACCGGACGGCACACTTTCACCACTTGGCGTCACTGGACACGCGATGACCAGCCGCTGGTTTCCGGCATTCTCGGTCCGGTGCGGCTGCTTTTCTCTCAAGACGTTCCCCTTAACGATTAACTCCCTTATGAGCGAGGCTCCGGATTATTTCAGGTTCCAAGCCATCGGATTCGTTGAGTCTGAACGTAAATACCGCTTCGAAACTCCGCGCCAAGCGGTATTTGCCGAACAAGGATCATTTATCCGGTTCGTCCCAGACGCGCGCATGGCGCAAGCCGCCGCCGACCTGCGCGGTTTCGACCGCGTCTGGGTGCTATTCTGTTTCCATCTGAATCTCGGCAAACCCTGGAAAGCCAAGGTTCGCCCGCCCGTCTCGCCGGACGGGGCGCGTTACGGGGTTTTCGCCACCCGTTCGCCGCACCGGCCCAATCCCATCGGATTAAGTTGCGTTGAGTTGCTGTCCATCAGCGACGACGGTCTTGGAATCGGACCGAACGACCTGCTGGACGGAACCCCGGTACTGGACATCAAACCATATATCCCCGAAGCAGACGCCTTCCCGGATGCCGCCGCCGGTTGGCGGGATATGGCCGTAGCGGCCGCATGGGAGATCGATTTCTCCGCCGAAGCGCTGGACATTGCCGGAAAAATCCTTTCACTTTCCGGTCTCGACCTGATCGGCTTCTGTAAACTGCAACTCGGCAGCAATCCGTTCGACCGCCGCCGCAAACGGGTGCGAGAACTTGGCGGTAACGAGTACGCCATCGGCTGCCGCACTTGGCAAATCCGGTTTGAAGCCGACCTGCAAAACCGAAAAATCAAGGTACGGGAAATCCAATCCAACTACACCGACGACGAATTGTCCGACCATGCGCCCGATCCCTACGCGGACAAAGACGTACACCGCGCCATCCGGAGGTTAAACCGTGGTTGACCGTCAAATAATTTGGGATTGGAACGGCACACTTCTCAACGACATCGACGCCGCTCTGGCGGCGGCTAACCAGATGCTAGCCAGCCGCGATCTGCCCACCCTGACCTTAGACCGCTATCGCGAAATCTTCGGTTTCCCGGTGCGGGGTTTTTATCGTCTGGCCGGATTCCGGCTTGAAACCGAAGATTGGGACGCGATGGCCTGTGAATTCCACCGTATTTTTCTCTCGCAACCCACAATGCGGCTGTTTGACGACACCATCCCTGCCCTTGAGCATTTTCAAAAGTCCGGGTACCGCCAAGTTATGCTCTCCGCATCGAAACAGGAACTTCTCACCGGCATAATTGGTCAATTCAAACTCACTCCATATTTCGATGCGGTAAAGGGAATCGACACGCTTTACGGCACCTCGAAAATTGAGCTGGGAAAAGAGTTGCTCCGCCAATCTCCGATACCGCCGGAACGGACGGTAATGATTGGCGACACCTTGCATGATGCCGAAGTCGCCGCCGCATTGGGCACGAGTTGCATACTGGTCGCGCGAGGACACCAATCCTTGGGACGGCTCCAAACCACCGGAGTTCCGTTGGCCGCCAATCTGTCGGAACTGCGTGTTCTGTTGGGAGAGTGAAACGTCAAAAACACCTTTGCCACACAAAGGATAAAGTTATGAAAAAACGAATCGGAAGACGCGGATTTTTAAAAGGAGCACTTGCAGCGGGCGCATTTCCAGCGATTGTGCCGTCTAGCGTGTTTGGCGAGACCGCGCCGAGCAACAAAGTGCAAATCGCGCTAATCGGGTGTGGGCGCATCGGCACCACGATGGATATCAGCGGGATCGCGCGGAACGAAGACATCGCCATGCTCACCACGATCTGCGATGTCGATGCGGCGCGGCTAGCTAACATGAAACCCGTTGCGGAACGATATTTTCAGCACAAGATGGATCATCTCAAGCTGGAGATGGATTACCGCAAGGTGCTGGACGATCCGGGAATCGACGGCGTGATGATCTGCACGCAGGACCATTGGCATGCGCGGATGGTGGTGGAAGCATGTTTGAAGGGTAAAGACGTTTACGTACAGAAACCGATGGCCCTCTCCATCGAAGAGAGCGAGGCGATTGTGGAAGCGGTACGCCGCACGAAACGGGTATTCCACATCGGCACCCAGCAGCGGAGCGACCGAGGCGGATGCGGCGACGGTTTCCGGCGCGGGGTCGAGTATGTGATCAGCGGGCGAATCGGCACCCTCAAGCGTATCGATGTGGGAATCATCGACAACAGCCCCGCTACGGAATGGAACGTGCCGTCGATGGAGGAGACACCCGACCCGCGTGACTTTAATTTCGATCTCTGGCTCGGACCGGCCCGCAACGATGTGCGCTATTCGCAGTTGCGCACACACTGGCGTCCCGTCGGGCCGGACGGGAAAGTTGTCGCCAAAATCCCGGGACAAAACGTCGGTTGGCTTCAGATCCAGGATTACTGCACCGGCAACATCTCCGGCTGGGGTTCCCACCATGTGGATATCGCGCAATGGGCGATGGGTGGAACCGGCCCGCTTTCCGTGAAATGCGAAAAGGCCACATTCCTTAAAGGACGACTGTTCAACGTGCATGACGACTGTCTTATCACCTACACCTACCCGAACGGCATCGAAATGCGGCTAGGTACGCCGCGACTCACCGGGTTCCGTTGCGGAACCATGTTCTACGGCGAAAACGGCGACTGGATCTCCACCTGCCGCAGCACCTCAGTGATTCCCGAAGGGAAGCGGGTCGATACCGCCTTCAAGCCAAAGGCTGATGTCTGGCGCAACTGCGAAGCGAACAAAAAAGAAATTCTGGATGGCGAACCCGAAAAGCAGGTGGTGCGCAACAACGAGAAAAACCACCACCGTCCATGGTTCCTCGGAATGCGTTCGCGCAAGGACACGAACATCACGGTTGAAGAGGCCAACACCTCGACAATCTCCTGTATTCTCGGTTACCACGCGATGAACAACATCGGACACTCCATCGGTTGGGATCCGGTGAAACGCGCCTTTACGAATCCGGAAGACCAGAAGCTCTACAGCTGCTTCGAGCGGCCGCAGTTCTCAGTCGCCCAAGCACTGAAGGAGATCCGGCAACGCGGGTAAAGGTGACACCATGAGAACAGGTCTAATCGCCATTGGGGTCATGGCTGTTTCCGCACTGCTGGCGGTAGATCACGCATCACGGGATCTCGCGGGAGACGCGGAACGGTATTTCGCAACGCACACGGTACCGGGATTGAAGTCATTTCAAGATCTTTTGAAACTGGCGGTTTCGCCTATCAACAATCCGGCAGCGGTGGACGCGACGGTTCAGCCCAAACACAAGGAGAAGAAAGTCCGCTGCTGGGGACCAATGATGGTTCCCGTATTCCGTTCGTGGGGACTGAATGCGGAGGAGCTGGATTCCGACGCGCTCGCGAAGGGCGAATTGCCGGATGTTATCTTCGTCACCCAAGCGCCATATTACACGCATGGCGACGTCGAGATGATCTTCCGGGCGGCGGCGGAAGGGGTTCACGTGGTCACGCTGAACATGACCGACCGTTGGAGCGAGGTAATCGCGAAACGTCTCGGTTTCGCTTACGGCGGGGTGCTGACAATCGGTGCGCCGGAACGGGGCGGCGTACTGTTCCCAAACAGTCAGAAACTCGTTGACGGTTTTCCGGTAAAACCTCGGCTTGACGCCGAATTCCGCGAAATCGGGCAATGGTTGCACGGGATGTATCTGACTGGTGACCGTTGCCTGATGGGAGTGGCGGATATCAGCCAGGGACGCATCGCCACGGCGGTCGCGCAATATCCGGTCGGGCGCGGGGCGGTCACGCTTTTCGGACCCCGCCTTTACGAGAAGCCGGATCTGCCGGTCTGCAAACGGATGCTGCTCAACCTGGTCGATCTGCGCGACCCGACGCCTAAACCATTGGTACTGCCGTTCGTATATCATCCCGATCCGCCCGAAGGTAAACCCTACTTTGAACTTCGTGTACCGGGCACACGCGATGAATACCTCACGGAGGCGCGTCCGAAAGACCACATTTGGCATTTGGGATGCTTCTTCTCGTGGAAATTCATCAACGGCATTAACTTTTGGGAACCGAATCAGCACGGCGTGACTAAAGTGGTTTCCCATCGGGAGGAAAAGACGGCGCAAGGCGCACAGTTCGATTCCGAATTGGACTATGCCCTTGACGGCCGCGTAATCTTGCGGGAACGCCGGACCGTGGACGCGGTTGTCCGCCCTGACGGCAATTACACCCTCGAATGGACCTGCCGTTTCGAAGCGCTGGACAATCTCGCGTTCACCGCCAGCAAACCCCAATGGGACAAGGAAAAAGGGACTTGCAACGGTAACGGATACGCCGGGCTTTCCGCGCGTCTGGCGAAAAACGCTGCGTTTTCATACTCCTACACGAATGCGCTCGGTTCGGTTGACGCGCGATGTTACGGCGACGTCTCGCCGCGTATGGACGTTTACGCAAAGTCGAAACGTACCGGTGATACTACTCGGCTTTCATTTATCGCCGACAAGCCGACGGCCAACTACACCCTGCATTGGCCGGAAAAGAACGGCGGCGACGGGTTCCACTTCATCGCCTTTCCGGAGATGTTTAACGGAACGCTCCAGATGAAGAAAGGCGACAAGCGGGAGTTCCATTACATGGTTGAGGTTATGAAGGTTCTGCGTTGAAATTGGAGAAAGAGGGAAATGATGAATCACCATATTGTCCGTTTTGCAATATCAATGCTCGCGTTCTGTATGTTGTCCATATCGAATGCCGACGACGAAGTGCCGCGCTCTTTCTCAGATGAGGTGGAACGCTATCTCGCCACGCATCCGGTGGCGGGAATGGATAGTTATGCCGATTTCTGCCGTCTCGCGGCGCAACCGGCGGCACAGGGCGCGGTTGACGCCGCCGTGCAACCCGACCACAAAGCCCGGAAGATCCGCTTCTGGGGCGCGTTGGAACACCTCGCGCTCTTCAAGACATGGGGACTGGACGCGGAAGAGTTCGATCCCGAAGCGGCGGCGCAAGGGGTTTATCCCGATGTCATCTTCTGCCATCTCGAACCGAACTATTCGCAAGGAGCCATCGATCGGATTCTGGATGCCGTTCGTCACGGCACGCACTTCGTCACTTTGCAGAATACTGACCGTTGGAGCGAAGTGATTGCGAAGCGGCTCGGTCACACCTACGGCGGCGTGTTGACCGCGCCCGCGCAGGAGCGCGGCGGCGTATTCTTCACCAACTGCCCAAAGCTTTTCGCCGGATTCCCGGAGGGACGGCTAGACATGCCGCTTTTCGGTTTTGTCGGTCAGTCACGTCACGGAATGTACCTTTCCGGCGACCGCTGTCTGCTGGGCGTGGCAGACACGCACAAATGCCGTATCGCGACGTCGATCGCACAATACGCCTACGGCAAAGGCGCGGTCACTCTTGTCGGACCGTGCGTTAATCCCCGTTCCGAGAAAGAGATGAACGATCCCGTCTATAAGCGGCTTTTGCTGAATCTGGTGACATTGTTGCCCGCCATAGTCAGCGAAAAGCCTTATGACGTGCTGCTCTATACGCGTTGGAAATGGCATCGCGATCCAAAGACCGGGGCTGTAGGTCCGAAAGGCTCGTTCCATCATTTCTCCACCGAGACCGGCGCGGGAAATATGGCGGCATATTTCACGGCCAAGGGCCGCAAGGTAAAGGTAACGGACGATCCCGAAATCTTCCGCACCGAAGGATTCCGGAAATGCCCCTGCGTGGTCTTCGCCTGCGCCAACGAGGAACAGTTTGAGACCGAAACCCAGCGCGAAGCCTTCTATGCGTGGGCGAAAGCGGGCGGCGGAACGCTCGTCCTGCACTCCGCGAGCAATTGCGAACTCGGTAATGCGGCATGGCGGGATTTTCTGGGCGGGACCTTCCTCTTTCACTACCCCAAGCACTTCCCCGTGCCGTTCTCCGAAGCAGACCGCACCCATCCCGCGATCGCGTGTCTGCCGAAGGATTACGTTTGGCCGGACGAGGAGATTTATGTAAACGACATGGTACCCGGTGCCGTTACTCCGGTGCTCACATTCCGGGCTGATACCATGCCAGAGGAGATGCGGGATTGGCTCAAGTCGCGCGGACACACCGCAGTAAACGGACTCCACATTTTGGAATGGACAAAGGATTACGGCAAGGGCCGCGTTTATTATTCCGCGCTTGGACACGACGCTTCCGGTTTCGCCAGACCGGAATTTCTCGAACATCTCTACCAAGCCGCGCTTTGGACAACGGGACAGTAATAAAACTCCGCCCGACGCCGCACCGTCCCGCATGTTACAGCGATATTTCGACGAGCGTCTCGAATCTGGCGGTACGCGGGAACAGATCGAACAGCTGGGCGCGGCGGAGGCGGTAGCCGCCTTCGAGAATTATCTTCAAATCGCGGGCCAAGGTGGCAGGGTCGCAGGATACGCAAAAAATTCTCGGCACAACGCTGTCACGCAGTTGTTGCGCCACGTTTACCGCCATGCCGCCGCGTGGCGGGTCAACGATAACGGTGGTTTGGTCCCGATGCGCCAGAATCCCGTTTAAATCAAAATGTTCCGCGCCCAATTCCAGGCAACGGAAATCCGCCGGTGAATTCCACGCCTTGGAATTTTTCTGTGCGGCAGCAACCGCCGCCCGCCCCGACTCCACACCCACCAAGCGAGTTCCCCCGTTAACGAGACAGGACAGACCCAACGCCCCCACGCCGCAATAAAGGTCAACAATCTCTCCCGCCCCGGAGATTGACGAAAACCATTCCGTCAATCTCCGGATAAGCAACGAAGCGGCAGCGGGGTTTACCTGAAAGAAACCGTCCGCCGGAACTTGGAGCGACCCGAACGGGGTACGCTCGGTGAGCATCCGGGGTAAAGTGGAATGCCGCATGGCGGCGCTGTACCATCCCGCGCCGTTGGATTCGGTGCAACGGAACACCACATCCGCGCCGGGACGAAAACGCCGCACGATAGGCGGATGCAACAACCGGGACAACTCGATGTTTATTGCAGGGTCGGAGAGCGGGCAGCCGGATGTCGGCAAAATCTGATGGGAACGTTCCCGCATATAACCGAGCGCAATCCGTCCGTCGCGATTACAGCCGCAATGCAAAGTGAGCTTGTTGCGGTAATTAAGGTGGCGGGGCGACGCGACCGGCGGAAGCAGGTTCAATCCGTCATATCCCGGCAATCTAGCCAGTGCCTCTTGAAGCTGAGCCTGCTTGACGGCCAATTCCGCAGGATAGGCAAGATCGGCGTAAACGCAACCGGGAACCGGTGAACCGGAGGAAAGCCTGCAATCCGAACCATCAATCCGGTCGCGGCTCGACGTGAGCAACTTCACAATACGCCCTCGCAGAAAAGAACGCTTGCGCTGCACGATTTCGATCTGGACGGTTTCTCCGGGAAAGGCCCCCGGAACGAACACCACCGCGTTGTCGAGACGGGCCAAGCCGTCACCACCGTAAACGCACTTCTCAATGGTAACCGTTTCCGTCACTGCACCACCTCGCCGTAAAGCGTCTGTGGGGCGGCGCGGGTTATGCGGACGGGGACGATAACTCCGGCGCGAATACCCGGCACCGGTTCAAACACCACGATTTTGTTGCCGTCCGAACGACCGGCCCAACGTTTGGCGTTGCGCAAACTGCGCCCCTCCGCCAACACCTGCTGGACCGTCCCGACCAGTAATTCGTTGTTTCGGACCCCGCGCAAATCCTGATCGGACAGCAACACCTGATTGCGCCGCATCTTCTCCGCTTCCGAAACATCGTCCTCCATTGCTGCGGCCGGGGTACCCGGACGAGGCGAATACTTAAAAATAAAGGCGTTGTCAAATCCTGCGGCATCCATCAAACTGCGGGTTTGCTCGAAATCCTCAACCGTTTCGCCGGGGAAACCGACAATCACATCGGTGGTGAGCGCGAAATCCGGCATCGCCGAACGCAACCTGCCCACCGCGTCAAGGTACTGCCCGCGGGTATAACCACGACGCATGGCCTTCAAAATGCGGTCGGAACCAGACTGCACCGGCAGATGCAGGTGGTGGCAGATTTGGGGTATGGTGGACATCGCCCGCACCAATTCGGCGGTACAGCCGGAGGGGTGGCCGGAGGTGAAACGAACGCGCAAAATGCCTGGCAAGGCGGCAACCGCCTCCAAAAGCCGCGCAAAGGGCTCGCGGTAGCCGCCGGGTGACGGCGGGTCAATCGCGTCATCCCACACCGGGTTCATTCGGCCGTAGTTCATCACGCTCTGGCCCAACAGGGTAACCTCGCAAACGCCGTGCCGGGTTAGCGCGGCGATTTCAGCGACAATCTCGCGCGCCGGTCTGCTGTATTCGCATCCACGCACATCGGGAACGATACAGTAGGCGCAACGGCGGTTGCAGCCCAACAAGATGGTGACAAAAGCAGAAAAACCTCCGTCCTCGGTATGCGCTTCCGGAACGTCCGGCACCTCGTTGGGATCGGAGAATTCGCTGATCCCGCGTTCGCCGGCCATTACCCGTTCCACCAGCCGCGGAATCGCCCCGGCCCGGCGGGTTCCGACCGAAAAATCCAGCGTCGGGACCCGTTTGAAGATTTCATTCCCCAACCGTTGCGCCATGCATCCCATCAATCCCACCAAACGTCCGGGATGGTCGCGGCGCGAAGCGCAAAGCAAACCGAGTTTACCCAGCGCCTTGTCTTCGGCCTTGGCCCGCACGCTGCACGAGTTGACGATCACCAAATCGGCGTCATGCTCGGATTCCGCCGCGACATACCCGGCGGCGGAAAGCACCGCGGATACCGCTTCGGAATCGCGGACGTTCATTTGGCAGCCGTAAGTGTGGAGAAAAAACTTCATGTCTGTAAGCAGTTACCCTTGGCGGGTGATTTTTTGCGACGCCAGCGGTTTTCCCGCGTTCCAGAAGGAATCCAGCGGCACCACCTCAAAGTGGAACGGCTGGTCGGGCGGCGTAATGTCGGCGGCGATCACACACGTGTCGCCTTTCCTCGCTTTGGGAGATTCAATAGAATGGTTATAACCGGTCGCTATAACGTATTTGCTCTTTTTCTCGCCCTTATCGGGGATGATGCTGATTTCATATTCGTGCGGGCGGGCGCCTTTTACCGCTATTGCCGACGGAAACGCCAGCTTGAACGCATCCTTCTTGGTCTTGGGGATTCCGGCGCCACCGCGGTTGGTGGCTTTGATCCGCGTCACATAAAGCTTTGCGTCCGAGGGAAATTCCGGGGCACGAAACTTATGTTTGCGGACGGCGAACGCGTACGGTTTGGATTCGGCGGCGGGAAGCGGCATCACCCAATCGTCGCCCACGAACAGATTGGTAAGAAACTCGCGGCGGGCAAAGGTGATATGGTCGGAATAAACGCTTACCAGCATACCTTGGCGGCAGTCTGTTGGATCGGCGATCGGCATCATCTTAAGCGGGTCGATTTTGTCGCGGTTGCCGGCCGCGCCGGTATTTTCGTATCCGCACGGAGGACGGGAATCGTAAGTACGCCCGCTGTAACGGAGCGAACTGGTTCCGATGGAGGTAAAAGTATCCTGCCAGATCGAGCGTTCGTCGGTCAGCGAATAGTGGGAATGCCCGGAAAAGGCGATGGCATTGGGAAACGCGCTGAGGGTTTTGGTGACCACGCCGCTGTCGTGTCCCCAAGCCCAAGGACCGTAACAGGTGTCTTTCGGATGGGGATGCTGGGTATAGAAAAACGGCAGCGCGGGATCGAGTTTCTTCCCGTTGGCGGACATAAAATCTTCGATACGGTCAAAAGAGCATTTTTCACTCCTGCCGTACCCGTCCCAATGGTGCCCGATAAAGGAATATCCCTTAATCTGCTTCAGATAAATCGGAGCGTACTCTTCTTGGAAAATGCGTTCCCAATTCCCCTTGTAATCAGTACTGAGAATATGTTTCGGGCGTTCGGCGTCATTCGGGAAACGCTTCTTGGCGTACCCGCCGTATCCGGCGCCTTCCCAATCGTGGTTGCCGTAAATGAACACCTTTTCGACGGTACGCCCGTCCGGCGCCTTGTTGTTGGGGAACACTTTAAACCAAGCGTCGGCGACCTTTTGCAATTGCTCGACCATCCCCTTGTCGGCCATGTCGCCGGCGATCATCACCGCATCCACCCCTTGGTCGCGGAACCACTCAAGGGTATGGACGAACGTTTTTGTATCCCCCTGGCGACCGGTGTCGCCGGCCGTTTCCATAATGTGGATGTCGGACACCACCCCGAACTTAAGCTTGGGGGCGCCGGAAAACAATCCGCCCGGGGCGCGGAAAACACGGCATCCTGAAAACGCGGTGAACGACAGCGCGCTGCCGATAAAGAAACGGCGTGACAAATCCATTGCAAACTCCTTGCTTACTGGGTCGAAACGGTTATGTCGTCTTGGGCTTACACCGCTCGCTGGCATACCGTTTAAAACTGGCGGTGATTCTAACAGTTTACCCCAATGCGGTCAAGGGCATTTTTCGTCAACTTTAGTCGCGCCGCTCGTTTTCCCGCTTGAACTCGAAGACCGAAATTAGTATCATATTTCCGTTTTTGTATCGGGGTTGCCACATCCCCGAAACTAAAGGCACGGCAAATCTATTGCAAAGCGTTGCCGCAGTTACCAGCCAACGAAAGGGACCAATCCATGACAGCAGGGAAAATGTTCAATGGAAAGCCGCTCGCAAGGGTCGATGATTGGGGGTTTGTTGCGATTGTCATCCTATGCATGGCTATGATGCCTTTAGCGATGTTCGCTGAAGGCGTTAAGCGTTCGATGTCGCTTGTGGTAATGGTGGACGGTCTTCGCGCCGACGCGATCGAATCGGGATACATGCCCAACCTTGAAAAACTGCGCACCGGAAAATGGCAGAGTGGCTACAAGGCCGCATGGTCGGTGACGGGGCAGATCACTCCGGGCTCCGCGCCGTCCTCCGCGCCTAACCACGTCTCTATCGCGACGGGATTCAATCCGGCAACGCACGGTGTGACATCGAACACCATACTTGAAAACGGAACTCCGTCCGCTATGCCGACGTGGCTCAAGCGCGTCATTGACGCGAAGCAGGGAGCGACAGCGCTCTTCGTCTATTCCTGGAGCCCGGACGGTAACATCGCCCCGAGCGAGGGCATAGAGTCCATGGGCGACTCGGACAACGAGAACGCCGCCGCGCTCGCGTCGCGTCTCGCTGCCGCGAACGCGCCGGACGCGACCTTGTACTTCATCGACGCGGTTGACCACGCTGGTCACGCGGGGCAATACTATTCTTACACCGACGGATACCTCGCCGCCGTAGCGACGGTTGACGGCTACATCGGCGCCTGCCTCAACGCGATTGCGTCCCGTCCGACCTTCGCGGACGAGGACTGGCTCATCGCCGTCACTTCCGACCACGGCGGATACGGCACATACCATGGACAGATTACCGCAGGCGGCCACGCCCAGACCATTCCGATTGTTATAGCAGGAACTAACATAACGCAGGGTCGCATCCCCGGCACACCGTACAACTTCGACGTGGCGGCGTCCGCGCTCCACCATTTCGGCATCACGGTTGCGGGGCTTCAGGCCTCGCTGCGCGACGGCGCGGCGGAGACGGTACGGACACTCAATGACGGTCTGTCCGTATATCTCTCGTTCAACGAATCGATGACCGACAACGCGGTCGCTGGCAGTTCCGTCACGCCGGAAATCGTCGGCTCACCAACCCTAGTGGCGAACGGAATGCACGGCAATAGCATGAGCGTCTCCACGAACAACGTCCTTAAACTCGCCGGCTCCGAATCGCTTTCGTTCGAGGATTCCAATCGCAGCTTCGCGGCGGTTGTGTGGGCAAAGTTCGCCGACAAGGGCGACGCCGGCGGCGATCCCGTCATTTTCGGCAACAAGTCTTGGTCGGGCAATGTCAAGGGGATGATTCTCACGTCTAGAAAAAAGGCGGGATGGACCTCCCCCGCATCAGGCGCGGGAGTCGGCCTCAACATCGGTTCCGGTTCAGGACGCATGGACATCTATCCAATGCCGACCGAGGGTGCATCGGCATGGACCTTCTACGCCGTCACGTATTCCGAGAACGGTACGTACACGCTCTACCAGGGTCGCAGTGACGGGACGCTCTATTGGGTGTCCGGACAGTTCTCCGCCGCCACACTGGCATCTGGCCTGCCGTTCTACATTGGACAAGACGGAACGGGCAATTATTCAAAGCACTTCGTCGGCGAAGTTGATGATTTCGCGCTTTGGACGCGCGGGCTTTCGCATGACGACATCCGCCGTATCTACGAGTGCGGAAGGTCAGGCATGGATTTGGGCGACCTGCTGAAGGTCGATGCGAACGACGCGCCCACAATGGAGGTCTCGGTTGCAGACGGCGAGTACACGCTGGCATTCGGCGGACGCCGCACAATGACGCACGAGCTATACATTGCCTACGGGTCTGATGATGCGGGCGGGAACAAGCACGCATGGGAATCGTTCGACAAAATCGCCGACATTCCAGTGGACACGACGACGCATTCATACACTGTACCCAATGAACTTAAAGCCGCGAACGCGAAGTTCCGCTTCTTCCTGATGCAGACGGACAGCCTTCCGTACGCAAAGGAGGTTGAATACGCCCATTCGGACGGTAACGCCTGGATTGACACCGGCATCGCGCCGCGTCGCGACCTCGTCGCGGAGTTTGACGTGCGACTAACCGCCGACAACACGGAATGGGGTACGGGTAAGAACGACACGCAGATCGCAATCTACGAGAACATATTCGGTGCGTTCTGCGGCACGGACAAGAAAGGGAACTACGGCATGTGCCGCTATCGCAGATCGGGCAACGGCAACCACAACAAGTGGGATCGCGAATTAAACACCGGGAACAACTACCAGTTCGTCGGCAGCTGCGTTAACGACACAGACTACCACGTTGTGTTCTCCACAACTAATCTCGTCATCAACGGTACGTCTTACGGCAGCGGAATCACCGCCGCAAACTTCATCGAAGGCGGATACGGCATTGCGCTTTACCGCAACTTGAAGAACGGAGCAATTTATGACGACACGATGATCGGTTACTTCAAGACCTTCTCGCTCTACACCCCCAAACGCAAGGTACGCAACTATATGCCCGCCGTTGATGCCGGCGGCACAGTGGGGATGTTCGACACGGTGACGGGGCAATTCCAGACGAGCGCGGACACCGCGCTCACCGCCGGTTCGGACTGCGACGCCGTGCGCAAGGGATGGGTGCGTTGCGTCTCCGAAAAGGTTTATACTGCGAGCGACACTATTCCTGTCACCGCTACCTACACGGGTTTGGGGAGCGATCCGCTCGACTTCACCGATTCCGCGAACTGGGTTTGCGAGAATGCATACGGCATCGTGGTCGATGGTACCGTGCCGACCACCGATACGGCGGTGACGATAACCGGAGAGACGGCGTTCGCCGTGCCAAGCGGCGCGGCAACGCCCGTCTGTGCGAGCATCAGATTCAACAACGCCACTCCAACAAACGCGACGGATTGGAGCGGACTTGATTTCGCCAAAGTGACGGCAAACTCAGTGATTGACCTCAAAGGGCATACACTTTATCTCGGCGATGAAAACAGCGCGGCATTGAGCCAGTTTACCGTGACCGACTCCTCGGACGGCGAACCCGGCATGTTGCGCATTTCGGTTGCATCGGGCGCGACGCTTGCCAACGAAGGCGTATCATTGACCGGAAACCTTAAACTCAAGAAAGAGGGAGATGGCACATTCTCAGCCGCGAAGTCGGGTCAGACATATAGTGGCGGCACGGACGTGGTTGCCGGAACCGTTCGCGTTGGTTCGTCCGGCATCGGGCATTTCGGCAGCGGTGTCGTCCATGTTCCGACTGGAACGACATACGATGCGTACGGCAATGCCGATTCTTCCGTGAACCTTGTTCTCGCCGGCGGAAAAATCGCGAATAACGGCGTTAACGCCACGTTACCCTCGACATTAAGCATGACGGAAGATTCAACTATCGAGTTCGCCGTATTGCCCGCAAACCACGACATGACCCTCCCCGCCGGCGCGGTCTGGAATCTCGGCGGAAAGACGCTTTCCGTTGTGATGGACGGCTACGATCCCGATCTGCATGTGGGGGACGTGACGATTTCCAACGGAACCTTCACCGTCACGGTCAACACCTACAACAACGAGACGAAAGGGTATGTGCAAATCTACAAACTACGCGGCAGAGACGGGCTGAACCTCGATCTGGGCAACACGTGTCTGCGCCTTTCCTCGGGCGGGGTTGCGACTTCGCAAGTTTGTGACTTCACGGCGAATCCGCCAGACCAGGCGAATGTGGTGTACAGCTATTCGACGAGCCGGTTGCAGATTTTCGGTACCTATACGCCGCAGACGGTACGCGGATTGAACATGACGATGATGGACGGCTCGACGTTGGACATTTCGCATTGGTCCGGCGCGTACAATTGCGTATTCACAAACCCGAAATACGGCAACAACGCAAACAACACCCTCTGCGATCTCCAATTCTCCGCCGGGACGATTACGGTGAATCTCGCGGGACGGACGGACTTGGAGGAAATCGCAACGAGCGAATCGCCATACATCGTCACATGGGAAAAGGAGCCGGTCACAGGAGTGTCATTCGTGCTTGATCCAGAAACTGCGGCGAGAACATTTGAAATTGCCAAAGAATCGACCGGGCTTCGCCTCAAGTACAGCGGCGGGACAATCATCATTATACTCTGAAAGAAGGCAACGGGTTGTTTGCCAGAAGGCGTAGACACGCCATGGATTGGCTTTATCCGCGGTCGCGGTTTGGATCGGCTTTGGATGCCCAATCCGCCTGCCGGGCGACACCCATCATAATAGACACGTCATCGTCCGAAAAGACTCCGCGGGAGAAAATCCGCTGGATCCCCTGCATCATGTGGTCGGCTTTGTCGGGCTTCATGAAACCGATTTCCAGCAGCATTCCGCGCCAAATGTCCAACAGTCTCAACTTACGTGCCATTTGCGCGGGTTCGGATTTTTCGACCGGCGGCTCGTATGTACCTAATGCGGAAAAAAGCTCGTAACAGCAAAGCAATACCGCCTGAGAAAGGTTCAAGGAGGTATAATCGGGATCAACAGGAATGCGTATCAAATGGGTGCAGCGGGCGATTTCGTCGTTTATCAAACCCTTGTCCTCACGTCCGAAAACCAACGCCACCTTGGAGTTGGCCGCCAACTGCAACAGGGTCGGCGACAATTCTCGCGGAGTCTTCACATGCTGACGGTACAACCCGCCGCGCGCCGTTGTTCCCACCACGAACGAGCAGTCGGAAACGGCCTCTTCAAAAGTCTCGGTTTTACGGCAACGCTGGAGAATCCCGGTGGCGTGCACCGCCATGCGCTCCGCCTCGGACCAATCGTCGCAGAGCCTCGGCGCGGCCAGCACCAAATCACTGAAACCCATATTGGCCATAGCCCGGCATACCGACCCCACGTTGCCACTGTAAAGGGTGCCGACCAGCACCACCCGGAAATTTGACAGCACACCCATGGTTATTCCAGGTTTTGCACCTGCTCGCGGATCGCCTCAACGCCGGCTTTGAGCGCAATGACGAATTTGGCGATTTCGGCATCGTTGGCTTTGGAGCCGATGGTGTTGATTTCGCGGAAGAACTCCTGGCAAAGGAAATCCAGCGTTCGACCGCAAGCGGCCTCTTCGGCGAAGATTTTTTCGGCCTGCATGAAATGGCTTTCCAAGCGGGTAAGCTCTTCGCTAATGTCACAACGGTCGGCGAACACCGCCACCTCGCGGGCGACGAGCGCTTGGTCAATCGCTTCTCCGCCGGTTTGCAGCAATTCTTTCAAACGGCGTTCCAACGCCGCCCGATAAGCGACCGGCACCCGCGGCGCAATGTCGCGGATTTTCCCCGCCATGTCGTGGAGCGTGTTGAAACGCTGGCGAAGGTCGGCCACCAGCTCGGATCCCTCGCGCTCCCGCATTTTGGTCATCTCCTCAAGGGCGTCGGTGGCGGCCTGTTGAATCAGCGGCCAAAGCTCTTCGGAATCACGAATCGACAAACGGAGCCGTAAAATATCGGGGATTCGGAGCAGGTCGGAGGAGGTCAGAGTATCCTTCAACCCCAACTCGCTGGAAATCAGGCGCAGGGATTCCACTTGCTTGCGGATACCGTCCAAAGACGCGGCGGAATAACCGCCCGACACCGTCTCCAGCGTGACCGCTCCCTTTACGTAACCGCGGTTGACGTAACCGTGAACCAGTTTCTGGAAATCCGCCTCCAGGCAAGCCAATTCGCGCGGCAGGGTGACGCTGCAATCAAACTGTTTGCGGTTGACCGAACTCAATTCTGCGGTAACTTTGTAAGTTTCATTGGACGCTTCGCCGCGCCCGAATCCCGTCATGCTGCGAATGGCCATCTCACACCTGCTTTTGTTGCGCCTCGGCGATGTTTATCTGCGATTTCACGGTGGTGCCGGATCCTTTGCGGGAGTAGATCTCGAACGAATCAGAAACCCGTTTCACGTTTGCCAGTCCCATGCCCGCGCCAAACCCAAGCGAACGGATCCACTCGTTGGCGGTAGAGGTGCCATCGCGGCACGCCCACTCTACGTCCTCGATACCGGGGCCGGCGTCGCGGGCGATGATTTCCGACTTGCCGTTGACGATTTCCCAAGTGAGTACCCCACCATCAGAATGGACGCAAAGGTTGATTTCCAACTCGTAGGCCGCCACGGCGATTCGCCGGATGATTTTTGGGGCGATGTTGCGTTCCTGCAAAAGTTTCTTGATTTGGTTGGACGCCTTGCCTGCGCGCTCGAAATCGTATTTGCAGATCGGGAATTCGCGGTAAACGTAAATCCCGGAAGCGGTGTCGGCATCGACACCCTTGGCCTTACTTTCCAACCGGTTGAACTCGCGGGAAAGTTCGCGGAGCAAAGTGCGGTTGATGTCGCGCTGGCAAATAATCCCCACCAAACGCTGATCGCGGTTGATGACCGGGAACCGCCCGTAATGGTAACGCTCAAAATACCTCAGCGCGAAAGAGAGCGGCATATCATCCTCAAGCACCACCAGCTTGGTGGTCATGTGCTCGCTGCAGGAATCGTTTATGTAACCGCCGCTCAAAGCCCGTATGATGTCGTCTATGCTGACCAGCCCGAAAAACCGTCCGTTCTCTTCCACCGGCACACCGCTGATCTTGTTCTTGCGCATCAGCTCCTGAATCTCGTGCATGGTGGCGGAACGCGGGACTTTGGTTAAGCCCGTGGTCATCACGTCGCGGACTTTCATCCGCTGGATAAGCTCAAGCAACACCAGCGGTTCGCTGTCATCCGGAGACATCCCGTGGGATGTAGTGGAAAAGGAGTTGGCCGGATTGTCTCCCGGCACCGCTTGAGGTTGCTCAGACATGGTTGCGTCACCCGTTTTGCTTTAAAGCTTCATACACCGCAATGTTGGCTTGGTATTTCGCCAGTTTACAGGTCATGAGCGTCATGTGCAAATCGTTGGCGACATTGACCATGGATGACGGCAACGGCTTTCCGTTGACCACCACCACCCCCAACGCACCGACAATCTGAGCCGTGCGCAACACCTGGTCGCTCGCCAGCGAGGTCAGCAACAGGATGTCGTCATCGTCAACCACCAGCACATCGCTCATCAAGTCTGACGAGACAACGTTCTTTATCGGACGGTCCAACCCCTCGCCTTTAACCAAGACCTCAGCTTTGAGCGCTGCGGCAATCTCCAAAATCGTCATAACTTACCCCTTTTCAGCAATATCCGAAAAACACGCGTTATGATACAATAAGCGTGTTGTGTAATCAAGCACAAACGGTACGCGGATTTGCGGCTCTGCGGAAACTCTACCTGGCAAGCTCCAAAAGCTGTTCCGGCCAGTCTTTAATGATTTTGGGCGGAACGGCGACTCCGTTCTCCTGCGAATCGTAGGGTTTCCCGCAACCAAGATTCTCCGGATAGGAGACGGCTTTTTTGACGGCGGCTTTCGCCGCATTGCGGTCGCCGCGCTTTAGCGCGTCGAGCGCGATACCCCGCCAAGCGTGAACCCACGCCGGAAGGGCGTTGTCGCCGCACTCCGACGGCAAAAATGTCGTCTTTTCGAGATAATCAACCGTTTCCTGAAAACGCCCGCTCTGCGAAAGCGCGGTGGCGTATGCGAGTTTTACCGGATTCGACTCGGGGTAACGGTCAAAACAAGGCGTTATCTCCGCCAATGCCGTCTCCCAATCCCCAGTCTCCGCAAAATGACGGTAAAGCGCATACCCGACACGCCATGAGCGCTGGAATTTTGCCGCCCGGCGGAGATCGTAAAGCCGCCGATCGCCCTTTTCTCGCGATGCGCGGAAGAGATAGAATGTCTCGTCATCAGGCGTGTCGCCGCACTTTTCAAGCAACTTGTCCGACCGCTCGCCCCAACCGTTGGCGGCGAATCCGACCGCCGCATAGTACGCGAACTTCCATGAAGGATGGCTCTCCGCCGCATGGTCAAGCGCGGGAAGCGTCTCACGGCGGAACGGCTGCGCGAAATCAATGGGAGCGGCGGCAACCGCGTCCAGCGTCTTCTTTGCCTCCCCGTCCCGACCGGTGCGGTGCAACAGATACGCGAGACGCAACCCGCCGACGGGATTCACCGCCGCGAGACGGAAGAACCTTTCGGCGTCATCGTATAATCCGGCCTCTTCGTACCAACCACCGAGGTCGATATAGGTCTGGTACGGAAATTCTCCGCGAACAAATTTCTCGAACGGTTCGGTTGCGGTGTCAACGAGATTCAATTCATACCGGGCCGCGTGGAACAGCGGGACGCGGTCGAGAATCCGACGCGCCGTGTCAGCCGCCGCCACCTTGTCGTCGCGTTTGCGGGCGGCGGCAATCCTCACCAGCCACGCATCAAGGTTCAAACCGTTCGCTACAAGCGCGTCTTGCGCCATCTTTTCCGCCTCGTCCCAATGCCCCTCCCACATCTCCGCTTTAGCGACAAGAACGAACGCGGAAGCGCGGACCTGCGGCGAATAGGCGGCGAGTCCCAACCGTTCCTTGGCCGTAAGCAAATCGCCCTCCGCGAAGAACGCCTGCCCGTCGGCATAGTTCGCGTCCGGATCGTAGGTGTTAACCGCCAATGCGCGTTGCGCGTACCCGTGGGCACCGGCGTAATCGCCGCACCGCACCGACAACGCGGCAAGCTTGTCAAGCGCGGGGGAGAAACACGGTTCGATTTCGAGGCTTTTCAAAAGTTCCTCTTTCGCCTCGGCATCCTTGCGCTGAAACAGCGCCTGCTCGCCTTTGACATAATGGCCGTAGGCGGAATCCCAGTTGAAACCGTCCGGCATCGCCAGCGGACGCGGAACCGCATTCGTCACGCTCAACCGTTTCGCCAGGTCTGCGCGATCCCGAACCACGCCCCATTTCTCTTCGAAGGTATCCGTCGCCCCCGGTGCAAAGGCGGGGTGCTTGAAGGGCGTTTTTAGCGTATCGCCAGGCTGATTGAAACACCGCCCGGATTGCAATTCCGTATATTGGCCGTCCGTATCCGTAAGCAGATCCTCCCAGATGCCGCCCTCACGCGACAGCGCCCAAAGCCAAACCTTCCGGCCGTATTTCTGAGTCACGCCGTTTTCGTGGATTGAACCAATCTTTTTATCTGGCCACCAGACTCCGTAAACGGTATGGTCGCCGTTCAGCACATGGTATGACTTGTGCCCGCCGAAGGCATTCTCCGAATAATTGGAGAGTGTGTGGCCTTGGTCATCGACCGGCCAAGGGTGCGGGTCGCCGCCATGCCCGATGTAAGACGACCCCGGGAAGAAGAACTCCGGATTGCCGCGAGCGGAATAGGCGGCGTTCATCCACTGGTAATATGGCACAGCGAGATTTGAGCCGTTGAACCAAATGGTGCGCGTGAGGAAATGGTCGGTGTCCGCCGGCAGGTTTACCTCCACCTGCCACGTGGTACGGCAAATGAGTTCCGTGCCGGAACAGAAGTAACTGACACTACCGTCGGCATTCGTGCGCACGCACCAATCCACCGGCGTGGCGGAGGTCGGAGCGTGCCCGATGATACCGAAATTGAACTCGATCCCACCGGAACACCACGGTCCGCGCATTGCGATATTGCGGAACTTCACCGCATGGTTGAAATAGATGAAATCGTGTCCCGTCACCTTATCTTGCGCCCCCCACACTTTGCCGCCGATTTCGGGAAGAATCGTCACCTTGATCCGGTTGTTTTCCAAAATGACCGCTTTCCACTTTCGGGAAACGCTTTTTTCGCTTGTTCCGTGGAAAAAGAAATACGGATATCGCGGTTCCCCCGTGGCCGGAACCGGATCGGAATCAAAGAACTGATAAGTGGGCAACTCTATCTCCGTCTCGGTCACGGTAGCGGCGGAAAATGTCCGCGCCTTGTCGGGATGGCCATTCTCGTCCGCCCCCGCACAAATCGCAAAACACGTGCAAACCGCCAATATCCGGAGTTTCTTCATACTTCTCGTCCCTTTCGCCATACCTTGCGAAGTACTTCCCCTTCTTCGGTACGGAATCATATCCGATCATCTCTCGCGCTTTGCAACACGTCGCAGGTTTTACGTATGTTGTTGGCAAGATCAAATTCCGCCTCAACGGTGGCTCGGGCGGCTACCGCCAACGGAGACAGATCCTGCCGCAAGGCGTTTTCCAACGTGTCGGCCAGCAACAGCGGATGGTCCGGGGCGATTATAAAACCGTTTTCCCCGTTACGGATAATCTCCCCCGCCGCGCCGGCGGTGGTGGTTACCGCCACCGTTCCCAATGCCATCGCCTCCAAAACCACGTTCGCGATGCCGTCGCGGTCGCCGTCCGGCAACACCCGCGAAGGCAGCACGACCACACGCGCGCCGGCTATCAAACTGCGGATTTCCGGCGGAGTTTTCCAACCCAGCCACTCCACCCGCTCGGCAATTCCGTTCTTCTCCGCACGGGCCGCCAACGCACTTCGCAACGGCCCGTCGCCGGCAATGGCACACTTAAAGTCTATCTTCCTCCGAGCCAGTTCCGCCGCTGCGTCCAACAACGTATCCAATCCTTTTTTGGCTTCCAGCCGCGCTGCTGCGAACAGCACTGGCGGGGTATCCGGACAGTGCCGGAACGGATATTCAGCCAACGGCAGTCCGTGATGCACAACCTCCACCCGGCCGGGATCCGGCACGGCCCGGCGGACACATTCCGCCGCCAGATTTGAACAGGCGATAATCTTTTTTGCCGTGGACAGACGGAAACCGAGCAAGCCCGGCGGCGAGGCAAACACGTCATTGGCGTGTACCGAACAAACCCACGGAATACCCGACACGCGGGCGGCAACCGCCGCGAAATCGGCGGTGATGCCGGCGAACTGGGCATTCAGCAAACCGATTCCTTCCGCCCGCGCCAATCGGATCAACCTCACCACCTGCGGCAGACGGCGTAACAGCCGGGCGGCGTCGATTCTTGAGTATGCGGCAAGTTTCCGGGCATGATCTGCAACGGCAAAGGCCAACCGCCATTGAAACAAACCGGAAAAATGGAAACCCAAACTGTCCGGATTGCCGCCGCGCAATAAAAACAACCGGGGCGGCAAGCCGGCATCGCGCAAGCCATCCAACTCGCGCCGGATGAATGTTTCACTCGGCGCGAGCCGATCCAGTACGTAACCGATTTTCAGCGCACCGGCCATTACGGCTGCGGCGGGCAGAGGTTGATATCTGCCGGAATGGCTTTGATTGCGGCGGTCAGCAACTCAATGGTGGCGGCGGCATCGTCCAGAGAGATTACCTCGACCGGACTGTGCATATAACGCAGCGGGATGCTGATCTGCGCCACCGCCGCGCCACCGCGCTCCATGCGCATCGCCCAGGCGCAGGTGCCGGTTCCGCGTCCTGCGGCCCGGCGCTGCCAGACGATCTGATTGTCATCGGCGGTCTGTTCCAAAAGTTTGCGTACCACCGGATGGTAAGTGGGACCGATACCGATGATCGGACCGCCGCCCAGACGGATATCGCCGATCACGGTGCGGTCATCCTTTTGGGCATCGGAAGCGAACCCGACATCCACGCACAGCCCGATGTCCGGGTTGATGTCAAACGCGGTGGTGTGGCCGCCGACCAAGCCGATCTCTTCTTGCACGCTGGCGACGACATTGAAATCGACATTCAGCTTTTCGCGGGCGAGACGCTTCATCACCTGCGTCACCACGAACGCGCCGATGCGGTTGTCGAAACCGCGGCACGAAATGCGGTTGTTCGCCAAGGGCCGCCAACCGGTATCCACAACCGCCGGTGCGCCTAGCTCGACCAGCTTCATGGCATCCTCGCGGCTCGTGGCGCCAATGTCCACCTTAATCGATTTAAGCTCGGTCGGGGCGACTTTTTTGCGCTCTTCCGCGTTCATCAAATGCGGAGGACGCACCCCGAACACACCATTGACCGGACCGTTAATGCCTTTGATCAGAATCCGCTCGGCAGCGACCAGCGGAACCGTAACCCCGCCCAACGCAGAGACGTAAAGGAATCCGTCATCGTCAATGTAATGCACGATAAAGCCGATTTCATCGCAATGGCCCTCAAGCATCACCTTGACCGGCGCACCGGCGTTAACGCGGGCGCGGAGGTTGCCGTGACGGTCAATGGCGAGATCTTTAACCTCGTCACGAAGCGACTTCGCGAGCAGCATCATTCCGTCATACTCAAACCCCGTGGGGGTGGGCATCGAAACCAAAGCTTTCAACAGTTCAAAATCAGGTTGCATTTTTACACCTTTCGTTTTCTGGTTATTTGTCGACTATCGAGACCTTCGTTCCCGCCGGAAGCAAAACCGCAAGGTCGTCAATGTCGGCGTTGGAAAATCTGACAAAACCGGATTCGTCCCCCCGCCCCAGCGAGGATTCGTCCCAAGTGCCGTGAAGTCCGGCGAAAGGAACCGGCTCGCCGGTGGTGGCGCTGGAGAGCGAGATCCACCATGTACCAAGGATGTTGCCGGGAGCGCCGTAAGGAACGGCGGGAGCGTTTCTGCGGCGGTACACCGGATGCTCAACGCTGCCGCGAACCAGATACTCGCCGGCCGCGACTTCGCCCAAACCGATGGAAAACCGTTTGAAGAAACTGCCGTTAAGCGTGAGCACGGCGGAGAAATCGCGTTTATTGACGGTAAGCCGGAAATCCGGGTATTTCAAAAGCAGAAGCTTTTGCCCGATCTTCATTTTGGACGGATCCTCAATCCGGTTGATTTTAAGCACGTAAGCGGGGTTGTTACGGTACTGTTTGCAAATGCGCGAAAACAAATCGCCCTTAACCACGGTATGCTCGATTTTTTCCGGAGCCGGCAACGTTGACAACAGCAACGCGTGATTGATTTCCGCAATCCGCCGCTCGGCATAGGCGCGAGAATCCTCCGCTTCCGGGATCTCCAACAAATCGAGGTAAATCAACCGCGCGCCCAGCAGGTCGTCCTCACGTTCCTTCTGCCGCACCAGCTCCAGAAGCCGACGCACGAATTTAGGCTGGGACTTGCTGATGGGCGGGAGCTTGGGCTGCGGCGGATCCAAAAGCGCGTTTGCCGTCTGGTTGGTGGCGTCCGCCTCCGAGCGGCGGAACAGCCCGCCCCAAAACGACGGGCGCTGGCGCGTGGCGGAGGCGTCGAAATGCGGCGCATCCTCTGCGCCGGGATTTTCCCCCTCCGGCGAAGCGGAGCACGAGCCGCCCTTAAATACGAAGTAGAGCAAAACCGGCAAAAGCAAAAGCAGCCACGCCAGCCGCCGCCACGGCGACCGTTCGGGTTCGCTAAACTCTATGCCGTACTTTCCGGGAAGCATGCCCTAACTCCGTAACCAAATTTCGCGTTTCACTTCGAGGATAATTTAGACCAAGTGTCCTTAAGGGTCGCGGTGCGATTGAAAACCGGCTTGCCGGGGGCGGAGTCCGGATCCACGCAAAAATACCCGACACGCTCAAACTGGTAATTCTCGCCAACCGTAGCCTCGGCAACCGCCGGTTCGGCGTAGGCGGTCACGGTCTTCAGCGAGTCCGGGTTAAGGAACTCGGTGAAATCATGTTCCGGATCGCCGTCCGGAGCCGGCACGGTGAAGAGCCGGTCATAAAGGCGCACCTCCACCTTAACCGCGTGTTCCGCGCTTACCCAATGGATGGTTCCTTTGATTTTCCGGCCGTCCGAAGCGTTGCCACCCTGGGACTGCTCGTCATAGGTGCCGTGGATTTCGACCACCTTGCCGTCGGAGTCCTTGACCAGACTGGTGCATGTGAATAGACACGCCCCGCGCAGCCGCACCTCACGCCCGGGAGCCATGCGGAAGAATTTCTTTTCGGGTTCCTCGCGAAAATCATCGCGCTCGATCCACAACTCACGGCCGAACGGGATTTTGCGGCTACCGGCCGACGGGTCTTCCGGATTGTTCGCCGCCTCGGCATAACGGGTCTCGCCGGCCGGGAAGTTGTCTATGACCACCTTGACCGGATCAAGCACCGCCATGCGACGCGTGGCGCGCTTGTTCAGATCGTCGCGCACGCAATACTCCAACAGGGCCAGATCGGTTTCGCTTTCGTACTTGGACACTCCGATGCGCTCGCAGAAATCGGCAATGGCGGCCGGTGTGTACCCGCGGCGGCGTAGTCCGCACACCGTCGGCATACGGGGATCGTCCCAACCGCTAACCTTGCCCTCTTCGACCAACTGGCGAAGCTTGCGCTTGGACATTACGGTATAGGTAAGGTTGAGCCGCGCGAATTCGCGCTGCTGCGGACGAATCTTCACGCCGTTGCGCACCACCAGCAGCCCCATCTCGTCGAGACGGTCCACCACCCAGTCATAAAGCGGACGGTGCACCTCGAACTCAAGGGTACACATGGAGTGGGTCACCCCTTCCAACGCATCCTCGATGGGATGGGCGAAATCGTACATCGGGTAAATGCACCACTTGTCGCCCGCATGGTAGTGCGGGGTACGGACGATACGATAGATAACAGGATCGCGGAAATGAATGTTGGGAGACGCCATATCGATCTTGGCACGGAGACAACGCTCTCCTTCCGCAAATTCGCCGGCGCGCATCCGGCGGAAAAGATCCAGATTCTCCTCCGGCGAGGTGTCGCGATACGGGCTCGGTGTACCCGGCTCGGTGGGAATGCCGCGATACTTCTTCCACTCCTCCTGGGAGAGCGAACAGACGTATGCGTGGCCGGACTTGATCAGGTTCTCCGCGATCTCGTACATCTGGTCGAACATATCCGATCCGCAGTAGAAATGGTCGCCCCAATCGCACCCCAGCCAGCGGATATCGTTTTGGATACTGCGGGCGAACTCGTCGGACTCTTTCGAGGGGTTGGTGTCGTCCATGCGCAAATGGCAAACGCCGCCAAACGCCTTGGCCATACCAAAATCCACCATAATTGCCTTGGCGTGTCCGATGTGGATATACCCGTTCGGCTCAGGCGGAAAACGGGTCACCACCAATCCGCCGGTACGGCCCGCCTCAATGTCCTCGGCAATCCACTGCCGCAAAAAATGCCGGGCGGTGTCACTCTCGCGCGCCGCCGAATCAATCACTTCGCCCATTGTTCAATCTCCAAACCTTAACCTTCACCTTTTTCCTTCCCCATCGTTTTGCCTCGTCATGGGAAGAAAACCACAGATCCAACCGATTGCCGTTGATTGCGCCGCCGCGATCCTCAACCCTCGCGTAGCCGTAACCCGGCACCTCCAGCACCGTTCCGTACGGCAATACCGAAATGTCCGCCGCCGCGGTGCCGCGTTTGGCGCGAGTGCCGCTGGCCGTTACGCCGACCTGCTTGCGCTTGCCTTTGTCCGCGCCCTTGCTAACCACCGGCGGCCCCAAGCCCATCCAGCTGCGCTCCCAGCTGCAACATTTACGGCAATTGCAGTAACCGGTGACCTCAAATTCCATCTCCTGAGGCTGGACCCCGCGCGGGGGACGGATCCGTTCCGCCAAACAGCCCGCGCCGACCGCAAACAACAGCAAAGCCGCCGCTGACGTAAAAATACTCCTCTTGAAAAACATAACCATAATTTTAACAAAAACCGCACCGGCTTGCAATAGTGATTTTAAAATCTGCTGGGCGTAAAAAAAAAAGCCGCCGGCCCTCGAATCGAGAGCCGCCGGCCGCGAAAAACCGCATTAGCGGACCATAAACAGGGTGCCGCCTAGAATAATCCGGGCGGTCTTCTTATCCGCCGAGAGAACCACCGTGTATTTGTCCGGCAGATTGGTCTCGGCGAAGGTTCCGCTGATGGTACCCACCGAAGTGGTGGCAAAGGTGTAGGAACCGCCCGCCAACTGCTCGCTGGTGAATTCCAGCTTGGCGTTGGTGAGATCCAACGAACCTTCGCACAGCAGCAGGTCGCCCTGCGCCACCCGGAGCGTGCCGGTGAGCACCGTGTCCAAAGCGAGATTCAACGTGCCGATGGCGTCATCGCCGCCGGGAGAAAGCACGCCCTTGACGTTCAGGGTGCCATGATAAACCCGTCCGGCGCCCGAAAGGCCGAACAGCTCGTGAGTGTCGCCGTTCAGGTCAAGCGTGGCGCCGGCCGCGACATTGACGTTACGGACGGTCTCGACAAACTCGCTGGAGAGTTTCGGCAGCGCGTCGGTGCCGAGAACCGCGTTCTCGGTCAACTGGGCTTCGGACAACCCCGCGTTCCAAACGCGGAACTCGAAATAGGTAGCGCTGGCATCGGGATCGCCAAACTCGGAACGGCCCAACACGCAGTGCGCCTGCTTAAGGTTCGCGATGGTCCAGTCGTCATAGTGCTGGGTGGCGGCGGCGATGGTCTCGCCGGTCCCGGCGTCCTGCTGGTAGAGGGTGACGTCTGAACCACCCGCCCCGTCCGGAATCACCACGCAGCCAAAGTGGTAGGTGACGCCCTCGGCACAATCGCTAACCGGGAAGTTGCCTTTGTTGTTGACACAGAAGAAGCCCAAGCCTGCGACCGGATCCACACCGCCGCGCCAGCCCATTGCCAGATAATCGGAAGTGGATGACCCGAAGGCGAACGCCTGACTCCAAGTGCGGGCGACATTCTGCCGTCCCCAGAACTCGATGGTCACCGGGCCCTCGGTCGGCAGAATATCCGTGCCGAGGTTAATCGACGAAGTCCCTTTGTTGCCGCCGGAGGTTTGCGCCGCCTTACCGCTGTCGAGGCGAACCTGCCCCTGCGGAATCGCGTCGGCCCCGCCGATCACATCGGAGTAGGAGTTGTTGAACGGCCAGCGGTGAGTCAAGTAGTTGTTCTGCAACAATTCGGCGCTAGGCTCATCCGGGAAGACGTTGTCGTCTTTAACCGTGTCTTCCTGAAGATAGGCAGGAAGACGGTCCGGACCGTAAAGCACGTTCTGGGTGAGTTCGGCGTCGGTGAACACGCGGTTCCAAACGCGGACTTCGTTGTAGTTCGCCATCGCGTCGGCATCGCCCCACTCGTGGGTCGCTCCGAGGAAACAGTAGTTCAGCGCCCACTCTGAAGTAGTCCAATTACTAACGTTGATGGTTCTGGAACCCAACGTGGCGCCGGTGGCAACGTCCTTGCGGACCGCTTCCACCGAAGTGTTGCCGGCCCCGTCCGGCTTGATGGTAACCGCATAGTAGTACTCAGCATTAAGGTCAACCGTGCCGGTACCGGTTTCGTTGTTGCTCTTCCCCAACACGTTGATTGAAGTATTCTGAGTTGCGCCACCGGTGCAGAAGGTCATCAAGAGACCATTTTCGCCCGACGAACTGAAGCAGAACATTTTTGACCAGCTTCTCACCTCGCGCAACGTCGCCCACAGCTCGATGGTCACCGGGGTGTTGTCCGAGGGAAGAATGTCACTGCCAAGATTGACATAGCCGCCAAAATGCGTACCCGCATTCAGGCAGATCTGCTTGCCGTCCTCAGAGTAAGCGCAGTTGCCAACGATGTAGGCGTTTTTGTCGCCGACCGAATCTTCGGCAGTGCCGTTGAAGCTCCAGCGGTGAACCAGCCCGCCGCTGCCGGAGTGAATGGAGAGCGTACCTTCGGCGACGTTGAGATTATCGACCGACGGCACCGTACCCAGCGCGAGCAACCCGCTGCCGGTTTTGGTGATGGCGCCGGTGGAACGACCGTTGGCCACCGGGATGCCGTAGGAATAAACGCTGTTCGCGCCGGTGTCGATGGTCACGCCGCCGGGACCGATGGAAAGTCCGGCTGAATCGTTGCCGTTGAAGAAATTCGCGAACACGCCCGAAGGATCGGGATTTTCCTCCGTAGCCGGGTTGTACGGGGCGAGGGTGGCGTTGTCAACGTAGAACACCAGGGTGTTGGTGGTGGCGCCAAAGTTGAAGCTGGTCGCCTCCACCCGGCCACCGTCCGTAACGTTGAGAGTAGCCCCCTGGGTCACAACCGAATTCGCCAGCCGAACGGGAGCGGCAGAATAAACCCGGCCGTCACCGCTGACGTTCAGTGTACCAGTTCCATCCTCGCCGACAATGATGGCGCGACCGGAATTGGGCTGGGTGAGGGTTCCGCCGGAGATGTTCCACGTACCGACCGAACCGGCGTAGCGGGCAATGCTAAACCACTCGGAACAAGACGCCGCACCGCCGGTCTGGAAAACCTCGCCAATGCCGTAGCGGCCAATCTGGAAGTTATTGTCCACCTGCAAGACACCGTCGTTCAGGCGATAAATGCCGTGGCCAACCAGCTTGTCGTTTTTGTTATACTCGCCGATGCCGGCGTCACCGCCGTTTGCGGTGGTGTCATGCACCGTGCCGCCGTTTTGGATCATCTCGCCGACGCCATAGTTTCCGACGATCAACAATCCCACCTGGACATCCGAACCCGGCTCGACGTAAACTTTTGAGGTGGTGCCGCTTTCCCACGCGGCGATGAAGCGTCCGCTGCCCATGTCGATCGAGGAGCCGCTCTCTAAATGCGTCTCGGAACCGGTCCCCGCGGCACCGGAATAGAACCAACCGCCGGAGGTGGTCAGTTTTACACCGTCGGTCACATAAAGCTTCGCGGCGTTGTAAATGCGGTAGTCATGCGTGTGGTAGGTGGCGAGAGAGTTGGTAAAGTATGCCGGACCGTCGTAAATCTGCACCCACTGGTTCGGGATGGAGAAACCGCCGTCGAAACTGATCGCGGCGGGTCCGGTCTTGACGAGATGGCTGGTAGTGCCCGAAATCTCGCCCGCCATTACCACCGCCGCGTTGGCGTCAGAGCTGTTCGCCTCGATGTTCAGCGCCCCGGAGGTGTAGATAACGGGATTGGCAAAAGTCAACGGGGCATTTGCTCCAGTATCATTCAGCCGCAAGGTCGTGATGCCCTTCTCGGTTACATTCAAAGCCGCGGCTTCACCGCCGATGTCCACGGTGAGCGGGGCGTCAACCGCGGCAAGCGACAACGGCTGACCTTCATCCACCGAGATGTCGGCCGCGCCTTCGCCGATTGAACGGGTCATAGGCGACTCGTTGATCGGGGCCCAGCCGCCGCCGGCGAGCCGGATGTGCGAATCGTTGGGGATGCCCACGCCCTTTGCCGCATGGAGCAGACCTTTCCAGATCACGGTATCGCCGGTGTAGGTATTCGCTCCGGTAAGGGTAAGGGTGTTGTTTCCGGTTTTGGCCAGGCCGGCGGAACCGGTAAGAGCGATCGCATCATCGAACTCCGCGCTGCCGCCATTGGTATCCAAACCGAGGCCGATGTTGTAGGCGCCGTTTATCCGGGCGATCAACGCGGCGGTAGCCGCTTCCGACCAATTGTTGAGACCAAAGCCCACGGTGGTGCCGGGAGCGATCGTGAAATCCTCCTCGGCGATTGAGGGGATTGAATCCTCTTTGGACAACACCAGGGTGCCGGCGCTGAGGACGGTCGGCCCCTCGTAATCCGCCGAGCCGTTCAGCACCAAAGCACCGTCACCGGTCTTGGTAAGACCGCCATCGGCGGTGGCGTCGGGATGCTTGGTGAAGGTGTTGTTGATCGCCGCATAATGTCCTTCGGAGATTTCCAGTTTCGCGCCGCCGTCGTTAACGTAGAGGTGGGCGATTTCCGCCGGAATGTAAGGATCCCTAATCAGGGTGGTGCCGCCCATCGCCAGCGTGCCGCCGTCAAAGTTGATGGCGGAGTCGGTGCCGTAGGTGTTCTGACGCTGAATATAGTTGGCGGTAATCTTGCCACCATCCATCAGGTTCACCGTACCGTAACCGTTGATGCTGAGCCGCCCCGCCAGATCCATGTTGGCAGTGCCGCTGATGTTCAGGGTCGCCTTACCATACTCGCCGACGATTACGCCGTGGCTGGCACTGGTACCGACATAGTTACCTCCGGTGAAGTTATAGATGCCCTCGCCATCCACCACCACGCCGTCCACGGTAGTGTTCAACCGCCCCAGCGCGAACCACGAGGTGTGTTCAATGGTGCCGCCGCTCTGGTTGATGACACCGGTGCCGTAACGGCCGATATTAGAGTTGGCGCTGGTTACGGAGAGTTTGCCGCCCGTGATGTTCACGGTGCCCGTCGAGCCGAGTCCGACACCCACACCAAAGCCGGGGTCGCCGCCGGCGCGGACGGTATAAGTGCCGCCGCTGATGTTCAGCGTGGCGACAGACCCCGCCGCATCAGCCACGAAAAGCTGGTCGGATTCAAATGTGCCGCCAGTCAGGGTAGCAATTACCTCGGCACTGTCCACTTCCGGGTCATCGGTAATGTAACCCAGATAAAGCCGCCCTACGACGAGCGTGCCTTCGCTGCTAAGCGAGATGTCGCTATTGCCGGGGATTCTGGCGTAGTCCGATTCTGCCGGGATGAAAGTCTCGCGCCAGTTCCCGTTGAGGGACCAGGTACTGCCGTCATCATTTCCAGTCCAATGCACGTCCGCAGCCGAAGCCAGCATCGCCACGCCGGCCGCCGCGCCGAACCACCACAACCTGCCAAGAATTAAATGTCTCATGTTGACAACTCCTTTACCACATTTAAACCAACTGCATAACATTTTAATCAATTTCACCCGTAAAGTAAAGTGAAAACCAACCGCGAAAGTAAAAAATTGTCCGGCCGGCCGCCTTGATGACGCCGACCGCCTTCCTATCCACTTTTCTTTCCCGCTTTTTCTTTTTTCGTTTGAATTTTACTGCCTTTTATGGCATAATAAACCGCGATTTTCAAACGAAAGTGAGGTTTTAAATGGCTGCGCCTTTTGAATTGACCGGAACGGTTAAAGTGCTGATGGACACGATGACATTCCCCAGCGGTTTCAGCAAACGCGAATTTGTGGTCACGTCCGAAGACGAATACCCGCAAGACATTAAATTTGCCTGCGTCAAGGAACGGATATCCCAGCTGGACAAACTACAGCCCGCCGACCGCGTAAAAGTGAGTTTCCGCATCCGCGGCAACGAGTATCAGGGCCGTTATTTTGTCGATCTTCAGGCTTTCAAGGTGGAAAAACTCGATGCCGACGGTTCGGCCGTGGAATACGACAACCTGGAACCATCGGACGCGGTGCCGCCGGACACGGAAATGCCATTTTAACCCGACGTTGCGTGACCGATGCCCGACCCGACACAATTGCCGCTGCGCGAACTGATTCGGCGCGGCGCGGATTTTTTGGAGCGCAAAGGCATTCCTGACGCCGCAACCGTATGCGAGTTGCTGGCGGCGCGGTTGTGCCAATGCAAGCGGATGGAGCTTCACCGGTCGCTTGACGCCACGCTTTCCGAACCGAGAGTGGACGCGATGCGCCGGGGCATTCAGCGCGTTGCGGGCGGCGAACCGGTGCAGTATGTGCTGGGGCAATGGGATTTCCGCTACCTGACCCTTAAATGTGACCGCCGGGCGTTAATCCCGCGGCCGGAAACCGAGGGGCTGGTGGAACTGGTCCTAAAGTCGACGCAACTCAACGGGAACCCCAAACCGCTGGTGGTGGATGTCGGAACCGGAACAGGATGCGTCATCTTGAGTATTGCGCAGGAGCATCCCGGCGGGGTGTATGTCGGGCTGGACATCAGCCAGGACGCGCTGGCGCTGGCCGTAGAAAACGCCAAGCTTGCCGGGCTGGAAGACAAGGTGATGTTCGCGGAATCCGACGGTTGCGGCGAATTCGAACCCGCCAGCGTGGACATTCTGGTCTCCAACCCGCCCTATATTCCTTCGGCGGCGGTTGACGCGCTCGACCCGTGGATCCGGGACCACGAGCCGCGGCTGGCGCTGGACGGCGGGGCGGACGGACTGAATTTCTACCGCTCGTTTCTAATGGACGCCATCATGGTGCTTAAATCCGGCGGCGCGGTTTTCTTTGAAATCGGCGACGATCAAGGCACGGCGTTACGGGATATGATGGAGGAGCACGGACTGGAGGAGGTCCGCATCCTCAAGGATCTGGCCGGACGCGACCGTTACGCCACAGGAGTTATGGCGGGCTGAACTGGTAGCCCGCAGGAGGATGAAAATGTTTTTTGTCGGACCGCATGTTTCAACATCCGGCGGCGTGAGCAACGCCCCGCTGAACGCGAGTTCGGTCGGCGCGACCGGATTCGCCATGTTTGTCAAAAACCAGCGGCAGTGGACGGCGCCGCCGCTGTCCGGCCAAGAGATTGAACTGTTCAAGCAGCGGTTGAGCGAATGCGGCTACTCGCCAGCTCAAGTACTGCCGCACGCCGGATACCTGATCAATCTCGCCAACCCCGACGCGGAGGCGCACGCGAAATCCATGGCTTCGCTTAAAAACGAGCTGTCGCGCTGCATGGCGCTGGGTCTGACGATGCTAAACCTGCACCCCGGCAGCCATCTGCGCCAACTCGCCCCGGAAGCCGCGTGCGACCGGGTGGCCGAATCAATCAACTCCGCGTTGAAAGACTCCGACGGAGTAACCATCGTCATCGAAAACACCGCCGGGAGCGGGGGCAACCTTGGCTCGAAATTCTCCGAGCTAGCGCGGATTATCAGCGGCGTTAAAGACCAGCAACGCATCGGGGTCTGTATCGACACCGCCCACACCTTCGGTTCGGGCATGGACATCTCCACCCCGGAGGGTTTTGACCGCGCCATTGCCGATTTCGACCGGACGGTGGGGTTGCGGTTCCTGCGCGGGATGCATCTGAACGACTCGCGAGCGGCGCTGGACTCGCACGTTGACCGTCACGAATCGCTGGGACTCGGGAAAATCGGTTTCGCAACCTTCGCGCATCTGATGAAAGACGCCAGGTTCGAAGGCATACCGTTGATTCTGGAAACCCCGGACGAATCCAAATGGGAGGACGAGGTTCGCCGCTTGCTTGAATGCCGGAGGAGCTGACATGGACAACTCCAGACTAACCAATGAGGAATTTCTGAAATCGTTGCTGGAAACCGGCGGTTACACCACGCCAGACTCGCGACGGCCCGCCCGTCCGCCCAAAGCCAGTATCGGAGAGTCTTTCCGCTACGCCGCCACCATCATCGGGCTGGTGCTGCGTTGCGTGGTGCGCTTCGTACAGCGCCGGTTCAATTACGATGTCTGGCAGCGCAACGCTTTCCGATCCGTCGCTTTCGCGGAACGCGCCGGAGCGCTGGTAAAAATCGACGGGTTTGACAAAAGCAAGTTTGCCAACGGCCCGGTGGTTTTCGTGATGAACCACATGAGTACGCTCGAAACAATGGTCGCCCCGGCTTTAATCATCCCGTTCAGCGAAATTTCCATCGTGCTGAAAGAATCGCTCGACCGGATCCCGTTTGTCGGCAAGGCCGCCCGGTCGGTAGGCTCCATCGCGGTAAGCCGCAAAAACGCCCGCGAGGATCTGAAAACCGTACTCACCGAAGGAATGAAACGCATCCGCGACGGCAAGTCGGTTCTGCTCTACCCGCAAGGGACGCGCCAAGCGGTTTTCGACCACAAACGGTTCAACTCCCTGGGAGCGAAACTGGCGGAACGCGCCGGAGTGCCGCTGGTGCCGATCGCGGTCAGGACCGACATTCTCCAAACCGGCAAGCTGATTCGCGATTTCGGGGCGGTTGACCCGTCTCGCCCCCTGCTGGTGTCCTGCGGTGACCCGATCCCGGTTGAAGTGGGCGCGCGAGAGATGCATGAACGCAGCCTCAAGTTCATCATGGACAAGCTGCGGGAATGGGGTTTGGAGACGGTTTAGAGGGAAAATACCAACTGAAATGGCGTTCCATTTCCGACTTATGATTTGAAAGGATGTTTGAATGAATCTGTGGAGAGACCGGAATTATCCCATCATTGTTTCCTGCGCGAAAGGGTTGGCCCCATATACCGAGCAAGAACTGCTGAAGATGGGCTACAAGATTGTCGAGGTTACCGAAAACACCGTGGTCGTGCGCGGCGCGATGCGCGACATGATGCGGCTGAACCTTCAGCTGCGCACCGCGCACCGAGTGCTGGTGCCGCTGCTGCGCACCGAATGCTACAACCTCGACCAGCTTTACCAGGACGTGTTTTCCATTGATTGGGAAAACCTGCTGGAGCCGGACAGCTATTTCACCGTGAACAACGTGGTGCATAACAGCACCATACGCGACACGCGGATGCCTTCGCTGGTCACCAAGGATGCCATCGCCGACCGGATGCGCAAACACTGCGGCGGGGCGCGTCCCGATTCAGGGCCGGAGACCTTCGGCGCGGCGTTCTTCGTTTACTGGCAAGACAACGAAATGATCGTGTACATCGACACCTCTAACGAACCGTTGTCCAAACGCGGCTACCGGCGCATTCCCGGCGACGCCCCGATGCAGGAGACGCTGGCCGCCGGCTGCATCCTCGCCTCGGAATGGGATCCTACGACACCGTTTGTGGCCCCGATGTGCGGTAGCGGCACCCCCGCCATCGAGGCGGCGTTGATCGCGCTCAACCGCGCCCCCGGCTCGTTCAAAACCCATTTCGGTTTTGAGTCGATAAAGGGATACCAGCTGCGGATCCCGACCGAGCGGGTCAACAACGTCGGCAGACGCCGTTTCGGCGGCGCGTCGCCGGAGGAGATATGGCGCGAAATGCGCCGCGACGCGGAGGCCGCCGAGACCCCGCAGAATATGCCCCGGATTTTGGCTTCGGACATCAACCCGGCTTTGACCGAAGTGGCGAGCCACAACGCCATTGCCGCCGGCGTGGCGAAGTACATCACCTTCTCTTCGCACGATTTCGCGGACACCGAGATACCGCCCGCCCCCGGCACGATCTTCATGAACCCCGCCTACGGCGAGCGGTTGGGCGCGAATGACGATCTGGTGGCGCTTTACGGGCGCATCGGGGATTTCTTCAAACAGCGTTGCGCCGGCTACACGGGGTGCGTGCTTACCGGCAACATGGCGCTGTCGCGAAAAATCGGGTTGCGCTCCAAACACCGGATCCCGTTCTTCAACGGCCCGATCGAATGCCGTATGATGGTTTACGACCTTTATCAGGGCGGGGAACGGGAAGCCATCCCGTCCAACGCGGAAATTATCGCCGAGTTACCGCCGGAGCAACGGCGGCAACGCAAATCCCCGAACCATGACGATCTGATAATCGGAGTTTAATTCAACACCCGCGCCAACGTTTCGAACCGGCGCACCACAGGAGAAACACACCATGTCGCTATTATCCACGTTCGCATCCCGCCACCTTTTGGAGGCCACCACCAGCCCCGATCTGGAAAAAATGCTGGAAAAGCCGCTTACCGTTTATGCCGGATTCGACCCCACCAGCGATTCGCTTCAGGCGGGCAATTTCGTGACCATCATGGCGTTGGCCAGGATGCAGCAGGCCGGGCACCGGGTAATCGCCCTGGTCGGCGGCGCCACCGGACTGATCGGCGACCCGTCAGGCAAATCGGTGGAACGCCAGATGCTCACCCCGGAACAGGTGGAGAAAAACCTGATCGGCATCAAGGAGAACCTTTCTCGCTTCCTGAAATTTGACGACCCGGTCAATCCCGCCATTCTGGTGAACAATTTCGACTGGTACAAGAACGTGAGCGCCATCAATTTCCTGCGCGACATCTGCGTGAATTTCCGCGTGCCGCAGATGTTGGCCAAAGAGAGCGTGAAAAAACGGTTGGAAGCCACCGACGGCGGCATGACATTCACCGAATTTTCCTACCAGATTCTTCAGGGCAACGACTTCCTGCACCTTTACGACACCTACGGCTGCACGCTGGAAATCGGCGGCGCCGACCAATGGGGCAACATCACCGCCGGCACCGATCTGGTGCGCCGTCTGCGCGGCAAAGAGGTTTACGGACTGACCTTCCCGCTGGTTTGCGACAGTACCGGCAAGAAATTCGGCAAGAGCGAGGGTAACGCCATCTTTCTCGACGCCCGCAAGACTTCGTACTACGATTTCTACCAGTTCTTCATGCGGTCGATGGACACCGACGTAATCCGTTACCTCAAAATCTTCACGCTGCTTCCGGACGAGCGGATTGCGGAACTAGAAGAGTCGCTGGCCAAAGAGCCGGAAAAACGCGAAGCCCAGCGGGCTTTGGCCGAAGAGGTCACCCGCATGGTTCACGGCGAGAAGGGACTGGCCATCGCCAAAGCCGCCACCAATGTGCTGTTCGGCGGTTCGGTGAACGGGCTTTCCGCCGCAGATCTGGAGGGAATCTTCGCCAATGTCAAGTCGGCGACGCTGCCCGCCGCCGAAGTCATCGGCAAGTCGCTCATTGACGTCACGGCGGCGGCAAAGATGTTCGCCTCCAAAGGCGAGGCGCGGCGGATGATCCAACAGGGCGGGGTGAGCGTGAATAACGTCAAAGTCCCCTCCATTGAACGCGTCTTCGTCGCCGAAGACCTGATCGAAGGCCGCGTGGCGGTGCTTCGCAGCGGCAAGAAGAATTTCTTCCTGCTTAAGGTGGAATAGCGGTTGAACCATGCGCCGCATCGCCAAAATCGAGGTGGCTGCCGCCAACGCGGGGATCCCGGTCGCGGAGTTTCTGGCGACGCGGTTCACTTACCATTCGCGGGAAGAATGGACGGCGCAGATTGACTCCGGAGCCATCACCGTTAACGGCGCGGCGGTGCGGCCGGAAGATCCGCTTGCGGCCGGCGCGGTGCTGGAATACGCGCCGCCGGCCGTACCCGAACCGCCAGCCGACTTGTCGTACACCGTGCTGGCGGACGACCCGGATTTCATAATCGTGGACAAAAGCGGCAACCTGCCGTGCCACCCGGCCGGGCGGTATTTCCGGCATACGCTTTGGGCGTTGCTTAAAGAGCGGCAGCGTATCGACACCCCGGTTTTCGTACACCGGCTCGACCGCGAGACTTCCGGCGTGGTAGTGGTGGCCAAGAACGCCACCACGGCCCGCGCCCTCTCCGCGCAGTTTGAACGGCGGGAGATCCGCAAGGAATATCTGGCGATGGTGGAGGGCGAATTCCCCCAACAACTCAACGCCGAAGGGTGGCTGTGCCCAGACACGGTCTCCGCCATCCGCAAGAAACGCCGCTTCGTCCTTGGCGAAACGCCCCCCTGCCCCAACGCCGAACCGGCGGCCACCGTCTTCCGGCGCGAAGCGTTCGCCGGCGGAATCAGTCTGGTGCGAGCGATCCCGCACACCGGACGCACGCACCAAATCCGGGCGACGCTTTATTCGCTCGGTTTCCCGGTGGTGGGCGACAAACTCTACGGGCGCGACGAATCTTGTTTTCTGCGCCAACTTGAAGGCAGGCTGACCGACGCCGACCGCCGCGCTTTGCGGCTCGACCGGCAGGCGTTGCACTCCGCGTTACTGCGGTTCCGGCATCCGCGCAACAATAATGAAGTAACCGCGACCGCACCCGCACCCACATCATGGCACAGCGTTATGCCAATCGGGATAAACAATGAACACTAGCCTATCCGCAAAAATCGGGGTGGTCATCACCGTAATACTGGGAGTGGGAATCTGGTATGTGGCTCGCCGCCGCAGATGGCTGGCAAGCTTATCCAAGCGGCTTTGCCCCATGCCCAGACGCATCCAGCTCACCCTTGCGCGTTTCGCTCCGCCCGACCGGGCTGTCTTTGCCCTCAATGTGCAGGAGGAATGGCTGCACCCCGCCCTTGAGACGCTCAAAAACGCCTTTCCCGATTTAACACCGGCTGCGGAACCCGGGGCAACGGAAAACGTTTATCAAATCAATCTGGCATCGGACCCTAAACTGCCGGCCGACGGATACCGTCTGGTAATCGAACCCGACAAGATTGATTTGACCGCCTCCGGCCGGGCCGGACTTTTTTACGGTGCCGCCACTCTGGCCGCACTAGTCGCCATCGCCAACGAATCGCGTCCCAAATTAATGGAATCCTGCGTAATTGAAGATTACCCGGATCTGCCGGAACGCGGTTTTATGCTGGACGTCAGCCGCGACAAAGTCCCCACGCTTACCACGCTGTTCGGTCTGGTCGACCGGCTGGCCGCGCTGCGCTACAACCAGCTGCAACTGTATTTTGAGCACACCTTTGCCTACCGCAACCACGAGACGGTTTGGCGTGACGCCTCGCCGTTCACCCCGGAAGACATACGCAAACTCGACGCCTATTGCCGCGACAGATGCATCGAGCTGGTGCCGAACCAAAATTCGCTGGGGCATTTGGAACGCTGGCTAAAGCATCCAGAATACTTGCCGCTGGCGGAACTGCCACAAGGCGGCGCACCGCTGCCTTGGGGCGGAACGCGGGATTACCCGTCCGCCATCTCGCCCACCAAACCAGAGACCCTGCGGTTTTTGGCGGGACTTTATGACGAACTGCTGCCGAACTTCACCTCCCGCCGTTTTAACGTCGGATGCGACGAAGTGTTCGATCTGCGCGGCGAAGGACACTCTGCCGAGCAAGTTAGAAAATCCGGCGAGGGCCGGGTCATCGTTGATTTCATAAACCGGTTAGACGCGGAAGTGAAAAGCCGCGGCCGGACTATGATGTTCTGGGCGGACATGGTGCTGCACCACCCGGAACTGGTCAAAGAACTGCCGCGCGACGCACTCGCGCTGGTCTGGGGATACGAAGCCGACCATCCCTTCGAAACCCAGTGCGAAGCGATGGGAAAGGCCGGAATGCCGTTTTACGTCTGCCCCGGCACCTCGTCGTGGCGCAGCATCGCCGGCCGCACCGCCAACATGCGCGCCAACATCAAGTCCGCGCTGCAAGCGGCGGGAAGGCACGGTGCCAGCGGAATGCTGTTGTGCGACTGGGGCGATGCCGGACATTGGCAACCGCTCTGCGTCAGTTATGCCGCCCTTGCCGAGGCGGCCCGGCTCGCCTGGTGCCCGAAAGCCAACGAAAAGATTCCGCTGACGAACGCCATGCAGGCTGCCGGGGTTTTCCCCGGTTTGGCCGAACCGTTGCTGGAAATGGGCGATTTCTACCGGCACTGCGGCAGTCTCCGCGGCAATGCGTCCGAACTTTTCCAAGTGTTGGCTGGACTGCCCACCGCCGCCCCGCTGCCGCGGGAAAAACTCACCGCGCTGGAAAGACGGTTGGACAAAATCGAGCGGATTCTGCCCACCGTTCATCCGGAAGATTCCGAAGAACACCGGCTGCAGATCCGGGAAACCAAATTAGTGGCGGCCCTGCTACGCCAGGCCGTTCGGCGGGGAATTGAGCCTGCGACAACTTTCCCGGCCGGGTTGAAACAAGAATTCCGCGAAGTGTGGCTGCTTCGCAACCGTTCCGGCGGACTTGCCGACAGCGTCGAGCGCTTTGGATAATCCGAAAAAAAGCGCCGCGTCTTCACGACGCGGCGCAACAACCGATTCGGATAAACCGATTTTACCGGAACAAGATAAACGTTCCGGAAGGTTTAGTGTTGGTCAAATAGAGTTTCCCGTTCTCAACTTTGGGAACGAAGAAATCGCAACTCTCCGTCGAACCTTCAACGACATAACTAATGTCCAACAGATCGGCCAGCTTCTCCGCGTCAAGTTTCTCCAACCCCAGCGCCGGACCCGCAAGGTAAGAATTACGACCGGGCTTACCGTTGAAAGTAACCTTGATCTTGCCAACCTCGGCCAGCGTGTTCGGATTGCTGTTAAGGAAGGTAACGCCGCTAAGCTGCGTGTCCATGGCATTGGCAGTCATTTCGTAAGTGCCGCCCTTGAAGGCATAAAACCCGTTGAGTGTGCCAGTTCCGGAAAGCGTCCCCGTAATTCCGCACGGGGTAGTCGCAAGGTTATGCAACAGCGAACCCTCGTTCAACACGATTTCCCCGCCAATGCGGCCGTAAGGCGTCGCCGTAATCCGCAACGTCCGTTCGTCGAACGGAGTCGCCACACCGCCGGGAACGGTGTAGGCAAGCGCGTTGCCGCGTCCCGAAGAGATTCCCCCGCCGTAGTCGTAAGTACGGATCTGGAAAGCGTGCCAGCCGGCAGTCAGTTCAGAGGTCCCCACCACGGCAACATTGTAAACCTCGGACGAAAGGACGGTCTCTCCGTCAATCTTCAAACTGATACGGTCGTCATAAACGCCGTCAAACGACCATTCGCCGGCGATTTCCGGCTCGACATAGAACCAGCCGGACAACTCGCAAGCGGCGAGCTTGCCGGGTTCCCATCCGGTGTCGTGGATGACCTGGAGCGAGCGCAGAACCTGGGTCGTATCGTATTCAGGATCGACCCATGCGTCCTTGTAGCCCGAGCCGAGCGCGTGACGCGTCAAGCGAACCGAAGTGGTCGGCCGCATCTTGAATGCGGCGACACTGAACGGTTCATAATCTGCGGCGGAGGTCGAAGTAATGCCGCCGTAGCAATACCCCAGCGCCATCATCTTGTTCTTCCAATCTGTCGGATTCGGTCCTGCGCTGCCGCCCAGATCCATCGCCGAGATCCGGAAAGCGTGCCAGCCGGCGCTCAAGGTAATCGATCCGGTCCCGACAACGTTATACGCGGCATTTTCGCAGACCAGCGCACCGTCAACCCAGAAGGTCAGCTTGTCATCATAAGTACAGGCGAAGGTGTAGACGCCCGCCTGATCCACCTCGAACTCGCCCTCGATCCGGTAATCGGTGTAAGTCGGGGTCGGGGTAGTAGTGATCAGTGCCTGAATATCGTTGGCGAACCATACGGGAGGAATGTCGGTACGCGACCCGAAATCCACATGGTTGGGGGAGGCGGTCTCATCGTTCAGCATCGCCGCGAAGATGTTAAGTCCCGCAAAGTGCTCCTCATCTCCTATGTTGATCGTGGCATTGACATTCTCGCCGAGGGTCAATCCGCCGCCAATGCCGGCCAAGTTTCCAAGCTGGTTGTCGCCAGTGTTTTCAACGGTTATAGATCCGTTCAGACCGCCTTGCGTCGCAGTATCGGCGGTGAAGGAACCGGAACCTTTGATGACCACATTACCGGCGCCTTGAATCGCGGTATTCCAAAGCGTCTCGCCGTTGCCGACGTCAAAAGTAAAGGCGGTGTCTTTCTCGGCGAACGGGCCGTTGAAGGTTCCCCACGTCTCGAAAGCGGTGTGCAGGTATTTACGGATGCTCCAGTTGTCAGTACCGAGCGCGGTATCCGCCCAGTTGCCAGGGGTAGCGATACCAGGATCATCGGTGTTCCACCCCTTGACCGTACCGCCCGCCATCCAGACCTGCGGGCAAATCGGGTAGCCGCGCCGCGAGGTTAAGCCGTTCGGCCCCAACCGCAGCGTACCGCCGTTCATCACGAAGAGTTCACGTCCGACGGTGTTGGTCTTGAAGTAGTTGAACTGGTAGCGGATGTCGATGCCCTTTGCATCGATATTACCCGAATTCAGCCATAATTCACCGTAATGCGTGTCGTAACCGTCGCGGATCACATTGTTAACCACTGCGAGATAGCCGCCATTGACCACCATTTTGTGAACATTATCGGTGTTGCCGCTCCAGCGTCCGAGAATCACCTCGTTCCGCGCGATGAGTTGCGAACCCTCGTCCAGCGTCAAGGTCGCGCTCGCCGGACTGGCCTGAATGTCGCCCAGATAGACATTTGTCACCGTAATCGAGGTGCCGTTACCCAGAACCGCGTAGCCCGGAGCGTTCGGCGAACCGGTACCCATGCGGAGCGACCCGACCTCCATCACCGTGTCCTCGATCCGGGCGACGGCCGTGCCGCCGGCCGCGAGGGAGCAGGGAACGAACGCACCGGCGCCGCTGAGCTGGATGTTGCGGTAGGTAGTGTCGGCGACCGGTGCAAGGCCGAGCATACCCGACGCTTCGGTGACGACCGCGGGCATCTTGAACTCCGTGCCCGAAGAGGTCTCGTGGTCACCGTACAGGACACCGCCGTTGGGCGCGTTCGAGTCGGTTCCGGCCACATTTAAGGTATCGTAAGCGATGTCGCTGGCCAGATAATGCCAACCCCTGGTAACCCTCGCGTCTCCGTCGCCGGAGAGCCCTCCGCGCAGGATGACACCGTTGCCGCTGCCTGTGCCGGAGAGTTGCAACGACCCGGGAGAAGTGACCGTGACGGGCGAAGCGACCGGGGCGAAACCCGAGCTGCTACTCAACACGTTCTCCGCATTGATAGCGGAAATCGGCACGGTGAAGGGATAGGAAAGGGCGTAAAAGCGGAACTGCCCGTGGTCGAGAATCAGCGATTTCCAATTCTCGCCCGCCATCGAATCGCGCTCAAAACCGGCTATGGTGTTATTTATGACTTTGACAGTTCCCACGTTGATGTCTGCATAGACCATCATCATCGAATCGCCGTTTTCCTTCCCTGTGATGGTCAGGGTGGCATCCGCCGGACCGGTAATGTACGGACGTCCGGCGTTGGCGCTGCCGTTGACTGACTGCAAGTGGAAACGGTCGCCATAGGGGCTGCCAACCGTCGCGTCGCCCTCCATCACGATTCCGTAGAGCTGGGGGTCCGTTGTGTACTGGTTTTCGTTGTAGATTGTCCCCTTGCCGTTTTGACCCGTTCCCAGAATGTGGAAAATCTTGGAGTGGGTCTGGAGGCTATGGTCAAACTGATTGGTGTAGGCGAGGTCGAAGGAAGCGTTCCGGACATAGACCGGCGAACTGGACGAACCAAGCGCAAAATGTTGCGCGTCCGGACCTAGCCTCATAACACCGCCGGTGACGGTGATTTCGCTAGGCGATGAAAATCCCTCGCCATCAATCGTAACCGTACCATCGCCGGATTTGGTGACGGTCGGGGTGTCGATTTTGGCGCCAGTGACGGTGTAGTCGCGATTGCCGGAGAAAGTTACTCCGCCTGCGCTGATGGCGGCAGGCACGTTAATCGTGGTGACGAACAGCGTCTCCGCGCCATCGAATTTGGCGGAATATTCGCTTAAGAAAGAGACTTTCGCACCGGCAGAATTTCCGTTGCCGATTTCCCACGCCTCGGAGGCCCAAGTGTCGGTATTGTTCTGCGGTCGCCACACCACTTCCGTCGCGTACCAGAAAGTCAAGACGGGTGAAGTCGCGGTCTCGGACAATGAGTTAACCGACTTGAAGGCGACATAATACTTCTGACCGGCAGTCAGTCCGGTCAATGTCGCGTTGAGCGAGACTGGCTCGGTGATGGTTCCGACCGCAATCGGCGTACCCTCCATCGCCTCGGTCGCTCCCCAAATCAGGGTGACAGTGGCAGATGTCACATCATCGCCAATCTCAATGAGAGTACCGGTAACGGTGGCGGAATTCGAGTCCTGGGTCACGGCATCGATCGTGAGCGTGGTCGGGATGAGATCGGAAGTGCTCTTGACTTCGCCGGCGACAGCAAAATCGGCGTTGTTGACCGAGTCATACTCCGCCTTCAGCCAGTCCGCGGTAGCCGCGCCGTTGAAGACGCGCCACTCGTCCAGCTTGCCCTGAAGGTGGTCTCCGTGGTTCGACATATTTCCGTAGTTGCCGAAACCCCAGGTATAGCCGGAATCAGTGTAGGCGGGAATCGTGGCGGTATGGATCACCCCGCCGTTCTGGTAACTGGTACCAGTAGTGGTGTCATAAGTTACGGCCACATGCACCCACTCGTCAAGCTCATACACCCAGCTGTTAAGATTGTGCCCGCTGGTGGAACTGGTGAACGAGAGGCGGTTGCCGCCTTCGTTAAGGATCAGGAACCCGGTAGTACTCCAGGCTGACATGCTGCCGAACAGGATATGGGTCTGCTTTTTGGCGAAGGCCATCCAACCGGAGATGGTAAAAACGGCCGGATTCGTCAACTTCGCCAGCGGATTGGCAAGATGAATGCCGGCGTTATCGTTGTTGTGTTCCGGAATTTCGTAACCCACGCCAAGCTTACCGTCGGGAATAACGCTGGTGTTGTTTCCGACAAACACATCGAGACCGCTTGCGGAATCTTTGGGAATCGAGCCGCCATGCACCACCGCCGCATAACGGATCCAAACCGCCGATGGCGAGTTTTCCGTCGCCGCAGCCGAACCGTAATACATTTTTATCTGCGTGGTGGTTCCGGAAAGCGCGGGAACCCTGACCCAGACCAGCGACTCGCCGTCGGGATTCCACGTGTCGATTTCATAGGGGAGCAGATTGCCGGCGGAATCGGTAAAACAGAGGTCGGTACCGTCCGCCTTGAGATCGGCATAATTGAACCCCGATATCGCCGAAGACAACCGCACCAGCACGGGAAAGTCCACCAAATCCGAAGCCCCTTTATAGCCCGACAAGGTTAACGTGCACTTCTTCGCGTACAAAGAAGCATCAATCGCGGCGCAAGACAACGCCAGCGAAAATGCGGCGACACCCGCAGTCAAAAACATACAACGCTTCATATACCACCCCAATTACTACAACAATGCAAGTCTGGGGAACATGCAACCCCCCGCCCTGCCTGTCATGTTTAATACGGACAAAACCCATTTCCAATTAACAATTAAAATGTTATCGTATTATTTTTATCCGGTCAATGTAAAAATATTAAAACGCGATTAATTATAAATTTTCCCGGCTGATTTTACAATAAACAACCCCCGCACGGCAACCGTGCGGAGGTTGTAAAAGGACAGGGATTGAATCAACCGCAATGCTTACGGGGCCGGAACCCAAACCCGGACGGTACGGTTCTCGTAATGCCCTGGCTGCCAGGCGCGGCAAGCGCGGCCGTATGCGTCAACCGAATTCACCCAGCAACCCTCGACCCAGACCTGCTGCACCCGGTCTTCGTAATGTCCGACCGGTTGCGCCGGGGCAACCACCACGGGAGCGGGGTTAACCACCACCGGCGCAGG
>JAFTCL010000035.1 GCA_017454745.1 Kiritimatiellia bacterium
AGCGCCTCTTTCGCTGCGTTATCCCCGCCTCCGCGACAGATTGCCCACGTGCTCCTCGCCCTTCCGCCACTCTCACCCGGGGACTATTGCTACCCCCCGGGATCCCGTTCGACTTGCATGCCTAATCCACGCTGCCAGCGTTCGTTCTGAGCCAGAATCAAACTCTCAGAAAAAAACTCTGGTCGGCCCCGGTCGCCCGGGGCCGCCTTATTCGAATACTGGATAAAAAATTGAGCCTCGACAAGCACTATTGAAACCATGTCGCGTTCCGCATCCCCTCCGGGTCCGTCATGCCTTTTGGCATCCATTCCCCAGGGGCGGTTCGCTTATCTGTCTCTTGTCTTAAAACCTTTTCTTTTCTCAAAGATCCGCCGCCCACCGGGTCAGACCCTATTGGGCGGAAAAACGGGTGCATACTTTAGCAAAACCGCAAAGCGTTGTCAACCCCTAACTTGAAAATGTTTTTATTTTTTTTCAAGCGGCTCTTAAACCCGCTCAGTCACACGAAATGGCCTTGTTTGGTCAAGAGGGCGGGAAATATATCAAACCCGCACATTCCTTGTCAAGCCGGTTTTTAATTTTTTTTGTTTTTTTTCGGTCAATGAGATGTTCAAACCACCCCCTGGGGGTAGCATAACATACTTTGAAAGCGGCTTAAAACGGGCACTTCGTGAAAAATGGACTAAAAAAACGAAGGCGGGATAAAACCGGAATCAATCCACGCCAGACAAAGCGCGGATGATGTGGCCGGCCAACACCAAGCCGGCAGCGGCGGGGACAAACGACACGGAACCGACCGGACGACGGCCGGCGGCGCAAGCGCTCTGGACGGGTTGCGAGCGGGGAATTTCCGGGGAATAAACCACCGTAAGATGCGGTATGCCGCGGGCGCGAAGCTGTCGGCGCATGGTACGGCAAAGCGGGCAAACCGAAGTCTTGGCAATGTCTGCCACCCGGAACAATGTCGGATCAAGTTTATTTCCGGCGCCCATGCAGCTGATAATCGGGATGCCGACGGCGATGGCGCGTGCCGCCAATTCCAGCTTGGAAGGCACGGAATCGATGGCATCGGCAACATAACCAAAAGCGGAAAGATCAAAAGTGTCAGCGTTTTCCGCGGAATAGAATTCCTGACGGGACTCAACGGCAACCCCCGGGTTTATATCAAGAATCCTTTCAGACATAACCTCGACTTTGGGGCGTCCAAGCGTACTCCGCAACGCAACCAGCTGGCGGTTGAGGTTGGACTCGGCCACGATATCGGCATCCACAAGCAGCAATCTCCCCACTCCAGCGCGCACGAGGGCTTCGGCAACGAAGGAACCGACCCCGCCCAAACCGAACACCGCCACCGAAGCGGCAGCCAAACGGGCCACGCCATCTTCGCCAAGCAGCAGCCCGGTGCGCGAAGAAAATCCGCATGTATCTGGCGGAGTTTTTGAAGTACAGGATGATAAATTCATGACCGGGGATACCGTCAAAAGGCACGGACAATCACCGCGTTACGGGTCAACGGGCATCGTAACGGGCGGCAAACTCGCGGGCAAACTCCCGGTAGGCGGCAGCGCCGCGGCTGGACGGGTCGTAGAAAACCACCGGCTGCCCGAAACTGGGGGCCTCGCTAACCTTGACGTTGCGGGGTATGGTGGTGTTATAAACCAAATCTCCGAAATGGCTGCGGACCTCGGCCACAACATCGGCGGCCAAACGGGTGCGACCGTCAAACATGGTCATAAGAATACCGTCAAGGGCAAGATTAGGGTTGGCCCCGTTAAGGCGCATCTGGTTGATTATGGAGGTAATAACGCTCAACCCTTCCATGGCGTAATACTCGCACTGCATGGTAACGACGATGCCATCGGCGGCGGCAAGGGAAGATGTCATTAAGATACCGAGCGAGGGAGGACAGTCCATCAGGATAAAATCGAATACGCCGGACTCGAACACGCGGGCGAGCGCGGCGCGAACGGCCTCAAGATGGTTGCCGCGGCGGGCTATCTCCAACTCCGCGCCGGCAAGGTCAACCTCAGCGGGAATGATGTTGATGTTTTCGTAGGGGGTGGGTTGGATGATGTCCGCCACATCCGCCGTGCCGGTCAGCACCGGATAGAGCGAAACGCCCGGCTGACGGGTTAATCCCAACCCGGAGGTGGCGTTGGCTTGAGGATCGAGGTCGATCACCAACACGGCCTTGCCCAATTCCGAAAGCGCGGCGGCAAGGTTCACTACAGTAGTGGTCTTACCGACCCCTCCCTTCTGGTTGGCGATGGCGATGGCGCGGGTTTTACTCATAGCGTGGTTCCTCCGACCGCCCGTACAGGCGGTCAATCGTTGAAATAACCGGAAAAATCGTCAGTATCGGCCCCGGTAGTGGCCGGCTTCCATTTGGGACGGGCGCCAAACAATGCGGTACCTACACGCACCCAGGTGGCGCCCTCCTCTACCGCCACGGGGTAGTCGTGCGACATCCCCATCGAAAGATTGGGCAAACCGATGCCGAAATCGCGTTCCAAACGGTTGCGCAACTCCCGAAGGCGGGCAAAGACCGGACGGGCGGCTTCGGGATCGGGAGCAAACGGAGCCATCGTCATCAAACCGCTCAACGTTAAGGATCGACAACCGAGCGCCGCCTCTACTGCGGCAGGAACCGCATCGGGAGCGAGGCCGTCTTTGCTGGATTCCCCGGAGACGTTCACCTCCAGCAGAATCTCGGGCGAACGGCCGGACTCGATGGCAACCCGTTCCAGATGCTCAATCAGGCGAACGGAGTCAACCGAGTGGATTACGGAAAACAACTCCACGGCGTGGCGGGCTTTGTTACGCTGCAAATGGCCAATCAGATGCCATTCCGGGCCCGATACGCTGGCGGGGATTTTCCAGGCCGCCTCCTGAACCTTGTTTTCGCCCATGATGCGAATGCCCGCCTCCCAAGCCTCGCGGACAACCTCCGGACCGTGGGTTTTGGTTACGCCAACGACCTCAACGGCGGAATCAGGGCGACCGGAACGGGCGCAGGCGTCGGCAATACGGGCGCGGACGCCGGCAAGCAGATCGGCGACAGGCACCGGGGATTCATCATTAGGCATGGGGAGCCTCCAGAGTAGTGCGTCCGGCGATGGCGCGTTTTAGGGTTAACGGGTCGGAATAGCCCACCCCGCTGTCGGCGGGGAGACCGTACGCCAACCGGGTCAAGGTAACCCGGAAAGGACGCAGCAACTCCTGAATGTAAGCGGCGGTGGCGTCGCCCTCCATGTCGGTTGAAAGCGCCAGTAGGACTTCAGAAAAAGCGGGGGCGCGTTCGGCCAACTGACCTAGGCGCAACTCGGAAGGTCCGGACTGGCGGGCGGGGGAGAGTTTTCCCATAAGGGCATGATAACGTCCGTTGAAACCGCCGGAACGTTCAATTATGGCGATGTCCGCAGGCTCCTCCACCACGCAAAGGCGGGAAGAATCCCGGGCGGGGTCGACGCACAAAGCGCATGGTACCCGGTCGCGGGCGGTGAAACCGCCGCATACGGGGCAACAGCAGATGTCGCGGCGGGCGGTCTGAAGCGCCTCCACCAGCGGGTCGGACAACGTCTCCGGTTTACGAAGCAACGCCAGCGCGGCACGTTCCGCCGACCGTCGGCCAAGACCGGGCAGCTTGGAAAGCGCCCGGACCAGCTGATCCACCTGTGGAACCATTCAATAAACCCCGATCAGCTGAAAATTCCGCCGGACTCGCCGGACTGCATCATTTTGGCCATCGCGTCCTGGGTTTGCTTCTTAACCCCTTTTAAGGCCGCGTTGATAACGTTGTTGAGCATAGTCTCGAACTTTTCGGGTTTACCGGCGATGACTTCTTTAAGCGACTCCGGAGCGATTTTGATTGAGGTGATGGTAAAATCGCCGCGAGCGGTGCAAGAGATACCGCCATTCGTGTATTCGTAGGTGATTTTTTCAATCTCGGCCTGAATGCGCTTGGCTTCCTTGCGCATCTGCATGGCCTGTTTAACCTGATCCAACATACCCATTTTAGGATTTCCTTTCCGGCGGTGACCGCGCCGCGGTTTTCCCTGTCGCCGCAAACTGCGGCCAACCGCGGGCCTCTAAAATCACCCCACCTGCTTTTGGTTCAAAAAACGGTTGCAATGGTATCCAAAAATCACTTGCCGCGCAAGCGAAAAATTCGTAACGTCAGCTTTCCTTGATTCCCATCAAGAATTCGCCGTTACTCTTGGTGGCGAGCAGACGCTTGACCACCATCTCCATCGCTTCCACCGGCGAAGTGCCGTTCAAGGCGCGGCGGAGAATCCAAGTACGGTTCAATTCCTCTGGGAAGAGCAGCAACTCCTCCTTACGGGTACCGGATTTCTCGATATTGATGGCGGGGAAGACCCGTTTCTCGACCAGATCCCGGTCAAGGTTCAACTCCATATTTCCGGTACCCTTGAACTCCTCAAAAATCACCTCGTCCATCTTGCTGCCGGTGTCGACCAGCGCGGTGGCGATAATGGTGAGCGAGCCGCCGTTCTCGATGTTGCGGGCGGCGCCGAAGAAGCGTTTGGGTTTATGGAGCGCGTTGGCGTCCACACCGCCGCTGAGAATCTTGCCGCTGTGGGGCTGGCAGGTGTTATAGGCGCGGGCAAGCCGGGTAATGCTGTCGAGCAGAATCACCACGTCTTTGCCGTTTTCAACCTGCCGCTTAGCAACCTCGATCACCATCTCCGCCACCTGGATATGACGTTCGGGGGCCTCGTCAAAGGTCGAGCTGAGCACTTGGGCGCGGGTGTTGCGCTGCATATCGGTGACCTCTTCCGGCCGTTCGTCGATAAGCAATATGATCAGCTCCGCCTCCGGGTGGTTATGGGAGATGGCGTTAGCCATCTTCTGCATCAACACGGTCTTACCGGTACGCGGCGGCGCGACAATCAGCCCGCGCTGACCGAAACCGATCGGGGTGAAGATGTCCACAATACGCATTGAAACCTCGCTGGGGCCATCCTCCAAGCGAATCCGGCGATCGGGGAAGAGCGGGGTGAGGTTCTCGAAATGCACGGTACGGCGGGCCTCGGCGGGAGGCTTGCCGTTCATCGCGTCCACCCGGCCAAGGGCGAAGAAACGCTCCTTCTCCTTGGGATCGCGCACCGGCCCCTCCACATAGTCACCGGTCCTGAGCATAAAGCGGCGAACCTGCGACGGCGAAACGTAAACGTCCTCCGGGCACTGGAGATAGTTGCTTTTTGGCGAGCGCAGGAAACCGTAGCCGTCCGGCAGGATTTCAAGGATACCGCTGGTAATGACTGTTCCGCCGCGCCGGAGGTAACTTCGGATAATCTCAAAAATCAACTGGTGGCGCTGGATGACGCTTGCCTCCTCCTCCGTAAGATTGGGCAAGTACTCCAACAGCGCGGTCAGCTCCATCGATTGAAGCTGGGTCAGAAACAGCGGCGGCAACTGCTCGGACGGCGGCGCAGGCGGAGCAACGGGCTCCTGAACATCGGGCGTTGACGGCGAAACAGACGCCGGTGCCGGGCTATCGGACACATCTGTCGGCAACCCGCTGTTCGGGGCTGACGGTTTGCGTTGCTGCTGAACATGTTGCTGGCCGTTGCCGCTGCCGCGCTGCTGTTGATTTCGGCGCTGGCCCTGACCCTTGGCCGGCTTGTGGGGGCGGCGCGACTGTTCTTGGGGCAAAGAGTGCGCGGTTGCATCCGGCGGCGGGGTGGAAGCATCACTCTGGACACGAGCCCGGCGATCGCCGGAAGGACGCGCTACCGAACGCTGTGCCGCAACGGGGACTACCCGAGCCGCCCAAGTATCCCGGTGCTGCGGCCGGTTTTCCGGTGACTGGGACTGGGCTTCCGGGCTATCTTGAACTGACGGCGCAGACTGGGCAACCGGTGCCTGCGGAACCTCGGGGACTCCAGGCGTTACCGGGACATCCGTGACAATCGGAGCGGCCGGTGTTTCCGAAACTGCCGGAGCTTCCGATACGGCCGGTGGTTGCGGGGTTTCCGGGATGACCGGGGTTTCCTGAGTTTCGGGAGTTTCCCGGACATTGCCGGTTTCAGGTTCGGCCTTCGCGGCGGTAGCTTTTCGCATGTGACTTCTCCAGAAGCGCTAAATGCACGCGGCGGACCTCTGCGGCCAGCTCCTCAAATCCGCCGTCATTCCAAACCACAAGGTGTGAACGGGCGGCCTTTTCGGAAACCGGCATTTGCGCCGACAAGCGGCGGCGGGCCTCCAACGGCGTGTATCCGCGTATTTTTATCATTCGGTCGATTTGCGCGGCTTCGCTTGCCGCCACGCACACAACCACATCCCAATCATCTTGCCAGCCGACCTCAAAAAGCAGCGGGATATCTACTGCGGCTATACATTCCTGGCAAGCATCCACCCACTCGGCAATCGACTGCCGAACCAACGGATGCACGATACCATTCAGGGCTGTAAGCAACTTAGGGTCGGAGAAAACCTTTTGGGCCAAAACTTGGCGGTCAATGCCGCCGTCGCGGTCCAAAACTGAACTTCCAAAGCGTTTTACGATCGGCTCAACCGCCAAACCGCCCGGAGCTTCGAGCCGGTGAACCACCTCGTCTGAATCCAAAACCTTTACTCCGGATTCGGCGAGCATGGATGAAAAAAGAGTCTTTCCGCAAGCGATACCGCCGGTAACCGCAACTTTAAGCGGTCCGCACATTATGCTCATCAATATTTATCCAGCGGTAAGGCGGGGAGGGCTTAAACCGACTCCCCGCCGAAAATTTTTCCAAGGAGGGGCGCAGGGCTATTCAACCGCCGCGGGTTCCGCCGCAGGCGGAGGCGTTGCCTGGGCATCAGTAGCCGGGGCATCAGCGCCACCGTCGTAGATGTTCTTCTCCAAGGCGGACTCCCCGGTGGGCTTAATCACGCGGCCAGCAGGGTCAACCAGGCGCGCCGTGACGAACACCAGCAGATTACGCTTGTTGGAAGATTCGGCCTTACTCCGGAAAATACGGCCAAGGTAAGGAATGTCGCCGAGGAACGGGATTTTATCCTCGATGGTAGTACGGTCTTCAGTAATCAAACCGCCCATCACCACCGTTGCCCCGTTGAATACCGAGAGCTGGGTGTTGACCGAGCGAACGCTGAAGAACGGCTGTTCCATCGGCAGCTCCATGTACTCGACATCCTGTTCAGAAAGCGAATAGCCGGTAACCATGTCGGTCAACGAGTTGGAGTTGCGGAAGTACGGGATCTTCATACCATAGTTCTTCCACGTCGGCTCGGATACCACCTGCGGGTTAAGCATGAGGTTAATCATCTGGCCTTCCGGAGAAACTTCCGGAACCACCTGGAGAATCACGCCCACCTCACGGGTTTCAAAGTTCTGCGGTTCAACCGTAGCCAGCGTCATGCCGGAGTTGGAACCGTAGATCAAGCTGCCGGAGTTGCTCTGCTGGGAAATCTCGACCTCAAACTCGGTCGGGTAGATGTACTCGGTGACCACCTTCATAACCGCCTCGTTGCCGTTCTTGGTGACGACTTTCGGTGCGGAGAGGGTGTCGGTGTCGGAACGCTGGCTGAGCATGTGGAGAATCACCGAAATATCGGCGTTACCGGTGAATGCGCTCAACTTGAGGAACTGATCATTGATGGTGGAGTCTTCACCTGCCACCGGATTACCGGTGGTGCTGGTGTAACGCATACCGGTCGAATAGGTGGTACCGTCAATCGGGGCAATGCTGGCATTGTGCCTAGAAGCCGGGACCAAACCATACTGGCCGTTCAACACGGAGTAAGCATCCGCCGGGACAATCGTGCCGTTGTTCATGAGGTAAGTGCCGTCAGTGCGCGGAGACCCGAACAGCTTGCCCTGCTGATAGAGGCTGTCGTAATAAGAGTGTGTGTTACCGGCCGAATCGGTGTAAGTCGTGGCCGCGCCATGCTCGCGAAGGTTCAGCGCCTTGTCCAAGAACCCGCCGGCGTCAAAGGAGAAATCGCTGTTCAGCAACCACTCAAAACCGAGCGAGTTCAAATCAGCCTGCGAGACCTCGACGAAGCGGGCTTCAATCTCAATCAGACGCGGGGTGACGTTCAAGTCCTCAAGGATCTGCTCAAAGACCGCCAGCTGCTCGGTAGTGTTGCGGACGCGGAGCTTGCCGATGGCGGCGATGTAGGCGATGGACGAACCATCCGGCCACTGGACGCCGAGGTCGCCGAAGAACTTCTTCCAGTCCTGAGTCTGGCTCATGTCGGCGGTATCCATCGAGGAACCAAGGCCGCCGCCCTGATTGTTCTGCATCTCGCTCTTGGCCGCGTTGACACGGTCGGTCAGAGACGCCAACACATTGTAGGAACGGGTGAAAAGTTCACCGTCCGGCTCATTGGCGGGAACCACCATCACAACGTTGCCGCGAATGCGGAACTTCATGCCGGTGACGTCGCAAACCAATTTAAGGGCGTCATAGAGGTTGATGAAACGGGCCGTCAGGGACGGAATCACCGGCACATTGCCGGAATCGCTGCTACTGCCGCCGCCCGCGAAAGGATCGTTGTCGCCCGCCGGTGCGGCCGCAGTTGCGGAATTCGGCAACTTGAGCACGAGGTTGACACCGCGCTGCTCCACCGGGATTTCGGGCTTGTCATAATCGCGGGAAGCGATTTTGAAGAAATCAACCGCGTCGATAATCGTGGCCGGCGGACGGAAGTTGACCTCCGGAATCACGATATCCTGCAACTTCTGGTGGACGACCTGCTCGGCGGTGCGGCCGCTGATGATATCCTTTGCCGCTTCCTTGGTGGACAGCTCGTTCTTGCCGTTAGGCAGCTGGTTGCTGTTGATGGCGTAACGCTTGTCGTTCCAAGTGTCGCGCACGTCGCGGATCATCATGCTGCGGGTAGCCTCGAACTCCAGATCGGAGACATTCTTCATACGGTCGGCGATACGGTCGCGAAGCTCCATCGCCTCAACATCGTACGGGAAATCGCGGAGCACCAGCTCGCACTCTTCAAGAGCGCGCCCCAACTCGCCGGTGGTGTACAGCTGGCGGGAACGGCGCAACCGCTTACGGATTGTGGTGCGGTCGTTTTTGTATTCACTCTCGTTCTGGCGGTGGGTAAGAGTCTGGGAAGCCTTGCGCAACGCCTCTTTTTCCGGCTCCTTGCGGAGGACATCAATCAAAGCGGGGGCTTTGGCGTGGCCCGCCTCTTTCGCCTTGGCGGCGGCGGTGGTGGCCTCCTCGTTCTCGTGCAGCTTCATCAAGCGCAAAGCGTCCTGATAATAAGCCTCGCCGATACCGGCCTCGGCTTCTTTGCGGGCTTCAAGATTTTGGGGACGGTCGCCAATGAACTCAAGCGCCTGCTTATACTGCTTGGCGGCGGTGCCGTATTCCTTGTCAATCATTGCCTGACGGGCCATGTCCAACGCGGCGTAGCCATGGTCGTCCAGCGATTTACGGCGGATTTTTTCCAAAGTTTCCAGCTCGGAGATAATGGCTTCCGCCTCGCTCGGGGCCTTCGCCGGGGCCGCGACCTGTACGGGTGCGGCGGCCGGAGCTTCGGCCGGCTTTGCGGCGGGCTGCGCCGCCGGAGCGGGTTTCTCAGCCGCCGGAACGGCGGGAGCGGCGGCCGGAGCGGGATCCTTGCCCCCGACATCCTTCAACAGCGCCTCAAGATTGTCTTGGGCAAGAAGATTATTGACGCCACCGCCCGCCAACGCGGAAACGCCCAACACCAGCAACCACCTTGAACTTTGCATCATTGGAGAGACTCCTTTTTTTGCAGCTTCTGCACTGAAAAAAGCTTATGAGACAACATTTTACCACACTCGGGGAAACTAATCAAGCTTCCTCACAACTTTTTCTTGTCCTGTCGCCTCATTCATGATCATCACAGTAACCTTTGCGGGGTCAACCGCCTCGACCAGATATGTTTCCTCGCGGACCTTGAACTTGCCCTTCTCCAACACCGGGTATTCGGTGTTGTCGACGGTAAGCACAATTACCACTTCAACATCCGTGTCCTTGGCGGGTTCGCCACACACAACCGTCACAACCTTACCATCCGACAACCGCTTCAGATCGGCCGCGGAGACATTATACTCCTTCGGAAGACCCGTACGCTCGTCATTACGGCGCTCAACCTTGTACTCAAACTTCACGACCTGGAAGTCGGTGTCGCCGACTTTCTCGCCGTCGCGAACCTGAAAGTCCTGGGCATACTTGCCCTCGCGGTGGAACACCATACGGTAACCGTCGGGCATCTTGTTCACGCTCTTCAACACCACCGGCATCTTTTTGGTGCGCATCTCCTTAACCCGCAGCATATTGATCAGCGCGGGGTGGGACTTGGCGTCCTTGGGATCCGTCTTGGCGACAAACTCGTCAAGATTGGTGAATCCGTCGGAGTCCAAATCGCCCTTGGCGTCCGCCGGATCGTTGGGGTCCAGCCCCCAAGCCAACTCGACCTTATCCGGGATGCCGTCGCCGTCGCTGTCGAGGTCCTCCCTTGCGGCGGGCATCACCAGCTGCTCCTTACCGCAGAAGATGCAGGTCTTGGCGTCCGAAGGAATCGGGAACCGGCACTCCTCGCACTGCACGCGGCGTTCGGGGGTGATGAAGGAAGCCTTCTGTCCGTCCGGGATCTCCAAATGCATCGGGGACTGCAACGCCTTGGCGGCACTCTCGTACTTTGCCAGCGAAAGCGGTTTTGGGGCCTCGGCGGTCTGCCGCAGGTTCAGTTTCTCGATAAACTGTTCCTCGTCCTTCTTTCCGCTCATCGCCACAAGCGCCAGGTAGGCGAGCGAGCCCAACAGAAGAAGGAGTACCACGACAAATATCAACTTGTCGTAGTAGCGCATAAAGACATTTTCTTTTTTAATGTTTCCTGCCACGGTAAAAACTCCTTACTGCCGGTTAGAAGGTGTAAACGTCCAGCACCAGCTTAACGACGGCGGGCGGATCAAGCTCCGGATCGGTCACCAGCAGACGGGTCGGCTTCTTCTGATCCAACGCATTGCCATCAGCCTCGGCATCCTTGTCCTTGCGCTGCTGCTCGGTCTTAATCCGGTTATTGTAGGCACGGAGCATGTCGTTGGGCTTCTGGATCTCGGCCTCCGCAACCACGGTGTAGAGATCCATCGCCGCAAGCCGGTTCAGCACGGCCACCAGCACGTTCGGACGCGCCGTGAAGGACACCTCAAAACGCTCCTTGCCGGCGAACGGGCCTTCTCCGCCGCTTTCAGCAGCGGGGGCGGCGGTCGGAGCGGGACGGCCGCTGTTCTTATTCTTGTTCTTGTTGCGGCGGCCGGTCTCCTGCGGGACATCAGTCTTGGGGGCCAAGCTGGCATCGTCAAAACGGTCGCGGGTCACGGAGACAATCTCTGCCACGCCCGCTTCCTTCAGCTCTTTCATGAGGGCCTTGACCATCGCGAGCTGACGGCTCAACCGGGCGACATTCTCCTGGACCGGCAGGGTTCCGCCGAGATACGAATCAAAGGCGAATCCGAACGAATCCGGAGTGTCCTTGCTGGAAGATGCCGGGGTGCGGAACGTTCCGTTAAGCTCGCGGACGTCCGAAACCAGCATCTGCTTAAACGCGCTTGAAGACAGGTTGGTGTCGCACTGCACCACGCCTTTGCTGAAAAGGTTTGAGGCAGTACCGCGCCACTTGGAGATTTCCTCAGCGTCCAGCTTATACCGCTCGATGCTTTCCTTGCAGGGGAACACCTTGGCATTGTAAATGTCGCGGATCGACTGGGTGTTCTCGTCGCGCTCGGTCTTCATGGCGCTCTTGTCCATGCACGCCTTGAACAGGAAAAAGCCCGCCCCGGCGCAAAGCACGAGCAGCAACGCCCCGCATACCGACAGAATTACGACTTGACGTTTCATTGCTACCTTTTATTCCCGTTCTTGTTCTGGCTGTTGCCGTCCTGCTGGGGAGCCTCGAAAAGCGCCTCCAGCGTAAACTCGTCGTAGTAACCGCCGTCGCGGGTCGATTTGATGCTGACCGACCCGTTGCTGAACACGGTCTGCTGTTTGATGCGGTCGCACAGCACCTCTTCACCGGTCGGCTCGCGTCCTGCGGTCTTGGCCTTCTCCGCCTGTTCTTTCAGCCGGTCTTTCCAACCGCAACCCTTGATGGACAGGCCGATCACTTCGCCGGTTTCGCCATCCTTCACCGGGGAGATGTCCGTCAGCCACACGCCTGGGAATAGACCCTTGCGGACCGCATCGATGCGCTTCAGCCACAAGGTGCGCTTGCCCATCAGCTCCGCCTCCGCGTCGGCCTTGGAGATCAGCCCCTGACGGATACCGTCGGCCTGTTTCAGCTTCTTCTGCTCTCCCTCCAGCCGGTCCAGCTTCTCGGTGATCTGGTCGCGCTGACCTTGGAAGATCTGGAGCATCTGGTATTGGTAAACCGTCCACACGCCGAGCGTGGCCATCAGCGCGATCGCCGACAGCACAAAGAACGGGATACGCTTGCGGAAGGATTTGCGCCGCACGATTTCGGGCGGCATCAGGTTGATCTCGACCGGGCAGTCCTGCGCCCGGCGCAACGCCAACCCGACCGCCTCGGCCAGCACAAACGCATCGGACTGCAGCCGTTCCGAGTCAACCCGCGGCCCCACCCCGACATTGTTGAACGGATTGAGGTAGGAGACCTCAACGTTCAGCTTCTCTTTAAAGAAAATGTCCAGCTGCGGCAACACGGCGGATCCGCCGGTAAGGATCAGGCGGGTCGGGGCGCTACCACCCTGCTGGCTGCGGTAGAAGTTGATCGAACGGCTGATCTCAGCGTGCAGGCGGGTGACCACCGTGCGGACAATCTTTGAAATCCGGTCGTCCTCGGCGTCATCGGCCGCGTAAACGCCGCCCAGCGCCACGAACGCCCGCTCGCGCTTCAGCTGCTCGGCCTCGGCGAATGAAATGCCCAACCCCTTGGCCAGCTCCTGGGTAATCGCGTTACCCGCAGTGGCAATGCAACGGTTGTAGATTTTGTCTTCCTCCACCACGATCAGGTTCGTGGTGCGGGCGCCAATGTCCAACAAAATGGTGCAGCCGTCCAACCCCGGCTCGCTGTGGCGCAGGCAATTGTAGAGCGCCATCGGGGCGACATCCACGATTTCCGGCTCCAAACCGATGCCGGTGGTCGCCTCAGTGACCTCGCGGACACTCTCCAGCTTGGCGGCCACGATCATCGCGGCCTGCTCGCCCATCGCCCCGTCGCCGAGGAACTGGTGGTTCCACACGATATCCGCCATCGGGAAGGGAACGTTCTGCTCCACTTCGTACTCCACCATCTGGAGCAGTTTTTCCTGGGACACCGCCGGCAGCCGCACAAAGCGCGGGAACACCATCTGCCCGGAAAGCGAGAGCAACAGCGGAGCGGGGCGGATACCGCTGCCGCGCATAATCTGGCGAATCGCCTCACCAAGGTAATCGCCAAGAGAGACCTCGGACTCAGGATCGCCGCCGGTCTCGTAAACGCCGTAGTTCAATAACACCGGGGGGTGCCCGCTTTTGGCGGAGAACTCGGCCAACAGAATTTTGCTCGCACCTATATTAAGCGCGAGGACACGGTCTGACGCAAACACTACTGAACTACCTCGTAATCGTTGGGGTTAATCAGGGCGAAGGGGGTCTTCGAGCGGTCCACCAGCCCGGAACGGCGGTGCATACGCTTGTCATCCATCACCTTGCTGTCTTTCCACCACTCCTTGGGAAGGGACATCGCGGACTCGGCCTTGCTGTCCAGAACGTTGCTGTCGCCCACGATCTCCAAAGCCAACGCGACCGGCGAACCGTGGCGCTCGACCACGCTCGGAGGCAGCGCCACCGCGCTCATGTGCTCCCCCTTGGGGATGTCAACGTAACGGACGGTGGTGGTGAAATAGTTAAAGGCGTCGGCGCCATTATCATCCTTGCCCTTGGTCAAAACGTGGTAAGTGAAAGACAACTCGTCCATCCACTTGGCGGAGGTGGAGTACTTAATCTCGAACAGCGCCCACTCGCGCTTCTTCGCCGACAGCGGCGGCTGCAGACCGTTCGCGTTGACGTTGAACTCCGGAGTCCTGACCATCGACGCCTTGCCGGGCGCGGGGAAACGCTCGATCTTAACCGACCCCTCGGAAGCCGCCGTGTCCCCAGCCCCGCCGCGGTTGTTGTTCAGCGAACTGCCGCGATTGTTGTTAAGGTTGGAAAGCCGCCGCTGCTGCGCCGCCGCCGGACCCGCCGCCAAAAACACGCCGACCACTGCCAAAACCGCAATGAAACAACCACTTTTCATGCTAAAACCTCCTTGAAAAACGGGCACCTTGAAAAAGCCTAATTACCCATTTGCTTCCTTCATTCTACCCTCTCGCGGTGGAAAAAGCAATAGTAAAACGGCAAAAATATGCATTTTTGTTTGGTGGCGGATTGAAAGGGGCAAATCCGCGCGGATTGCCCAATACGGCGCAGAACCGCCCCGAACACGGGCCGTCAACGGGAAAAATGCGGTTTGGCGGACGCTTGGAATTGACATTCCGCCAACGGGAAGAGTAGAATACTCCGCCCATGAAAGCGATGTTGTCGGATGATGTTGTCCGACTCCGGAATTTTCGCTATGGCGCCGGCAGCATGTTAAGGCTGACGGCAAAGGATATCCGTCATGATCATTGTACTCAAAAAGGGTGCCGACAAAAAACAGGTAGAGGGTTTGTTAAATTGGTTGCGCGAGCGCAACATATCGCCGCACGTCAGTACCGGTGAACGCGAAACCCTGATCGGCTGCGTCGGCGACGTCGCGAAAATGGACATCGGCCTGGTGCAGGCGCTGAGCGTCGTCGAGCGGGTACAACGCATCCAGGAGCCGTACAAGGCGGCAAACCGTAAATTTCACCCCGAAGATTCGGTGATCGACTGTTCCGGGGTCAAGATCGGCGGTGGCGGCTTTCACGTAATCGCCGGCCCCTGCAGCGTGGAATCGGTGGAACAGATGATCGGCATCGCCAAGAGCGTGAAAGAGGCCGGGGCGACGCTGCTCCGGGGCGGTGCGTTCAAACCGCGCACTTCCCCCTACTCGTTCCAAGGGTTGGGAAAACTCGGCCTGGAGATTTTGATGGAGGCCAAAAAAGCCACCGGTCTGCCGATCGTGACCGAACTGATGGCGATCGAACAGCTGCCGCTATTCAACGACGTGGACGTGATCCAGATCGGGGCCCGCAATATGCAGAATTTCGACCTGCTGAAGGAGGTCGGCGCGATGACCAAGAAACCGGTGCTGCTGAAACGCGGCATGAGCGCCACCCTTCAGGAGCTGCTGATGAGCGCGGAATACATCATGGCGAGCGGCAATCCGAACGTCATGCTTTGCGAACGCGGCATCCGCACTTTCGAGACCGCCACCCGCAACACCATCGACCTCACGGTGGTCCCGGTGCTGAAGCGGCTCTCCCACCTGCCGGTGGTGGTTGACCCCAGCCACGCCACCGGTTACGCGCCGTTGGTCGAACCATGCGCCATGGGCGCCACCGCGATCGGCGCGGACGCGCTGATCATCGAGGTGCACAACGACCCGCCGCACGCGCTTTGCGACGGCGTACAGTCGCTGACCCCGCAGATGTTCGAGACCACAATGAAGAAAATCCGGGCGTTGCGTCCCTACGCTTGGCATCTGGAGCAATAAAGGAGAGGAGCTTTGCACATGAAAGATCTAACCGAAATCCGCAACGAAATCGACGAAATCGACGAGCAGATGCTAAAACTGTTCGTGCAGCGCATGAAAGCGGCCGGCGAGGTGGTGGCGGCCAAGCGCGGCACCGGCGTGCCGGTCACCAACCCCGCCCGCGAACGCGAGATTATTTCCAAGATCGCCAAGGCGGCCGGACCGGACTTGGAGAACGAGGCGAGTCTGCTCTTCAAAACGCTGATGGCGATTTCCCGCGGACACCAAAGGGCGGTCCTGGCCCAGACCGATACGTTTTCCGAATCGGTCAACAAGGCGGTGCGCGAAACGGCGGAACGTTTCCCCTCCGCCGCGACCGTGGCATGTTCCGGAGTGGAGGGTTCCTATTCGCAACAGGCCGCCTGCCGACTGGTGCAATTCCCGACCATTTTCTACTTCAAAGGGTTCGACGACGTTTTCACGGCGGTCGAAAAGGGAATGTGCGATTACGGCGTGCTGCCCATCGAGAATTCGGCGGTCGGCAGCGTGACCTCGGTCTATGATCTGATGGCGAAACACCATTTTAAGATTGTCAAGGCCCTTAAACTCCGCATCCGGCATGTACTGCTCGCCCCGCACGGCGTTAAACTGGAAGACGTCAAGGAGATTTCCAGCCACCCCCACGCGCTCGCCCAATGCTCCCAGTTCCTCCGCAGCCACCCGGAAATGCGCCAAGTCCCGGCGACCAATACCGCCGCCGCAGCGGAAGAATTGTCCAAGTCGGGACGCACCGACATGGCGGTGATCGCCTCCCGCGATTGCGCAGAGCTGTACGGGCTGGAGGTGCTGGAGGAGGACATTTCCGACATCACCAGCAATTACACCCGCTTCATCTGCATCTCGAAACGTTGCGAGATCTATCCCGACGCGGACAAGTTTTCGCTGTTGATGTCTCTCGGCCACCGTCCCGGCGCGCTGTCAGACATTCTGGTGAAATTCGCCGCCGTGGGCATCAACCTAACCAAGCTTGAGTCCCGCCCCGTGCCGGGATCGGACTTCGAATTCCGGTTCATCTTCGACCTTGAGGCCTCCCCGAGGGACAGTCGGGTGGTGCGGCTGCTCGCCGGCATCGCGAACGATCCGGACGTGGAACACTTCACTTTTCTCGGGGCGTACTCGGAGAAATAGCCGCCGCCGGCCCGGCGGAACGGGAGGGGGTTCTTAATGACGATTGGCATCCGGGGGTTGGGGCTTATCGGCGGATCTTTCCAAAAAGCGTTCGCCAAGGCCGGCCACAAGGTCGTCAACCTTAAAAACGCGACATCGGAACAGATCCGGAGTTGCGAACTGGTGGTGGTGTGCCTGCCGCCATTGATGGTCGCGCCATGGGTTAAAGACCATGCGAAGGATTTCTCGCCCGGAACGCTGGTCACCGATGCCGCCGGCGTTAAAAGCGCGGTCTGCGCCGCGTTGGAGGAAACCGCCCGCCAGTCGGAGTGGACCTTTGTCGGCGGGCACCCGATGGCGGGCAGGGAGCGTTCCGGTTACGAGAACTCCGACGCCAACCTTTTTAAAGGCGCCTCGATGATTTTCACTCCCTTCGGTTGGACAACGGAAGCGACGCTGGAACGGCTGAAAAATGTTTTTTCGGAAATCGGTTTCGCCCGGTTCGTGGCGACCACCCCCCAGCACCACGATGAAATGATCGCCTACACCAGCCAGCTGGCGCACGTGGTGTCGTCGGCCTATGTGCGGGACGAACTCGCCCCGTTGCACGCCGGCTACTCGGCGGGCAGTTTCCAGGACATGACGCGAGTGGCCACGCTCGACCCGGACATCTGGACCGCCCTTTTCCTCTCCAACCGCGACGCGCTAGACAAGGTGCTGACCCGGCTGATCGACCGGCTATCCGAGTACCGTAACGACATCCGCAACGGCGACGCCGCCGCCCTGCGCCAGTTGTTGGAAGCCGGACACGCCGCCAAAATGACTGCGCACTGAAGCGGGGATTAACGAACGCCAAAGACGACGAATGCCGCCGCCAGCAACAAAAAATAGAACGCCATCAAGACTTTCGCCACGGGCAGATGACGACGGCTCCACTCCACCAGCGGAGCGACACTACCCACCGCCAGAAACGCGGCCAGCACTGACACCAGCGGCATCACGAACGCGATATTGTAAAAAGTCAGCAACTCCAGCACCGACCGGCCGGATAGCGGTTGCTGCGCGAGAAACGCCATCACCGGCAGATATCCCTGTCCGGTGCAGACACTCTCCAACACCGTCACCGCGCCGCCGGTCAACGCCCCGCCCAGCACCACGCCGCCCCATTGCCAACGCTCCGAAATCCAACGCCGGGATAAGGTCCGTAACGACTCCGGCAACTTCAGGGTGACGGATTCCGGCACCGGCGTTTTACGGAAACGCCAAGCATCGCGCAGTGAAAGCGCCGCCAAAACCGCCAACAGCGCCGCCATCCCAAAATTCGTCACGCGCCGCAACAGCGGCAAGGCCGGCAAATGCCGAACCGCGGCCAACAGTCCGGCCCCGATGCACCAGTAAACCAGAAACGATCCGGCGACAAAACCCAACCCGGTAAACAGGCGAAGCAGACGGCGGGTGCGTCCCAGCGAAAGCACGCTCAAGAAGAAAACCAGCGTAGCGATGGCGCAGGGATTGATACCGTCCTGGAGTCCGCCGAGAAAGACCATTCCGCGCATCCGCCAGTCCACCGGGATTCCCGAATCTTCCGGGTCTGCGTAATCGTCCGGAGGGGATTGGAACTCCGGAATCTCCGGCGGCGGAGGTGGCTGCCACCCTTCGCGCTGACGGTCTGTCATCGCGGCGTTGAGCAGATCCACCGCGCCGGTGGAAATCGCGCCGTACCCGCACAGCATCCGCGAACGGTCCACCACCAGAACCGGCGGCGCGGCGGGCTCGGCGCCGCAACGCTCCGCGTAGGCGAAGAGCAACATGGCGCCATCGCGACCGGTCACATCGTGGCTCTCCCAATGGCAAAGGTCGCCGCCCAGCTGGTTGAGCCGGGGAACCACGCGTGTTTCCACCCGTTCGCACTCGGAACAACCGGGCGAAACGAAGAGGTCAAGCGAAACCGGGACCCCGCCGCTCGACAGCAGGGCCCCGGCTATCAAAACCAGCGACGGAAACAACCGTTACAGCTCCCGCATGTAGATGTTCTTGAATTCAATCGGGTCGCCGTGGCACTGCAACTCGATCTGTTCCACCGGGAAGATCGGAATCTTGCGGTCCCAGTAGTTTTCCAGCGTCACGTTATCCACCACCAGCTTGCCGTTCAAGGTGACGGTAACCTTGTCGCCAACCATCTTGATATAGAAGGTGTTCCAGCTACCGACCAGATTATCGGCGATGCACAGCGCCTGGGACGGATTCTTTTGGTTGTTGTAAAGTCCGCCGGAACCAATGTGCCACTGGTTATGGGCATCCCAGATCTGAACTTGCGGCGAACCGCGCAGATAGAGTCCGGAGTCGCCCTGAATGGACATGATACGCCAATCGACGTACATCTCGAAATCCTTATAGTCTTTCACGGTGGCCAGCGAATAACCGCCACGGAAACCGTCAAAGAAAAGCGCATTATCGCGGATGTGCCAGTGGGCCTTCATCTGCTCGTCGGCGATCTTCTGCATCTCGGCGCGTTTCTCCGGGGTGGCGGCCTGGCGAACCTTCGGGTTGTCAAACTTCTCCTGGGTGGTCACGCCCTTCCAGTTGGTGAGATCCTTGCCGTTGAAAAGCGCGGTAAAACCGGGCGGCGGGATGTTGTCGGTAGGGTTGGACACCTTATAATCCGCGGGAACTTCCTTAATGCGGATGTTGCGCCACTGCACGTGGTGACCATGGCCGAGCCAACCGATGTGGCCGCGCTTGTTATGCAACCCGGGATGCGCGCGGTGGTCGGGAGTATCGCTACCGTCGCCCTTGATATTGGCGATGTCGGCGTCGGTAATCATGATACCGTTGAGGATGACCTGAATGCGGGAACCGATCACGCGAACCTCCTCAAAGTTCCACTGCCCGGCCGGCTTAAGGTAACTGCCGTTACCGGCGGTGGGCTTGAGGCTCTTGCCCTCGGAATCGCGACGCGAGGGGACGATGCCGTAAACCGAACCGTGATATTGGTACTCTTTCAGTTTGGTGTACTGGTCGCCGCCGTCATCCAGAATCTGCAGCTCGCACATTCCGTGGTAAGCGGAGTCCACGTTCGGGGCCGGAGTGCGGATGCCCAAACCGTTGTTAGCGTTCTTGGGCATGCAGACCTCAAAACGGAGAATGAAGTTCTCGTACTCCTTTTCAGTAAGGAGGTTGCCGCCGGACCCGCGGCCCGGCTGGCAAGCCAGAATGCCGCCCGGTTCGACGCCGTAACTGTCGGTGGCACCGATCCATCCGGTCAAATCCTTACCGTTGAAAAGCGAGACGAACCCCTCGGCGTCCGGCAAATCCGCCAGCGTCACCCCAGCCGCCGCGATGGCGGCAAACAACCCGGTTAAGAGTTTTTTCATGATAACTGTTCCTTCCTTTGTTTTAACACGATTGAGCAAGCTTTGACTTGACGAACTCCGCGACTTTGGCACGGTCGGCGGCTATCACCTCCATGCGGGCCGGAAGCGACATCAGCGCGTCGATGCGCGGATGCCGCGCCAAATCTTCACCGGTGGCCTCCCTGATGGCCGCGCCGAACTTGGCGGGATGCGCGGTGGACAGACAAACCATCGGGGCGGAAGATTCGTTTAAACGCTCCAACGCCACCGACACCCCCACCGCAGTATGCGGGTCAAGCAGATAATGGTAACGCGTCCAAAATTCGCGGATGGCGGATATGGTGGCTGCCGAGTCCCCGCGCCCGGCGGCGAAACCCGCGTCCGGCGGAATGCCGGGAGCAAGCGACCCGTCGCGCCTGAACGCCGCCATCCAAGCCGCGACCTTGGCGGAGTCCCGCCCGGCAAGAAAGTAGAGATAGCGCTCGAAATTGCTCGCCACCTGAATGTCCATCGAAGGGCTGAGCGTGGGGACGACTTTACCGAGGGAGTAAACCCCGGTGTTGAAATAGCGGGAAAGAATGTCGTTTTCGTTAGTGGCCAGCACCAGCCGTTCGATCGGGGCTCCCATTTTAAGCGCCACATAGCCGGCGAAAATGTCGCCGAAATTCCCGGTCGGCACGGAAAACCGGACTTTCGCCGCGCCGGTCAGACCCTGAACCCGGAAAGCGGCGTAAAAGTAGTAAACCACCTGCGCCAGCACACGGGCCCAATTGATGGAGTTTACCGCGCCCAGCTTGCAGGCATCGCGGAACGGCAAATCGCCGAACAGCTCTTTGACAATGTTTTGGCAATCGTCGAAAGTTCCGTCCACCGCAAGATTGAACACGTTTGAATCCAGCACCGTGGTCATCTGCCGCTCTTGCACCGGGCTGACTCGCCCGTGCGGGTGCATTACGAAAATTCGGATGCCGGCGCGACCGCGCACCCCGTAGATCGCCGCGCTGCCGGTATCGCCGCTGGTGGCCGCCACGATATTCATCTCGCCGCCGGTATCGCCCAGCACCAGCTCGAACAGGTTGCCGAGAAATTGCAGCGCGACGTCTTTGAACGCCAGCGTCGGGCCGTGGAAAAGCTCCAGAATGTGCACCGGCCCGACCTGCCGCACCGGAGTAACCTCCGGCGTGTCGAAAACCGAGTAGCTCTTCTCCACTACCCTGCGAAGATCGTCCGGGGCGATATCGTCGGCAAACAGCCGGATTATCTCAAACGCCAAACGGGAATAATCCAGCCCGCGCCAGACCTCCAGCCGGTCCGCCACCTGCGGTATCGCTTCCGGCAAGTACAGTCCGCCATCGCGGGCCAGTCCGGCCAAAACCGTCTGTTTGAAAGACAACGGCTCCCCGCCGCCACGGGTGCTGATATAACGCATCATTCCGCAAAAGCCTCCGGGATCAACTGTTTGATGGTGTCGGCATCCGGCTCAAACTCTTCGGCCGCCTTTACCGCCATCCCGTAGGCCAGCTTCTTGGCCGAAGCGTTGTCCGGATAGAACGTGCAGAGGAACAGCGCGGCATCGGTCGCCCGGCGCGAACGTTCACGGAGTTTCATGTCTTTGGTCGCCCGCGTATCGCGTACGAAACTGAAGATCAACTCGCTCACCATCGCCATCTGCTTGGTATAAACCTCAGTCCAGCTCAACGGACGTTTGTTGACGGTGACGGTTCGCTTGTCTGCCTTGTCCACCGTCCACCCCTTGCTGGACTTGTAACCCTTGTTGCAGCATTCGACGATGTAATTGTGGAACGCTTCAAGCCGCGACACCCGGCTACGGGCTATAGCCAACGCCGCCTTGCCTTCGGCGGAAGAAAACTCGTCGCCGGCTTCGGACAACGCCCGATCCGCCCCGCGGAAATCCAACGCCTTGAGCAACGCCAGGTTGCTTTCCTCGGCGGCGGCCACCTTGTCGACCTCGCCCTTGGCCAATTCCTCTGCGGCCGCTTTCTCCTGTTCCGCTTTTTCGGCCGCCGCCTTCTCGCGTTCCGCCTTCTCGGCCGCCGCCTTTTCATTTCGGCGCTGCTCCAGCATATCCGCAACCAACCCCTTGACCTGGTCTAAAGATTTCTTCATCGCGGCGACACGATTTGGTGCCTCACCCACCTCGCGGGCACTGGACATCTTGCGGAAAGTTTTAGTCAAATCCTCGGCTATCTGCTTCAGCTTCTCGGTTTGATCCTGCATCAGCAAAACGGATTCCGGCGTGACTTCAACCGGACCGACCAAACCTTCCGCCCGATCCATAATCTCCGCCATCTCTTTGCGAACGGATGCCACCAAACCGGCTGCGCCCTTGACCTTGTAGTAATCGCGGTAAAGGTTCTGCACGGCTTTCACCACCGGCTCCACGGACGGGTCAACCGAATCCCCGGCCGGTTCATCCTCCGTCTTGGTTTCGGCAACCGCCTCGGCTGCGGCATCCGCCACCCCCGACTGCGCCAAAGCCGCCTGCGCCAAGGTCTGCAGTTTGTCCATAGGCGCCATAAACGAACGCTGCTCCTCCGGCGGCAACTTGGCAAACGTCACCAATGCCTCAGCCTCGGTCTGCCCGTCAAACTGCTGCAGCACGTTAAGGAAATCCGCCACGGTGTCAACCGATAGCCCCAACCCCTTGAGCGTTGCGGACAACTTGTCGGCGTCGGCGTCGGAAAGCGCCTTCATTTTCCCGTCATCGCCCAAGAAGGACTTGAACGCGACCTTGGGGTCGAACTTGGGCTTTGCCGGTTCGGCGGCCGCCTCCGCCTGCTTCGCCCCTCCGCCGGCATCTTTCGCCGGGGCGGCCTCAGGCGGCGGGGTTTTCGCCGCGACGACATTATTCTCCTCCGGCGGAACCAACCGCTCGCGGTATTCCTCGCCTAACGCCTCCACCGCCAGTTTTAACGCCTCCTTGGCGTAACCCTCGGCTTTTTCAGGCAACCCTTTAAGCTTAGCCTGCCATTCGCCGGACTGATCCATGTATCCCTTGATGTTGGAACGGATCTTGCTGTTCACCGCCTCCGCGGTGTCGTACTCCGCCCGCACGGCTTTCTTCATGTTATGGTGCATCAGCATCCAAAACCCACCGGCTATGGCGCCCAGCCCAAGCAACACGCCCACGCCGACAATGGCGGCAATCATGCAGCCGCGGTTTTTGTCCGGCGGAGCGGCCTCCTGTGCGGGGGCGGCGGCAACCGGTTGGGGCGGTGGAGCGGAGGGAGCGGATTTTCCTTTAATAACGATCTTTTTGGAACTCCGGTGCAGATTGACCGGGCCGGCGGCTGAAAGAATCCGCCGCATGTCGCTCAACAGCGACTCGTAAGTTGGGTAACGTCCGGCGGGGTCGCGGGATAACATCCGGGCAACCATCGCGCTCAACTCAGGTTTGATTTCCGGGCGAAGCTGAATCAGCGGAATGGGATCGGCTTCAAACCGGGCCTTCACCACGGCGTTGGAGTCTGGGCCGTCAAACGGCGGGATCCCGGCAATCGCGTGGTAGAGCGTGCCGCCCAGCGAGTAGATGTCCACCCGGTAATCGGTTTTCTGGCGAAGCACTTTTTCCGGCGCGATGTAATATGGGGTTCCCCACACCTCTCCGCCGTTGTTGTTCATCGCGGCAAGACCGAAATCCACCAGTTTGGCGTTCTTTTCGCTGTCGAAAAGGATATTCTCCGGCTTGATGTCGCCATGTACCAGCCCGGCGGTGGACGCTTCGCGCAACCCCTCGGCGATCTGGCAGCAAATATGCACCGCCAACGCCGGATCGAGCGGTCCGCGCTCCTTCATCATCGCGTCAAGCGAACCGCCGTCCACCAGCTCCATCGCGATGTAGGGCTGGCCTTTTTCTTGTCCAAACGAGTAGATGTGCGCAATATTGGGATGGTTCAGCCGCGCCGCCGCCTGGGCCTCGCGCTGGAAGGTTTCGACGAACTGGGGGTCGTCGCCAAGAGTCTTCAGCATCACCTTGACCGCCACCTCGCGGTTCAACGCCTCGTCTTTGGCACGGTAAACGCCGCCCATACCACCCGCACCCAACAGCTTCGTCAGGGTAAACGGGCCAAAACGCACCGGCACGGTAAACTCGAATTCGCAGGAGGGACACTGCACCCCGGCGAAAGCGGGCAACCCCTCCACGCTCAGCTCCATGCCGCACTTCGGGCATTTTGCGGCCTCTAACGGCTCGGTAATGATGTTGGCTCCGTCCACAACGTCCATAGCATGACCTCGTTTGAAAAGATACGTCAACAAAAACGGTTTATATTATCCTAAAAAAAGCAGTTTAAGTCAACGGCGATTTTCAACTAGCCAGCGGATTGCGCAAACGGCCGCCCGACATCATTTAATCATTAACAGCGTGTTCTTGTGAACCAAAAGAACTTGATCGGATTTGTACACGAGCGTCCACGGCGTTCTGGCAAAATTCGTATCTGAAAAAGTTCCTGCTATACCGTCAGCGGAGATGACTATCGGATAACCTCTCCGGGCAAGTCGGGAAAGCCCATTGACCTTCAGGGTCAACCCCGACAGCTCGAAAGGCCCCTCAACGCACCGAACCCTGTCGACAGTTCCGTCAGCCGAAACGTCCAGCTCCAGCTCTCCGGAGAGTTTTACTTTGCTGAATTCAAGCAAAGCGGACGTGCCGGGATCCGAACCGGGGTTGACCGATCCCGTCACGGCGAGCGTTCCTTCAGCAACCGTCCCGTTACCGGTAAGATTGACCAGAGTCTGGACATTTCCCCCCAGATTCAAAACGGTACCGTTTGCCAAATCGACTGACCGATCTTCCGGCAGAGACGATCCCGGCGCCAGCGCCAACGTTCCACCCGCAACGACCGTATCCACGGGATAGCAGTTTTGGCCGGTCAACGTGAGGGTCCCCTTGCCGCGTTTCTCAAACATACGCGTCTCCTGCGCCTGCGGGGAATAATCCGCGCCCAACCAGACGCTCGCGGTCAGTTCAGGTTCCGTCAACGCCCGGTTCCAGACGCGGACTTCGTTATAATCCGCCGCCGCGTCGCGGTTGGCGGATTGTCGCGAATGGCCAAGATAACAGGTGTCCAGATCCTGTTCCGGCAACGCCCAGTTGGCGTTGGTGAACGAGTGGCGCGCCACGGTCGCCCCTGTCACCGCGTCCTGCTTATAGGCGGTGGCCAACCACCCGCCGGTCGAGACCGGTTCCAGAACGAATGCGATATGGTATTCCTTGCCCAGTTCGTAGGGCGCCAGATAATTTGATTGCGATGCCGCTCCGTTGAAGATCCGAATCATATCGGTCTGGAGATCGCTCCCTTTCGTCCACGTCATGGTAATGTAATTCGCGTTGGCACTCCCTTTTCCGAAATCGAATATCCGGCTCCAGTCCTGAACCGCACGCTGCGTTGCCCAAATCTCAAGCGTAACCGCCTGCCCGTTTTTAGGCAGAACGTCCTTCCCGAGGTTCAGATAGGAGGTCCCGAAGGTCCCGCCGGAAAGGCGGGCGCATCCGTCGGCAAACGTCACCTTCCCGACCGCCGTCGCGCTCCCGCCGCCGACGGAATCCTGTAAATCTCCGTTAAACGACCAACGGTGCACCAGCGTTTCGTCCATTTCCAGATTGTACTGGTTTTCGGTTAACGGTTGAGCCAAGGTGATGTCATGTCCGTCCGTATCGATAATCCCGCCACCCTTTCCCATCGCGAAGGAGGTTAACCCGGAAAGATAACGATCCAATGAAGCGGTCGCTCGCAACAGCCCCCCGTCAAAAAGCCATTCGCGCTTCACGCCGGCACCGCCGATCACTTTGGGGGCTTCAATCACTCCGCCTTGCCGCAAAACCACCCTCCCGCTGCCGCTTGCATATTCGGCCAGATTCAGCGCCAGCGTGCCGCACCGCACCGTTCCCGTGCCGGAAACCTCAAGATAACCGTTACCCCACTCGCCGACCCGGAAGTTTTTCGCCACCGGCTGGCTCCACAAGCCGCCTGACACATAAGCGTTACCGTAGCTGTTGGCGTCGTGGCCGATACTGGTGACGCCATAAACCGTGTTTTCGCCCGCCAGCTGCCGGAACACGCCCGTCCCGTTGGACAAGCCAAGCTGAAAATGGTAACCGCACGACACAACGCCGCCGTCAAGGTCAAATTCGGCGGTGTCCCCGGTACCGATCTTTATCGCGTCCCCGCCGGATGTCGCCCGGACGGAAGCGGATTCCGCAACGCGCATGGTTCCGTTGCTGACGACGATTTGGTTGACGGTCAGCGCGGCGGGGTTGGTGACGGTGAAAACCCCGTCCCCGTTCGCGATTTGCAACAAGCGGAACGTTCCGGGCGCGCAAAGCGAAACGGAACCGCCGGTAATGTTCAACTGCCCGGTTCCCGCGCTGTCCGCAATCGCGCCGCAGAGCGACACGTTATTCGACACCGCGTGAATGACCGCCGCGCAGCCGTTCACATCCATTGCTGACTCGAAAACAAGCGGCGCGTCCGCCTCCGCGCTGTTAAGGATAAAGGGCGACGGCGAGAACCGTTCGGATCCCCAAACGATCGGATCATCGGTTTGTCCGAGACGCACGGTCAACGGAACGCCTTTCGCGGTAAAGCCCGCCGCCATACCCGGCGCAAGTGAAATCTGCCCCGCTTCATCCCCCAACTGCCGCGTGATCCGCCCCGCCGGATTTGAAAGGCATCCGCCGCGCAACCGGACAGCGCGATTGGTGTCGATTCCCGCGCCCCAGTCGGCGGAGAGCGTTCCGCCGCACACTACGATATCCCCGCCGATCGTGTTCGTCCCGGCCAGACTCAAGGTGTTCGGGCCGAATTTGAAAAGCGCTCCAGAAGTAACGAGGTTCGTTGAACAGGTTTGATCGCCCCAGGTGGTGTCGAACGCGAGCCCGTTGTCCGACACGGGAACAAGGCACCACCCGTGACGGTCCGCGAAATCCATATACCGGTTCCAATCGTACAATAGCAGATTGTGCGAACCGACCCGCAGATGGTAACTGACGCACCCCTCCTGCATCGGCCGTTCGGCGGGAGGAAACTCCGTTCCGACCATGCCGCTTTTCCCGTAAAGCCCCCACGCGGGAGAGGCGTGGACCGTCGAGGCGAACTCGCCCTTCTGCCCCGCCCAGTTGTCGAGCGTCGCGGAACCGACCGCCAGCAGACGAGGAGCAATCAAGGCCAGCAATTCGTGCTGGTCAAACGGCATCACCATTTCTTTTCCCGCATAACTGTTGTATCTGGTACAGAACCAATAAGGGAAACTCTTTGTGATTGAGGCGATTGACTCAGATGACGGAAGATCCATGTGGTTCAGTTTGGCGCCGCTGCATCCGGAACAGCTTGAAATCGCGTAAGCAAAACGAGGATCGGTCGCTCCGCACCAAAGCGCGGTCTTGCCGCCCCGCGAATGCCCGATCACCGCGATGTGCGCGGCATCCAACAGCGGTTCGGTCTCTATCCAGTCCATCACGCGGCTGGCCCCCCACGCCCAGGCGGAAATCGTGGCCCAACTCTCTTCGGTGCGGACCGACGGATCCGGCTCGAATATGGAATGCACGCCCACCGTGAATCCGGTATCCCGGTCGGGGCAGACATCGCCGTTGTAGAAGGCAAGCGCGGCATACCCGCGCGCGATGATCTCCTCCATCGGCCAAAATGGACTTTTCCGGTTGCGTTCAGGGTCGATATTCTCGTCCGGATCGCGATTGCAGATCAACAGGAATCCGGGCGCGGGGGTGGAACGGACCGGGATGAACGCATTGACGCGGATACATCCCTCGCCCCCCGCACCGGCGTACCGGATGTCGATCAGCTTGCGCACGGCGCGTCCGTCGATCATCGTCCGGTCCGCCCCCGCCTGCTCAAACGTCAATGTGACGGGCCGTTCAACGGAACGCACCCCGAAGACGTTCGTGGTGAAGGTCTGAAGGATTTCCGGTCTGCGGATCTCCTCCCATTGCCGCCGGGTTTCAACGGCAACGCCCGCCTCCGTACGCAACAGTTCCGGCAATTCGCCCGCCCCGGCGAAAAGACTCAAAATACCGGAAAGAAGAATGGCCTTTCTCATTCTGGGTTTTAATATAACATAATCAACGTTCCGCGGCGAGTGAGGGAGACGCGGTTTTTCTGATAGCAGACCATCCATTGCCCTACAACGTTGTTCTCGCTTGAGAACCGCCCGATGAAGCCATCGGCGGAAGTCGCTATCGTGTGCATTCCGGGGGTCAAAGCGGCGAGATTGCCGATTTCCAACTCCAATCCCGACAGATCGAGAACGCCGGAAGTGCAGACAATCCGGTCAACCGCGTCCTCCGTCGCGTCAAGCGTCAGTTTACCGGAAAGTACCGTTTGACTCAAGGTCAGCGCCGCAGCCTCGCCAGGGTCCGTCCCGGGATTGATTTCATCCGTGACCGCGAGACTACCGTTTAGAACCGTGCCGGTTCCCGACAGCCCGGCTATGGTCTGGGTGTTGCCGCCCAGATCCAATCCGGTATCGGGCAACAGCTCGACACGCGTCGATTCCGGCAACGACGCCCCCGCATCCAACGCCAACGTCCCGCCCGCCACGCGGGTATCGACAGCATACGTGTTCGCGCCGGAAAGTGTCAGGCGGCCCTCGCCGCGCTTTTCAAACGCGCGGGACGACAAGGTGTCGGGCCCGGCCAAGGCGTTTGCCGTCAACTCCGCCTCCGACAACGCGCGGTTCCAGATCCGCACCTCGTTGTAGTTCGCGCTGGCATCGTTATCGGTTTGAACGGAACGCCCGAGGTAGCAGTTGTTCTGTCCCTGCGTCCGGAGAGACCATCCGCCGCTGGTAGTGAAAGCCGTCTTTTTCAGTGTCTCGCCGGTCGCGGCATCCTGCTTGTAGGCGGTGACTTGCCAGTTGCCGTCTTCCAGCGGCTCGAATGTCATGGCGATATGGAACTCGGTGTTGAGGGTATAGGGCGCCATTGCGTTGGAGATAGAGGGAAACGCCGCACTGTAAATACGCACCATATCCGTGTTGATATCCGTACCCTTCGTCCAGGCCATCACCAAGTAATCCTTACTGCCGCTGCCGAAATCGAAGATGCGGCTCCAATTCTGAATGGTGCGCTGAGTCGCCCACAACTCGATTGTTGCGGCGGAACCGTCGTTCGGCAGCACGTTCTTTCCGAGGTTGACGCAGGACGCGCCCCGCTTTCCGCCCGTCAGGGAGATTTCCGAACTGTTGTTGACAAACGTTCCGCCAGTCGCCGTGGCGGTCTGCCCGCCGATGCTATCCTCCAGATTGCCGTTGAAACTCCAACGGTGTGTCATCCCCGCTCCCCGCACCGGCAAAGATTCGCTCGCGACAAGCGCGTTCTTGAAGCTGATGTCGCGACCGTTCGTATCGACCGTTCCGCCCAGCTCGCCCATGCCGAAGGCCGTCAAATTGTAAAGGAACTTGTTGGGCGCGGTGGCCGTTGCGCGCAAGGTGCCGCCGTTGAAGAAAAATTCCGAATACATACCGTTCTTGCCGTTGTGCCCGGCAACCTCCGTCGCCTCAATCGTACCGCCGCAACCGAGCATGACGCGGCCGGCCGCACCGGTTTGGCCTTCGTGCGCGATGCTCAAACGTGTGTCGCCGGTCAGCACTTCGCCGGCAACGTTCACTTCGATATAACCGACACCGGATTCGCCGACCCGGAAATTCTTGGCGACCGGCTCGCGCAGCACGCCACCCGTCACATAGACTTCGCCGGTAGAGCTCGCCCCCCAACCGATGGAGCAGACCCCGAGAACCGTATTTGTGCCGCCAGTCTGCTGATATATGCCCAAGCCCTTTCCGGCTCCAATCTGGAAATGGTACCCGCAATTCAGATTGCCGCCGTCCAGCCGATAGACCCCGTTCGTGTTCTCGCCGATACGGATCGCGTTTCCGCTGCTCCGCGCAGTCACTGTCGCGCCACTCTGCGTAATCGTGCCGCCGCGCACAAAGATTTGGCTGAAGGAGACATTTGCGCCATTCGCGATTTCGATGTCCCCGTTCCCCTTGGTAGCGTTTCCGGCGTAGAGCGACGTCCCGTAGATGGTGCCGCCGTCGATTGCTATTTTTTTCGCTTTTGCATTGTACGCGACATCGTTACCGGTGCAAAACGTCTGGACATTCGTTACCACGCAATCCTTCAAAACCAGAGTGCCCTGCTTGACATTAAGATTGTTGGTGACTGAAATCGTCTGGTTGGTGGCGGCGATAGTAGCCCCATCTAAAATGTTCACCATTCCGAAAACGTTTTTCGTCCGGCTGTCCAGAATCGTGGTGCCGGCGTAGGCGTTCAACCGACGGATCCGATTCGCCCCCTCCAGCGAAAGCGTACCGGCACCGCGCTTTTCAAGCGTGCACTCCGCCGTGGAGTTGGTGACCATGCCGGTAATCGTGGCGGTGCCCTTGTTCACGGTAATCGCGGCGGTCTTGCCGTTTACGTTCAGCGCGTTCTCAAACGTGATTGGCTGGTTCGCTTCGGCAGAGTTCAGAATCAACCCCAAACTCGGAAACTTGCCGCTGCCGAAGGCAATCGGTTCATCCGTATTCCCCAGTTTAACCGTCAACGGAACCCCCTTCGCGGTGAAGGCCGGGGTGTAGCTGCTTGAAACCGCGATTTGCCCCGCTCCGGTTCCAAGTCCGGAGGTGATCGATCCGCTCGCCGAAGAAAGCGCGCCGCCCAGCAGCTCCACCGCGCGGTTTGCGTCCAGACCCTGGCCGAAGTCCGCCTGTAACGTCCCCGCATGCACTTTCACGTTTCCGCCGAAAGTGTTGGCGCCCGTCAGGAAAAGCGTGTTCGCGCCCAACTTTTCCAAGCCGGACGACAGATTCAGGTTTTCAGAAATCGTGATGTCGCCGCCCGAGGTGTCGTAGCCAATGCCTGCGCCATCCTCCATGATTGCCGCCGCGCGCAATGCCGCAATCTGCTCCGCGGTCCAAGCCGAACCGAGTATCAAACTTGCGCCGCTCTTTACCGTCAGCATCCCCGCCGTCCCGTAGTTCGGGAGAGCGTCGGCCGTCATCGCCACCAGTGCGCCCTCGCTGACGACCGTCGGCCCCGCGTAAGTGTTCGCCGCCGTCAGCCTCAATATCCCAGAACCGACCTTCTCGATCCCCGCCGGCGAACCGTTCGATTCCGCCGCGACCAGCGGAATCGAAATCGTGCAATCGTGATCGATCGTATCAAAGACGGCGCCCCCGTTCCCAATCGTCGCATACGTGCCGGAAGCACCCGCGATAAACATATCGTTCTGACTGGAGGAAGTCCCGGCCGCGGCGCGGTACACGCCGCCATCGAAGGTCAACTTCGCGCTGGTGCGGACCAGTTCAATCACGGGCGCCTCGATCGTTCCGCCAGCCGTCAAATTGATCGTCCCGGAAGCGACCGATGCGTGCGCGACCACCACCCGCCACGTTGTCGTGAGTTTCCCGCTCCCGGAAATGTCCAGCGTCCCGTTCCCCCAGTATCCCACCGCCACACGGGCGCCCGGCGCACTGACCGTTCCGCCGGAAAGCGTGTAGGTGCCAACCGCGCCGGTCGTCTTGTTGTCCTCTCCCCGCCCGATTTTGAAACCGGGATCGCTGCCGCCGGAGGTTGACAAAACCGTTACGCTCCCACCCGTCTGGACAACGGCGAAGGTGTTCGTCCGGGCGACATTGAAATACCCCACCTTAATGTCCATGCCTTCGGAAATGGTCGCGGAACCTACATCCATGTTCGCGCTATCGCCAGTCCCCGGATACGCGCCGTCCAGCCAGTTCTCGGTCTGGTCAAACGCGCCGACCGTTCCGGGCAGCCAATAACGGCTGGCCGCTTGGGCGGAAAATGAAAAAACAAAAAGCAGACTCGCCAAAACCGTCTTTCTCATAACCGGATCTCCAATTTCGCAACTACACCATGCCATTAACGGTGCGATGTGCAATCTACCAAATATCATGCGGGAAATCAAGCAGATTAATCGCGGCAAGCGGCACGAAGGCGCATCCGCAAGTCGCGCAATGTGAAACGAATTGATTTATTCGCGTCCACACGGCGAAACTGCCGAACCGCCGTCATGCCGAAATTTTGGCAAAAACCGAAAATCGGCTTGCCGTAGTTACGGGAAAAGCGTATAATTTAGCACCATTCGTTCGGGTAGGGGTAGGTTTGCACCGTGCGGCCTTCCGCCTGAAGCAAATTGGGAGTCTGAAAAATGATCGTCACCACAAAAGAACTTTTCGCCCACGCATACGGAAAGTATGCCATCGGCGCGTACAACATCAACAACCTGGAACAGACCATGGGCCTGTTCGAAGGCAACGTCCGTTCCAAAGCTCCGTTCATCGTGCAGCTGTCCAAGGGTGCCCGCAGCTATACCCACAAAAAGATGCTGGAAGCCCTGATGACCACCGCCAACGAGATTTTCCCGGATGCCATTTTCGCGGTGCATCTGGATCACGGCGACGAGGCCACCTGCATGGACTGCATCGATTCCGGCGTTTATTCCTCGGTCATGATCGACGCTTCCGCCTACCCTTACGACGAGAACGTCGCGATCACCAAGCGCGTCGTGGATGCCGCGCACGCCAAAGGGCTGGTGGTTGAGGCCGAGCTGGGTCAGCTCAAAGGCGTCGAAGAAGACGTCAAGGCCGCCGAGCACGTTTACACGAAGCCGGAAGAGGTGGTCGATTTCGTCTCCAAAACCGGATGCGACTCCCTCGCCTGCGCGATCGGAACTTCCCACGGCGCGTTCAAGTTTTCTGGCGACCAGAAGCTCCGCTACGACATTCTCGAAGAGATTCAGAAGCAGCTTCCCGGTTTCCCGCTGGTCATGCACGGCTCCTCCTCCGTTCCTCCCGGGGAAGTCGCCCGCATCAACGCCGCCGGCGGCGATATCAAGGGCGCCAAAGGTGTTGACGCCACCCAGTTCCTTGGCGCGGCCAAGCGCGGCGTGACGAAGATCAACATCGATACCGACGGCCGTCTGGTCTGGTGCCGTGTGCACCGCGAGCTCTTCCGCGACAAGCCCGCGGAGTTCGATCTGCGCAAGCCCGGCAAGATTTTCATGAAGGAATACGCCGATTTCATCTACGAGAAGAACTGTCTGCTCGGATCCGCCTATCGTACCGACGATCTGCGCGACTTCCTCGCCAAGAAGTAATCGCGGATTACGGCTTTTCGCCTGCGCCCTTCGGGTTTTTGCCCGGAGGGTGTTTTTTTGACATTTGACAATTAGGGTCGGCAGGAGTTTATCGAGTGAAAGCTTGGATACAGCGGGTAAAAGAGGCTTCGGTTACCATTGGCGGCGAAAGGGTGTCCGAAATTGGCGTGGGGTATCTGGTTTTGCTGGGAGTGACCAATTCCGACACCGCCCGGCAGGCGGAAGAGATTGCCAACCGCATTTTCACCCTCAGGATTTTCGAGGATGCCGACGGGAAAACCAACCGATCGATTGAAGACGTCCAAGGCAGTGTGATCGTGGTTTCGCAATTCACCCTTTACGCCGACACCTCGCACGGGCGGCGGCCAAGTTTCACCTCTGCGGCACGCCGGGAGTTGGCGGAACCGCTTTACGAGCTGGTGGTGGAAAAACTGCGAGCGCTGATGGGGCCGTCGCGGGTCGGCACCGGCCGGTTCGGCGCGGAGATGGAAGTTCGCCTGTTGAACGACGGTCCTTTTTCTGTGGAACTGCTGGCTTAAAACAAAAAAAACGCCGGATTGCTCCGGCGTTTTCCCAAAAGCTGTCCTTGCGCTGTTAAAGCTGCGGGGGCATTGTAGGTTCCTCAACGAACCGCTCAACCTGCCAATACTCCAACTCCACCGGCGCGGAACGCCCGAAAATCATCACCGACACTTTTAGCTTGCCGTGTTCCGGGTCAACCTCGTCAACCGTACCGTTGAAACTGAGGAACGGGCCATCGGTAATCCTGACCGAATCGCCGGGACTGTACTGGACTTTGGGCTTCGCCGGGGCGGAAGTGTCGTTATCGCCGACACGGGCCTTGATGGCATCGACTTCCGCTTGCGACAGCGGTTGCGGGCGATTGCCGCCCAAAAAACCGATTACCCCGTCAGTCTCGCGGATGAACTGCCAAGTCGTCTCGATAATCTTATGGTTTTCGTCATAAAGCGCAAGATTCACCAAGACGTAACCAGGAAACAACTTGCGGGTTATGTTGGTCTTCTTGCCATTCTTGAACTCGGAAACCCTTTCGGTCGGGTAAAGCACCTCGCCGATGTACTCCGTCTTCTCCTGAAGCTTTACGCGGGCGTCAATCGACTTTTTAACCTTTAGCTCCTGGCCGGTCAAGGTATGAAGAACAAACCACTGTTTTTCCATAGTCAAAAAAGTTTGGAACCGCGTTAAGCGTGGAGCAATTGCAGGAAGAAAAGGATCACCTTGTCAAAAACTGCAACGACAACGGCCAACATCACGATGAAAGTGATAACCACCAACGTGGAATCAACCAGCTCGTGACGATCCGGCCAAGAGATTTTCTTACGTTCGGTGTTGACCTCGCTGAGGTAATTTCCGAATTTCCGAAAAGCTTCCTTAATTTTTTCCATTGCCTTGGTCTTTCCGGCCAACCTGCCGATTTAACCCGCAGGATGGCAGGCCAGGAGGGATTCGAACCCCCATTGGCGGTTTTGGAGACCGCTGCTCTGCCATTGAACTACTGGCCTAACAAAAGGGGCTACTTCACCTCGCGGTGCACGGTGCGCCGACGCTCGTTCGGGCAGTACTTCTTCATCTCCAAACGGTTTGGAGTGGTGCGCTTGTTGCGGGTGGTGGTATAATTGCGGCGCTTGCACTCGGTGCAAGCTAGAATCGCTAATTCTCTGGGCATTTCTAGCCTCGCTTTCCTTCTGTGAAAATCCGTGCCTCGTCCAGCCCGGTGCAACGGGCCGGACGGGACACGCTCACAGGAAGCAGCTGGTTACTTCACGACTTTGCTGACCGTGCCGGCGCCGACCGTGCGGCCGCCTTCGCGGATAGCGAAGCGCATCTTGTCTTCCAAAGCGACAGGCGAGATCAACTTGACGTCGATGCTGATGTTGTCGCCAGGCATAACCATCTCGACACCTTCCGGAAGGGTGATGTCGCCGGTCACGTCAGTCGTACGGATGTAGAACTGCGGACGGTAACCCTTGAAGAACGGGGTGTGACGGCCGCCCTCTTCCTTGCTGAGGACGTAAACCTGACCGTTGAACTCGGTGTGCGGGGTGATCGAACCCGGCTTAGCCAGAACCTGGCCGCGCTCGACTTCCTCTTTCTTCGTGCCGCGGAGCAGGCAACCGATGTTGTCGCCGGCCTGGCCCTGATCGAGCAGCTTGCGGAACATTTCAACGCCGGTGCAGGTCGTCTTCGCGGTCGGACGGAGACCGATGATCTCGACTTCGTCGCCAACTTTGACCACGCCGCGCTCGACACGGCCGGTAACCACGGTGCCGCGGCCTTCAATGGAGAAGACGTCTTCGATCGGCATCAGGAAGGGCTTGTCAAGGGCGCGCTCCGGCTCCGGAATGTAGGTGTCTAGAGCGTTCATCAGCTCGGTGATGCAAGCGCAGGCGGGATCGTCGGCGCTGGTCGCCTTGGTGGCGGGAAGGGCGGAACCCTTGATGATCGGGATTTCGTCGCCCGGATACTCGTACTTGTCCAGCAACTCGCGGATTTCCATCTCAACCAGCTCGATCAGTTCAGGGTCATCGACCAGATCGATCTTGTTCAGGAAGACGACGATGTAGGGAACGCCGACCTGACGGGCGAGCAGGATGTGCTCACGGGTCTGGGGCATCGGGCCGTCAGCCGCGCTGACAACGAGGATCGCGCCGTCCATCTGCGCCGCGCCGGTGATCATG
>JAFTCL010000036.1 GCA_017454745.1 Kiritimatiellia bacterium
CGACCCGCTAGGCAACACAACGGTGTACGGATACGACCTGCGCGGCAACAAGACCCACGAGGGCGGCGCGACATACCCCGTCCGCTACGCCTACGACGTCTTCGGCAACAAGGTTGCGATGACCACCTTCCGGGACGAGTCCCAAACCGGCGGCGACGTCACGACCTGGCTCTACGACGAGCCGAGCGGCCTCGTGACCAACAAGCTCTACGCCGACGGCAAAGGCCCGTCGTATTTATACACGCCAAACGGCAACTTGACCGCCCGCACCTGGGTACGCGGAATCGTCATGGCCTACTCCTACGACGGCTGGAACAGCCTGACGAACACGGCCTACTCCGACGGCACCACGTCGATTTCGCTCTCCTACGACGCGATGGGGCGTCAGGTGTCTGCGACGGACGCGGCGGGGACAACGGCGACCTCGTACAACGCCTTCGGCGACATTGTTTCGGAATCGACGACTGGTCTCTATTCCAGCTCAATCTCTCACATTCGTGACGGCTACGGGCGCGACCTGGGGCTTTCTATCGGCAACTCCCGCATGAGCATCATCGAGTACGAGGCGGACACCGCGAGGATGAAGCGCACCAGGATGGCGGGCGTGTGGTTCACCTACCACTACCTTCCGGGGACGGATCTCAAAAGCCGCCTCCAGTACGGCGTCGGGCTCGGCGTACTACACCTACGAGCAGGGCCGCGACCTGTTGACGCAGGTTCGGAACCACATCAACGGCGGAGTCATCTCGCAGTACGACTACGTGAACGACGCGTTGGGAAGGCGCGCCGCGATAACCCGCTCGGGCTCGATGATGAGTGAGACGAGGACGGACCATTACTATTACAACGACCGCAACGAGTTGACCAATGCCGTAAAGAACGTGACGCTGAACGAATACGCCTACCAGTACGACGACATAGGGAACCGTCTCTCGTCACTCGACCTCGGCACAAACCGCACATATGTCGCCAATGCCCTCAACCAGTACACGAACATCACGGAAGTCGCCGACGAGTTCCTGCCGCAGTTCGATGACGATGGTAACCAGACGCTGATAAAGACCGCGACCGGTGTCTGGCAAGTGACGTACAACGGCGAAAACCGCCCGGTCTCTTGGTCGTGCGGCGCGACGAACATCGTGATGAAGTTCGACCGCACGGGTAGGAGAGTAGAGTATGTCGAGATGGTAAGCGGCGTCACCAACGCGCACCACCGCTTCGTGTATGACGGATATGTCTGCATCCAGCGCTTGAACGGGGCCAACAACAACTCCATCGACCTCGTCTTCGGCTGGGATCCGTCCGAGCCGGTGGCGACCAGCCCGCTAGTCCTCCAGAATTACGGGGAGTACAACCTTTTCTATACGTACGATGGGAACAAGAACGTGTCGGAGCTCGTATTCTTCCAGCAGGAGAACGGAATAGCGGCGCACTACGAGTACGCCCCTTTCGGTGCTGTCACGGCGACAAGCAGAAGCACGCCCGTCACGGCGTACGACTTCCGCGAGTGTAATCCGTTTAGGTTCTCGTCAGAGTATGTTGATGATGTCTTGGGCGTTGTATATTATAACTTCAGGCTTTACAATGATAAATATGGTAGATGGCATCAACGCGATCCTTGGGAGGATTTGGATCTGAATACATATGTTTTTGTTGTGAATTCATCACTTTCAGGATTTGATTATTTGGGGTTGACCAGCGTTAGAAGCGTTAAATCAATACAGTGTATAGTTGGGGCAAAAACCGATGGTTTTTTAGGACCTAAAACGGTTCAAAAAATTAAAGAATACCAAATGTTACTAATTAATGCGGGGCTTTTAACTCCTCCAGCGGATGGCCAATGGGGCCAAAAACCGAAGCCGCGCATATAGCTTCCCAGGGAAAAGAATTGGCAATAAAAGCAACTCTTACATATTATTGTGCTTGCAAGATTTGTTGCGGCAATAATGCGTCTGGCATAACAGCTGATGGAACTAAATTTACAGAAGGCGTGGTGGCAGCACCGCGTTCAATACCATTCGGCAGTACAATTACATATACGCTAAAAGGTCAAGAAATCACGCAGACGGTTCACGATAGGGGCGGAAAAATAGTTGTTCCTACTGATAAATTGTGTCGTTTTGACATTGGAAAACAAGACCATGATGAATGCTTAAAATGTGGTAAAGTGGAAAATATTGATGTGAAATTAAATCTTGCTACACATAAAACTGGAGGAAATACGCCATGCGATAACCTTTGATACAGCAATAGTGCCTTTGTGTTCACTTCTTTATGGGGAGGTCATATTCATGAGGAATACTTTATCTTGCGCCGCAATCATAGGTCTTCTAGTCTCAATACTGACTCTTGAAGGTTGTAGCATAGCGATACCCAAGAGTCAGTATGAGATAATAGAGAAGTTTCATTGGAATGAAATCGGTGAGTATTCTCTTTCTGAAGTAGAATCTTGGCAAACCTTTCATTTTTCGAACAAATATTCGGATATAGTTATTGAAGTTGGAGAACCTTGGGGGCCACATCATATGGTTTCAGTTTATTCTTGTGGAGATATTGTGGGTGATGATAATCTTGCTATGCCATATCATGCACACGGATGTCCGTGGAATGTTATTGCTTGCATACCCACAAAACAAACTGTGTCAGAAGTGCGAATCTTTCCTATCCGTAATACATCATTGCTTATGAGACTTGATATTTCCAATTTATTGATTGTCGACAATGGACAAATTTGCCCAGCTACATATAAAAGTGGCATTATCAAACTCTCTGTATGTCAAGTTGACGGGGACATTTGGTCTTGGGTGTATGAACATCCTATATTACAGCGACGAAGACTATGTAATGGAAGCGATGAGTTAACAAAAAAGTTTCATCACCAAAACTAGTAGCGTAGAAAGGTATAAGAGATCCGCCAGCGCTATCGTGTGAATATTCATGGTGTCCCGTTTCATGATAGGTTGACAATTTTTTAACCCTACGCGATTGTTGGCAATATTGCATTGACCCGCCAGAACGGATTTGGTAGGATATTGGTGTTGTTGGCGGGTGTCAACAAGAGGGTATTACGGGATTTGGTCATGGAACCGGCGGTTTACGTATTATTCAATGCTTACGGTTACAACGCGAGGAGCGAGCTTATTTCCTTTGCCCGAACGGGAGGGTCGCCGTCCCTGGCGACCGAACACGAATACGCCTACGACCCCATCGGAAACCGCACATCTTCCTCTGACCTCGGCACGACACGCGCCTACACCGCCAACAGCCTCAACCAGTACACCGAGATCTCCACCCTCCGCGTCTCCGCGCCTCCGCGTGAGATTTTTACACCGCAGTTTGACGATGACGGAAACCAGACGCTAATCCGAACCAAGACAGGCATCTGGTCCGTCACCTACAACGGCGAGAACCGCCCCGTCTTCTGGTCTTGCGGTGAGACCAACATCGTGATGTCCTTCGACCGTATGGGGCGGCGGGTGTCGTACACGGAAACCGTCGGTGTCACCACCAACGCCCACCGCACCTTCGTTTACGACAACTATTTGCAAATCGCCGACAACAGCGGCAGCCGCTATGTCTGGGATCCGACCGAACCCGTCGCCACCCGCCCATTGGCGTGGCTGCATGGCGGCGGCGCTTACTACTACACCCATGACGGCAACAAGAACGTCTCGGAACTGGTGGATGACGATGGAATCGTCACCGCCCATTACGAATACGCCCCGTTCGGAGATGTGACGGTTGCCGCCGGGGATCTCGCTTTCGACAATCCATTCCGCTTCTCAAGCGAATACTCCGATGACACATTGGGTCTGGTGTATTACAACTACCGTCATTATGACCCGGTGACAGGGAGGTGGATTAGACGTGATCCAATTGAAGATGATAATGGGATAGGTGCGTATCTTTTTTGTTATAATTTTAAATTTTTGTTTGATGTCTTGGGTACATCTCCAAAGGCTCAACCAATTGGCACATCCCCAACAGTAAATGAAAAAGGAGTCCTTTGGTTTGCTGTTGCTTTTGACGGTGTGGATCTTAATAAGACGTTGTATGTTGTTAAGCACATTAAAATTGACCTTCGTGATTGTGAAAGCGGAAAACAACTCCTGTACGATGGCAAAGAATGGATAGAAGAGGTGTCTTTATCGCGTATTTATTCTAATGTACGATTTGTTATGCTTGACGGAAATAAACCTATGTCGTCACTTGTCCAGATTTCTCCACCAGGGGAAAAGAACTGTAGGTATGGTAAAATAGAATTTTCTTCCGATTTTTTCCTAAACAAATCGCCACATTTTTCACCCAAAGGTAAACAATTTTCCTCGGATACAAATCCCAAATCTTGGTTTACCTACTTTGGGGATGACGCTACTGGAAATCATAGAGGAAGTGTCTCCAATTATCAGGGAGGAATGCCTCCAAAATACTCGAATTCCAACGCTTTCGCCACATTAAATATGGAAGCGGTCTATTCGTGTGGTAAAGAAATGCCAAGCATGACGGTTCATGCTAACGGCGACTGGATTCCTTATGGAACACAACGTCTTAACGATAATAACGAGTTGCGTGGACCGACAGGATCGTCCGATGCGGATTGGTGGATTAACGGAACGAAATTTGTCTTTGGCGAATGATATTTACGGAGGTGGCTGTGGCAAAAATTAAAGCGTGTTTGGTGAAACTTTCTTTTATAACGGTAACTTTTGCGGCATTCCCACCTTTTTTAAGCAATTCGTTTGCCGACTGCGAAAACGACTTTTCGTACAAATATGTCAGCGACTTTAAATATCCCTCCTATTACCATCGGGTATCACCCGAGAAACAGAAAATGCTTGCTGATAGGCGACGGGGAGTATATGCCGTTGAATTACGCGACATGGACTCTTGGTTCACACTCCCCGGCGGTTTCCCTAAAAGGCTTTTGGTGGACGTTACCACCGAAGGCACGGCTAGGATGTGCTTTGAAGATTACGATGGGCAGATTGTGAGTTGTCGTGAACTCCTAAATGGCAAACTTAGTGACGAGAGTATCTATTGGGGGGATACCGGGCACGGTGTGTCCGCACGGTATGGCATAATACGTGATGTTATGCCTATGCTTATAAGCCCGCATAAAAGGCAGATTACATTAGTTTTAAAACGCCAAGATAAATGTGCCGAATTGCAGAACGTTCGTTTGTTGCCGACAATATGGCAACTGTGCAGTATTAACGATGAGGCTGAAGATATTTTCAGTAGGGTTTGCGAGGAAGATGATGATGCCGTTACCGCCCGCGCATGTGCTAAAAGTGGCACTTGTCCGGTACCATGCAAAATGGTTGCCTGTTATGTTACTGGAATGGGTTGCCATGATGCCGACAAAAAGGAGTGTACAGTTGACCTAAGGCCTCGTTACATCGTCCTTAAAAACAACGGTGGTTTTTATCGAATTGTCGGCAACAAAGATGATGCTTTCAGTAATGAATTTTATCTTCTTTTTGAGTGGTGGCGTGAATTTAACAGTGCCGTTCATTGTGATGACACAGATATCTTTTATGCGGTTCGCCGTGACAGCATAGCGCGAGTACTTATCCCCTTTAGCTTGTCTCGCTGTTTGGATCAAATGATAATTACCCCTGAATATTTTAAACAGATTCATGGGAAAGGGATGCCATCGCAGGATAAATTAGTCGGGGACAAAATAGATGTATTATTGCGTGAACCGGGGAAGATGTTTAGCAAAACTGAATACGTTAGGATACAGAACACGCCGCAAAACAAAGAATTGAGACACCGGCTGGACGCCGCCACAGATCCGGGAAAGAGGTAATGTTATGAATCGCCATCGGTTAAGTGTTTTAATCTCCTTTGTTGTGTTTGCGGAGATCGCGCTAACAGTTGCAATGGTTGCGAACGAATCCATTTTAAACAATGGAATCACTGTTGTCGTTAATGACGCAAGAATAATTTACAGTTCGGTATCAAAAAACGGCGGTGTAAATTCGATGCCCGATTCATTCGTAGACTCGTCCAATTATGTTTGTTGCCTTTTGGCCACAAACTCAAATTTCGAACGATGCGATTATTGGTGTTTTGCGACACATGTTCCTGACAATGCTAATGATAATTTTCCGGTTATGTTTACATCGAACATAAACCCGGCCTTGCTACTACAATTTTGGGATGGGACAACCGATGGCGAGAAAATAATCCCATTAGGGAAATCAAGCGGAGCGTTAAGTTTGCCATTGCTCAAAGACAGAGCGGCTATAATTATTCGCAAAACCGGGGCGATACAGGTTATTAAGGCTAAAAACCTGTCATTAAAAACGTTGTACAACCGTGCACCATTCCACTTGGATAATGAGATTGAGTATTTGACCCCAAAAGGAAGGGTTAGGGGGCGTAAAACCTTATGGAAAGAGCAGGCCGCGCAGAATATGGTTTGTCCGTTTGACAGTTTGACGGTTGATTTAGCCGCTAGTCGAACCAGTTGACCTAGTCATAGGACTTCAGACCTCGGACATAATACATCCGGCCCCTAACGACTAATCCCTAATCCCTAACGACTAACCGCTAACGACTAACGACTAAATTACTTTTCCATTTTTGCGCTTTTTGCATTGCCCGAAACCACGCGAAATAGTATCATATATCCTTATATGTCAGACGAGAACCAGAATTATCAAAAAGACCCCGGACCGCCGGACGAAAAACCGGACGGGGAGGAGCAACCGAACCTGCGGCGCACTGCCCACCAATCGGAGCATCCGGGCCGCCGAAATCCCGTTACCGCGTGGGCCGCGGTGGCGCTGGTGTCCGTTTTTCTGCTTGGACTTTTCTTCTACAAGCCGGGCAAGGATGATTCCGTGCTGGACCAGCTGGCGTTCCGCAAAATGATCGAGGCGGGCGAGGTCAAGAAGGTCGAGCTGGTGCGGGATTCTGACGGCGAGACCTATCTGCGCGGAATCAAGAAGGGCAAGCCCGAAACGCCCTTCCGGGTAAACGTGATGCCGTCGGACAATCTGGAGAAGTTCCTGCTCGAAAAGAATGTTACCTGCCCGCTGGTTTACAACAACAACATGTTCGGTTCCTTCATGCGCGAGATCCTGTGGATACTGATCCCGTTCGGGATTCTGTATTTCCTCTTTTTCCGCATGATCCGCGGCTCCAACATGGGCGCTTCCGAGTTTGGCAAGAGCCGCGCCCGGTTGCTCCAGCAGGACAAGAAGAAGGTGACTTTCGCGGACGTGGCGGGGGTGAAGGAGGCCAAGGAAGAGGTCTCCGAGATGGTGGATTTCCTGAAAGACCCCAAGAAATTCCAGCGGCTGGGGGGCAAAATCCCGAAGGGGGTGCTGCTGATGGGGCCGCCCGGCACGGGAAAAACTCTGTTGGCAAAGGCGATCGCCGGCGAGGCCGGGGTTCCGTTTTTCAGCATCAGCGGGTCGGATTTCGTGGAAATGTTCGTGGGCGTCGGCGCGTCTCGGGTGCGCGACATGTTTGAACAGGGCAAGAAAAACGCCCCTTGCATCATCTTTATCGACGAGATCGACGCGGTGGGGCGGAGCCGTTTTTCCGGTATCGGCGGCGGGCACGACGAACGGGAGCAGACGCTTAACGCGATGTTGGTGGAGATGGACGGGTTCGAGGGGGCCAGCGGAGTTATTGTGATCGCGGCGACCAACCGCCCGGACGTGCTCGACCCGGCGTTGCTGCGTCCGGGCCGCTTTGACCGTCAGGTGATGGTTGACCTGCCGACGGTGGAGGGGCGCGAGGAGATCCTCAAGATTCATTCCGCCAAAGTGCCCTTGGACGACGATGTTGACCTGTCGCGCATTGCCCGCGGCACGGGTGGTTTTTCCGGAGCGGATTTGGCCAACCTTATGAACGAGGCGGCGCTGACCGCGGCCCGGCGCAACCAGCGCAAGGTGCACCACTCCGATTTGGAGGAGGCCCGCGACAAGGTACGGTGGGGGCGCGAGCGCAAGAGTCTGGTGATGGACGACGAGGAGCGCCAGAGCACCGCCTGGCACGAGGCCGGTCACGCGATATTGCAGGTGCTGTGCGAGCATTGCGACCCGTTGCACAAGGTTACGATAATTCCGCGCGGACGGGCGCTTGGCCTTACCGCCAGCCTGCCGGAGAAGGACGTTTTCAACTACTCGCGCAAGCAGATGCAGGATTTGATGGTGGTCTGCTGCGGCGGGCGCATCGGCGAGGAGCTGTTCACCCACGATTACTCGACCGGCGCGGCGGCGGACATTAAACAGGCCACCGATCTGGCCCGCCAGATGGTCTGCCGCTACGGCATGACGGAAGAGTTCGGTTTCCAGGCTTTCGGCACCAACGAGGAGACGCTTTTTGTAGGGCGTGAGCTGACCCGCAGCCAATCCTACAGCGAGGACACCTCGCGGCGGATCGACGAGGTGGTCAGCAAAATGCTGGCCGAGGCCTACCGGCGGGCGGAGGAGATTATCAACGCCAACCGCGACAAGCTTGAACTGCTTGTTAAGGCGTTGCTGGAGTACGAGACGCTGGACGGGCGCGAGGCGGAAGAGTTGATCAAGAACGGGGTGATGCCGGAACGCAAAATCCCGCCCAAGGTTGAGCCGGAGACGGCTCCCGCCGGAGACGCGGCGGATGCGGGCGAGACGGCGGAAGCGGCAAAGACGGAACCGGTTGAGCATGAAGTGGAAACTCCCTAATCTTGAACTGCCGCTCGACGGGCGTCCGCTGGTGATGGGCATCCTGAATGTCACGCCGGACTCTTTTTCCGACGGCGGCAATTGGTCGGATCCCGAGGCCGCGATCGCCCGCGGGATGGAGTTGGTGCGCCAAGGGGCGGACATACTGGACATCGGCGGCGAATCGACCCGTCCGGGGGCGGTTCCGGTGGACGAGACCGCCGAGGCTGAGCGCATTTTGCCGGTGGTCCGCGAACTGGCCGGCCGTGCCGGGGTGCCGATCTCGGTGGACACCCGCCATGCGGCGGTGGCGCGGGCGGCGCTGGCGGCCGGCGCCGCGATAATCAATGACGTGATGCCGTTTGCCGGGGACGTGAAAATGGCGGCGGCGGCGCGGGAATTCGGCGCCGGGCTGGTATTGATGCACTCGTTCGGTTGGATGGCCACCGCCGGTAAAGCGTCGGCCGGGCGGGTGACGGTGGACGAGGTGGAGTTCGCGTTGCGCGAGGCGGTGGAGTTCGCGGTTTCGTCGGGGATCAGCCGGGATTCGCTTACGGTTGACCCCGGTTTGGGGTTCGGCAAGGATACCGCGAGCAATCTGGCGATTTTGGCGGCTTTGCCGCGGTTGGCTAAACTGGCGCCGGTGCTGGTAGGGGCTTCCCGCAAACGGTTCGTGGGGGAAGTTTGCCGCGAGCCGGAGGCGGCGTTGCGGGACGGCGGGAGCGTGGCGGCCGCGTTGTGGGCGGCGCGGCGTGGCGCGAAGATTTTGCGGGTTCACGCGGTGCGCGAAACCCGCCAGGCTTTGGAAATGGCGGCGGCGCTGGATGCCGCCGGGGAACGGTTGACGGATGTTTGAGGGATTCCAGATCGGGTTTAACGACTTGGCGCAGATCGCGATTCTCTATATCGTGATCTACGGCTTGATTCGCGTGTTCAAGGGAACCCGCAGCGCGCAAATGCTGCTCGGTTTTTTCCTGCTGGTGGTGGCGTTGATTGCCTTGGTCTCGCTGTTCCACTTCGACGTTTTGGCCCGCATCGTCTATTTCCTGCTCATCTACCTATCCTTGAGCCTGGTGGTGGTTTTCCAGCAGGAGCTGCGCCGGTTGCTGGCTTTGGTGGGCGCCAGGGGCCTGTTCGGAGGCAGAAATTCGTTCGAGCGCGACGACGCCATGGAGGACCGCTTAATTGAGGCGATGATTTATTTGGCCAAGAAAAAGATCGGGGCCCTGATTGCCATTGAGCGCGGAATATCGCTGGCCAATTACGATGAAAGCGGCATTAAGTTGCGGGCGTTGGTAAGTACCGAATTGTTGGCGTCAATCCTTACCCCGCCGGTGCCTTTGCACGACGGTGGGATTATTATCCGCAACGGCAGAATCGCGGCGGCGCACTGCGTTTTCCCGGTTTCGCACCGGCGGGAGTTGATCGAATCGGGGATGCGGCACCGGGCGGCGGTGGGGCTTTCCGAGGAGACCGACGCGCTGGTGCTGGTGGTTTCCGAGGAGCGCGGCGACATATCCGTGGCGCATAACGGGCGGATCCGCCGTTATTCGCGGAACAAGGCGGAGCGGATTCTGCGTTTGCATTTCGAGCGGATGCGCGGTTCCAAGAATCGCGGACAGTGGTTGGTTTTTATGCGGGTGAGCGATTTCTTTGGGCGTTTGGCCTCGCGTTTCAACCGCAATGTGCCGGCTACGGCGGAGGAGGTTGCCCATGACGTTTAAGCCGGTTTTGGCAGCGCTCAAGAGCATATTCATCCGTAACGGCTGGTGGAAGCTGGTGTCGTTGCTGCTGGCGCTGATGATTTATTTTTCCATCCGGTCGGACATCAGCCATGTCCGGGTGGTTTATTTCCCGGTGGAGCAGGATCGCGTCGATACCGGTACGGGCGACAAAGAACACGCGGTGGTGGAGTCGATCGACCCGCCGTCGGTTCGGGTGCTGCTGCGCGGCCCTTACGAAGAGGTCACCCAGCTTTCGGAGAGCGATTTGCTGTGCCAGATCCGCCCCCGCCAGAAGAAGGCCAACGAGGACACCGTGGCGGTGAAAGTCCGGACCTCGAACCTGAAGGGGTTCAATCGGCGGTTGCGGGTGGTGGCGATCGAGCCGTCGCAGGTTCAGGTGCGTTTTGACGTGCCGATGCGGCTGGAGGTGCCGGTGGCGACGCCGGTAACCGCAGGGCGGGCCCGCGGCCGGGTGCAGTTGGTGTACGACCAGACCAATGTGGTGGTGATGGGGTCTAGGCGGTTGCTCAGCCCGCTGGAGAATGCCAAATTCCAGCTTCAGATGGAGCCGATCAACGTCGAGGGCCGCGCCCAGACCTTTTCCGTCCGGGCCAAGCTGCTTCCCCCGAGCGAGGTTCCAAACGCCAAGCTTGATCCGCCGGACATCATGGTCACCGCCAAGATCATTAACGAGAACACCACCGCCACGGTCAACCAGGTCCCGGTGATTGTGATGGGCAAGTCCGGCAGCGCGGCGTCGGTGTGGCGGGTCGAGCCCCCGGCGGTGGACATTGAGGTGTCCGGGCGGTCGGAGACGATTGCCGAAATAAAACCCGGAGATTTGGTGGTTACGGTTAACGGCGACATACCCGTGGTTGCCGGGAATTTAACCAATGACGTGCCGGTGACGGTGCACGTCCGCCGTGATTTGGCCATAGACGACGCCAAACCGCTTATCCCCACCGTGAAATTGATTGCCGTTGAGCAGGCGGAACCGTCCCCCGCCGCGAAGTGAGTGTGCCGTATTATGGAATTGGTAAACCAGAGAACCGAAGACCGAGAGCTTCATGACCGGGTGATTCAGCACCGGATTGCGGCGGTGCCGCTGCTGGTGTTTTCGCTGTTGATTTTTTGTGTGCTGCTGACTTACGATTGGCGGGACATCGAGTGGCTGAGCACTCCCTGCCAGAAACCGCCCGCCAATCTGTTCGGACTGGTCGGCGCGTGGTCGGCTTTCGTCGGTTACACGCTGATTGGCCTCGCGGTGTGGATGGTTCCGGCGCTGATGTTCGTGTTCAGTCTGCTGATGCTGTTTACCCGCACCATGAACATTTGCCGGCGGGCTTTGTGGGCTTTGCTGTTGCTGACCGCGACGTGCTGCATGTTCCAGCTGGGCAGCGATTCTGCGTTTCGCAACGCGTTATCCGAACTTAATTCGCAGCCAAACGCCGGCGGCGCGGTGGGGTATTGGCTGATGACCTGTTTCCTCGCCCGCTGGATAAACCCGTTCGGCGGCGGGATGCTCATGTCGGGCTTAATGATTTTTGCCGTGGTGATGATTATCGGCCCGGCGGTGTTGTGGGCGGGGATTTGCCGTTTAGCCGGAATGTTGTCGTTCCGGTACAGTGACGACAACATTCCGGGCGATGAGCCGGGATTCGGCGAGGACGGCGTGCGTGAAATGTCCGCGTCCGAGCGTCGCCGCCGGGAGAAAGAGGCGGAAAAAGAGCGCCGCCGCCAGGAAAAAGAGGCTGCCCGGCAGGCTCGCGAAGCGGCCCTCGCGGCGGAAGCGGAAGAGAAAGCGCGGATCAGGGAGCAGCAGAAAAAGAGTGCCGAGCAGAAACGCGAGGAGCGGGAACAGCGGTTGCGGGAGCGCCAGGAGGCGAAGGCCGCCGAAATGCGGCAGACGCAGACGGGTAAGGTCGGCGCCGCCACGCTGATCCACGTCAATGACGGCAGCGACAATCTGCGTGAACTGGCCAGAGCCGCGCGGGCGGCGGTGGATGCCTCAAACCCGCGCCGGGCCGAGCAGCAGCCCGCCAATGTTAAGGCCGCGCCCGTGGCGGTTGCGGATAAAGCCCAGGCTTCCGATGCCGCCCGGCAGCAGCCGGAGGATGAGCCGCAGCATTACGAGCTGCCGCCGGTGGATCTGCTCGACCCGTTGCCGGAAAAGCAGCAGACGGTGGAGGAGGGCGACATCCAGCTCACTTCGGAAATCCTGACCGACACGCTGGCGCAGTTTAACATTCCGGTCGAGGTGGTTAACGCCACCGCCGGCCCGGTGTTGACCCAGTATGAGCTGCGCACCGCAAAAGGGGTGCGGGTGGAACGCATCGCGGCGCTTTCCGGCAATTTGCAGAAGGACTTAAAAGCGATCAGCCTGCGGGTGGAGGCACCGATTCCCGGCAAGGACGTGGTGGGAATCGAAATTCCGAACCGCCATTCTCAGAAGGTGACGTTCCGCGAAATTCTGGAGAGCGACACATTCCTCAACAGCCACCTTTCGGTGCCGCTGCTGCTGGGTAAGGATGTTGGCGGCGACGATCTGATTTCGGACCTCACCAAAGCCCCGCATTTGCTGGTCGCGGGCGCCACCAATTCCGGTAAGAGCGTTTGTCTTAATGCCATAATCGTCGGGATGCTAATGACTCGGACGCCGGAACAGCTCCGGCTGATTCTGGTCGACCCCAAGAGCGTCGAATTCGCGATGTACAACAACCTGCCGCATCTGCTGGTTCCGGTGATTACCGATGCCAACAAGGTGGTGTTCGGGTTGCGTTGGGCGGTGGTGGAGATGGAGAAGCGTTATAAGCTGCTCAACAAATACGCCTGCCGCAACATTGCCGCTTACAACAACCGCCAGAATGCGGGCGGCGCGGACGATCTGTTCAGTTCCGAGGATCCGGATAAGCTCCCATACATCGTGATTATTATGGACGAGGTGGCGGACATTATGGCCACGGTCGGCAAAGACGTGGACAAGCTAATCGCCCGACTGGCGCAGAAATCGCGCGCGGTGGGCATCCATCTGATTCTGGCCACCCAGCGTCCGGATGTAAAGGTTATCACCGGCACCATTAAGGCCAACGTTCCGGGGCGGATCGCCTTCAAGGTCGCCCAAGGGACCGACAGCCGGACCATTTTGGACACCACCGGCGCCGAGACCTTGATCGGCAATGGCGACATGCTGTTCCTGCGGCCGGGCGGAAGACTGATTCGCGCTCAGGGCGCATGGTTGAGCGACCAGGAGATTGAGCGGGTAACGAATTACATCCGTGAACGCTACCGGGCCAGTTACGACTCCGATTTCACCCAGCGCATGGATCGCGTCAAGGTTGAGGATGCCTCCGATTTGCTGGGCGATGACGAAGACGACAGCGGATCCGCGTCGGGTGGCGGCGGTGCGCCGGGCAGCTTTGAGTCGGACGCCGATGCCGGTGACGAAGAGACGTACCGTCAGGCTCTGGAGGTGCTCCGGATCACTAAAAGGGCCTCCACCACCATGATTCAGCGCAAACTCAGAATTGGGTATTCCAAAGCGTCGCGGATCATGGATATGATGGAGGAGCGCGGGATTGTCGGTCCGGTCAACGGTGCCAACGCGCGCGACATTTTGGTCGATTTGGATAAGATTGTTCCCGAGAACATCGATTTGGACGGCGGGGCGGCCGATTCCGGCGCGGCGGGGGCTGCGGATCTGGCGGGGGCATCCGGTGACGACGGATTCGCTGAGCCGGTTGAACCGGATGGTGAAGAGTAAAGGAGCGGTAACATGGCATTAGGTGAGATTCTGCGCAAGGCTCGCATAGAGAAGGGGCTTACCATCTCGGAGGTGGCAGAAAGCACCCATCTGCTTTCACAGGTGGTGGAAGGGCTGGAAAATGAAAATTTCCGGCGGATCGCCGCCCCGATTTACGGCCGCGGTTTTGTGAAGCTGTACGCCCAGCTGCTTGAACTGGACCCGGCTCCGCTGGTGGAGGATTTTAACCGGTTGTACCGTTCCGAAAGCGAAGAGCCTTCCCGCCATCGTCCGATACTGGCGGAGAATATGCCGGAGGCGAAGCCGGAGCGGATTACGCCGCACAAACCGGCGCCAGCCCCGGATCAGAAGCCGGTCGAGTCCGTGATGCCGCCCCCGCGCATCACAATTCCCGGAGTCACCCCCGTACAAGAACCTGTCGCGCCTCCGGCCCCGGCCGTTACACTGGACGAAACGGAAAAACCGAAAGTACCGGAAGTTGCGGAAATGCCGGAAATTACGGAACCTACGGGGATTCTGGAAACTCCGGCCATTCAGGAGAGCCCGGAAACCGTGGCCATTCCTGAAACTCCGAAACCTGAAACTCCGGAACCTGCGGCAATCCCGGCGGCTCTGAAGAACCCGGAAACTTTGGAAACTCCGGTCGCTCCGGTAATCCCAGAAACCCCGGAAACTTCCGAACCGCTTGAAGCGGCTGAAATTCAGGAAACGCTGCCGCCGGTCGAAGCCGCCGAGCCGAAAGCGGAATCCGTTGAGCCGAAAACGGAAACCGCCGAACCGAAAGCGGATGAAGAAGATTTCGGGCCGATTGTTCCCGGCGAACCGGATTTGTTCCATCCTTATGTGCCGCCGAAAGTGGATGAACTGCCGCAGATTTCGGACGAGGAGACGGAGGAACGTCCCAAGCGTTCGGTCTTTGGCCCGTTGGCGGATTGTACCAAAGGTCTTGGCCGGGGTTTTGGCGAACTGTGGCAAGATTTTGTTCTTCCGCATTCGCGGGAATTGCTGTTGGGGTGCGGGGTGGCGTTGGTTGCCGTGATGCTCGGCATCGGTATTAAGACGCTGTTTTCCATGGCCGAAAAAATGTCGCGCGAAAGCGCCGTCAGGATGATTGAAAAATGCGACCCGCCGCCGGCCATGTACGCCGATTAGCCCCTGCGGCGGCAAAAAACGGAGTCAGACCGCAGAAATTAGTTGCCATTCTGCGCGTTTTTTGATAACGTCAAACCAATTTTTTCGGGCGCGTGGTGAAACTGGCATACACGCAAGACTTAGGATCTTGTACCGAAAGGTTTGCGGGTTCGATTCCCGCCGCGCCCACCATCTGTTTTTTTTTTCGTCACTCTAGCGCAAATTGTATTGGAGTATTTTATTTGTTAAATTCAGAGACCGGATTTCTTTGATTTTAAGACACTTCTGGATTGAATTGCACCGCTCATTTTGGGATAATATCATATTCTTTGTTTTTAGGAGTATCAACAGATGAACCGAACAATCGTTATGACCGCGGGACTGACATTGGCGTTTTTTGGCGTTTGCAACGCTCAAGGGGCGAAGGAATGGGAAAACGAACTAATCAACTCGATTAACCGGGAACCGTCTCGGGCGGAGAGTTTTCCTTTGGCGAGCGCGAAGGCGGCAATCACGGATGATGAGCCGGAGACGCCGTTCCGCAAGTCGTTGAACGGTGATTGGGTCTTCATGTGGAACGGCAGCCCCGATGACCGCCCGGTCGATTTCTACCGTCCGGATTTCGATGCCAGCCAGTGGTACTCCATCGATGTGCCGAGTTGCGTGGAAATGCGCGGCTACGGCATCCCGATCTACACCAATGTCCGTTATCCGCACCAGCGCAAGCCGCCGTTCATCGGCACCGCCTACAATCCGGTGAGCTCTTACCGCACCACTTTCACGGTGCCGGACGATTGGAAGGGCCGCCCGGTGTTCATCCGTTTTGACGGGGTGTATTCCGCTTTCTATCTGTGGCTGAACGGACGGCAGGTGGGTTACAGCGAGGACAGCAAGCTTCCCGCCGAGTTTAATCTTACCCCGTATTTGCAGTCGGGTAAGAATTTGCTGGCGGTTGAGGTTTACCGGTGGAGTGACGGCTCTTATCTGGAAGACCAGGATATGTTCCGCTTCAGCGGGATCTACCGCGATGTTTCGCTTTTCTCCCCGCCGGCTGCGGAATTGCGCGACTTTTACGTGACCACTCCGCTGGCCGCGAATTACCGCGACGCCACGCTCAATATCCGCTACAAGGTGCGGTCGCTGAATGGCAAGGAGTCGACCGCCAAGGCCACGGCGGAGCTTTTTGACGCGGCCGGAAAATCCGTGGCGAAGCTGCCGGTGGCAAACTTCCAGTTGACCTCCGATGGTTCCGACGCCACCCGTTCGGTCAGCCTTCCGGTGTCCGCGCCGAGGCTGTGGTCCGCCGAAGATCCGTACCTGTACACGCTGGTTATGACTCTCGCCGCCGCTGACGGCACCACGGACATCCGTTCCTGCAAAGTCGGTTTCCGCCAAATCGAGATCAGGAACAATGTGGTGCTTTTCAACGGCAGGCACATTAAGTTCAAAGGGGTGAACCGTCATGAGACCACCCCGGACAATGGCCGCACGATTAGCCGCGAGATGATGCTCAAAGACATTTTGATGTTCAAGCAGAACAACATCAATACCGTCCGCACCAGCCATTATCCCAACCATTATTACTGGTATCGGTTGTGCGACCGGTACGGCATTTACGTGGTTGCCGAGGCGAACGTGGAGTCGCACGGTATGGGGTACGGCAGGGAGTCGCTGGCTCATGTGGCTTCGTGGGAGAAGGCCCATGTCGAACGCAACGTTAACAATGTGGAGAATTACAAGAACCACCCCTGCGTCTTCATGTGGTCGCTGGGCAACGAGGCTGGCCCGGGCGAGAATTTCGCCGCCGCCGCAAAAGCGGTAAAGGCCGCCGATCCCACTCGCCTGGTGCATTACGAGCGCGACAATCCGGTGGCGGATGTGGACAGTACCATGTACCCGTCGGTGGAGTGGCTGTTCAGCCGCGGGCAGAATCGCGACAAGCCGTTTTTCATGTGCGAGTACGCGCACGCCATGGGTAACGCGATGGGCAACTTCCAGGAGTACTGGGATGCCTGGTATTCCAGCGACACGCTTTGCGGCGGCTGCATTTGGGATTGGGTTGACCAGGCGCTTTGGAAGAACACGGATAAGATCGGCCCGGACGGCAAGCCGGTCCGTTACTTCGCGTATGGCGGCGATTTTGACGACAAGCCGAACGACGGGCCGTTTGTCTGCAACGGCGTGGTCACCCCGGATCGTCAGGTCACCCCTAAACTGGTCGAGGTAAAGCACGTCCACCGCAACATTGTGGTGTCCTCAGAAAACGCCGGCACCGGCGAAGTCGAGGTGTGGAACCGGTTCGGTTTCACCAACACTTCGGAGTTTGAGGCTCGCTGGTCTTTGTCCTGCGACGGCAAGGTGGTTGACAGTGGCAAGATCGCCAATATCGCGGTGCCGCCGCTGTCGCGCCAGAAGGTTAAAGTGCCGTTGCCGAAGGTCAACCCCGTGGCTGGCGCGGAGTATTTCTACCGGGTCAGTTTCCATTTGAAGCGCAAAACGCTTTGGGCGGATGAAGGCCACGAAATAGCGTCCGACCAGTTGCCGTTCTTGGTGTCGGCCGAGCCGCCGAAGGCATCAATGGAAAAATTGCCTGGCCTGACGGTACGCGAAACCGCGTCGGCGGTGACCGTGTCGGGCAAGAATTTCGAAGTCGAGTTCAGCCGCAAGACCGGCACGATTTCCCGTTTGGTTTATGGCGGGCAGACGGTACTGTCGGATTCGGACGGCATTGTGCGCGGACCGCGGTTTGACACCTTCCGGGCGTTTGTCGACAATGACGTGTGGATGCGCGAGGAGTACTACAATTCCGGGCTTACCCAGATGGGGTACCACGCCCATCCGCTTAAGGTGGAGCAGAGCGGCCCGTCGACGGTGCGCGTTGTCAGCAGTGTCAATGCCGACGGTTTCAAGAGCGGCCGCTTTGTGCACGACACCGAGTTTATCGTTGCCGGGGATGGTTCGGTTTCGGTAAAGAATCACATCACTCCGTTTGGTGCGATGCCCAACATTCCCCGCATGGGGATTAACCTTGTTCTCGATCCGGCGCTGGAGCAGTTGGCGTATTACGGGCGCGGGCCATGGGAGAACTATGTGGACCGCAAGACCGCCAGCGAGATCGGTTATTACGAAAGCACGGTCACCGACCAGTATGTCGATTACGTCCGCCCGCAGGAAAACGGCTGCAAGTGCGATGTCCGTTGGGCGGCATTCACCAACTCCAAGGGCAAGGGCGTGCTGTTCACCTTCCCGGAGCCGGTGTTCATGACCGCCACCCATTACACCACCGAGGATCTGGAATTCGCCCGTCACCGCAACGGGCAGCAGCGCATTTACAACCCGCCGGTTCCCCGTTCCGAGGTTATCCTTCGCATCGACCGGTTGCAGATGGGGTTGGGTGGAGCCAGCTGCGGCCCGCGCCCGATGGCGAAGTACACCATCAAGGCGCAACCCATCGACTATACCTACGTAATGCGTCCGTGCGTTGCCGGATATAAGAGCCTCAGCGAATTGGCTCGTACTCCTTCTCCGGCCATTCATACGCCGGCTATCTCGCGCAGCGGCTATGGCATGTTGAACATTAGCGGCAACGGCGAAATACACTACACACTGGACGGTTCGGTTCCGAACGCCGGATCCCCGGTTTTCACCGGCCCGGTGGAAAATTTCGGGCAACTCAAGGTGCGCGCGGTCGCGATTCGCGGCGGTAGCCAGAGCGCGGTCGCCGGGGCGGATTTCCCCGCGCTGGAAGGGTTGTTGCCCCGCGATCCCGCGAAGATCAAGATTGCGGAGGTCTCCTCTTATCAGCAAGGCGAGGGCGAGCCGCAGCATATTTTGGACGGCAACCCGGCTACCTTCTGGCATAGCAGGTGGCAGAATCCGGAAGCCAAGTTCCCCCATTATGTAACCCTCGACCTCGGCGCGGAGCTGAATATCGGCGGGTTCGAGTATTTGGGCCGCGGCGACGGCAATCCCAACGGCTGGATTAAGAAGTACCAGGTGTTTGTCAGCCACGACGGCAAGAAGTGGGGAACGCCGGTGCGGGAGGCCGATTTCGCGGCGGAGCAGTCCAAGTGGCAGCGGATCGAGTTTGCGCCCGTCAAGGGCAGGTACGTAAAGTTGGTGGCGTTGAGCGAAATCCGCGGTGCCAATTACGCTTCAATCGGCGGTTTGCGGGTGTTGATCCAGCGTTAGGAGAAAGATCATGTTTTTGCCGGTGTCAAACAAAACCGACTTCCCGAAAATGGAGCAGGGGGTGCTCGCTTTCTGGGAGCAGGACGGAACGTTCAAGAAGAGTTTGGACAAAAACCGCGACAAGCGCAGTTTCGTGTTTTATGACGGGCCGCCTTTTGCCACGGGTTTGCCGCATTACGGCCATTTGCTGGCCGGTACGATTAAGGACATCGTGCCGCGTTACCAGACTATGCGCGGCCGCTATGTTGAACGGCGTTTCGGTTGGGACACCCACGGTTTGCCGATTGAGGCGCTGGCGCAGGAGGCGCTGGGGGTTAGCGGAGCCCATGAAATCAAGGCGCTGGGCGTGGACAAGTTCAACGAGCAGTGCCGTTCGATGGTTTTGAAATACGTTAACGAATGGCGGCATACCGTTACCCGCATGGGGCGGTGGGTCGATTTCGACAACGACTACAAAACCATGAACCCCGAATTCATGGAGACCATCTGGTGGGTGTTCAAGCAGCTTTGGGACCAGGGGCGGGTTTACAAATCCCACCGCATTATGCCCTACAGCTGGAAATTGAGCACCCCGCTATCCAACTTTGAGGCGGGCAGCAATTACAAGGACGTGCAGGATCCCACCGTTACCGTGCGCGCGAAGGTGCTTTCCGGCGCGAATCCGGAGTGGGGCGACACTTACCTGTTGATCTGGACCACTACGCCGTGGACGTTGCCGGAGAACCTGATGATTTGCGCCGGCGCGGAGATTGACTATTGCGTCATACGCGATAACGCCGACAACGTCAATTACGTGTTGGCGAAAGAGCGCTTGTCCGCCTATTACAAGAAGCCCGACCAGTACACGGTGTTGGCGGAACTCGCGGGGGCTGATCTGCTGGGTTGGACTTACGAGCCGATTTTTCCCTATTTCGCCGGCTATGCGAAGGACGGCGCGTTTCGCGTGCTGAACGACAATTACGTGACCACGGCGGACGGTACCGGATTGGTGCACATTGCGCCGGCTTACGGCGAGGACGACTTCCGGGTCTGCAAGGCGGCCGGAATGAACGCCATCGCCGATCCGCTCGACGCATCCTGCCAGTTTACCGAGGCGGTGCCAGAATACGCCGGCCGCTTCTGCAAGGACTGCGACCGCGACATTATCCGTCGGCTCAAACAAGAGGGGAAACTGGTTCATCAGTCCACCATCGTCCACTCTTACCCGTTCTGCGACCGCACCGACACCCCGTTGATTTACCGGGCCATCGACGCTTGGTACGTCCGGGTCGAGGATTTGCACGAACGGTTGACCAAAAACAACGAAACCGTGCATTGGATGCCGGATTATGTCGGCGACAAGCGTTTCGGGAACTGGCTTAAAGAGGCGCGGGACTGGAACATCAGCCGTAACCGTTTCTGGGGCAGCTGCATCCCGGTGTGGATCAACGAGCAGGATCCTGAAGACATGATTTGCGTAGGCTCGGTGGCGGAGCTGGAAGCGCTCTCCGGGGTTAAGGTGACCGATCTCCACAAGCATTTTGTGGACAAGATCGTAATAAAACGCGACGGCAAGACCTACCGCCGCACGCCCGAAGTGCTGGACTGTTGGTTCGAGTCCGGTTCCATGCCTTACGCGCAAAACCATTATCTCGGCGGAGACGGGAAAATCTCCGATTTCTTCCCGGCGGACTTTATCGCCGAAGGTCTGGACCAGACCCGCGGCTGGTTCTACACCCTGATGATTCTCGGAACCTGCCTGTTTGACCGGTCGCCTTACAAAAACGTGGTGGTCAACGGGTTGGTGCTCGCCGAGGACGGCAAGAAGATGTCGAAACGGCTGAAGAATTATCCCGACCCGAACCTGATGCTCGACACCTACGGAGCGGACGCAATCCGCTTGTACATGATCTACTCTCCGGTGGTGCGCGCTGAAAACCTTAAGTTCTCCGAAAACGGCGTCAAGCAATTGCTGCGCGATCTGCTCATTCCATGGTGGAATGCCTACTCGTTCTTTGTGACCTACGCCAATGTGGACAATTTCCATGACGATGAGGTGGTCGCCCCGAACAGCGACAGTGTGCTGGACAAGTGGATTATCTCTTCCATGGAAACGCTGATCGCCGATGTCACCGAGGCGATGGACGCCTACGACCTTCAGCGCGCGGTCCGTCCGTTCGTGAAGTTCATCGAGGATCTCACCAACTGGTACATCCGCCGCAGCCGGCGCCGCTTCTGGAAGTCGTCCAACGACAATGACAAAGTGTGCGCCTACCGGACTTTGCGCTATGTGTTGGTGCAGCTCTCAAAAGTCGCGGCGCCGTTCACCCCGTTTATTGCGGAGGAGATCTACCGCAACCTGAAGGGCAAGAGCGATCCGGAGTCGGTCCATCTGTGCGACTTCCCGGCCGCCAACGCCGCCGCCCGCGACATCGCGCTGGAGAAGCGGATGGCGGACGTCCAGCAGGTGGTGGAGCTGGGCCGCCGTTTGCGGGCCGACCACGATCTCAAGGTGCGCCAGCCGCTAAAGGCGCTCAAGCTTGCCGGCGGCGATGTGCAGGGGCTGGAGGATTTGATTATGGATGAGCTTAACGTCAAGAACGTGGAGTTTATCCGTGATGAAACTGAGCTTTGCGACATCACCTACAAGGCGAACTTCAAGACTTTGGGCAAAAAGTGCGGCCCGAAGATGAAGGCGGTGGCAGCAGCCATCGCCGCGACGGACCGGGTCCCGTTTGAAGCGGAGGGCTTCACCATTACCGAAGACGACGTGATGGTTACCCGCAAACCGAAAGACGGGTTGGTGGTAGCCAGCGAGGGCGCGGTGGTGGTCGGTCTGGAAACCACGCTTAATCCCGAGCTGGTCCGCGAAGGCTTGGCCCGCGAGTTGGTCAGCCGCATTCAGGCGATGCGAAAGGATGCGGATTTCGAAGTCACCCAGCGGATTAAGGTGAAGCTCGCCGCGGATGCCGAGTTTCAGGCGGCGGTGGAGCGTTACCGCGATTATGTCCAAGGCGAGACGCTGTGCCTGGATTTGGCTTTTGGCGAAGTCACCGGAGACGCGGTTGACCTTAATGGCCACAGCGTGAAACTGGCCGTCGAAAAGGTTTGACCGACGCCGGAAAGCCGATCGGCCAATCAATACCCGCCACTCCTCCAAATTGTCGCGGAGGGGTGGCGGTTGTGTTTTGTCACGCGTTAAATTTTGTTACGCAAAAATTATGCGGCGGCGCATTACTCGCTTGCCAACACGGTGTTGGATTTTGTAAAATATCATCCACTTTTTGGGCTTTTCATTTGTAGAAAGGTATGGCAATGAAATCATGCAGCGCAGCGAGGGGAGTACGTTTAGGAATGGCGTTTCTGGCGGTCGCGGCCGCCGGGGTTTTGTCGGTTGAGGGCGCGTTTCGCCCGCCGGCGGTGCCGCTGGTGAGCATCGACCCGTTTTTCTCGGTTTGGTCGCGGGCGGACAAGCTGACCGACACTTACACCTCGCATTGGACGGGTCAGGCCCAGCCGATGGAGGCGGTGTTGACGGTGGACGGAAAAGCCTATCGGCTCATGGGGCAGCCGGAGAACGTTCCCGATGCTTTGCCGCAGACCGGTTGTACGGTGATGCCGTTGCAGACGATTTGTACTTTCGCCAACGATAAGGTTTACGCAACGTTAATCTTTTCCACTCCGTTGATGCCGGAAAACCTAGATGTGTTTTCGCGCCCGGTCACCTACGTAACCTTGAACGTGCAGTCGGCGGACGGCGAGGACCACCAGATATCACTGGGGTACACGGCGGGCGGCGAGCTGGTTACCAACGATGACAACGCCGAGGTTGCCGCGCAAAAAATAATTTTGCCCAACGGTATGCCGGCGGTGCGGTTCGGCCGTGTTAAGCAGACTCCGCTCTGCGAATCAGGCGACCGGATCCGATGCAATTGGGGATACGCCTGGGTGGTCGCTGGCGGTAAAAATTCCGTCACTGAGTTGAGTGCCACTACGGCGGCTGCCGGGAAAATCCGTTGTTCCGTAATTACCGATCTGGGTAAGACGCGCAAAACCTCTACGCATTTGTTGTTGGCGTACGACGATGTCAAGTCGCTGGTGTTTTTCGACCGGGTGCTTCAGGCTTGGTGGCGCCGTTCCGGCAAGAGTTTCGAAAAAATGCTCGAAGAGGCGGAATCCGATTACGCCGGACTGATGTCGAAGATGTCCGCTTTCGACCGCGAGTTTCAGGCCGATATGCAGCGCTGCGGCGGCGAGAAGTATGCCGATATCGCAATGCTCTCCTATCGCCAATCCTTCGCGGCCTGCAAACTGGTGGCCGACCCCAACGGCCAGCCGCTTTATTTCTCTAAAGAGAACGCCAGCAACGGCTGCATGGGTACGGTCGATCTGCTTTATCCGCAGATGCCGCATCTGCTGTTGATGAGCCCGACTCTGGCCCGCGCCACTATTGCGCCGATCATGCTTTATTCTTCTGATTCGCGTTGGAAACATCCGTATTCCCCGCACGATATCGGCCAGTATCCTTTGGGCAACGCCCAACGTTACGGCGGGGGCGAGAGCAGCGATCGAAATCAAATGCCGGTCGAAGAGAGCGGCAATATGCTGATTTCCCTGGCCGCGCTTTCGCAATTGGATGGCAATGCCGATTTCGCTTCGCAGTGGTGGCCTACCATTACCCGTTGGGCTGAATATTTGGCGGATAAAGGGTTTGATCCCGAAAACCAACTCTGCACCGACGACTTCGCCGGGCATCTGGCGCATAACGCCAACCTTTCGGTAAAGGCCATTATGGGTCTCGCCAGTTACGCCAAAATGGCCAAGCTGCGCGGGGACCAGGAAACCGCCGACAAGTATTTCGAATTGGCGAAATCGTTGGTCCCGAAATGGATCGAGGCCGCCAAGGGCGGAGCCAACGGTTCTTACCGGTTGGCTTTTGACCGCGAGGGCACGTGGTCGATGAAGTACAATATGGTGTGGGACGCCATTCTGGGCTTTAACCTTTTCCCGGAATCGGTTAAACAGCAGGAGATGGCGTCGTACCGCAAACTTTTGCAGCCGTACGGCCTTCCGTTGGACAACCGTAAAAACTACACCAAGGTTGACTGGACGGTTTGGACCGCCACGCTCACCCGCAACCGTGAAGATTTTGACGCGGTAATCGCGGCGTTGCACCGTTTCGCTAACGAAACCCCGGACCGCATCCCGTTCACCGACTGGTATTTTGCCGATTCCGGAAAATTCCGCGGGTTCATTGCCCGCTCGGTGGTGGGCGGCGTCTTCATCCCGGCGCTGTATGACCAGCAGCTTTGGTACAAGTACGCCCGGCGTGACAAGGCCAACACCCAGCTGTACGCCCCGTTGCGGCCCAAAAACCTGAATCTGAAAACGTTGGTTCCGACCGGTCGCGAAAATGAAAACGAACAGTGGAAATACACGTTCTCCGCGCCGCCGGCGGGTTGGGAAAAGCCGGATTTTGATGATTCCGCATGGCGATCCGGCCCGGCCGGGTTCGGTGCCAACAACCCGCCGCAGGCCACGATTCGCACAAAATGGTCCACCCCGGACCTTTGGGTACGCCGTACGGTTACGCTGGACGAAATCGACCCCGGCACCACGATGAAAATGTTTATGCATCACGACGAGGATGCCACGGTTTTCTTTAACGGGGTGCAGGCCGGTACTTACGCCGGCTATACCATTGACTATGTTCCGTTTGACATCGCGCCGGCGGCGGTTAAAGCGCTTAATGTTGGCAAAAACGTTGTCGCGGCCAAGATTCACCAGTCCATGGGCGGTCAATATTTTGACTTCGGATTGGGTACCAGCGTTTCCGACAAGACCTTTAAGCTGGCTTCGTTCAACCTCCGTTGTCCGGCGGATAAGGGAGAAAACTCGTTTGAACAACGGCTACCCCGCATTATAAAGGTGGTCGAGCGTCGCGGTTTCGACTGTATGGGAGTGCAGGAGGCGACCCCGATGATGCTGAAAGCCATCTGCGCCGCGTTGCCCGGCTGGGATTGCGTGGGCCGCGGCCGCAACAAGGACGGTAACGGCGAGGCAAACAGTGTATTCTTCAAGAAGGATCGGTTCGAGCTGTTGGCGTCCGACACCTTCCAGTTATCCGAAACCCCGGACATCCCGGGTTCGGTGGACTGGAAGACCGCTTGCCCGCGGATCTGTACATGGGCGCATCTCCGGGATAAAATCACCGGGCGCAGTTTCTTCTTCTTCAACACTCATCTCGACCATATCAGCGGCGAGGCGCGCCAGCGCGGCATGGCGACCATCCTCAACCGGATGAAGCTGATCGCGCAGGGGCAGACGGTGTTTCTTACCGGCGATATGAATTCCGTTGCCGGTACCGGTTCTGACATCGGTCGTGAATTGGTAAAACTGGCCGGGCCAGATTTGTCCAAAAAACACGGAATCGACCCGATCGGGTTGGCCAAGGTGGTGCTTTTGGATTCCAAAGATATTTCCGCCACCCCGCATGCCGGGCCGGTGAATACTTTTACCGCCTATGCGGATGAGGGCAAAGCGTTGATTGACTATGTCTTTACCACCGGCAATGTCAACGTGCACAGCCATTGCACCTGCGACGACCGTTTTGATGGCAAGTTGCATCCCTCTGACCACGACCCGGTGATGGTGGAGGTCAGTCTGGACTAATTGGACGTCGGCGATGCGGTTTAATGTTGTTCTTAGAAACGGCTTGGTATTTGACGGCACGGGTAATCCCGCCGTTGTCGCCGATGTCGCCATTGCCGGAGATCGGATAGCGGCGGTGGGCGAGATCCCGGGCGGGCTGGCGGAACGGGAGATTGACGTTTCCGGTTTCGCGGTGACACCGGGGTTTATCGATGCCCACAGCCATTCTGACGCTTATCTGCTGATTGAGCCGGAAGCGCCGAGCAAGCTTTCGCAGGGTATCACCACCGAGGTCAACGGCCAAGGCGGCGGATCGGCGGTTCCAAAACTCGGCGCGGCGCGTCTCTCTTCCGATTGGGCTTCGATGCGTTACCCAACCTCCGACGGGGGTGTTGCGCAAGGACCGACTTGGACAACCGTGGCTTCTTACCGCTGGCTGTTTGAACAGGTGCGTCCCGCCATCAACTCTATCCAGTTCATCGGGCACAATACTTTGCGCGCGGGAGTGATGGGGTATGCGCCGGAAGCCGCCGATGCCGACCAGGTCAAGGCGATGTGCCGCAATCTGGAACAGGCTTTGGACGAAGGCGGCTGGGGTTTGTCCACGGGATTGCTCTATCAGCCCGGGAAATATTCCACTCCGGATGAGGTTATCGCCTTGGCGAAGGCGGCAGCCGCCAAAGGCGGGATGTACGCCACCCACATGCGAAGCGAAAGCGTGCGGCTGCTGGAGGCGGTGGACGAAGTTTTGGATCTGGCCCGGGCCACCGGGATCCAGGTGCAGGTTTCCCACCTTAAGACTTCCGGTAAGGCGAACTGGCATAAGATTGACGCGCTGCTGGGCAAATTGAACGCGGCGCGGGAAGAGGGCATCCGGCTTTACAGCGACCGTTACCCGTATGTTGCGGCCGGCACCGAGCTTGACGTGGTGTTCCCGGATTGGGCCGGGGCGGGCGGCAGCGCGGCCGAGTTGGAACGTTTGGCCGACCCGGTCCAGCGGGCGAGAATCGTGGACGAGATCAACCGCCAGAATCGCGATTGGGAAACGGTGTTGATTGGCGGGGCATGGAGCGATACCGTGGCACCGTTCTGCGGAAAGACGCTGGCGGCTGCCGCCAGAACGCTGGGTATGTCGCCCGGCGAGACGGTTTGTCTTTTTGTCGAGAAAGATCTGGCCCGTACCGGCGGATTCTTTTTCGGGATGTCGGAAGATAATCTGCACCGGATTTACGAACAGCCGTGGATTTGCTGCGGCAGCGACGCATCGTTGCGGGCCCCCTCCGGGCCGCTGGGCGCGGATCATCCACACCCGCGCGCCTACGGTACCATGCCGAGGTTCTTCCGGCTTCTGACCGGAAGGGTTGACGGGTTCGCCAAAATCTGTTCGGACGAAGAGGCGGTTCGGCGGATGTGCGGATTGCCGGCGGAGATTTTTGGCATTCGTGACCGCGGCGTCATCCGTGACGGCGCGTTCGCCGATTTGGCGGTGCTTGATTTGGCGGAATTCCGAGATTCCGCAACTTATGAGCGTCCGCACCAGTATTCGACCGGCGTGGAGCTGGTTTTCGTCAACGGCGAGCCGGCTTATGAGCGCGGCTGTTTTACCGGTAACCGGTGTGGCCGGTTTTTAACCAGGGGATAGTCAGGTTATGACCGGACGCAACATAGTCATCGATGCACGCCGAGCTGCGGGAATATTGGAAATCCGCCGTTACATTTCCGGGATGCTTTCGGCAATGTTGCCGAAACTGGCGAACGATGAAACTCTGCACGTACTGCTTACCGACGCCGAATCGTCCGCTTGGTTGCCCAACCATCGCAAGCTGTCGCCGCATTTTATCGGGGCACCGTACCCATCGTTGTCCAGCCATTGGCGGACTTTCCGGGAAATCCGGCGTATCCGGCCCGACATCACCCATGGGTTTGACGTTTTTATGCCTCTGGCTATTCCGGGGCGGTTGGTGTTGACGGTTACCGACATTATCCCGGTGTCAAATCCGCGTTACTCTTCGTTTGGCCAGCGTTTGCTGTGGCGTTACCGTTGCTTCCGGGCTTTCATGACCGCCCGGCGTCTGATTTGTCCACGCAACGAGTTGGTCGCCGTGATAAAAAAACGGTTCAACCGTGTGATTGGCAACCGTACCCGGTTGGTGCCGGTTGGGGTGGGCGATGAGTTTTCGCCGCAGCCGGAAGAACGTCAACGGCGGGTTATCGACAAATACCAACTGCCCGACCGCTATATGCTTTACGTCGGGTCGTCCGAGCCGTACCGAAACCTTTCGACGCTGATCGGAGCGTTGTCAAAACTTGGCCCTAACGTCAATTCTTCTCTGGTGGTGTTGGGCGTAGATCCCGAACACAATCCGTATCGCCGCGATGCGGAAAAATTGGAACAGCGGGTGGTTTGGCTGCCGGAAGCCGATCCCGCCGATTTGCCGGCAATTTATTCCGCTGCCAGTATGTTGCTTTATCCCAGTCTGGCCGAGGGATTGTGTTTCCCGGTGCTTGAGGCGATGGCTTGCGGCACTCCTGTGCTATGTTCCGCCATTCCGGCGCTTCGCGAAGTGGTTGGCAATGCGTCAAAGCTGTTGCACCCCACCAGCGAATCCGAGTGGTGCAAGACAATCCAGTATTCGGTAGCGTCGATTGATTTTCACGACACATACAGCGTTTTGGGTATGCAGAGGGCGGCGGTTTTCAAGTGGGACGCCGCGGCGGCCGAGATTCTGCGCATTTACCGGTCCCTTTACCATAAAAAAGGTTCGGGCCGTTAGATGCGGTTTTCCATTTAACTGACAAAAAGGAGAAGTTGTTATGCCAAAGGCTTGCGAATTGAAAAAGGGTAGCATTGTCGCCATCAACGGCGCCCCGCATGTTTTGGAGGAACTCAAAGTTTCCACCCCAAGCGCTCGCGGTGCGGCGTCGATTTACCGTTTCCGTTTCCGTAACCTGATTACCAAAAACAAGCTTGACGCTGCGGTCAAGGGCGACGAAATGTATTCGGATATCGACCTTGACCGTCGTCCGGTTCAGTATTTGTACCGCGAGGGCGATTTGTTCACTTTCATGGAGCTGGACAGTTTCGAGCAGTTCGGTCTGTCCGAAGATATGATCGCCGACCAGCTGCCTTATCTGGTCGAAGACATGGAGGGTATTTCCGCTTTGGTTTCCGACGGTAAGGTGTTGGCGATTGAACTGCCGCAAAAGGTGGTGATGACGATTGAACGTTGCGATCCGGTGATGAAAGGCGCCACGGTGACTTCGCGCAGCAAACCCGCAACCTGTCAGACCGGTTTGGTGGTGATGGTTCCCGAATACATGGAACAGGGAGAGGAAATTATCGTCGATACCGCGACCGGTACGTTTCAGGGGCGCGCCACCGTCTCCAAATTCTAGCATAGGATCTGTTATGAACAGTGACCAGATTAAATTGGGTAAAGAACGCGCCCCGCACCGCGGGCTGCTTTTTGCTTTGGGTCTGAAACGCGAAGACCTCTCCAAGCCGTTTATTGGCGTTTGCAATTCGTTTGTCGAGATTATTCCCGGCCATTGCCATCTCAACCGCGTCGGGGAGTGGGTCAAACAATGCATCCGCGAGGCGGGCGGCGTACCGTTTGAGTTTAACACCATCGGCATTTGCGACGGCATCGCAATGGCCCACCGCGGCATGAAGTATTCCTTGCCCAGCCGCGAATTGATCGCCGATTCGGTCGAAAGCATGGTGGCGGCGCATTGTTTCGATGCGATGGTCTGTATTCCCAACTGCGACAAAATCGTGCCGGGAATGATCCTCGGCGCGATCCGCACCAATATTCCCACCATCTTCGCCAGCGGCGGCCCGATGCGGGCCGGCACTCATCCGGTGAGCGGTAAACCGAGCGACCTTAACACCATCTTCGAGGCGGTTGCCGCCGAAAACAACCACTTGATCAGCGAGGCGGAGCTACAGGCGGTGGAGGAAACCTCCTGTCCCGGTTGCGGGTCTTGTTCGGGAATGTTCACCGCCAATTCAATGAACTGCCTTTGCGAGGCGATGGGGTTGGCGCTGCCTGGCAACGGTACGATTCTTGCCGACGACCCGGCCCGGATGGAGTTGTGGAAGGCGGCGGCGTACCGGGCGGTTGAAATGGCCCGTAACGAAGGCCCGCGCCCGCGTGACATCATTAGTTTGGCTTCCATCGACAATGCGTTTGTGTTGGATATGGCGATGGGCGGCAGTTCAAACACCGTGTTGCACACCTTGGCTATAGCCCATGAGGCCGGGATCCCGTACGACTTGCATCGCATAAACGACATTGCCGCCAAGTGCCCGCACATTTGCAAAGTCTCTCCGTCGTGCAGTTATCATGTGCAGGATGTGCATGCCGCCGGCGGGATCAGCGCCATCCTTAAGCGCATCAGCGAGGTGCCGGGTCTGCTGGACACTTCCGTTGTCACCGTGAGCGGGCGTACGCTAGGCGAGGTCATCGCCGATGCCGAGGTAAAGGACGACGATGTGATCCGAACGCTGGACAACCCGTATTCGGTTGACGGCGGTCTGTCGGTGCTTTACGGCAATCTCGCCTCCGAGGGTTCGGTGGTTAAGAAAGCCGGGGTGTACCCGTCGATGATGAAATTCTCCGGCACCGCGGTCTGCTTTGATTCCCAGGAGGAGGCTTGCCAGGGGATTTTGAACGGCAAAGTGAAGCCCGGAAACGTGGTGGTGATCCGATACGAGGGGCCTCGCGGCGGGCCGGGAATGCAGGAGATGCTAGCTCCCACCGCGTATATCATCGGCGCGGGTTTGGGCGAGTCCGTCGCGTTGATTACCGACGGTCGTTTCTCAGGCGCAACCCACGGCGCCTGCATCGGGCATGTTTCGCCGGAAGCCGCCGAGGGCGGGTTGATCGGCTTGTTGCGCGATGGGGACCGCATCGACATCGACATTCCGAATCGTACGCTGAATGCCGCTTTGGACGATGGGGAAATCGCCGCCCGCCGGGCTGCCGCCGCCGAGTGGAAGCCGCGCGATTTTGGCGGATGGTTGCGCCGGTATGCGATGCAGGTTGGCAACGCCAGCTCCGGCGCATCGTTGAGGTGAACGCGGTATTGGAAAACCGGCGTGAAGGTCCTTTCGGTAGTAGAGGCGTCGGACGGCGGCGTGTGGCGGCATTTGCTGGATTTGGCGGAAGGTTTGTCCGGACGGGTGGAGCTTGCGCTGGCGGTGTCGTCGCTGCGCAACCCGCAAATCGAGAACGACTTTCCGCTGTTGCGTTCCCTGGGAGTGGAGGTGATTCCGTTCTCCATGGTGCGCGGCATTTCCCCGTTTGCGGATCTCCGGGCCTTTTGGGGATTGCTGTCGCTGGTGCGCCGGATTCGTCCGGACGTTATTCACGCGCACAGCAGCAAGGCCGGGTTTCTGGCGCGGGCCGTTGGACGGTTGGCCCGCTGTCGCGTGGTTTACACGCCCCATGTTTTCGCGTTTTTGATGCGCACCGGAAAGTTCCGCCGTTGGTTATATCGCGCCTTGGAACGGTGGGCGGCGGGTAAAACATCGGTGCTGGTGGCGGTTTCCGCCGCCGACCGCGATGCCGCGCAGGAATTGGGCTTTCCGCCGGAACGGGTCCGTTTGATACCCAACGGGGTGCGGACGGATTCTTTGCCGCCGCTGACGTTGCGCGACCGCCGCCCGTTCCGGGTGGGCTTTTTCGGTCGGCTTTGCGGGCAGAAGGGTGCGGATTTGCTGCCGGACATTGTTCGTTCGGTGCGCGAGAAGAATACCGAGGTGTCGTTTGACGTTTACGGTGACGGCCCGTTGCGCGAATGGTTGCAACTGCAAAGCGCCGGAACGCCGGGGTTGAACGTGTATGGCGGTTATGCGCCGGGGCAGGCGGCGGGGGTTCTTTCTACGGTGCAAATGGCGGTTATGCCTTCCCGTTGGGAGGGATGCCCCTATACGGTGCTGGAAGCTTGGGCGGCCGGAGTTCCGGTGCTGGGTTCGGATATAGCCGGTCTGCGCGAGATGTTGTGCGACGGTTGCGGCGGTTTGGTTGAATCTGCTGACGCCGCGGATTGGGCGGATGCGGTGTTGCGTATGGCTGCCGACCCGGCGGCGCGAATGGAAATGGCGGCAGCCGCCCGCCGGAGGTTGACGGATAAATACGGCATGGCGCGGATGTGCGAGGAAACTTTTTCCTGCCTCGCGGCGCAGAAATGATTAGGGTAGGAGGCGACGGATGAAATTCGGTTCGGTAATGCGCTTGGAGATATACGGCGAATCCCATTCCCCTTCCATTGGTGTCAGGTTGGAAAATTTCCCCGCCGGTTTAACGGTTGATTTCGAGGCAATGCGCGCTTTTCTGGCGCGGCGGGCCCCGGGTCGCGACGAGTTGTCAACCCCGCGTCGCGAGGATGACGCCCCGGAATTTTTGAGCGGCTTGGATCAAGGTGTCACCACCGGCGAGATGATTGAAGCGGTTATCCGTAACACCAATGTCCGTCCGGCGGATTATGAGTGCTTCGTGCCGCGGCCCGGACATGCGGATTATCCGGTGTGGGCGGTTACTGGCCGCATCCCGTCCGGCGGCGGGGCGAATTCCGGACGAATGACCGCGCCAATGTGTGTGGTCGGCGCTTTGTGCCTGCAGTGGTTGACGCGTCGGGGTGTCACGGTCTCGGCCCGCGTGGTTGAGATCGGCGGGAAAACCGAGAATTTCGCGGAGACTATTCTTGCCGCCAAGCAGGCGGGAGACAGCGTGGGCGGCGTTATTTCCGCCGAGATTTCCGGGATGCCGGTCGGGATCGGTGGGCCGATGTTCGATGGGCTGGAGAGCCAGATTTCCGCGGCGGTTTTCGGTATTCCAGGCGTCAAGGGAATTGAGTTCGGCAACGGTTTTGAAGCAGCCCGGTTGCGCGGTTCGGAAAACAACGACGCTTTCGCAATCGCCGGCGGGAAGGTGGTTACCTCCACCAATCGGCACGGCGGGATTTTGGGCGGCCGCAGCAGCGGGATGCCGATAACGTTCCGCGTGGCGATGAAACCCACCCCGTCGATTTTCCTTCCCCAGCGCAGCGTGGATTTGTCCGCTATGCGCGAAGTGGAGTTGTCCGTGCGCGGCCGGCACGATCCGTGCATCGCGCTTCGGGCGGTGCCGGTGGTGGAAGCGGTCTCGGCGTTTGCCGTTATGGATGTTATCCTGCGGGGTGTGAAATGAAAGTTACCGTGGTTCCCGGTTTTAGGAGCGGCGAAATTACCGTGCCGTTTTCAAAGTCGCATCTGCACCGGCTTTTGATCGCGAGATTTCTCTCCGGCGATCGCAGCGTTTGCGAGCCGGATGTCTCCGACAACGCGGATATCGCGGCCACCCGGCGATGTTTGCGGGCATTAGGCGGTTCTTCTCCAAATCCGGAATTGGATTGCGGTGAGAGCGGATCGACCTTGCGTTTCATGGCTCCGCTGGCTGCGGCGCTGGGCAAGCGACCGAAGTTTATCCGTCACGGCCGGTTGGCTGATCGCCCGATGCTTGAATATCCTGAACTCAAGGCCGGGGTGTATGAATTGCCGGGAAATGTTTCTTCGCAGTTCGTAACCGGTTTGCTGTTTGCCCTGCCGCTGGTGGACGGGATTTCCCGCATCCGGTTGTCGTCGCCGCTGGAGTCGCGCGGATATGTGGACATGACGCTCTCGGTGTTGGCGGATTTCGGTGTCACGGTGACGGAGCTTGACGATGGATTTAAAGTGTGCGGCAAACAACGCTATACCGCCCCGAAATCGGTTGAACCGGAAGGCGATTGGTCCGCCGCCGCATTCTGGTACGCGGCCAATGCGCTGGGAAGCCGAATCGCGGTTCACGGATTGAGCGACGCTTCCCGTCAACCAGACCGGGCGGTTGATTCGCTTTTGCCTAGCCTGCCGTGCGAGGTTGACGTGTCTGCCTGCCCGGATTTGCTGCCGGCGTTGACGGTGGTTGCCGCCGGAATGGAGCAAACCACGGTGTTTAAAAACGCGGCGCGGCTACGGATCAAGGAATCCGACCGCATCGCGGCGATGCAAACTGTGTTGGGCCGGTTTGGAATCCGTACCTATTCCACCACCGATGAAATGCGGGTGTACGGGCGGCATCTTCCGTTTGCCGCTTGCGAGATTGACAGTTTCGGCGACCACCGGATCGCGATGGCGGCGGCAGTCGCGGCCACTGCGGCGGACGGTCCGGTGGTAATCGACGGGGCCGAGTGCGTAGCAAAATCCTATCCGGCTTTCTGGGAAGATTTTAATGCCTTGGATGTGGTGTTGCGGCAATGAACCGGATTTTGTTTGAGCACGGCGAAATCGACCCGGACGGGATGGTGTCGCTCCAGGATTTCCGGGCGGAACATTTGCGTCAGGTGTTGCGCGTTGAACCGGGCAAGTTGGTCAAAACCGGTGAGGTGGGGGGGCTGGTCGGTTTTTCCGAGGTGCTGTCGGTTTCTCCTGAACAGGTTGTTTTGAGCACCAACCATTGCGACACTGCTGTGCCTCCGTGGGTGGATTTGTTGTTGGCGGTGCCGCGACCGAAAGTCTTGAAGCGGCTGTGGCCCCAGTTGGCGGCTTTGGGAGTGCGCCGGATCTTTTTGATTAACGCTTTCAAGGTCGAGAAGTTCTATTTCAGCAGCCAGTGGATTCAACCGGAGTTTTACCGTCCGTTGTTGGTGGAGGGACTTATGCAGTGCGGCGCGACCGCGTTGCCGGAGGTCGCGGTTTGCCAGCGGTTCCGCCCGTTTATGGAAGATGCGTTCCCTCGTTTGTTCGAAGGTCAGCCAACCCGGCTGGTGGCGCATCCGGGGGTGACGCAAACCCCGTCGGTGACCGGCGGAGGCATTCCGGTGGTGGCGATCGGGCCGGAGGGCGGTTGGACTGATTACGAGCTGGATTGTTTCGCTCGGGCGGGATTTGCCAAATGGTCGCTGGGGAAACGCATTTTGCGCACCGACACCGCCGCCATCGCGTTACTGTCGGTGCTGGACTACGCCAGATCTTAAGCTTCGTTCCGCTGTTTTTGGAAGTCGCAGAATTTCCTTATGGGGCATCCGTCGCAATGCGGGTTGCGCGGGGCGCAACGGGTTTGCCCGAAGGACACCAGATAAGAGTTCCAGGTTTTCCAATAACGTTTTGGCAAAATCGACCGAAGCGCCATCTCGGTATCGTAAGGCGTCTTGGTTTCGATCAACCCCAACCGGTTGGTTATCCGGTGAACATGGACGTCAACGCAGATCGCCGGCAGGTCGAACCCGACCGCCACCACCAGATTGGCGGTTTTTCGTCCCACCCCCGGCAACTCGCACAGTTCTTCCACGGTGTGCGGCAGGACTCCGCAGAATTTTTCCCGCAGTACCGTCGGCAGAGCTTTTAAGTGACGGGCTTTGTCGCGGAAGAAACCCACGGGGAAAATAAGCTTCTCCAGTTTCTCTTGCGGTATTTGGTCCAAATCTTCCGGGGTGGTAGCCACCGCGAAAAGCCGGCGGCACGCCCCGGCGGTGCAGGCGTCTTTGGTTCTGGCGCTTAATATGGTTCCGACCAAAACCTGAAACGGATCGTTGGTTTGCGCAGCGATCAGCTCGATAATCGGAGCTCCGGCGTTTTCAAATTCACGCTTCAGAAGCCGGTTTACGGCAGGGATGTCTTTTATGGTCATGGGAACACCTGTGGTGATTCGGTGGGGCGGTAGTCTTCCAGTGACGGCACCACCAGGTCCGCCGTCTGGAGTTGTTCGGTGCAAAAACCGTTACGGTCGAGCGCCACGCAACGCATTCCGGCGGCTTTCGCCGAAGCCACGCCGGACGGGGAATCTTCAAACACTACGCAATCCGCTGGCGGCACTCCCAAACGTTGCGCGCCGGAAAGGAATCCGTCCGGCGCCGGTTTCCCGCGGCGGTAATCCTCTGCTCCGAGCACAAATCGGATTTCCGATCTGGCGTCGATTAAGTCCACCGCCGCTTCGACATCGCAGTGCGGCGAGCCGGAAACGATGATTGCCGGGGCAAGTTTTGCGAGGCGTTTGAGCGCTGCCACCGAAGATTCGATGATTATGCGGCGCGGGTCGGTCCGGAGCCGCAGGTAGTATGGACGCAACTCCAGCGCGGTCTGCGCGGCGGATGCCGGAACGGCTTTTGGGTAGAGCCGGCGTAGGTCGGAATGGATATCCAGCCAGGAATGCCCGAAAACCACCTGTACAACCTCATCGGCGGTGGCGGTTGCGCCGCCATCGGCTAGGTATTGGCTAATCGCTTCCGCCCAAAGCTCCTCGGTATCGACCAACGTTCCGTCAAGGTCGAATATGAACGCTTTGGGGATCATGGATTCACGCGTTAGCGCCGCAGCACTTTTTGTATTTCTTGCCGCTGCCGCAGGGGCAGGGATCGTTGCGTCCGACTTTCGGGTGCTCGCGGCGGATTGGGTCCGGCCCGAAAATCTTGCCGTCAATAAAACGCCATTCGCCGTTGATTTTCGAGAAATCGGAAATCTCGTGGTGATCGAAAGAGGTGTTGTTGACCGTGTAGTGGGCGATAAACTCCACCGTCCCGGTTTCGTCGTTTTCGCCGCCGCCCACGGTTTTCAGAATTTCGATACCGGTCCACTGGGCGGATTCCGCCCATTTGCGGCTGCTTTCGGCATCAAACTCCTTTTGGACTTTTGCGCCGGAAGAACGGAAAAGGTAATCTACCGCGCCGGTCGCGTAGGCGCTGTAGCGTGCCCGCATCAGCGCGGCGGCGGTCAAAGGTTTTTTTTCTCCGGAAAGGTACTGCCCGCAGCAAGAATCATACTTAATGCCGCTTCCGCAGGGACACAAGTCGCTCATAGCAAATTCTCCATTAAGCGGTTGAAATGTGGCGGTATTAAAGCCGGGATTTCACAAAATCGCGTAAGGCCGCGACCGATATGAAATTCCTAACGTCAAAATCGGAATCCTCAATCACAATGCCGAAGGCGTCTTCCAAGCCAACCACCAGCTCCAGCAGGCAAACCGAATCAATCCCGTAGGTATCGACCAGCGAGGCATCGGTATCCATGTCGGCCGGAGCGACTTGCAGAAACAGCCGCTCGACAATCATTTCCTTAAGTTTTTGTTCAATTGTGGCATTATCCATGGTTTGCTCCAAAAATCCAATGCGCAATTAACAAGCAGATTAAAACTGTACTAAAAACCGGCGGTTAAAACAAGGTTAAAATGGCGTAATCCGGTTTTTTCATCAAACTTCCGGATCTCGGGCGATAACGCGAAGCGTGTCCGTCGTCGGCCACCCATCCGTTGCGTTAAGAATCGCGGGCGATGCGCACAATCACCCTCGATGCGCCAAGGTTTTTCAACCCCAATCCCAACAGCGTTTTCTCGACAAAACCCCGCCCCAGCGGGATTAAGTCCAGTATCTTGATGTGGTCTTCGCTGCAAAGGTACAGGAAGTCCTTGAGGGTGAAAAGGTGGATGTTGGGCGTGTTGTACCATTCGAACGGGATTTGTTTTCCTTTGGGCATTCTCCCGGAGAGCATAAGGTGCTTGCGTACTTCCCAGCAGGCGAAATTCGGGAATGATACTACCGCCTCTTTGGCAACTCGCAAAATCTGCTGCAGCAGTTTTCGGGGCTTGCGGATGGTCTGGAGGGTTTCGCTCAGGATAACCATGTCGTATGAGTTGTCCGGAATCATCGACAGCCCGTCGTCCAAATCTTCCATCAGCACGTCGCAGCCGTTTCTTATGGCGTCAATGATGTGTTCGACATCAATTTCGATGCCGTTTCCGGTGCAATTGTGGTTTTGCCGGAGAATGTTCAAAAGGGCCCCGTCTCCGCAGCCGAGGTCAAGTATTCGGCTGCCGTCGGGAACCAGTTCGACGACTTTCTGGTAGTGGCGCAACTCCCAGTTTTTGGGTTTGTACGAATTTTTAGGATCGGTGTTGTCGCGGGTAAACGCCCTAATTACGCGCTTTAGGTCATGGATGTGGGTAAGGAACGCGTCGTGTCCTGCCGCCGCTTCCAAATGGCAGTACGACACCGCCTTTTTCTGTCCGAGCATCGCGGTCACCAGTTCTTCGGATTGTTCCGGAGTGAACAGCCAGTCGCCGCTGAGCGACACCACCAGCACTTGTGCTTTGATGTCGGCGAACGCTTTGTCCAATCCGCCGTAGCGCTCGGCCAGATCGAACTCGTCCATCGCGAGCGTGATGTGCAAGTATGAATTGGCGTCAAAACGGTTGGTGAATTTGTCGCCCTGGTGTTTGAGATAACTCTCGATTTGGAAAAACGTGCCGAAGTTGCGGTCGATTGCTTTCTTGAACGCGGGGTCAGCCTCAATCCAGCTTTGCTGTTTTTCGCGCCCGAACTTATCCTCCAGCAGCCGTTGGGAAAGGTAGGTGATGTGCGCGAGTTTTCGGGCGTTGGCAAGACCCGATGTCGGCTGGTGGTCGCAATCGTAATAATCCCCGCCGTGCCAGTTCGGATCGTCCACGATCGCCTGCCGCCCGATCACGTCGAATGCCAGCGCTTGCGAGTTGAGGCTGGCGGCGGAAGCGATGATAATGGCTTTGTCAATCTCATCCGGGTAACGGATTGTCCATTCGATGACTTGCATTCCGCCGAAGCTGCCGCCCACCAGTATCGCCACCCGTTCGATGCCGAGCTGCTTCAAAAGCATGCGGTGTACGGTTACGATGTCGCCGATGGTGAATTTAGGAAACTGCGAACCGTATGGTTTCCCGGTGGCGGGATTGATGGAGGATGGTCCGGTGGTGCCTTTGCAGCCGCCGAGAATATTGGCGCAGATTACCTGAAACCGCGTGGTGTCGATCCCTTTGCCGGGACCGATCATTCCCTCCCACCAGCCGGTGGGGATGGGGTCGCTCTCGTACCGTCCGACAACGTGTGAATCGCCGGTTAGTGCGTGGCAGACGAAAATCACGTTCCGGTTGTCCGGGGTGATATTACCGCAACGCTCGTAGGCGACTTCGATTTCCGGCAACACGCCGCCCTTTTCGAGTTTAAAACCCTCCGGCGGCAACTTTAGCTTGAGCGTTTGCACTTGCACCACGCCCACGCTTCCTTCTTTAAGTTTGGTATCGGTTCTTTCCATGCTGGGGACATCTCCGTTAAATCACAACTGGTATGACGGTGGTACAGCCGATTTCCGCCATCTTGGCGGTCAGCCGCAGGTATTGCTCGTCATCCTCGTAGGTTCCGACAATCGCGCCGCCCGATCCGGCAAACTTGGAGGAACACCCCACGCTTCGGGCGGCAAGCACCATGTTGCGGTTGGCGTCGGAAACGTGGAAAATTCGGTCGCGAAGGTCGAAATTGGCGTTAATCAATGCAGGCAGTTTTTCGGGGTGGTTGGCCACCAGAGCGTCGCGGGCCTGTTGAGCCATGTCGGCGAACTCGCCCATCGCGGCCAGGATGTCGGGCTTTTTCTCCTCAAACAACACCCGCAGTTTCCGGTGGTAGTGGCCGGATACCTCCGCCCGCTGGGGGTCGAATGCGATGTAGAGCGACGGCAGGCTGTTGGCGTCGAGCCGTTCGTACCGCCCGTGGCCGGTGGCTTTTACCTGTTCCTCGTTGAAATCCATGAACACCAGCCCTTCGTACATCTGGATCACCCGGTCTTGAAGCCCGCACTGAATATCCAGTTCCTCTCGTTCCGCCATCAGGCACAACGTGGGAGCCACCTCCAACGGCACCTGCACCCCGTAGAATTGCTGAAGCGCCTTGAGCATGGCGGTGCAAATGGCCGATGATCCGGACAACCCGACCAGCCGGGGAATGTTGGAGGTGTAGCGAACGGTAAAGTTCCGGTCCGGGAGCGTCAGCCCGCACTCTTGGCAATATTCGAAGAACCGCTTGCAGGTGGCTTTTAGCAGCCGGATCCCGCCGTAATACCCGAAGAGCTGGATGTCGTGAAGCAGCTCTGCCGGGGAGTCAAAAGTGTCATCATCCTCCGGCGCGGGCACGAACCCCAGCTCCGGGGTTTCGTACATTGTGACTTCTGCCCAGAAATTGCTGAAAGTGAATGATACGGTCTTCCCAAAATAACCGTCTGACGGGTTACCCATCAATCCGGCCCGTGCGTAAGAGCGGGTGGTAAGTAACATGGCAATGCCTCCTTAAAAGGTAAATTCCCGATATTATAGCATGGCCCGTAATTAAAGTCAAATCGCGCAAAAAAAATGCCTGTCCGCTGAACGGACAGGCAGGCTGTGGAAAAACAGGTTATTGGCGTCTGCCGCCGCGATTGCCGCCGCGGTTGCCACCGCCGGGTCCGCCGAATCCCGGACCGCCGCGTCCGCCGGGGCCGCCAGGCCCTCCGAATCCCATTGAGGTATTGTCGTAAATGGCTTTGACCTGTTCGACGAAATCATTGACCTCGTTGCCGGAGTAGCCCGCCGCTTTGGCGGTGGAGGCCAACAGCGCGTCGCGCTCGCTGTTGTACAACTCGCCCAAAGAACGGAACGCCTCGCCGATCTGCTGGCGGGTCTGCTCGTCAACTTCTCCGCCGTTTTCGCCGTTTTGGCGGATCTCGCTTAGGAAGCTCAAGGTGTTTAGCAGCTTTTCGTGGTTCTGCTTCTGCTGGGCGGTGAAGTTCGTGGTGTCAACCGCCGCCAGCAACTCGTTACGCTGGCGCTCGCGCTGCTCAAAACGCTGACGTCCCTCTTCGCGGCGACGCACCATTTCGGCGTAACGCTCCGGATCGTCCTGCTTCATTTGCTCCATGCGCCGCTGCCACTCTTCTCGCCGCCGTTGGCCGCGCTGGCGCCGGGCCTCTTCACTGTCATCTTCCGATTCGTTCTCCTGCTGGCCATTGGACTTGCGGTTTGCCACCATGCCTTCGAGCTCGGCAATACGTTTGCGCAACACCTCGACCTCTTTTTCGGCCGCGCTATCCTTAACCGTAACAATCTCCCGGGTGGGTTTTGCCGCGATTACCTTGGTCGTTACCGTTTCCGATTCTTGTTCTTCCTCGGTCATTGTGTGGTATACCCATTCAATGCCGGCGCCAAGCAAAAGACACGCCACCAGGCTTGCTCCGATAATCACTTTACCTTTGTTATCCATACTACCTCCAAAATGAAATGACAGCAAAGAAGTGAACGATATCCAGCACCTGTTATTGCCCGGCAACCCAAAATAGGTGCGTTTTGGGCGTAAAAAACGGCTTTTACGGGTTAAGGTCGGTAGAAAATCAGATAAGCCTCGGAAACGTACTCGCAAAGCGACTCAAGGGAGCGGTATCCGCTGCGGGTTGACAACTGCCGGTCGTGCCCCAGGGGAAAAACGGAGTGGAATTCGCCGTCAGCGCTGAACCCGTCGATAATCGCGAAATCCAGCGGGTATTTCACGTCGGTGTTCTCTTTGATGACCGTGCTCTCACGCAACAGCAGCACGGGCTGCGATTTCAATAGCCACTCTTTGATTTCGCCGGCGTGGCTCTCGATGTCGTATTTGTCCACCTTCACAAATGCCTTGGGCTGGATTTTCAACACCCTGGCGCAGTTTTTGACCCATTCCGCAGATTTGTCGCCGAACGTGGCGGATTTCATCCGGCACTCGTGGACCAACCGACCCATCCGACCGCGCAACGCTTCTTCCTCGACCATCCGGAAATCCGGCCGGGAAAGGGTCGGATGGGTGTGTACCCGGTCCATGTTGATTCCGTCGCGGTTGCGTCCGCCCTTGTTTCCGGACCCGCCGGGCAGGGCGCGGTAGTAATTGCCGATGGACATCATGGTGATAAGCGCGTTGGCGGTGTCTTGTACGCCGTTGAATACCTGAAAGTGCCAACGGGTAATAAAGAAATTCCCAATGAAGTTATCGGTAATAAGCGGCGGGCATTCGGTGATATCCTCGGGTTTGGGCAAGGTAACCTTCTTTTCCGATTTGCTGTAGAATACTCCCCGTTCGCTCTTCGCGTAGGCCCGGATGAAGTAAGTGCCGCCGGGCTTGAGGTCGATAATCCGGGCATCGTACCGGTCGCGGTGGAAAAGCGGGAAGTTGGCGTCCTTGCCCAGTACCGGGTGCAGCGAGAATCCGTAGCAGAACCCGTATTCGGTCAGCAACGGTTCGCCGCGGTAGGTCACGTCGGCGTGGGCACGGAGACTGGTGGGCATGATTTCATCCACTTTCTCCAGCTTGATTTGCGGCACCAGCGAGTCGGCGAGCTGCTTTTGGGAGAGGTTGGATTCTTTGAACTCCACGGTAAAGGTGGCCTTCCCGTCCGCGATATGGATTTCCGGAATCTCCAGCCCGGCCGGCAGGAAGTTGGGAAGCACCGCTTTGGGGTCGGTTTCGGCGGTGAAGGAGTCGCCGTCATGGAAATAGGGGTCGGATTTGCCTCGGGCGCGGAAATAGGGGTCGCCGGGCCGGTAGGTGTAACACATGTCCGGCGGACCCATCATCGGCGAGGACATGGTGACGTTGATTAAGTGGATGAGCAGTCCGTCGTGCGACGGCGCCCCGATCGGGTTGGTTTCGTTGTGCACGTATTCCAGATGGAACATGTAGTTGGGGTGCGCGGCGGGCAGGAAACAGCCCAAAACGACCCCGTCTTCCGCTTTGGAGGAACGCGGGTTCAGGGTGTATGTGCCGCTTTTGGTGTAGGTGGGGTAGGATGAAATCGGCACGAACGCCTGGTAAATGGCGCGGCAGTAGGCCGGTCCGGTCGGACCCCAAGCCCACGGCAAACTGGGATCGCCCGGCATCCCGTCGTAATTTTCCGTGGCGTGGTAGAAGTCCGGCGCACCCAGCACGTGGCCCAACTCATGCACGATGGTGCCGCCGTCGGCCGGGTAGTGGACCTGGGGAATGCTGTTCGGCCACAACGGGTCGCTCCAACGAATCGGCGGGTTGTAATCGCGCAGCATGTTCTTCTCTTCGCGTTTCATCTTGTCGCCCGCGATTTGCTGGTAGAGCGGCTTAATGGCGCGTTCCACCCCGCCGCCGGGACGACGGTCGATTTTGCGGCAGTAAACGTAGCAGGTGACTTGTCCGGTTTTGGACAGCCGGCCGTTCTTTTGCACGAACGCCAACGCGTCGCGCCGCAACTGGCCGGCGCGCTGTCCGCCGTCGTCAATGCCGCCCCATCCGATCAGGTTAATGAACGAGTCGTGTTTGCAGTAGTAGCCGAGCGGGTGCGGGGCGACGTAAACTTTGGGATAAACCGCCAATTCCGGCCAAGTTATGCCTTGGGAGTATTCCTTATAATAATCGACAATAGTCGAACCCCGGATGCGGTTGAGCGCTTCCCGCACTTCTTCGGGTTCGGGCATTTCGCAATCTGGGAAGGCGATTACCACCAGATCCACCTGAAAGGCTCCCTTGAATACCGGGGTGGTGCGGCGCGGCCCGAAGTTTTTGTTGGTTATCTTGCCGGTGGGCTTGTTGCGGAATTCGTCGGGTTGTTCGAAACCTTTACCGGCTTTTTTGTTTTCCCCCCGGTTGGCGGTAGGCGCGGAGTTCAACGCCAGCGGCAGTGCGGCGCAAATCAGGGTTGCCAGAAGTTTAGTGACGTTTTTAGCGCTTTTCATAGTTGCTCCGTATTTAAGAATTGGTTTTGGCGCTTGCGGCGAGAAGTTCGTTCGGGTCGCGGCGTCCGCCGGCGGCGCCGAACAGTTCCAGCGCGGCGCCCGCCAGAAACAGCGAGCCGCAAACCACCGCGACGCTGTGGTGGTTTTCCGCCCATCCGGCGGCCGCCGCCACCGCTGCCTTCAGCGATTCGCAACTCTCCGCGTTTTCGATTCCGGCGATATGCATTAACCCTGCGGTTTGCCCGGCGGTCAACGAACGCGGGTTGGGGATTTCTACCGCCCACGCCGCGCCTACGTGGGGCGCGAGGGTCCGCAGGTGCGACACCGCGTCCTTGTCGCCGCAAAAACCGGCTACGAGCGCGACGGTTTTTTTTATCCGGCAGGATTTAAGCGCTTCTAGCAACGCCCGTGCGCCTTCGGGATTGTGTGCGCCGTCAATAACCACCGGCGGCTGTTTTTGCGCCAGCTGGAAACGTCCCGGCCACACCACATTGGCAAATCCGTCTGCAAATGCGGCGTCGGATATTTCCAGCCCGGCATCCGCCGCGCACTCCAACGCGGCGGCGGCGGTCAGCGCGTTTTCCGCCTGAAACGCCCCTGCGAGCGGAAATTTAACCGGCGGCAGCGAGCGGTTCGCTGTGGCGATTTTCAGGGTCTGCCCTTCTAGCGAACGGGCTGACGACGAGATAGATGCCACCTCTTCGGCCAGAATCAGCCGCGAACCGAGCCGGTTTGCGGTGGCAGCCACCACCGCCCTCGCATCGTCCGGCATCAGCCCGCATACCACGGGTCGTCCGGATTTAATGATGCCGGCCTTTTCCGCGGCGATTTTGGCCACGGTGTCGCCCAGCCAGTCGCAATGGTCCAGGCCGATGCGGGTGATGACCGATACCAGCGGGGTGACCACGTTGGTGGCATCCAGGCGTCCGCCCAACCCGGTCTCCAGCACCGCCAGCTTGATACCCAATTGGCTGAAGAGATGGAACGCCAGCGCGGTAAGGCTTTCAAAGTAGGTTACGGGGTCGCCGGTGGCGGTTTCGTAATCGCGAACCACCGGCAGCACTTCCGCGGCGGCCCGTTCGAGCGCGGTGTCGTCAACCGCGCTGCCGTTGACCATGAAACGCTCGTTGATCTTCAGCAGATGCGGCGAGGTGTAGCGCGCCACCCTGTAACCCGCGTGGCGCAGGACGGATTCGCAAATGGCGGCGGTCGCTCCTTTGCCGTTGGTTCCGGCGATGTGTATCGCCGCCAGCTGCTGATGCGGGTTGCCCAATGCCGCCAGCAGGGCTTTGATGGTGTCGAGGCCAGGTTTCATGCCGAAGCGGCGGCGCTCCGCGAGTGATTGGAGTGCCGCCAAGCTACCGTTCAGAGTGCTGTTGCGTTCATCGGGCTTTTCCATGGTCTGTCGCTGGGGGTTCAGATTTTTATGGACACCGGCGAGACGTGCCAGATATCGCGCACGTATTCGGAAATGGTGCGGTCGGACGAGAACCGCCCGGAACGCGCCACGTTAATCAGCGCCTTCCGGTTCCATTCCTGGGGTTTGGCGTACAGCGCGTTCACCCGGTCTTGAGTTTCGATGAAACTGCGCAGATCCGCCAGCAGCATATAGTAGTCGTTGTAATCCAACAGCGTCCGGACAATCTGGTCAAAGCAGCCGTAGGATTTCGGGCTGAAAACGTTTTTGCTGATGGAGTCGATGGCCTCGCGGATTTCGGGGTCGTTTTGGTAGATTTCCCGCGAGGAGTAGGCCGGGCGCAGCGTGTCCACCTCTTCGGCTTTCATCCCGAAGATAAACATGTTGTCGTCGCCGACCGCCTCGTTGATCTCGATGTTCGCGCCGTCAAGCGTACCGATGGTCAACGCGCCGTTCATCATGAGCTTCATGTTGCCGGTGCCGGAAGCTTCGGTCCCCGCCAAAGAGATCTGCTCGCTGAGATTGGCGGCGGGAATGATTTTCTCCGCCAGCGACACCCGGTAGTCGGGCAGGAACACCACCTTGATCCGTCCCAGTGTGCGGGGATCGTTGTTTACAACGTCGGCGATGCCGTGGATGAACCGTATGATCAGTTTTGCCATGGCGTATCCCGGGGCCGCCTTGGCCGCAAAGATGAAAGTGCGCGGCGGGATTCTGTAGCTTGGGTCGTCCAGCAGCCGGTTGTAAATCACGATTATGTACAGCGCCAGCAGCAACTGCCGCTTGTACTCGTGCAGGCGTTTGACCTGCACATCGAATATCGAGGCCGGGTCGACCGTGATGCCGACGGTGTCCCGGATAATCCCGGCCAGCACGGATTTGTTGCGGTTTTTGACATCGCCGAAACGGCGCAGGAAATCCGCGTCATTGCCTAGCGGTTCAAGTTTCGCCAGCTCGTCGAGGTCGGTGATCCACTTGTCGCCGATGTTTTCGGTGATTAGCCGCGAAAGTTCCGGGTTGGCCTTGAGCAGCCAGCGGCGCTGGGTGATCCCGTTGGTCTTGTTGGAGAAATGGCTGGGGTACAGCTCGTAAAAATCTTTGAACAGCGATTTTTTCAGAATCTCGGTGTGGAGTCTCGCCACGCCGTTAACCGCGCTGGACCCGACTATCGCAAGATTGGCCATGCGGACCGAACGCTCGTACTTTTCGTTGATGATGCTCATCCGGGCCAGCCGGTCGTTGTCGCCCGGCCACAGGGCGGCGACCTGCTGCAGGAAACGCCGGTTGATTTCGTAGATGATCTGCATGTGGCGCGGCAAGAGTTTCTCCAGCAGCGAGATGCTCCATTTTTCCAGCGCTTCCGGCAGCACGGTATGGTTGGTGTAGGCGGTGCAGCGGCATGTCAATCCCCATGCGCGGTCCCAATCCAACTCGTACTTGTCCACCAGCAGCCGCATCAGTTCCGGTATCACCAGCGTGGGGTGGGTGTCGTTCAGCTGGATCGCCGCCTTTTCCGGCAGCAGATCCCAGTCGCTGTTCTCCTGAAGGAACCGGCGCAGAATATCCTGTATTGAGCATGAAACGAAGAAATACTGCTGGCGCAGCCGCAGTTCCTTTCCGGTGTCGATGTTGTCGTTGGGATAGAGGACCTTGGTCAGGTTTTCCGCCAGCACCTTGGCTTCCACCGCCTCAACGTAAGACCCCTTGTTGAACTCCTCCAGGCGGAACTCGTCATCTGCCTTGGCAGACCAAAGACGCAGGTTGTTGACCACCTCGTTGTAGCCCACGATCGGCAGGTCGTAAGGCAACCCGATCACCTTTTCGGTATCGACCCAGCGCCACACGTTGCGCCCGTTGACAATCTGGTATTCGACGCGTCCGCCGAATTGCACGGTTTGTGCGTATTCCGGGCGGGCGATTTCCCAGGGGTATCCGTTTTTAAGCCAGTTGTCCGGCTCTTCGATTTGCTGTCCGTTGCGGATGGTCTGTTTGAAAATGCCGTAATCGTAGCGCAGGCCGTACCCCATCGCCGGGATGTTGAGCGTGGAAAGCGAGTCTAGGAAACAGGCCGCCAAACGCCCGAGACCGCCGTTGCCCAGACCGGCGTCGGACTCCATGTCGCGCAACTCGTTCCAGTTGATGCCGAAATCCTTTAGGGCCTTGTCGCAGATATCCTCCATCTTCAGGTTGATTACGTTATTGCCGAGCAACCGCCCGATCAGGAACTCCAGCGACATATAATAGACGCGTTTGACGTTATTGTTACGGTAGTAGGACTGCGTTTCCAGCCAGCGCTCGATCAACCGGTCGCGCACGCAGTTGGCGAACGCCAGATAAAGGTCGTGCGTGGTAGCGTTCTGGTACTCCTTGGATTGCGAGTACCGGATGTGAAAGGCGAAATCGCCCTTAAGCCCGTCAACAGTCATTTCAACCCGGTGGTCCTTTACGTACCGGGCCATATCAGCGTGTTCCATGCCAAAAGTCTCCTCAATAGCATCGGCGGACTCGCTTGTTTAATAAAGCCGATTAACCCGCCGACGACCATTAGAATACCATAATCGCGCCTAAAGGTCAATCGCTGGCAATAGCACTCCAGCGTTTTTCATAGTAATTAATGAGGGTAACGTGGGGCGGGGACAGTTGAGGGTTGAACGTTGAGGGTTGAGAAGCGGAGTCCTGAAGTCTGAAGTCTTGTGGCTGAACGATAAGTTATAGGTAAGGCGTGTTTTAGGTTGGTCTAATGGACAAAAAAATTAATTTCAAAAATAATACATTTTCCGCTTGAGTTTCGCTTAGGATTATAATATATTGATACCAGTTTTTTAGGAGTACAGTTTTGAATTTAGGCAGCCGAATACGAGAGGAGCGTGAATTGCTCAGCCTGTCACAGAGTGAACTTGCGTCCCGACTTGGGATGCAAGCCACCCAGCTTTGCAAAATCGAGCTTGGTAGGACCAAGCCATCGATGCGCACTCTGGAAAGGCTGGCGGCGGCTTTGGATGTCACTGTGGCAGACCTGTTTGCGCGCGGCCGGCTTCCGGCGCGGAGCGTTGAATCATTGGCGGGAGAACGGGATTTTTCATGTTGCCACGAATCCGAGTCGGAATATCAAGTTGATCCTAACCATTTGATCCCGTTACGGCGTTCTGATACTGAGCCGGCTTTGAGTAAGGAAAATATGGCGGCGGTCTATCGGCGTGAGCGGGAATTATCCGCATTGGAAGATGAGCTTAAACTCCCGTCGGCCACAATGTTACCCCTGTCGCATCCGTTTGTGGGGGATGAACGCGGGGCGGAGGTTTTGGCACGCGCAATGCGTTCCATATTGGATGTAGGCTCTTCGGCGTTGTCTGATTTGTCCGGGCTGTTGGAGTATAGAAACGTGCGCCAACACTTTTTGGAATTGCCGCATTCGATCTTGAGCCGGTCGTTTTTCGATGTTAAGCGCCGAACCCTTTCGATAGTCGTAAACTCATGCGACACCCATGAGCGCCAAACCTATCGTTTGGCGTATGAGTTGGGATGGGCTTGCTTGTTTGGTTCATGGGGATTCAAGACTTTGGAGGACAGCACAAAATCGCATCGTTTTGCTAGGCGATTCGCCGCCGCGTTCTTAATGCCTGAAGAGTCGGTGCGCGCCATTGTGGCGCAAACCGGGCTTACTCCCCAGGCCTGGACGATGACGTCATTATGCCGTATTAAAGCAAGGTTCCATGTTTCAGCCGAAGCTTTTGCCCTGCGTTTAGAATCGCTAGGTTTGATTTCGCCAACTATCCGCGCAACGTTGCGCGATGAATTGCGTTGCTATTATGTAACCCATCCTCAAGCTATGGAACCCCAACCCTCGCCTGAAACGCAGAGCCGTTTTGATGTTTTAAAAGCCTCGTTGGGAGCAATGCGCCGCGCTGCCGCCCAAAAAAACGGAAAAATCAGAGGTGGATATGACCAGTAATAAATCAGTTGGAGCGGAGAATATTATGTTATATGGTATGTTTAACAAACGGACATCGGAATTCAGGTATATGTTTGGTGAGTTGCGCGATTATGGTAAGGTCTACGCCATATGTTCATTTTGTCGAAATTTTGTACACATACTAAATTCCCTCTTTTTTAAATTTTCCCAACTCATGAAATTTATTATTGAATTTTATTTCCCAGTATGTTATAACACACTTCGTCTTGACATGGGAAAAGGCTCTGTAATGGGTTTGACGTGTCATGTGAATTGAAAAATGAGCTGGGATAATAAACTCCGTTCATCCGTCATTGTCAGGAATGAGGATGAACGGAGTAAGTTAGAAAGGTTGCAATGAATACGGCAGCAGATAGAAACAAATGTTTAGAAACAAAAGTCCCTCTCGCCAGGGAGGGGCAGTCTTTATTGTCACATTTGAAGGGTGTTGCTTTTCTAGCGAAAAATTTTGCAAAAGTTGTCGGTTTAGGGTATATCGCATATGTTTGCGGAATTCTTCATGACCTTGGAAAATATTCTGCTGCTTTCAAAAAGTATCTGAAGCGGGCATTTGAAGGTGAGTCGACTCATCGTGGAGATGTACGCCATGCTTGGCAAGGGGCCTTAGCGGTTCTTGAGGCTGAGGCACGTGGTGACATTTCTGCTGGACAGGCTGATTTGATGGCAAACATTGTCGCGTCCCATCATGGTGGGTTGACTGATATGATCGTTGATTCGGAACGTTTCCTCCCGCTACACATTCAAGAATTGTCCAGAAATCGTGTTGACGAGCATTTGTCTGTAGCAGAGTTGCCGGAGATGAATTCCCTTCTACGTACGATAGATTGGACTTCAGTTAAAGAAGAATTCGACGATCTGATAAAAAAGACCCCGAAACAACCTTATAATCGCCATCTTGCTGTCAAATTTATCTATTCCTGCCTTATTGACGCCGACCGATGCGATGCAGCCGGACAGAAGATGGATTCCACATTTCCGGATTGGGATGCCATGGAGTGTTGCTTGAACGCAAAGTTAGATGCGTTTTCGGATCAGTTAAACACTTCTCCTTTGAATGCCGTCCGCGCGTCGATTTCCGACCAATGCGCAACCCAAGCCGACCGTGCCATTGGTGTATTCACGCTCTCTGTTCCGACAGGTGGCGGCAAGACATTGTCATCACTTCGTTTCGCGATCCGTCACGCTCGTGCGAACGGACTTAAGCGAATCATCTACGTCATCCCATATCTGTCCATCATTGATCAGACCGCTCACGAATTCCGTGAGATTTTTGGAAACAATGCCGATTCATGGATTTTGGAACACCATTCAAACTTCCTCCTTGAGAGTGACGAAGAGGATGACTTAGAGCGATACGAACTCGGAACGCAACGTTGGGATGCGCCCATAGTGCTGACGACAATGGTCCAGTTTTTGGAGACCATAGCCAGCAACCGGGCATCCGATCTTCGCAAGTTTCACAACATGACGGAGTCCGTTTTCATTTTCGACGAAGTTCAAGCACTCCCCGTTCATTGCATCCATCTTTTCACTCAAACAGTGAACTTTCTCTCGACCATTGGAAAGTCTTCTGTTGTTCTTTGCACAGCTACACAACCTCATCTGAACACTGTGGAGCGCCCCATTCGCTTGTCGGACTCTCCAAGTCTTGTTTCTTTGGACGAATCACAAAGAAAGTTGTTCAAGCGCACAAATCTGGTCAATCTGACTTGGGAGAATGGCAAAGAACGGACATTTACATGTGAAGAAATCGCCGCTTTTGCCCAATGTAAGATTGCGGAGGGTTTGAGCACGCTTGTCATCTTGAACACGAAGTCAGAAGCTAAAGCTGTCTTTTCTTCCACTGTTGTTTCAAAAGCGAAGAAATTCTTTCTCTCGACCAATCTTTGTCCAGCGCACCGTCTAGACGTTCTATCCGAAATCCGCACAACACTAAAGGCGCGGGAAAAGCATCCCGAAGACGAAACCCCGCCGGTGCTTTGCGTAAGCACGCAACTTGTCGAGGCTGGTGTCGATGTTTCCTTCGATTGTGTTATTCGAGCTGAGGCTGGCTTGGACTCCATTGTTCAAGCTGCTGGGCGATGTAACCGTCATGGAAAAAGTCCTAAACAGTGTGATGTATTTGTCGTTCGAGTGGCTGATGATGAGGAGCGGCTGGCGAACTTGCCTGATATCCAATGTGGGAAAGATATTACCGATCGGGTACTCAATCGGGAATACCCCGGCGATTTGGGTTCGGCTTTGGATAAGTACTACGATAATCGGTTTAATCTACTCGAACAAAAATCGAAAATGGATTGTCCCGTTTGGACGACATCAAAACACAGCCAACATCCCGATAACTCCGATGGGACAATCCTCGATTGGCTTGGTTTGAATAGGTGTGCGAGGCAAGCATACAAAAACGCACATAACGGCAAATCCTATCCGGGACTGGCCACAGCTTTCCAAACCGCCGCAGAACATTTCTCGGTCATAGAAGGCTATCACATTGGCGTGGTAGTCCCCTACAAAAAGCCTGGACAGGAAAGTACCGTCAACCATCTTGTTGGTGACTTCCTGAAAACTCGGAACTGGCTTAAGGAAGCGCGAGATAGTGAAACTATAGCTGCCATATTCAGAATTCGCTCCCGCATTCTTCGCCGTCTCCAGCAATACACTATCTCTATCTACGCCAACCAAGAGTCTGCTATCAAGGAAGTAGCCGACCTTGTGGACGATACGTTCTATTTTCTCTCTCCCGCCCATTATGATTCTGTCTTGGGCCTGATACAACAAAAAGGATTTCTGTCTGTCTGATTGGAGGTCTTATGAATACCATCGCACGAAAGAGAAACTGCATTGAATTCAAGGTCTGGGGCGCATACGCGCTCTTCTCTGACCCAATCACAAGAATCGGTGGGGAAAAGTTTTCCTACCAAGTTCCAACCTACGAGGCCATGAAGGGTGTGGTCGAAAGTATCTACTGGAAACCGCCGATCATATGGTTCGTCGATGCTGTTCGCGTAATAAAGCGAATCCAAACGGAATCGAAGGGTGTCAAAACACTTATGATGGATGGGATATACCCTTCCTTGAAGGATCCCACGAAAAAGAAAGAACAATCCCAGTCTGATCTTTCGTTTTATACCTACCTTCGAGATGTCGAATACCAAGTGCTGGCCCACTTTGAGTTCAATCGGAATTACCCTGATCTCAAAGCCGACTGGAACGAGAACAAGCACCACAACATCGCCAAGCGTGCCGTGACCAAAGGCGGGCGGCGTGACATTTTCCTTGGGACACGTGAATGTCAAGGATATGTCGAGCCGTGTGAATTCGGTTCTGGCGTGGGATTCTACGACAACTATGGTGAAATCGAATTCGGTCCCATGTTTCATGGCTATGACTATCCGAACGAAACCGGGAAGGCAGAACTGTGGAAGCGTCTTTGGCGTGCCAAGATGGAGGATGGGGTTGTGGTTTTTCCATCTCCTGCACAATGTCCTGCCGAAATGCGTCAGTTCGTCCGCGCCATGCAACCGACACCTTTCGTTAATAATCGCAATTTCACAATGGTTGACAGGGACAAATCGCTTGTCGAAATGCTGACGGAAGAGGAGGTCTGATCATGGGACTTTGGCAAAATCTCGTCGCTGGATATGATGAAAACTCCATGCAACTTTCCAATGTCGCGGCTGGCGGCATTTATCCGCTTTCCTCCACGACTGTTTCAAATCAAACCGAGATGTTGGCGGTCATTGTTCTTGACGAGAATGGTCACTTCATTCGGTCGGAAATGATTTCCAAACGAAACGATAAGAAAGGTATCTTTCTTGTAAGCATTCCTATACCCGTCACACAGGAAAGCCTAAGTCGAGCACGGCAAAGCAATGCTCATCCGGTTTTCGATCAGCGGGAGTACGTGTTTCCGGGAGTTGAAAATAACCGGCAAAAACCGACTGAAAAGAATACAAAGTACAAGGCGCTTCTCCGGGAATTTGCCGAGTCCCCTTTTTCCACATCTGCAGTCAAAGCGGTATGGAATTACATTTCGGACGAAAATCGCGAGTTCTCCTCCGACCTTCCAGAAGGTACCAAGGCAAAAACTATAGTTTTGTTCAAGGTTGAAATCCCCGGCTGTCCCGAAACGGCCTTGTGGAAATCTCCAGAGTTGTTCAAGTTGTGGCACTCGTTCTATTTAGGCAAGGTTGCGGACGAGTCCTCAAATGCCATCGATTTTGTAACTGGTAAGACAATGCCGGTTGCGCAGTTCCACCCGAAGAAGGTCCTTTCTTTTGCCGGAAACGCAAAACTGATTTCGGCGAATGACGAAAAGAATTTTACATTCCGAGGAATTTATCGACATCCGAAAAACCTGCCTAAAAGCGCCCAGACGGCGTTTGAAAAACAATTTGGACTTTCCGATGCCGTAACAATCGGTTACGAAACATCTCAAAAGGCTCATCAGTATCTACGCTATTTGATGGCCAACCATGGTATATCGTGCGGTGATCAGGTTATCGTTCCGTTTTCCATCGGCACATCGGGGAAAATGATCCCTTCACCGCCAGTCCAAGACAGTGACGATGACTGGAATGAGGATGAAACGGAGACGACAGCTGACACGATTATGAAGCTGGGCTCGCGCTCCGGGAAGAATTACGCTAAATCAATCCGCAACGCACTTCATGGGTATGAACTCGATAGGCAATGGAAGGCCCACGCCCGCTCCGCCATTGTGATTCTAGAAGCGGCAACGCCAGGCCGTTTGTCTGTCACATTTTACCGTGAGTTCGCTTCCTCAGAATATATGGAGTGTATCGCGCAGTGGCACGAGGAATGCATGTGGCCGCTGTGGCACAAAAAGGACAAACAAGCGCTAATGTATTTTGGAGCTCCATCCATCGACAGAATCATCCAAGCAGCATTCGGCTGGCCAAAGCCGGGCCAAGACAAGGCTTATGAGAAAATCCGAATGCGGGCTCGCCAGAACTTAATCCGTTCAATATTCGATAATGCGCCGATTCCTGCGGATTATCTTGCAAACGCCATTTCTCGCGTTTCGAATCCGCTGGGAATCACGGGCAAGAATGGTACTTTCGACCGCAAACGTTTCTCATCAGTTTTAGCGACAACCTGCGCCATTTTCAAACACGAAACCTACAATCAAGAGGAGTCATTCGATATGAGCATTGAACCCAAACGAACCGACCGTGACTATCTCTACGGGAGATTACTCGGTGCCGCTGACAAACTGGAGCAATACGCGCTTCGAAAGAAGAATAATGACCGTCCTGTGACGGCAGCCATCCGCTACATGCAGACGTTTTCGCAACGTCCGTTTTCGGCTTGGCAGATTATTCACCAGTCGCTCGTCCCTTATAAGCAGCAAGTGAGAGGGTCGATTGCCGATATGGAATTACAGGCCATTTTCAACCAGTTTAATGGCGATGGAAAGGATTTCGGCAATGATTCGCCCCTGTCCGGACACTATCTCATCGGTTACTACCACGAGTGTGCTTACATCGACGAGCTTATTCGAGCAGCTCATGAAAAAACTTCAGTCAACAACCAACAACAGGAGAACTAATCCATGAACAATCCGATCCAGAACAAGGTTGACTTCGCCGTCATCATCGGTGTCAACCATGCCAACCCCAACGGTGACCCTCTCAACGCGAACCGCCCGCGCCAGACAATCGACCGTCTAGGTGAAATCTCCGATGTGTGTCTTAAACGTAAAATACGCAATCGGCTTCTCGAAATGGGTGAGGAAATTTTCGTCCAGTCCGATGACAATAGATCAGATGAGTATCGTTCGTTGAAAGCAAGGTTTGATGCTTCAGAAGTGGCAGCTTCTGAAGATGTCCGTAGGGCAGTAAACGAAAAATGGCTGGATGTTAGGGCGTTTGGACAAGTGTTCGCATTCGGAGATACCGGATCGGGTGCCGTTTCCATTGGCATTCGTGGCCCAGTAACCATTCAGAGTGCTTATTCACTTGAACCAATTGTGCCAGAAAGTATCCAGATTACCAAGAGCGTTAATCTGGAAACGAACGAGGCTAATCCCGACAAAAAGGATGCGGACACGATGGGGATGAAACATCGCGTTTCCTCGGCCGTCTATGTTGCATATGGTGCCATTACTCCGCAGTTGGCGGAGAAAACAGGTTTCTCTGCTGATGACGCTGAGAAAATAAAAAATGCTTTGCGGTCTCTCTTTGAGGGTGATGCTTCCTCTGCTCGTCCCGAAGGATCAATGGAGATCTTGGCCGTAATCTGGTGTGAGCATAATTCACCTTGCGGACAGTATTCGTCGGCACATGTCCATCGGGAAATCAAGGATGCCATTGACAAGGATGGCAAAATCGATGAAGAGAAGGTCCGTAAGTCACTTTCTGTCTTGGAACCGCAGTTTTTGCCGGCTCTTGAAGGTGACGAATTAGCCAAATTGCCGCATCGTTAACGACACAAGGATAACATTGGTTCGTGACTTCAGACATCGGACATCAGACTTAAGACCTCGGTATGCCAAAACGCTGGAAGTCTGAGGGCTTAAGTCTGAAGTCCTTGGCAAAGAAAGGAGCCGTTACATGAATTCTGCCATTGCGCCGTCTGGCGGATTCCGAAAGATGTTCTCTTTCGGTTACACATGCCTTGTCTATCATGCGACCACGCTGTTCTGCAGGCGGGTTTATCCTTGGAAGGATGATCCGCTCGGCAAAACAAGTGGGCAGATGATCGGGGCGGCGCGGTCTGCGCGGCAGAACATCGTTGAGGCGTCGGCCCGTGCCGGCACATCGAAGGAGACGGAACTGAAGTTGCTGGATGTCGCCAAGGGGAGTCTCGCGGAACTGGAAGGCGATTACGAGGCGTTCCTGATTGATGCGGGTGAAGTCATCTGGTCGAATTCCGATGAACGGTATCGTACGGTGGCGGCATTGCAGCTTGACCAGTTTGTGACTGAGGATGATGTCTTGCACAATTTCAGTGTCTATCTGTTGGAGATGAAGAATCGTTTTGCGCCGTGGCTGGAAAATAAGGATCCGCTTGTGGTGGCAAATGCGATCATTGTGGTCATCGAGCGGGCTAAAGCGTTGTTGTACGGACAGATCCAGAAGACGATGGAAGCGTTTTCCGCGAGTGGCGATTTTCGTGAACGGTTGACCCGTTTGCGTCTTGAGCAGCGCGAGAACCTGCAACAGGCAAAAGCGGTCGAACCACCGCCCCCCGTGTGTCCCGCTTGCGGGAAACCGATGCGGAAGCGCATTGCCAAGTCGGGCCCCGGCAAAGGTAAGCCGTTCTGGGGTTGCACGGGTTATCCCGCCTGTAAAGCCATAAAGGAGTTCGGAGAAGGCGAGGAGTCCGATGGGTAGGAGATGGACTTCCGACATCGGACTTCCGACTTCAGAAAGCTACCCTGACCTCAAATGCTGGAAGTCTGATGGCTTAAGTCTGAAGTCCAGTCCATCACCCGTCACGATCATGTGAAATGCGCCATGGAGGTAACGGTTATGCCGCGAAAGAAACCCAAAAAGTTTGAACCTATTGATTCGCAGAAGTCGTCTGCGGCGCAATTCCTCACCTATGTCGCCTCGACAGGCGCGGGCGATGAGAAGTGCGAAATCCGCTATGAGGACGAAAATATCTGGATGAGTCAGAAGATGCTCGCGGCGGTGTACGGGGTGGAGGTGCCGAACATTTCATACCACCTGCGTAAGTTATTCGATGATGCGGAACTAGACAAAGAATCAGTTATTAAAGAAATTTTAATAACTGCCACTGATGGTAAATCCTATTCTGTCAATCACTACAATCTGCAGGTCATCATTGCGCTCGGCTTCAAGATTGATAACGAGCGCGCTGTCCAGTTCCGGAAGTGGGCGAACCAGATTGTGTCTGAATACACGATCAAGGGTTGGGTGATGGATGACCAGCGTCTTAAAGACGGTTCGCCTATCACGGACAAGTATTTTGAGCAGCAACTCGAACGCATCCGCGAAATCAGACTGAGCGAACGGAAGTTCTATCAGAAAATCACCGATCTCTACGCCACGGCCATTGACTACGACCGTACCGCCAACACAACGCGCGTTTTCTTCGCTACAGTCCAGAACCGGATGCACCAGACTGTCCACGGACGCACGGCGGCGGAACTCATTTTCGAGCGGGCCGATGCCGACAAGGAACACATGGGACTCACAACATGGGAGGATGCCCCGGACGGCAAGATACAGAAGTTCGATGTGACGGTTGCCAAAAACTATCTGACGGAAGAAGAGCTGCAAATCATGGGGCGGATTGTCAATGCGTTCCTCGACTTCGCTGAACTCAAGACAATCCGCAAGATTCCGCTGACGATGGAGGACTGGCGGAAGCAGTTAGAATCCTTTCTTGAATTCTTCGACCGCCATCCTCCGAAATATAGCGGTGATCCGGTTTCGGCATTTATGGCGCAGCAACATGCTGAAACCGAGTTCGAGAAGTACCGGGTCATGCAGGACCATCTTTTCATGAGCGACTATGACCGCTATCTGCTGGAATTGGAAGAACACGTTAAGCGGGAGAAAGGTGATGCTGAACAATAGGACTTCAGACATCGGACTTCTGGCCTCAGAGAACTACTTTTCCCTAAGGGCCTTAAGTCTGATGTCTTAAGTCCAAAGTCAACAAACAGAGTTTAATCCAACCATGGCCCCATCCGACCAGACAAATAGTTCCCCTGTGATGCTTTCCGCTTTACAGCATTATCTCTTTTGTCCACGGCAGTGTGCGCTGATTCATGTGGAAGGGGTGTGGAGTGAGAATTACTTGACGGCATCTGGCAGACAGATGCATGAGCGGGTTGACCGAAGAGGGGCGGAAACACGTAAGGGTGTTCATCTGGCGACATCGGTTCGGTTGGTCTCGGAACGGTTGGGATTGACGGGCGTCGCGGATATGGTCGAGTTCCACCGACAGGAGACGCAACAGGATGAAACGGGACAATGTGTGGCGGCCAAACTTCCGGGTAGGGGAGGGTTTTGGCGTCCGTTTCCCGTGGAATACAAACGGGGATGCCCCAAGAGCCATCGGGCGGATGAGGTTCAGCTTTGTGCCCAGGCGATGTGCTTGGAGGAGATGTTGGATGTCCGGATACCAAGTGGCGCGTTGTATTACGGGGAGACACGGCGTCGGACAGACGTGGTTTTCGATGGAGAATTGCGGTCATTGACCGAGAACGTGGTGGCAAAGGTTCATCAGCTGATCGAATCGGGTGAAACGCCGCCGCCGGTATTGACCAAGGGCTGTAAAGCATGTTCGCTGTTCGATTACTGCCGTCCCGAAGATGTTGGTGGCATTGTATCGGCGAAGCGCTGGATCAAGAACCAGCTGGAGGCAGTGGGTACATGAAAAAACTGCTTAACACACTCTATGTCCAAAAGCAGGGAACGTATCTGCGTAAAGAGGGCGAGACCGTTGTCGCGGAGAACGAGGGTCAGGTCCTATTACGGTTGCCGATTCATACGCTTCAGGGAATCGTCACGTTTGGTAATGTGATGACGAGTCCGTTTTTGCTTCATTTGTGTGCGGAGCGGGGCGTATGCGTGTCGTTTCTGTCGGAGTCGGGACGGTTTCTGGCGCGGGTGGAAGGCCCGGTGTCGGGGAATGTCCTTTTGCGGCTCGCGCAGATGCGGGCGTATGAGGATAAGGCGAAGAAAGGCGGCATCGCGCGGTGCTTTGTGATCGGCAAGCTGATGAATGCGCGGAATGTGCTGTTGCGGCGTATGCGGGATCACGGAGAGACACCAGAATTGAAAGAGGCGGGTGAGAAGATCGCGGATGTGATTCGCCGGGTTCATGATTCCGAACCGGATGCGATGCGCATACGCGGTTTGGAAGGTGAGGCGGGGGCCGTCTATTTTGGGGTTTTCAATGAGCTGCTTATGGCGGGGCGGGAAACCTTTTCAATCGCATCGCGAAACCGCCGTCCACCGATGGATCCGATGAATGCCTTGCTGTCATATCTCTACACGTTGCTCGCCCATGATTGCCGAGGCGCGTTGGAGGGTGTCGGGCTGGATCCCCAGATCGGGTTCCTCCATGAGGTCCGGTCTGGCCGTCCGGCGTTGGCGTTGGATTTGATGGAGGAGTTTCGCGCGCTCATGGCGGATCGGGTGGCACTCTCGCTGGTCAACCTTCGTCAGGTGGGGGCGGGAGACTTCAAAACGACCGAGACGGGTGCGGTTGAAATGTCGGAAAAGGCCCGTAAGACGGTACTTGAAGTGTGGCAGAAAAAGAAACAGGAGATGGTGATTCATCCCTTCTTGGAGGAACGGGCGCCGATCGGGCTGTTGCCCCATCTGCAGGCGTTGCTGTTGGCGCGTTACCTTCGTGGCGATCTGGATGCCTATCCACCCTGTATCATGAAGTGAGGAAAGCCAATGTTGATGCTGGTCAGTTACGATGTCAGTACGGTCACTGCGGCCGGCCGTCGCCGGTTGCGGCGCATCGCGAAGGCTTGCGAGAATTGGGGCATCCGTGTGCAGAATTCGGTCTTCGAGTGCCATGTCGATTGGGCCCAATGGGTGTCGTTAAAGGCCGATCTCGAATCGATCTGCGACCCGGAAATGGATAGCTTGCGATACTACAATCTGGGAAACGGATACAAGGAGAAGGTTGAGCATTACGGCGCGAAACCGACGGTTGATCCGGTGGCGGATACGCTGGTGATTTGAGCGCGAACACGCTCCGCGAACCCCAAGTTTACAGACTTCAGCAGGGAGGTTCGCGGCGCAATTAGGTCTTTGATAATCGAAATTTGCATATCATTAACCTTTTTTTCGTGAAATTATGAGGTGGTTATGATATGCTTCAATTGTTTTCAACTGGAAAACCAGAGAAAATGGCGGAAATCATTGTGATTTCTGCGGTCGCCCCTCACACGAGGGGCGTCGCCCCTCACACGAGGGGCGTGAATTGAAACGCGCTCCAACCCTTATCCCATGCGGTGTCACGGTCGCCCCTCACACGAGGGGCGTGAATTGAAACATTTCCCTGCTCGTGTTTGCGTTGACGAAGCTGGGTCGCCCCTCACACGAGGGGCGTGAATTGAAACCACCCACAGCAAGAATACTCCCCCGACCTACCGCCGTCGCCCCTCACACGAGGGGCGTGAATTGAAACTCCCGCCGCGTGTAGGCCAGGAGCATGCGGGCGGGTCGCCCCTCACACGAGGGGCGTGAATTGAAACCTATTGAAGGTATTGCGGACGTGACTTCTGACGCGTCGCCC
>JAFTCL010000037.1 GCA_017454745.1 Kiritimatiellia bacterium
AACCCTCGTGTGAAGCTTGGGAAGCTCCTATTCTGCCATTGAATTACACCCGCAATGGTTGCCTCATTAGGATTCGAACCTAAACAAATTGATCCAGAGTCAATTGTGCTACCATTACACCATGAGGCAATTTCAAACCGGGAAAAGTTCCCCCGGAAACGAAAACGGGTAAAAAGATATCAAATCGGCCCGGTGAAATCAACTACAAAATATGTTTTTTTGAAAAAAAAAGCCGGACCGTTTCTGCGGTCCGGCTTTTTTATTGTCGAAAGACCGTTTTACGGACGACCGTAAATTTCAATCTCGGTATAGTGGTTCATCTCGTTCGAGGTGTTGCCCGCGCTGTAGAAACGGACATAACGGCCCTTGGTGCCGTTGCAGGCGAAAGGACGGCCCTCATTGGTCTCGATGTACTCCTTGTCCTTGCCGCGACCGAGCTTGGCGGAGTTGTCGTGGTCATTGTTGAACACGGTCACCACGCCGTCAACGAAGTCTGGATCGTTGGAAATCTGGCAAATGACGTCGCGATACACACGGGCTTCGCCGTGGAAGTGCCAAACGCACGCCGCGTAGATTTCCTTCTCCTTTCCGAGGTCGATCTGAACCCACTGCAATTTCGGGCTGATCTCCACGTAGGTTGAGGCATCATGCTCTTTGTCGCCGTCGGTGATGTAGGCGAGTTCGCCGATGATCGGCTCGTCATCGCTGGAGGTCACCTTACAGTCCTTGGAAATAACCTTATCGCAACCCGCCGGGACTTCAATCGGCGGACGCGGCTTGCCGTTGCGGGCAGGTTCCAAGTTCGGGGAACGGATATCCTTGGGAGTTCCGGTGAACTGGGGTTTCGGCTTGACGATGTTCAGGGTGACCTTACCCTCCTGCGCACCGGCAAACATGGCCGCTCCGGCCATCAACAGCATCATGATGGTTGTGAATTTCATGATTTATTCCTTTCTTATTGTGCCTTTTAACAGTGCGGGAAGGCTCCGCAGGTGCGCACAGGACTACGCACCTTGTCCATCCATACCGCCTGATCCCGTGCCAAAAGCGCCCCGCTACCGGGGAGCGCCTCGCAGGCGGCTTCAATCTCTTTCCTGCCCATGCCCAGAAACGCCGTGGAAAGCCCGTCCGCCCAAGTGGCGCTCGGCGCATACGACCATGCTCCGTCGTACTTTGCCGACGCAATTCCGTGCAGCGGGTCAACCACGTGCTTTCCCTGTTCCTCAAACCCGGAGCAGCTTATCGCCCCTTCGGACAGCCGCAACATGTCCAACTTGGCGCGTTCGCGCCAGTCGCCGCCTACGGTCGCCGTCCATCCGGGTTTGCCGTCTCCCATTGAGCCGCAAAAAATCGCGGTACTCGTCCCTCCGTGCATCATAAAATTGCTGATATCAAGTTCATTTATCAGCATTTCACGTGCCAAATCCAGAGCATATCCCTTGCCGATGGCGCCAAAGTCCAACTCCAGCGGTGTCGGCCGATTCCGGCGGTCGGGTTTCACCGACACCATAAAGTGGTCTGGATCCAGCACCAGCCGGTTCATTCCGCACGATGCCAACGCGGAATCCAACTCCTCTTTTTCCAACGCTTTCCAACGGTGGTCAACCTTGCGGAGCAGATCCATCACCGGACCCAACGTCACGTCAAACATACCGTTGGTGGCGGCGCAAATCCGCGTGGCCTCCAGCAGCAGGTTCATGGTCTCGATGTGAACCTGATAAACCTCGCCCGGCTTCAACCGGGCAATCATCGCGACCTCGCTGATCGCAATGAAGCGGCTAATCTGCATTTCGATCCGGTCAACCAGACTAAACACCTGATAAGCCGCACTTTCCGCAATCTCAGGCGACTCTCCAAATATGGACAACTCAAACTGCGTCCACATCGCCTGATGGCCGAACTTCATCACCTGGTCGGGCACTGACATCTTTTCGCTGCCGGGAGCCTCAAAAACCGCTGGGGAGCCAACTCAAGTCCGGCTCCCCGACAAAGAATCGCTACTCCTTGCGTCCTCCCGAAAAGAGCATCCATGCCGCCACCGCCAGGAAGCAGAAGGTCGAGCACCGGTGCGCCTGGAGCAGAGTGCGCTGCCAACCGTCACCAAAGATGGTCATCATCGGGGCGACAGCGGTGAACACCACCAGCACCGCCAGCGACATCGCCAGCATCCACCAGAAGGAACGGCGAGTGGCCAAACGGTTCGCGCCGCGGAACCAAATCAACACCAGCAACGCAGCGCAGAACAACCCGCCGGCGACCTGATGGAATACCAGCAGATACCCGGTCATGCCGCCGCGCAGCCAGCCCCAAGCTCCGGAACAACCCAAATAGAGTCCGGCGCAACCCATCGCGCAACCCGCCAACCGGTTAAACAGCGTGGCGCACTTTTCGCACTTGGTGTTGTACGGGATGCCGCCGAACTTGTTAAGGAACACCGGAACCGCCGCCGCGGTGAAGGCCACCGCCACCAGCGCGAGAATCGCGAAGACCACCCACAGGAAGATCTTGAAGAACGGACGCACCAGGAACATGGAGCCGAACGCCCAATGGTAGCTGCCGCTGACCTTCATCAACTCGCTCTGGCACTTAACCAGGCGCTTATCGGTCAACAGCGGGCCGGTGGAAGCCACCTTCCCGAAGAAGAACTTGGAATCGGTGGTGTGGCAGTCCGCGCACTTGACCGGCTTTGCGCCGCGCGCCATGCGGGCGGGACGCACATCGTGGCCAACCGCCCAAGAGACCGGCTTGGCGACCGCTTCCTCTTTCGCGGTCAGCTCGCCGTTTTCAAGCGACCAGACCTGACCGTGGCCAATGTACACGGGCTTTTCAATACCCGCGTCAGCAAGTTGCTTGAGCGCCGCCGCCACCATCTCCTCGGTGAGGGTCTGGGGCTTGTCCGCCAACTCAGTCACCGCCTTGCTGGCATCCTGCGGCAACAACGACTTAAACTCCTGCGTCTTGAGGTTAACCAGACCCAAATCCAGCTTCGCCGCCTGCTCTGGAGGCAACGTGACCACTGAATTGTCGTTCGTCGAGAAATCCACCAGCTTGTGGTAGAACAGTTTACCCGAAGCGACCACCGCACCGGAAAACTGATGGAGTTCGCCATCGGTATTCTGGATAGCGTCCGAATAGAACGGGCTTGCCTCGATTGTGGTAATCAGATCCTCAATAATCTGCTTTTTGTTTTTGTTTATATCGTCCAACCGATCCTTTAACGTATCGGTGAATGTAGCGTTGATATCGGCCAGAATCTCATCCTTCCGGGATTTCTTCTCGTCGGCGGACAATTTGTCGAAATCCTCTTTCTCCTCGGCGATTTGATCGTCAACCAGACTCTTTACCGTTGCCTCGAACAACTTGAGCTGCTCGGTCGCGACCTTCTTGCTGTCCATGTCCGGGTCATAATCTACCGGAGCCAACCCTTGGCAAACCTCCACCTCGGCACGGAACTTTTCCGCAATCGCGGAGACAATTTTCTTTTTCTGTTCAGGCAAATTATCGTCATCGTCCGAATCTGCATCATCGCCACCGTAACGGGAAGGATCAATCGCGTAAAACAGACCGTCAAGGCCGGCCTTATCGCCGAACTTTTCCGGGATTCCGTCCACATCTGCGGCGTAGAGCGTACCGTTAACCGCGAAAACCGGACGCCGTCCGCCAGCGGCGATATTGGGGTTGGTATCCAACATCTTCAAAACCGCCCCAACCCGCTTCATCGGCGAAAGCGTCTGCCCGGCAATCTCGGAGACCTTCGAAACCGGAAGCGGCTTTACGCCGTCTGCGGTCCGGGTTCCCCAATAAGCAGGCCACGCCATACGGCGAGGCTCGATCTTACCGGATTTATCATTGCGCACAAACACCGGTTCAAGAATATAAGGGGCATCGGTAAGCCATTTGGCCCGGCCGTAAACGCCCATGCGGTTGGCACGGCTGGTGGTAACCTCGGCCAGCTCGCCATTCTTAGTCACCCCGCTGTGGCAAACCGTACAGGAAAGCTGCTCCAGATGCGAGACCGGCAGACCAACGTGCTTAGGCGCGGGGGCGCCGTAACGACCGGCCTTGCCCTTATCGGCCACATGGCAGCCGGCGCAGGTAAGCGAAGCGGCGAGATCGCACTTCATCGTCTCTTTGCACTCATATCCGCGGCTGATTTTGTGGTCAGCTCCGTTACGGTGGCAATCGGTGCAGGACATTCCCGCCCGCAGATGGATGTCGCCGTCGATCGCCATATTCGGCGCACCGCTCTGGGTAACGCCATGGCAGTTCAGGCAGTTCTGGTTCTTCGGCTTACCCACCGGAAGCACCAGCCGGTTCTTTGAGTCAAACTGTTTGGAATCATAGGAAATGTTCGGCGGAACGCGGAAAATGCTATCGTCCTTATTCAAACCGTTGAGCATTCCCCAATAATCCGGCATCCGTTCGCCCATTCCGTCAACATTGCCCCACCCCATTGCCGCGCTCATCGCCCAGGCAAAATTCTCACGAACGACTTGTTTAACATACTCGCTATGGTCGTAAAAGCCGCTCTGGTCGTGGCAGGCGAAACAGTTAATCTCCAGCGGTCCGGAGACATTCCAACGGCCAGACAACAAGCCTTCGGCATCCGGCTCGCCGATGCCGCCACCGGGGAAATTACGCCCGAAGGTATGGGTAAACTCGAAACTACCCATGCCAATGGCTTCCGGGGTGAAGGTACCGGGATAACCGCGCTGGCTCACCGGAATCTGGCTGCCGGTGGAGGGATCGATAGCAAACCACGGCTCCGACATCCGACCGGGACAGGCATTGGTGTCGCCGGCGTTAAAATGCCACCCCGACGCAATAACCTCGTAATCGTGGCACATATTACAGGTTTGGCGGGTGCTGACCGGCAACGCGTTGGGGTCGGAGGGAACGACCTCGTCGCCCATCACGTCCTTCACCGTCAAACGGTGTACCGGCGGAACCCGTCCGCCGTCCCAGTGGGACGGCACGGCGGCCCCGGCGGTAGCCGCCGCGAACGCCAAGGCGTAAAATGTAAACTGTTTCATGTCAAATCCTCTGAAAGTTGATGAACTGCATTTGCGCCGTCACAGCCGGAAGACTTACGCCTTGGGCTGCTCGCCCGCCGCCTTCGCGGGGTCGTGTTTGGCATCGGCCGGAACCTTGAACTCTTCCGGCTTGAAATAGACCGTGCGCCGTTCCGCAACCGAACGGTTGGCCGCCAATACCGCCACGGCGGACTCGTACGCCAGCTCGGCGTCGCAATTCAACAGTTTGGGATCCTTACGGCGAACCGCCAGGAAGAAATTCTCCAAATGCGGCATGTGCGCGGGCTTAAGCAGATCCACCGGCAACGGCATACCGGCGGCTGCCTTGGTCACGCGGGTGTCGAGTGACGCGTCGGAAGAGCGCTTCCCCTGCAACGCGACCGGGGCTTTGGCATCATTGAGAACACCCATCTTGACAAACTTGCTCCAGTCGGCGCCGGGTTCCGGAGCGGCGGTGTTGCCGCGGGCGGGAATCTCGGATAGGGTCAGATAACCCTGCTCACCCATAAACTGCTCGTAGAAGCCGCCGCGGGAGGAGGTGGTAAGCACCTGATAAAACGCGCGGTTAATCACCCCCTCTTTGGTCTTGAACTCATACATCGCCATCACGTTGTCGTTCATCTGGCGGTTGTAGTAATCGTTGCCGCCAATGGCGGTAACCGAAATCGGAGCGCAATCCCAGACCCAGAAGAAAAGGTCGATCTGGTGGGAACCCAGGTCCACCATCGGGCCGCCGCCGTACTTCGCGAACCAGCGCCAGTTGAGGAACTGTTCCATGTTCTCGTAACCGTACTTCTGGAGGGTCGCGATCGGAATATGGACCTTTTGGTTTTTCACCGTGGTGAACGGGGCCACCGAACGGTTCCACTGGCCATAAGCGTGGGTAATGCGCCCCAGCACATTGTTCTTGCGCATGACGTTGTTTATCGCGTGCATGTAACGCGGATTGGAGCGGCGCTGATGCCCGATTTGGAGCGGCAAACCGGTTTCGCGGGCGGCCAACACCATTTCGCGGGCACGGGAGAGCTGGTTGGACATCTCCTTTTCGCAGTACACCGGCTTACCGTGGCGAAGGCAGTAGCACGCGTGCTCGGCGTGCATCCAGTCAGGGGTGGCTACCACTACGGCATCGATGTTCTTGTCCTCCTTGTCCAACATCTCGCGGTAATCTTCGTAAACATTTATCATGTGCCCGTGAGTACGCATCCGCCCCTTAGCCGCTTTGCGGCGCTCGGCCCAAATGTCGCAAACCGCCTTGACCCGGATGCCGGGAATCTTCACCAGGTCATCGGTAAGGATTTCGCCTTCGGCGCCGTAGCCGATCACGGCGACATTAACCTGGTCGTCATCGGGACCGATGACTCCTTCTTTGTCTGCGGCCAGAATGTTAAAAGTGGGCAAAATCGCCGACGCGGCGGCGGAAGTCTTAAGGAAGTTTCTGCGGTTGAATTTCGTGTCCATGGTGTGTCTCCTTTAAAACAAACAAAAAACTACATGCGGGTGTAACGCGGTCCTTCCCCGCCCTGCGGGAAAGTCCATTCGATGTTCTGGTAAGGATCCTTGATCTGGCACGTCTTGCAGTGCAGGCAGTTCGAGAAATCCACGTGAATAACGCCGTCCTCCAGACGGTAAACCTCGGCCGGGCAGAACCGCAGGCACGGGGCGCCGAACTTTTTGATGCATTCGGCGCACTTGGCGCGGTCCTTGATCTTGAGGTGGCAGGGCTGGTCCTCGTCGTGGATCGTGCCGGACATAAAAACGTCCGTCAAGCGGTCTGGCGAGGTCGGGGTCGCCGCCAGTTCCGGCTTTTCGGGCAAACGGCCGCCCTTGAGCGGCAACAGCTCTTCGTGGTCGGGTTCCATGCCCACCATCCAGAATGGGAACGCGCCGAACGTGGCCCACGCGCAACCGGCGGCGGCGACGCCCAGCAAAGTGTTCACCGAGAAGGGGGCCCGTACGTTCTTGACCCGTTTGAGCTGTTTCCAGCCGGAGGTCTGCTTAAGCCGACGGGAATATCCCTTCAGCATTTCGTATGAGAAATCGTCCTTCTGCCAGCACTCGGCCAGGGTCTCGGCGGCGGCGCAACCGGACTGCATCGCGATGTGCACCCCCTTGATGCGCAGCGTGTCCACCAACCCCGCCCCGTCACCGGTGATCAACGCGCCGTCCGCGACCACCTCCGGCACCGAATAGTAACCGCCTTCGGGGATTACCTTGGCTCCGTAGGCGACCGTCTTGCCGCCCTCGATGTATTGGGCCAATGTCGGGTGCGCCTTGAACTGGCGGAACATATAGTGCGGATCAACCTCCGCGTGAGCGTAGTCCAACGCATAAGCGTAGCAAATCATCACCTCGGTGGCGCTCACGTGGTACATGAATCCGCCGCCGTAGGTGCTCATATCGGCGGGATAGCCGAAGGTGTGGATAATCTCCCCGACGCGGGACTCGTTGGCCGGCACCTCGATAACCTCTTTGATGCCCACCGCGTAGGATTGGTGGCCGCGAGGGCTGCGCAAACCCTTTTTGGCGATCAGCTTTTCCGTCAAAATCCCGCACGCGCCCTCGCCCAGCAGCACCGCCTTGGCGTAAATCTCCTCACCCGGCAGATAGTTGCTCTTGGGCTTACCCTCGTGGTCCAACCCCTTGTCGCCGGTACGGGCGCCAACCACCCGGCCCGCCCCGTCCTCGATCAGCTCGACCGCGGCGAAACCGGTGTAAACCTCGGCGCCTTCCTGCTCGCAAAGCTTGGCCAGATACCCGGTAAGCTTGGAAAGCGACCCCACCGGCATCCCTTTGTCCTGCATCATCGGCGGCACCCAAGGGATCGGGAACGATTTGCTGGAATTCAGAAGCAGGTGGAAAGCCTCCTTGTTGACTTTGGTCTGGATCGGCATCTTCGCGATCTCGTCGTCGGTGAGCAGCCCCTTGAAACCGTCGGGATCCACCACCGCGCCCGAAAGCACGTGGCTACCCGGATTACGGCCTTTGTCAATCACCGTAACCCGCGGCAACTTCTCGACACCGGCGGCCTTCAGCGTGCGCATTAACTTAAGCGCAGCCGACAAATTGGCCACACCTCCACCTATGCAAAGAATGTCTGTGTCAATCTTCGCCATTACTCATCATCCTCCGTGCGACAAGCTTCCTTTATGATCCGCGCTTGCAAACCATAATATCCCCACTAACTCCAAAGTAACGCAACTATCATACCATATTACCCAAGCCGGTAACAATCAAAAAAAGCAAAAAATCGCAAAATGGCGAAGAGGTCGGCGAAAAGACGCCAAAGGCCTTTTTCCGTTTGAGTTTCCGAACGGGTTTTGCTAAACTTATGCGCCAGAGAGAAAGGAAGCTGGAAAATGAACGAAGTAATCAAAGCGATGAAGGAACGCCGCAGTATCCGTAAATTCAAGCCGGACATGCCGCCGGCGGAACTGATTGACCAGATAATGGAGGCCGGACTCTACGCCGCCAGCGCCATGGGGAAACAGTCGCCCATCATGATCGCGGTGACGAACAAAGAGCTGCGGAATATGATCGCCGCCGACAACTGCCGCATCGGCGGATGGGAGGAGGGGTTCGACACTTTCTACGGTGCGCCTGCCTTCATCATCGTCCTGGCACCCAAGGATTGGCCCCACCGCGTCTATGACGGCAGCCTTGTCATGGGCAATCTCATGCTCGCCGCGCACTCGCTGGGGCTGGATTCGATTTGGATTCACCGCGCCAAAGAGGAATTTGAAATGCCGAAATACCGGAAACTTCTCAAGCGACTCGGTATCGAGGGCGAATACGAGGGGATTGGCCATTGCGCCATCGGCTACCGCGACTGCCCGGCGCCGCTTCCCCCGCCCCGCCGTCCTAACCGCGTTTTTCACGCAAATTGACGGCATACGCCGGGTCGGCATTAACGGAGGAATCTGGAATGGGTGACGTGTTTGGAGTTTACTCTTGGGCGGTGCGGACGTATGAGTGCGGTCCCGACGGCGCGGCGAAAATGTCCGCAATCTGCGACTATCTGCAGGAGGCGGCCAGCCTTAACGCCGAGACTCTGGCCTTTTCCAAATCCGATTTTGAGGCCGCCGGCGAAAACATTTCGTGGGTGCTTACACGGCTAAAGGTCCGGATGTCCCGTTTCCCGAAATGGGGCGAAACGGTCTCAATCCTCACTTTCCCGCGGGGCGGACGAAAGATTGTCGCCTACCGCGATTTCATCCTGACGGACTCCGCCGGGGAAGAGTTGGGCCGGGCGACGAGCGAATGGATGCTTATCGATCTCGCGTCTCGCAAAATGGTCGCCATACCGGAGGGGGTGTTCGCGGCGGCCAACACCGTCCGAGAACCGGTGTTCGGCGACGAACCGTTCGCAAAACTGCGTTGGGACTGCCGCGAAACCGCTGCCGACGCGCTGTCATTCCGCGCGATGCGGGGAGATATCGACCTGAACGGTCACGTAAACAATGTCCGCTACATCGAATGGCTGTTGGAGGGGCGGCCGGACGGGGCAGGTCCTTGCCATGAGTTAGACATCGTGTTTAAATCCGAGACCCTGGCCGACGAGGAGGTACGCGTTGAAACGGTGGAAACCGAGCCGGCGGTATTCATCCACCGGGTCTTCGCGCCAAACGGCCGGGACCACGCCATTGCCCGAACCGCTGCGCCGCAACCAAAAGACTAGTGGTTTGGCACATAGATATTTTCGTTTTATTCATGGTTCAGAAACAAAACGGCAACCCGCGAAAGTTTTAGCCGCAAAGGGAGGGACGCGACAGAACGAGTCCCTCCCGATCTCCCACCCTGTCCGCCGTGTTTGCACGATTTGCGGATGCCCCCGAATTTGTCCAATCGCCAATGTGCCAAACCATTAGGGCCAGGTAATCAAAGGTTTTAAAATCGGTTGCAAGCGGACGGGAGGCGTTTTGCGCTTGATTTTGAGGGGCTTTACTGGTAAGCTACGTTTTTTGTTGGCAGGATGAAAGGGGTAAATAAGGATGGAAAATGTTGCGAGTTGGGGTAAAAGGTTGGCAACTTCCAGTAAAACGACGGGAGACCACATGGACAAGAAACCAATAGCGATTCTCATAGATGCGGACAACATCAGTCCCGCACTGGTCGGAGACATTTTCAAGACGGCGAGTTCCATCGGTGAGCCGATAATCCGCCGTGCTTACGGCATGGTAAACTGCTTTTCCGGACATGCCGGGTGGGGGCAAGCCCAGCGCGAATATGGGATTGTGGCCCGCCCTCAAGTCAGTAACGTATCCGGCAAAAACGTGGCGGACATCGCATTAACGGTCGATGCCATGGAATTTCTCTACAAAAGCCAATGCCAAGGAATCTGCATAGTATCCAATGACAGCGACTTTACAGCGGTGGCGGCAAAAATCCGCGAGGTCGGAAAACTCGCGTATGGAATCGGCGGGGCCAAGACTCCCGAAAGTTTTCGCGTGGCTTGTACAAAGTTCCACGAACTGCGGATGACGCAAAAGGTTCCAGATGCGAACAAGAATGTGAAGCCGGCCTCGAACTGCCCTAGGTGCGGTGGTAAACTAACGGCGGCATGGACTAGGTCAAACAAACCGTGCAGGATTTGCGCCTCATGCGGAGGGGCAACATTAAAACTCTCTGCCCTCAAAGGATCAATCGCGGATGAAAGCCTCGCCGCCATGGTGGTTGAGGCGCAACGGCATGAACAGGCGGGATGCGTCTGCCCCGATTGCGGATCGTCGATGAGCATCCTAAAGGTGGCGGTCGGTAAACGGAATATAGAAATTGACCTGTGCGCAAAATGCCGCGCCGTATGGTACGACAAAGACGAATTTGAATCGCTGTCGCCCCGCGACGGATTCCTGCGCGCTACGATTTCCGCCGGTAAAGCGTATCGTCGAGAAGTTGTACTGGGACTTTCATCAGACCTAAAAAGCGGCAGAAAGAAAATCCCAAATGTCGATCAACTCAAAGCCGTGCTTAAACAGACTTACCATGTCCCCACCCCGGACATTTCACCGATAATTGGTGCGCTGCAATGTCAGAAAATAATCAAAATCGACAATTCCTCCGGCAAGGTCACGGTAGTCAAAGGGAAATAAAAGAACACGAAAATACGCCGATGTTACTGGGAATTGCAAGCGGACGTGGGGCGGTTTGCGCTTGATTTTGCGGGTATTTGCTGGTAAGCTACTTTTTTTGTTGGCGGGGGTTGCTGGTTGTCTGGAATTGCGCAAGGATTGTTGGTGTTGGGATTATGAGCGAGAACAAGGCTAGTTACGCTAAAATCGGTTTTTTCGTCCTTCTGGGCGGGATTCTCATCCTGCTGGCGGTGGCGGTGGCGGGGGCGCGGGTTTTCAAACGCCAGACGGTGCTGGCCGAAACCTATTTTTCGGAATCTGTGTCTGGACTGGACATCGGGTCAACGGTCAAATACCGCGGCGTCCCGGTCGGCGAGGTGCAAAAAATCGGCTTTGTCTATCCAACCTACGTCCGGAACTCAAAACTGGAGGTGCCGGCGGAACAGTCCCGCCAAATCATGGTGGTGATGTCGCTTGATCCCTCCCGGTTCACCATGCTGGACATCGGTCACTCCGAAGCGTTGCTGGCACGCATGGCCAGCAATGGGCTGCGGGCGAAAATTTCCGCCTCGGGCGTGACCGGAATGTCGTTTATCCAGCTTGACTATTTCGGCGGGAAGGCGGATGATTCGGTCAATCCCCCGCCCCAACCGGTCTGGACACCGAAACACATTTACATCCCGTCGAGCCGCAGCACTATTGAATCGCTCAAATTGGCGATGGACGATATGGTGATCAAAGCGGGGCGGCTTGACATCGCCGCGCTGGGCGACGGTTTGCTGAACACCTTGGAGCTGGTGCAGAAAAAACTCAACAACGCCGACATCGAAACGGCCAACGCCGAAACCTTGGCGCTGCTGAAGGAACTCCGCTCCACCAACGAAGCTTTGAAAAACGTCATCGAATCTCCCGATCTGTCAAAGATTCCCGCCGAACTGCTCGCCGCCGTTAGCGGTTTCCGCAGTTCCGCCGACCAAATCGCCAAAGATTTGCCGCCGCTGACCGGAAAGGTCGGCACTCTCGCCGAAAAGGCCGCGGCGGTAGCGGAACAAACCGGGGAGACGGTCTCGAAAAACGGCGCGCGCCTCGAATCCACCCTGGCGCAGCTTGAGGCTGCCATCCAGACGTTCAACCGCACCGCTCAGGCGCAGCAGGGAAACCTGGCGGCGATATTGCGCGAAGTGCGCGAGGCGGCGGTTAATCTCAACAAGACCCTGAAAGAGCTGAGCGACAACCCGTCCGCCGTGCTGTTTGGCGAACCGCCGCGGCGGCTGCCGGAAGATTCGGAGGAAAATCGATGATTGAAAGCTTGTTGCGGTGTGCCGCGCTGACGGCGTTGGTAGCGGCCGCCGGTTGTTTCGGCGGTTCAGGAAAACAAAGTCTGGCGCAAGACAGCAAACGCTGCTACGTGCCGGAGGTGAGTCTGCCCGAAACGCCGATGGCAGCGCAATTTCCCGAAGTAAAGCTGCGCCAGTTCCGGGCAATGCCGCCGTTTGACAGCCGTCAGTTTGTGGTTTGCCGCGGTGGCGGCGAATACGCGGCCGATTATTACCGGGCCTGGCTTGGCGCCCCGGAAGATTTAATCGCCGCGCAGACGGAGCGTTATCTGGCGGCGGCCGGCTTGTTCAAAGCGGTGTACGATGTTGGAAGCGGAACCATAACCGACTTGGGTCTGGACGGCGTGTTGACGGAGTTGGTTCTGGATTACCGCAATCCGCAGGTACCGGTGGCGCGTGTCGGCTTGCGGTTGGCGTTACTTGACGAGCGCTCCCCATCCTTTGCGGTCCTGTTCACCGCAGAGGAAAAGGCGGTGTCGCCGATTTCCGGAAACGATGCCTGCCAAGCGGTTTCAGACGCACTGCAAGAGACGCTCAAACGTTTGACCAAGCGTCTTTCCTTAGCGAAACTTCAGTTGCAGTAACGCAAATCAGCACCATTTGGATTCTTTTAACTCGCCACGGGGGAAATAATGAAAATTCTGGATATCGCAGTCCTTTTTCTGGCAACATTTGCCGGCGCGGCCACCACCAACGGTTTGGTTGACAATCCGCTACCGGAGTGGGCCTTCGGCGGGTTTGTCCGCCCTGACGGGGTGAACCCGGTGATCCGCCCGAACGCGACCAGCGTGTTCAACTGCCCGATGCAAAAGAAACCGGTAAAATGGGAAGAGTCCGACACGTTCAATCCGGCGGCGATCGCGCACGACGGAAAAATCTACGTTTTGTATCGGGCGGAAGACAACTCCAACACCGGCATCGGGTCACGCACTTCGCGCATCGGTCTGGCTGAAAGTTTCGACGGGGTTTCAATGACCCGCCATCCGGCTCCGGTGCTGTTCCCAGGCGAAGACAACGCGAAAGAATACGATTGGCCGGGCGGTTGCGAAGACCCGCGTCTGGCGGTCACCGCTGACGGATTGTTTGTGATGACCTACACTTCATGGAACCGCAAAGTGGCGAGGTTGAGCATTGCAACCTCCCGCGATTTGAAAAAATGGACCAAACACGGGCCGGCTTTCGCAAAATTCCAAAACGGCAAATACAAAAACAATTTTTGCAAATCCGCCGCGATTGTCACCGAACTCGACCCCGACGGGAACCGTTACGTGATTTCCAAGATAAACGGGCGTTATTTGATGTACTGGGGCGAATCGCGGATTTACGCCGCAACCAGCACCGACTTGGTTAACTGGGATCCCGTGGAGATCCCGGACGGCAAGTTGCGTGAATTGGTGCGCCCGCGCTCTGGATATTTCGACAGCGATTTGACCGAGGTCGGACCGGCGGCAATACGAACCAAAGACGGCATCTTGGTCTTTTACAACGGCAAAAACTCTAACGGCTCAAAGGCCGATCCGCGTTTCGCCCGCGGGGCTTATTGCGCGGGACAGGTGCTTTTCGACCGCAACGACCCGCTGTTCGCTGTAGCGCGGCTGGACGTTCCGTTCTTCCGCCCGATGAAGGATTTTGAACGGACCGGGCAATATGCGAGCGGCACGGTTTTTATCGAAGGTCTGGTCTATTTCAAATCCAGATGGTTCCTGTATTACGGCTGCGCCGATTCGCTGGTGGGCGTGGCGGTTTGGGATCCTGCCCGGCCGGTCCGCCTGGGCGATCCGGTACCGTCGCTGCCCGGAATGGGAGATGCCGCCACCCCGGTGCCGGCGGCCCCGCAGAAGAAAGTCGGCAAGCTGCGCAACCTCGCCTACCGCCGGGCGGTCTATCAGTCCAGTGCGGCAGATTTCGACCACGTCGGACATTTGGTAACCGACGGGCTGTTCTCCGAGTACAATGAAGAACGGGCGGTGTATTCCTCCCAATATCAGGAAGAGTGCCCAGCCAACGAAACCCCGTCGGGCGCGTTTGACGGCAAGCGCGACACCAAGTGGCTGGTATTCCATCCCAAAGCCTGGCTGCAAATCCAGTTGCCGCATCCGGTTTACGCCAAGAGCTATACGATCAGCTCCGCCAACGATGCGCCGCTGCGCGATCCCAAAGCCTGGGTTGTCCAGGGATCGAACGACGGCAAAACGTTTACCGATCTGGATTCCCGCGTCAACCAAACTTTCAAGAACCGCCAGGAGTCTGCCAGTTACCAGCTCTCCCGTCCCGCAGCCTACAGCTATTACCGTCTGAACATCACGGAAAACAACGGCGACGTCGGCAAGGACGGCAACACCAAACCGCGCGTCCAGCTGTCCGAATTCGACCTTACCGACACCGACGGCAAATCTCTGATCCGAGATTTGCGGGAATCCCGTTTCACCAGCGTATGGTGCAGCGGCGGATCCTCCAACGAGTGGGTGTACGTGGATCTGGGGGCGGAAAGCACCGTGACAAAACTCCGGCTGCTCTGGGGCGGCAAAGGATTCGCCGAAGATTACGACATCCAACAATCCTCCGACGCCCAAAGCTGGCAGACCGTGTTGCAAATTCAAGACGGCAAGGGCGGCGAGGAGTGGTTAGAGCCGAAAAAATTCAGCGCCCGCTACGTGAGGCTGTTCTGCCGTAAAACCCAAGCCGAACGTTTTGCGTTAAGCGAACTGGAGATATACGGCAAAGGCGGTGCGGAGTACCATCCGGACACCGCGTGGCGCATTGCGCGGGCGGACGAGGTGGCAGCCGCCGGAGAGGAACTTTCCACACCGGGCTTCGACGATTCCGCGTGGCTGCCGGCAGTGGTGCCCGGTACGGCGTTAATGTCGTATTTGCGGGCGGGCGCGATTCCCGACCCGAACGTCGCCGACCAGCAACTGATGGTTTCCGACCGTTATTTCACCACCAGCTACTGGTATCGTTATCATTTCGGCACCCCAAAACTTAATCCCGGCGAACGGTTCTGGTTGTGTTTCAAAGCCGTGAACTGGAAAGCTGAGGTTTATCTTAACGGCAAACGGATCGGCGACATCTCCGGATCTTTCATGCCCGGAAAATTCGATATCACCGACCGACTTGCCGCCAGCCGCGAAAACGTGCTCGCGGTTCTGGTGCGCCAAAACCGAAATCCCGGCGAGGTAACTTTGCAGAACATTGACGACGCCGGACGCAACGGCGGAATACTGGGTGCGGACAACCCCACCATCCACCCCAGTATCGGATGGGATTGGGTCCCGACCATCCGGGGGCGTAATGTCGGCATCTACGGTGAAGTGAATTTCGAGCGCACCGGCGATGTTACCATATCCGACGCCTGGGCAGTCACCAAACTGGAAATGGACCGAAACACCTGCAAACAAGCCGAGGTTTCCGTACAGGTCAGGATTTCCAATGTCAGCGACCGCACCGTTGAAGCCAAGCTCGGCGGACAGGTGGGTGAAGCGGCAAATCCCAAAACGGCAATCGATTCGGCCGCATACGCATTTTCACAACCGGTAAAGTTGTTGCCGGGGGAAACCAAAGAGGTGGCGATAACGCCCTTCACGATGAAGAACCCCAAACTTTGGTGGCCGAACACGTATGGCCAACAGCCGTTATACCGCACCGCGATCTCGGTGACGGTTGACGGCCGCGATTCGGATCGCCACGAATTCAATTTCGGGGTACGGGAATTTTCTTACGACACCAAGAAACCGATGACGATTTACTGCAACGGGGTGCGAATCATTTGCCGCGGCGGTAATTGGGGCATGGACGACTCAAACCTCGCCGCGACAACGGAAGATTATTTCGACAAGGTGCGTCTGCACGCCCAGGCCAACCTCACCATGATCCGCAATTGGGTGGGCATGACCAGCCATCAGGCGTTTTATGACGCCTGCGACCGGTACGGCATCTTGATTTGGGACGACTTCTGGCTGGCCAACCCGGCGGACGGTCCGGATCCTGACGACCAAACCATGTTCATGGCCAACGCGCGCGAGAAGATCTACCGCAACCGCCATCACGCCGCGCTGGCCCTCTACTGCGCCCGTAATGAGGGCGATCCGCCGAGCGGGATTAAAGAGGCGTTGCCGGAAATCATTGCGCGGTTAGACCCCACCCGCCACTACATCCCCCACTCCGCCAATTACACCGTAAGCGGCTACGGACCGTATGGCGTGCGTAACCCGGAATGGTACTTCGCCAACACGCCGGAAACGCTGCACAGCGAACGCGGTATGCCAAATGTGCCGGCTTACGAAAATCTCCTGCGCATGCTCACCAAGGAACACGCCTGGCCGATTGACAACGTGTGGGGAATGCACGACTTCACCAACGGCGGCGCACAAAACGCCCGCGATTTCAAGAACTACATATCCAGCCACTACGGGAACTGCGACAGCCTTGGCGAATTCGCGCGTATCGCGCAAATGGTGAACTATGAAAACCACAAAGCCATGATGGAGCCGATTTATTGCGGCAGGCGCAACGGTATGCTGATGTGGATGAGCCAATCCGCCTGGCCAAGCATGGTTTGGCAAACTTACGATTATTACCACGACACCAACGCCGGCTATTTCGGGATTAAGAAAGCCAACCAGCCGTTCAACGTGGTGCTTGATCAAGCCAAAGGCGAATTTTGGCTGTCTAATTCAACGCCCGACGACTTGACGGGGGCAACCGCCTACTTCCGGGTTTACAATATCGCTGGCGGATTGTTGCACGAACATTCCGAGCGCGTCAATCTGGCATCCGACGAACACCGTGTATGGGCGGAGTTTCCTGAAATGTGTGTCGAGGGGGTATTTCTGGTTCGCGCCGGAATCGCCAACGCTTCGGGAACAACGCTTTGCGACAATTTCACTTGGTGGAACCCGTCGCATCCGCTGGATTACCGCGAGCTGATGAAGATGCCGCAAGTCGCGCTTGACGCCGTTGCGGAGACGTTAGCGACGCCCGACGCCGGCACCTTCCATTTGCAGGTGAAAGTCGCCAACCATGCCGACACCCCGGCATTGATGACGCGACTTAAAATCATCGGCCGCGACGGGCTATTGGTTCCGGCTCAATATTCCGACAACTATTTCTCGCTGCTGCCGGGCGAAGAGACCGTAATCGACATTGTTTACCGCGACAAAACCGGCAAGGTCAAAAAACCGGCCGAAGGGCTACAGTTGGAAGGGTGGAACATTAAGCCGGCAATGTTGTAACCGGCGGATTAGGGATCTTCGCGCCACTTGACATAACGCACTTCATCCTGCTGGACAATCGCCACGGCAAGGATGGTGTGCGTTATTCCGGCGGATTCCCCGGTGATTTTTATTTCAAAATATTTTTGCGGCTCATAGGAGAAATAACCCTCGCATTCGGTTTCCAAACCGCCGGGTATCCGCGTGTTAAGATCGTTCCAATCTTTGAACAGCGGGCTTTCATACGAATCGCCGGAAACCGCCGACATCATGTTCGCGCCGGTGGTGCGCTCCTCGATAATGGCGCCGGCGATCTCCTCATCGCCGTCGATGCCCGGTACGGTCATCAGGACTTCCTTAGACGCAGAGTTTACGTTAACCTTGAGGTTGTCGCCGTACAAATCAAAAAACGACTTCAGCCCGTATTTGATTATAACCTCGTTTGGGTCGATATCGCGGTTAGGATTGTTTCTCGCGGAATCGCTCCGGCCGTAAGAGCCGGAAGACCGCGAAGAGGTGGTAGCGGTCTGGCTTGACGAGGACCGCCCGGAACCGCGACGAACATTGCGCCGTTTGGAATAGGAACGGGTGGCGGATGTGTTTTTTTTCTTTTTTTCGTCATCATTGATGAGTTTTCCGCCGCTGAAAATCGCAGGGTAGTCGCGGATGCAACGGATCATTTTCAATTCATCAATTGACGAGATCTCGCCGTTTCGGGGCTTGATCGGCATATCCAGTTCCTGATAATACTCCTGTTCGGCCCCGTTACTGCCGGTAACCGTGGAATCTTCGTCCCGCCAGTCGTACCAACTGTCAACGATCTCCTCCTGATATTCCATCGGCACCCCAATCACATTCAGCACGTTTTCCCATATCTGGTCGGAACCATCGCTGGAGGTGAGCATATTGATCGGCCACTTGTTGGCCTCGGCGGAGGTGATCTCCACCGTCACGGTGCCGTTTTCCGGATGATCCTGTTCGATTGCGTATTTCGAAACGGTGGTGGAGCCGCGCTGAAGGTTAAGCTTATATTCCAGCCACTGGTCGCTCTCCTCTTCGGATTCGGACGATGAACTCGCGTTTTTATAATTCAGCAACAGCATCTCCGCGATCGCGATCCCCGATTGGGTCATGTAGTCAACCCGGCGGCGTTCGCGGACGTAAAGGTTCAGCTTCCCTTCCAGCATCGCATCCAACGCGAACGACATCACCAGCAAACTCAACAGCGCGATCGTCCAAAGGGAGATGATCAGCGCCGAGCCGGTTTTTTTGGCCGTTGCCGAGCTGGCGGCCAAACTGTATTGTTTTTTATCGCGTAAAACCATGGATTGCCTCTATAACTGGACTAATATTACTAAATTGTACGCCGGAAATCAAGGCTGGGATGATATCTGACACAATTTCGACACCAAACCGGCTGAGCAGTAATTCTAGCGGTTGGTTGGCTTGCCCCGCCATACGGGAAGAAATAGCAGATCGGCGGCAATGCCTTTCTCCGGATCGTTCTCGTAACGGAAGAGCCGCCAAAGAAGCGAAACCTTCCGGTAACCGTTTGTTTTGGAGTCATAGGTAAATCCGGGAAAGACGTCGAGCGCGATATTGCCGTCTTCCCGTTCCCAGTCCCAGAGTTTCCAGAGCACATTGTGGCAGACGTAATCCGATCCCTTTATCCGGTCGATTTTCCTTTCGCTTTCATACACGACCGCCAAAAACCAGGTTTGGCTTTCGATCGTGTCCCCCACTTTCGCGCGGGTCGCGGTGTCGAAGGAGACTCTCCGTTCGCTCTCATGTCTGAAAAACAGTTTGTTGCCACGCTGGTGTTCCAGAAGCATATCGTAGCGGTTGGTGGAAGATCCCCAAATCCAATCATCGGTCCAACTGTGGAAATTATGGTCATTGTCGATGAAGAGAAGATAGCTCCGGTTGTCATAAGCGGAGAAAGAGGGCACATTGGCGACCCGCTTGACAAGCGGGATATCTTGTTTACCCGTTTGGGCGTTCTCGGTAAAATTCGTGACCATACGCATCGTAACCGGTATCGCGTCCGGCAACCGTTCAGCGTTAATCCACGCCGACTTTTCGGCGAAATCGGCATCGGTTTTTTTGTTGAAGAGCGGGAAAAGCCAGCCGCCCTCTGTTTCCCCTGCGCGAGATCCGGCCAACCCCGCCGCGAAGTAGCGGTTCGTCTGGGTTATGGTTTCGTGGTGGCCGTAGAGGAGCGACCCGAATGAATCCTCGCCGCGGTAGTAGAGGGGGAATAGCCAATCGGCATGTTTGGTTTTCCCGAAAAGCGGGGTAATGAACCGGTTGTCATCGCGATAATAGAACGGCACCAGCCACTCGGCGTTGTCCTCTTTCGATTGGCCGTAAACCAAGGTCACCAGCGTCCGCTTGGGATCGTTGTAGTAGAACGGGAATACCCACGACGTAACGTAGATCCCGTTCGTTTTCGCATCGTATCCGGCGAGCCCGCAGAGGATGCGGTTCCGTATGTGCCGGTGGCTACTGTAACGCGAATACGGTATCGAATAGAAGTCGCCGCGATCCCAAAGATAAAACGGCAGAAATCGGTGGTTGCTGAATTCTCCACCTTCACGCTTGTAGCCAGCAAGCCCGCAGAGCGTCCAGAAATCGCTGTAGCCCGAAGGATTGTGGTGTTCTGACTTCGGAGACATATCGTAATAGTAAAGCGGAAAGAGCGTATGCCAAAAACCGCCGTCCGATAACCACTCCGACCAGAAGAGCGGGAAGATGCAGAAACCACCGCCACCGCCGCCTCTCGACCAGAAGAAGGGAAAGACCCCGGCGAATTCGTCATTCCACCAGACCGCCGGAAAGAGGGCGTAATATGGGTCTTTCTCTTTCAGGTCACCCCAAAAGAAGGGGAAGAACCGGTAGTCGTCATTGAGGGTATCGAACTGCGCGACCGGCCAGAGGACGTTGAACTCGTCGTAGTCGCCCTTTCTATTCCGCTTGTATTGCGAATAGAGCGGACGCAGGGCGAAATGGTCCTTGCCCCATGAGACGAACGGCCAGGCGACTGATCCGACCGGTTCGCGCCAGTAGGCGAGTGGCCAGAGGTTCACACGGTCCTCAACCTCGCCCGTGAAGATTTCCTCGCTTCCGCTGTAGAGCGGCGAGGACGAAAACTCCTTCATGGCACAACCGCCCAAAAGCAGCGCAGCAACAACTACTGCGATCATCTTTTTCATAGCTTTATCCCACAAAAAAGCAGCCCGCCCCGATAAAACCATCTTCTACGATGTCTTATGGCCGCTCAAGTTGCAGAACCGCGAGCGCGTTGTCGGCTACTTCTCCAAGCCCGCTCGCCGTTATTCCACCTTCGCACGGGACAACCTTGCTTACCCAACGCCAATTCCCGTCTTGGTCTTTTACGGCACCGGTGACCACAATGCTTTTCTTAACCGCCGTCTTCCGTTCCGCATTGCCAGACAACCAGTCGCTGTCCCCTTTCCCGTAACTGGAAATCCGTAATTTCACGCGTTCCAGCCGTTCGTCCAAGTTTGCGGCAGACAATCCTGCGGCTTTCGCGTCTTGAAGCGCTTTGACAGTCCACCGCAACTGCCCAACCGTCTCATCGTTAAGCTCGGCTTCGAGATATGAAGCGTCACCGTTGGCCGCCCGTTCCGCACATTTCACGGCAATTTCCCGCAGATCCGGATTTTTGGTGCAACCATAAGCGGAAATCAATGCGTCCGCCACAATGGGAAATGTGCGGCGATCCTTCTCCTCGCCATAAAACCGCACGGCACCGTCGGTAGAGGCGCATGACAGAAGATATCCAATCCCCTTTTCGCACATCATCGAAAACTCCGGATTTGCCGAATTGCGAGGTTGATTGCCGCTGTGGAGACACGCGAGAACCGTCAACGCCGTGGAGACTGCCCCTCTGTAGTCCCCTAACCGTCCCGACTCATATTGCATCCCTTTCAGCCACCGAAGCAGTTCGGAAACCATCGGCGGCACATCCCCGTCCGGCGGTTCATACGGCTTCGTCAGCCGCCGGTAGCGCGCAACTTGCCAAGGCATCGTCACAATGTCCGTACAAAGCGAAAACGGAATATCAACAATAAGGAAAGGCATAATAATGACGTAGTATGGATTGGCATCCCCCCAGTACAACGTTTCAAAATCCAAACAAGTGGCGTTAAAGCACGGTCCCGGGATTAACTTGTGATAATAACGCCGCCCTAAGGGCACAGACGGGCTTTCTTCAGGCTCCATGGAAACACGTTTGTAATAGGCAATCGAAGCGCAGCCGCTTAACAACGACAGCACCGCCGCCCGACACAACTGTTCCACAAAGCTTTTCATCTCCACGAAAACCTCATCCAAATAACAAGGATAATATACACCTTCCAACGGCGGATTGCAACGTTATACTGTACCGCTTTTGCCCCGCAGTTCGTCATAATGCAGCCTCCTCTGCGTGAGGAAATTAACGGCGACTCCGCATTTCCTAATAAAGAACTGTCCCAGGGTCCAGGGGTCGTCCAAAGACAAATTCGATTTCGAATTCATCCCCACGGCGATTGGACTTCACTATCCGCACTCTGAAGACCACCGTTGAAGTGTTCCCGTTCAATGCGACCCTTTTTTCTGGCGTGTTAAGTGTCAAATTCCATAATCGTCTGAAATCCCGCCTCAGACCTCCGCATCCGCACTTAAGAGGATATTCAATTATCATAAAGTCCACCATCGCTGAAAAACCCAAGACATGCCACTCTACATCATGCCGCTCTGGATTGTCAAAAGGAAGTCGCTCCTTGCGCCATTCATATATGCAACAATTGACTCCGGCCACGACAAATTCGTATTCGCCCGAAAAATGCAGTTCCCACTCGCGATCATTTAGCCGATCCACATTGAGAGAAATACCGTCCTTTGTGCATTGGCCATTGAAAAAAGGCTCTGGCACCCTGAGGTTGACACATCCGCAAAACACCAATATGAATTGAAATAACATCATTCTATGATACGCGCGTGCAGGTTTCCAGCGCAACACCCTGGGATTTGTCGTGTGACCTGACGGTGCCATGAAGTTTCCAGCGCCCAAGTTTTTTTCGCTAAAAAGGGGGTTGAAAAAGTCAGGCGTCGGCTGTATGCTTTCTTGCAA
>JAFTCL010000038.1 GCA_017454745.1 Kiritimatiellia bacterium
ATTTCAAACTGAATTTAGTTGCATGTCGAGTTTTGAAAACGGGGAACCTAGATTTCGAGGATTGGACATTGGACGGTCGTTGATTGTTCGTAGCCGTTGTAAAGTCGACAATGAGGGACGTTTAGTCAGTGCAAACTATTCGACAATAAAGAATGTTACCGTTGAGGCTGGATGGGATGGCGAGGTTAAGATGATGCTACGGTATTATTTCAATCCCACCCCCAACGACACAAACCTCGAGCCAAAGTAACGGAGAATCCCATGTCAAAAAACAAGACACTTTCAGCGGCGAAGAGCGCGAAGAACGACGAGTTCTACACGCAGTACGCCGACATTCAGAAGGAGATAAACGCCTATCTCGACTATGACCCCGACACGTTCCGTGGTAAGACCGTGTTGCTCCCCTGCGACGATCCAGAATGAAGCAACTTCACGCGCTTCTTCGCCGAGAACTTCGAGCGGCTGGGACTGAAGAAACTCATTTCGACGAGCTACGCGGCGGCGAGCAAGAAGATAGGGGGATTGTCTCACGCGGAGATGCGGAGTCGCGGAGATGGCAGGGGCACGTGTCCGTCATGGTATCAGCCTTCCTTGTTCGAGCAGCAAAGACCGCAGTTCGACGAGGAAAAGACGGCGGTGCGCGGCAAGATATTCGTTCTCGACCACGATACGAACGCAAACGGGCGGATCGATCTTAACGACTTGGAATGGCAGTATCTGGAAGGCGACGGCGACTTCAGGAGCGAAGAGGTCTGCAAGTTGCGGGACGAGGCCGACTGTCCTGTTTTACGATAGGTTGACACTCTCTTATTGACCTAAAGAAAGAAACACAGAGCTGAAAAGGTGGATTAGACGGTGAACGTGAGCCCCACGCCGCTTTTTAATTTCCAGACAGGAGATTAAGAGATTGCGGTTGGCGATAGACACGTTTGACGGTTTGACAGTTTGACGGTTGGACAAGCGGCCGACGACAAGCGACAGGCGGCCGGGCCGCTGATCCTTAACCACAAATCCATTCTTCATTTCCAAATTCGTCATTCGTCACTCGTCACTCGTAACTTCCCTTCCCCCTTGCCATTAAAATTTTGGCCGTTTTGGCACTTTCTGCTTGATTGTTGAAGGTGATTGAACGAAAATATACTGTTCGATTTTTGGAACCATTGTTTCTTTGAAAAGGTGAATTATGGCTAACACTAGCAGTCTGGATGCGGTTTCGTCGCTATGCAAGCGGCGTGGGTTTATTTTCCACAGTTCCGAGATTTACGGCGGCATAAACGGTTTTTGGGATTACGGTCCTTTGGGATGCGAAATGAAGCGCAACATCAAAGGCGCGTGGTGGCAGTCGATGGTGCGCGACCGCGAGGATGTGCTGGGACTGGACGCGACGATTATCATGCACCCCGCGATCTGGAAAGCCTCCGGACATTTGGACACGTTTTCCGATCCGATGTGCACCTGCAAAGCGTGCAAGAAGCTGATGCGCGCCGACCAGATTGAAGATATCCGCGCCGAGGTGGCGGCCAAGGCGGCGGCTAACGGCGGGTGCCCTTACTGCGGCGGCGAGCTGACCGAGCCGCGCCCCTTCAACCTGATGTTCAAGACCGTGGTCGGTCCGGTGGACGATCCCTCCAACGTGGCGTATTTGCGGCCGGAAACCGCGCAGGCGATTTTCGCGCAGTTTCTCAACGTGTATTCCACCAGCCGCATCAGCGTTCCGTTCGGAATCGCGCAGATGGGCAAATCGTTCCGCAACGAAGTCACGCCGCGCAACTACACCTTCCGGTCCCGCGAGTTCGAGCAGATGGAGCTGGAGTTTTTCATCCGTCCCGACGAGGCGGTGGAGCTGATTTACGGCAAGGTCACCACAATGGCCGACCAGCCGGATTTGTCGGTCCCGCAGAAAGAGTGGGGCTGGGAAGTTTGGCACAAGTATTGGGTCGAGCAGCGCAAGAGCTGGATCGTCCGCTGCGGTCTGCCCAAGGACTCCTTTGTGGAGTATTGGCAGAAGCCGGACGAGCTGGCGCACTACGCGCGGGCTTGCGTGGACATCGAGTACGCGTTCCCCTTCGGGCAGCAGGAGCTGGAGGGCATCGCGGCGCGTTCGGACTTCGACCTCACGCAGCACCAGAAGCACAGCGGAAAGAGCATGGAGGTCTTTGACGAGCCGCTTAAGCTGGCGGCGGCGAAACTGGACGCCGCGGCCAAGACGGCGTTCGCCGACAAGGTGGCGGCGGAGTGGCAGTCCCGCGGCAAAGACCCCGAGGCGGCCCGCGCCTTTGCGGCGAAACTTTTCGAAGGACGCTACATCCCGCACGTGATCGAGCCGTCGGCGGGGGTTGACCGCATGATGCTCGCGCTACTTTGCAACGCCTACGAAGAGCAGAAGCTGGTGGACGACAAGGGCAAAGAGGATTTGCGCGTGGTGCTGCACCTCAGCCCGATGGTCGCGCCGGTCAAGGTGGCGGTGTTCCCGCTGGTGAAAAACAAGCCCGAGGTTTACAACAAGGCCCGCGAGGTTTTCGAATATCTGCGCAAGCGCACGGCGGCGTTTTGGGACGAAGGCGGGGCGATCGGCCGCCGCTATCGCCGTCAGGACGAAATCGGCACGCCGTGGTGTATCACGGTAGATTTCGACACATTGGCCGACGGTACCTTCACGGTGCGTGAACGCGACAGCATGCAGCAAACCCGCATGACGCTGGAGCAGTTCAAGGCGATGTTGGACGACGCGCTGATTTTCTAGTGGATTTTTTCCGGAAGGTGGAGTTATGACGTTACAAGAGCTTGAGTCGCAACAGGCGCAGTCGCTGCAGGAAGTGGCGGCCGCTAACGGGGCGGCGGAGTTGGAACAGGTCAGAATCAAATATTTGGGCCGCAACGGTTTGTTGCCCGCGATTGTGAAGCAGATGAAGGACGTGCCCAAAGAGGATCGTCCGGCTTTCGGCAAGCAGACGCAGGCATGGCGGGCCGCGCTGGAGCAGGCGTTGGCGGAAAAGCTTGCCGCCGCCGGAGGCGCACAGGCCCAGGGCCCGGCTTTCGATTGCTCGCTGCCCGGCCGCTGGACGCGCCGCGGGGTGCAAAGCCCGATTTCCCGGGTAATCGAGGAAACCGCCGCCATATTTGCGCGGCTGGGATTCAGCGTGGCCGACGGGCCGGATCTGGAGACCCGTTTCAACAACTTCACGGCGTTGAACACCCCAAAACACCATCCGTCGATGGATGCCTCCGACACGCTTTGGCTGAATGACGATTTGCTATTGCGCACCCAGACTTCGCCGGTGCAGATCCGGACCATGTTGGCCAACCAGCCTCCGGTCCGGGTGATCTGTCCAGGGCGGACCTACCGCCGGGACACCACCGACGCTACCCACAGCGCCAACTTCCACCAGATCGAGGGGCTGTATGTGGACACCAAACCGGTGTCGCTGGCCGACCTGAAATCCACCTTGGCTTATTTCGCGCGGCAGATGATGGGAGGCAATATCGGGGTGCGGTTCCGTCCCCACTTCTTCCCCTTCACCGAACCGAGCGTGGAGGTGGACTTCACCTGTCACGTCTGCGGCGGCAAGGGGTGCAGGGTATGCAAGCAGAGCGGCTGGATCGAAATCGCCGGCGCGGGCATGGTTGACCCGCGGGTCTTCGGGTTTGTCGGTTACGATCCGGCGAAGGTCAACGGTTTCGCGTTCGGTTTCGGGGTGGAGCGCATCGCCATGATTAAGTACGGCATCCCCGACATCCGCTGGCTGTACGAGAACGACATCCGTTTCCTGGAGCAGGTGAAATAATGAAATTACCGATTAGTTGGCTTAACGAGTTTGTTGATGTTTCGGATTTGTCCGTGCAGGAGCTGTCGGACCGTCTGACCTTCTCCGGCGTCGAGGTGGAGGGGATTGAGACGGTGGGGCAGGAGCCGCTGGACGACAATTTCGTGGTCGGCGAGGTGCTTACCTGCGATCCGCATCCGGATTCCGACCATCTGCACGTGTGCAAAGTTTCAACCGGTTCGGAAGTTTTGCAGATTGTTTGCGGCGCGCCGAACTGCGCGGCGGGCGTCAAGGCCCCGCTGGCGAAAATCGGCGCGGTGGTGCCGGACGGCGGTTTCAAAATCAAGAAGGGCAAGCTGCGCGGGGTGGAGTCTTTTGGCATGCTGTGTTCCGCCCGGGAGCTGAAACTTTCCGGCGACCACAACGGCATCATGATTCTGCCGGCGGACATTCCGGCCGGCACGCCGGTGCGCGACGTGGTGGGCGGCGAGAAACCGCAGACGGTTTTAGACCTGGAGGTCACCTGGAACCGTCCCGACTGCCTGTCGATCGTCGGCATCGCGCGGGAATTTTCGGCTATTCTGGGGCGCCCGCTCAAGATGCCGGCGGTGGATTTCGAAGAATCCGACCGCGACGTAAACACCTTTGCCAAAGTGGTGGTGGAAAATCCCGAACATTGCCCCCGTTACATTGCCCGCGTGATGACCGGGGTGAAAGACGGCGAATCGCCCAAATTTATGCGCGAGCGTCTGGAATTGTGCGGGGTGCGTTCCATCAGCCTGACCGTGGACGTTACCAACTACGTCATGCTGGAGTGCGGGCAGCCGCTGCACGCCTTTGATTACCGGACGCTGGCCGACCGTACCATTGTGGTGCGCGACGCCAGGGAAGGAGAGACTATCAGGACGCTGGATGGCGTGGACCGTAAACTCGACCAGTCGATGCTGGTGATCGCCGATGCCGAGAAGCCCTCCGCCGTGGCGGGCGTGATGGGCGGCGAAGGCAGCGAGATTGAACCCGGCACTGAGCACGTGCTTTTGGAAAGCGCACTGTTTGAGCCGGTCAGCACCAAGTTCACCGCAGGTAAGTTGGGGTTGGCCACCGAGGCGTCCTACCGCTACATCCGCGGCGTGGACACCGATTTGGCGGATTGGGCCAGCCGTCGGGCGGTGTCGCTGCTGCAGCGCTACGGCGGCGCGGTGGTAGCCAAGGGTTCGATCGACATTGACAACCGGCACGGTTACGAACACACCGTGGCGATCGATTTCCGTCGAGTTGACAACGCCATCGGGGTGGATTTGCCCAGTGACCGGCAAGTCGCGATTTTGGAGTCCATTGGCCTTAAGACCGTCCGCCGCGATGATTCGGGCGCGGAGTTCGCCATACCGTCGTGGCGGCTGGATTTGACGCTTGAGGCGGATCTGGTGGAAGAGATCGCCCGTTTGAACGGATTGGACAACATTCCCCAGAAGTTGCCCGACGTGGCGGCGGTTTCCCCGCTTTCCGACGCGCCGTTCTACGCCCGCAAGAAATGCCGCGACGCAATGATGGGGCTGGGGTTCTCCGAGGCGATGCACTACAGTTTCCTCTCCAAGCAGGAGCTGGACGTTTTCGATCGTCGCCAACCCGAGCGCCGGGTGGTGTTGCCTAACCCGGTCAGCGCCGAGTACGGGCTGTTGCGCGATTCGCTGGCACCGCAACTGATGGGATCGCTGGGCCGCAATGCCGCGCATCAGGTGGAAAGCGCCGGGCTGTTCGAGATGGGCCGGGTGTTTTTGATGACACCCAAAGGCGAGCCGGTGGAAGAGGAACATTTGTCGATCGGGATGATGGGGCCGTTCGGCCGTTCAGCGATTGACCGCCAGCGCGCCGTTTCCAACGAAGAGGCGCTGTTGTGGCTCAAGGGAGCGATTGAGGCGTTGGTCGAGACATTGCGTTCCGGTCGGCTGTCGTTTGCCGCCATCGAGCATCCGGCGATGGAGCCGGGTTTTGCGGTGGAGATCCAGCTCAACGGCCGGGCGATCGGTTTTATGGGCGCGGTGAGCGGTAAAATCCGCCACTCCTGGCGCATGACTTCGCCGATGGTGCTGGCGGAAATGAAGCTGCCGCCGTTGTTGTCCAATGTGGGCGGCAAAGCCGGCGCGGTCAAGCCGCCGCCGCAGTATCCGGCGGTGCGCCGCGACATCGCTTTCATCGCCGATGCCGGATTGACTCACGCCGAAGTGGTGAAGACAATTCAGAATGTTGCGCCTTCTACCTTGACGGGAATCGAATTATTTGATATCTTCCAATCTAAAGAAATCGGGAAAGGTAAGCGCAGCTTGGCTTACGCGTTGGTGTTCCGTTCGGCGGAGCGCACCTTGACCGATCAGGAAGTGAACGAGGCCTTCACCAAGATTATCCAGAATCTGAAGGATGTGCTTAAAGTGGAGGTTCGCGAGGGATAAAGGATTTGGAGCTGCGGCTTCAGGACGAAGTGGGCCCTGCCTTGTGCGCGGATAAACGGTTTTTCCCTGACCTTCGATTTGTAAAGGGAGTTTGAATACGCCGGAAGAAGGCTTCCCCCAGTCGGGAAACCGGAGAACGGCGGATAGAGCACCCACCTCTTTTTTAGGGGTTTCAGGGACGCTGTGTTACGGCAAGGCGGGGCTTTTATTATCTGGTGACACGGGGTGGTTGAGAGATGAGCATGGACAAATTGTTGCCAAACGTCAAATCAACGGTGCTTAACAACGGGGTGACGGTGATTACCTCGGCGATAGATTCCGCGCAGAGCGTTTCGTTCGGTATTTTCGTCGGAAACGGCGGGCGTTACGAGCGGATGCGGGAATTGGGCGTCAGCCACTTTATCGAGCACATGCTTTTCAAGGGCACTCCCAGACGGTCATCGGCGGAAATTTCCCGCGCGATCGAAGGGCGGGGCGGTTACCTCAACGCCTTTACCGGGCCGGATGACACCTGTTATTACGCCCGGATGCCTTACGAATGCATGAAGCTGGCGGTCGAGGTCTTTTGCGATATGTACCGCAACTCTTTGTTCGACCCCGAAGAGCTAGACCGCGAACGCCAGGTGATTCTGGAAGAAATCGAGATGTACGACGACCAGCCGTCGTCGGTGGTGCAGGAAAATTTCGAGAAAGCGCTGTTCGTGGATCATCCGTTGGGGATGCCGCTGTCCGGCGATGAAAAATCGCTGGGCGGGATGACCTCCGAGACGCTGAAGGATTATATGAAATCCCACTATGTCCCGGCCAACACGGTGTTGGTGTTTTCCGGCCGTTTGAACCATGACGCATGCGTGGCCGAGGCAGAGAAATGGATGGGCGATATGCCCAAACACCGGCCACCGGTTTTTCGTCCGGTGGACGGCCGGGTCAAGCAGAACCCGCTGGTGGTGGAGCGTCGGGAGGTCGCCCAGGTCCAGATGGTGCTGGGTTCGCGGATCTTTGGCCGGCACGATGACCGGCGTTATGCCCTGCGGTTGTTAAACGCGATTCTGGGCGAGAACATGAGCTCAAGGCTTTTCCAGAGCGTCCGCGAGCGGCGTGGGCTCTGCTACTCCATCCAGACATCACCGCTGCATTTGGAGGAAACCGGAATCTTTACGATCAGCATGGGGACCGATTCCAACCGGGCGGTTACCGCTTTGAAACTGGTCGCCAAAGAGTTGCGGCGCATCGCCGCAAAACCGGTCTCCGCCAGCGAGTTGAAACGGGCGAAGGATTTCGCCTCCGGCATTTACCGCATGGGATTCGAAGCACCGCTTTCGCAAGTGCTTTATCTGGGCGAGGGTTATTTGTCGTATGGCCGGATTATGAATCCGGAACAGTATTTGGACCACGTAATGAAGGTAACCGCGGAGGATATCATGCGGGTGGCGGACGAGATTCTGGAGCCGACACGGATGACGCTTTCGCTGGTGGTGCCGAAAAGCCAGCCGGAATCGGACGAGTGCTGGCTGCAGGCTTTGCAGGAATAACCCATGTCGGCGGGGATAAAAAGAGACGGTCACGTTCGCTTGCTGCCGCTGCACATCGCCAATAAAATCGCGGCCGGCGAGGTGGTGGAACGTCCAGCCTCGGTGGTCAAGGAGCTGGTGGAAAACTCCATTGACGCCGGGGCGACCCGCATTGAGATTTCGGTCACCGCCGGCGGCAGAAAACTGATTGAGGTCCGCGACAACGGTTGCGGGATGAATCGCGATGACGCGATGCTGTGCCTGGAACGCCAGGCGACCAGTAAAATCCGCGACGTTGAGGATATCGAGCGGATCGACACTCTCGGCTTTCGCGGTGAGGCCATCCCGTCCATCGCCTCGGTTTCGCGTTTTTCGTTGCGAACCCGCCGGGCGGACGAGGACGCCGGAACGGAACTGGTGGTGGTAGGCGGGGCGCTTCAGGAGGTTAACGACATCGGCGTCCCGCCCGGGACCACGGTGTCCGTGCGCGACCTCTTTTTCAATGTTCCAGCCCGGCGGAAATTTTTGCGCGCCTACCAGACCGAGCAAACGCACATCCGTTCGGTCTTCACCATTCACGCGCTGGCGCATCCCGATCTGGGATTGACGCTGGTTTCCGACGGTCGCCAGCAGGCCAGTATGCCGCCTGGCGCGACGCTGGCCGAACGGGTGCGGGATTTGTTCGGGCCGGATTTCATCGAAAATATGCGCCCGGTGGATTACCGTTCCGGGGCGATCAGCGTTACCGGTTTCGCCGGGATCCCCACCGTCACCCGCAACGACCGCAGCGAACAGTATGTGTTCATCAACCACCGCCCGGCAACCGCCCCGGTGATCGCCTACGCTTTGCGCGAGGCTTACCCCAATTTGGAAGGTTCGCGCAAGCCGATTGTGGTGCTGTTTGTGGATTTGCCGCCGGAGGACGTTGATGTTAACGTTCACCCAACGAAACGCGAGGTGCGTTTCTGCAAGCCGGCGGAGGTGCGCGAAGCCATCATCCGCGCCCTGTCGGAGGCGTTGGGCGTCCAACGCAAAACCGTGATGCCGCAACCCGCGCCGGATACGCAGATCGTTTCGGCGCCGCCGAAATCCGCGCCGTCCGTGCCCTTGCCGACGGATGTACCGGAGTCAAAACCATTTGTTCGCGGTGTCGCGCCGGAAGCATGGTCGGTGGACGCCCCGACTTTGCGCGGCATGGTGCCAGAAGCGGCGGGAGCGGCCCGTCCGGAGCCGATGCCGTCACCGTTCCCATATCCCGCGCCGCAACCGGCCCCGCTCCCGAATCCCGTTGTGCCACCGGTCCCGCCGGTTCGTCCGCCGGTCACGGCAGAGCCGATATTTGAGGAGCTGGACGACTCATCGCCCTGGCGGTGGTGCCGGGTACTGGGGCAGGCGGCGGACCGGTATATTTTGCTGGAGACCGACAGCGGATACGTGACCGTAGATCCGCAAGCCGCGCGGGAGCGGGTAATGTATGAACAGCTGATGGACGGAGTTTCCGGTACTCATGGTCCGTCGCAGCGGCTCTTGATTCCTGAAACCGTCAATCTGCCGCCGCGCGACGCCGCCAGATTGCGCAAGCATTTGGAATTGCTGCGGTCGATGGGGTTCGAGGTGTCGGATTTCGGGAGTGACCACTTTTTGGTTGAGGCGTTGCCTGCGGTATTGGGGCAACCGCCGTGCCGCGAACTGCTGGCCAACATCGCCGCCGATTTGGAAGAGGCAGGGAGCCGGCGCGGGGCGGCCAAGTGGCGCGAAGAATTAATCGCCAAGGCCGCCTGCCGGGCGGTTTCCGGCACTGCCACTAAGATGGATTTGGATCAGGCGCAGCAACTGGTCAACGATTTGGCCGCCACCCGGATGCCGTACACCTGTCCACGCGGTCGCCCCACTATGATTTTTACCTCCTACCGTGAGCTGGAACGAAAATTTGGCCGCTGATTAATTTCCGGCTTGTTGGGTAGTGCGGCCTTTGTTATAATGGCCGTATGAAAAAAAATAAACTACTGTCTGTATCCGTTGCCTGCCTGGCCTTGATGGCGCAGGCCGAATATGTTCAGGCCCCGGTTTCGCTCAAGACACCATGGGGCGAGAAAGTAACACCGGAAAACGCCTGGCGCGAATATCCGCGTCCGCAGATGGTGCGTGACCAGTGGACTTGCCTAAACGGATTGTGGGACTACGCCATCACCGAAGACGCGCCTGGCGTGCCAAAGGAATGGGACGGCCAGATACTTGTCCCGTTCGCTCCGGAGAGTTCACTTTCGGGCGTTGGACGGCGCGTCACCTCGAAGAACATGCTTTGGTACCGCCGTTCGTTCGATTTCCTTGAAAAGGCGGATATGCGATTGATTCTCCATTTCGAGCAGGTTGACTTCCGCACACAGGTGTTCGTGAACGGCGTAGAGGCCGGCACTCCGCATGAGGGAGGACAGGTCCCATTTTCGTATGACATAACGGACCTCGTCAAAGACGGCAGGAACGAGCTTGTCGTGGCCGTATGGGATCCGACAGACGATTTCTTCGGTTCCCGAGGCAAGCAGACGGTCAAGCCGTTCGGAATCTGGTACACCAGCGTAAGCGGCATCTGCGGTTCCGTCTGGACCGAGACCGTGCCCGAAACGCATCTCGCCAACTATCGCATTCAAACAAATTTTAACCTTGGCATTGTGTTGTTTTCACTTGACTGCGCCGGAGACCAGCGTCATGCCGATGGTACGGTAACAGTGCTGAAAGATAACCAGATTTTGGCGAAAGCTAAAGTGGAGGATTGGAGTAGGCCGGTAATGCTTACGCTTCCGAAACCCATTGCCGCGTGGACTCCCGAAACGCCGTTCCTCTACGATTTCGAGGTGACGGTTCGTAATACCCAAATTTGGACGACCGATACGGTGAAAGGGTATTTTGCGATGCGCAAGATAGAAATAAAGAAAGACCCGAAAGGCGTGTTGAGAATATACCTCAACAACGAGATGCGTTTCCTTGTCGGCACGCTCGACCAAGGATGGTGGCCCGATGGGCTTCTCACTCCGCCGTCCGACGAAGCGATGGCGTTCGACATCCTATCTCTTAAGAAGCTTGGGTTCGACATGATGCGCAAGCACATCAAGGTCGAGCCGCGGCGCTACTACCACCTCTGCGACAAGTTGGGAATGCTTGTCCTCCAGGACATGCCGTCCAGCGGGACCGGAAAGGACAAGGGACGTAATGTCGTCGAGCGATACGCCTTGTACCGCAAGGAGCTCAAGGACGTCATGGACCACCTCATCAACGTTCCCTGCATCTTCGGCTGGGTGCCCTACAACGAAGGTTGGGGCCAGTCGGGCGAATTTCTCACGCATAGCACGCTCATGTGGGCGAAGCGCTACGACCCGTCGCGTCTGGTGGACGGTCCTTCCGGCGCGAATGACTACGAAGGCGGCGAGATATGGGGCGAGAACGGCCACATGACCGAACACAAGCCAGACGGCGAAGAAGAGGCTTCCGACATGATCGACAAGCACGACTATCGCTACCGTCCGAGGCCCTTTGCCGTCAACGACCGTCGGGCCAGTTTCCTTGGCGAATACGGAGTCGGAAACTTGTTCATCAAGGGCCACATCTGGAAGAAGCCATATCCAGAAGGTAAGCCGTCGGCTGACGCGCAGCACATGGAGCGCGAGCTTCTCGGACTTCTCGGACATGTGCGTTCGCTTGCGCGGACGGGCCTTGTCGGCAGCGTTTACACGCAGACCACAGACGTCGAGGACGAGGTCAACGGCCTTCTGACATACGACCGCAAGGTCATGAAGTTTGACGTTGCGAAGATTGCCGCGGCAAACGAGGCCATCCGCGAAGGTGCGCGCCTCGGCATGGAGCCGTCCACGCCGATCGAGGTGTTGTCGAAGCTGGATCCTCGCAGCGACACCTGGCGATACACCATGTCCGAGCCCGGGGCAGGATGGGAAAAGCCAACGTTCGACGACTCGGCTTGGAAGACCTCGGCGGGAGGCTTCGGCACAAAGAAGATATCCATCGTCAACAAGGCGGCGAAAATCGCCACCACATGGGATACGGACGGCATCTGGCTCCGCAGGAAGTTCACATTGGACCAGCAGGCGAAGGACACGGTCGACGTCCTGTTCGAAGTCTTCCACGACGATGACACGGAGATCTATCTGAACGGCGTACGGCTTTTCGCGATTCCCCGCAGCAACAAGCAGTGGGAAGACTTTTCGGTCCCGCCGGAGGCGTTCTTCGCCATCGCACGAAAGGGGGAGAACACCTTGGCCGTAAAAGTCGAGCAACATGGTTTTGCTCAGTACATAGACGTGGGTCTCAGATTGGAAGTCAGGAAGTGAGGGAATTTTCCGACATTTAAGTTTTTTGCACGAAGTTTAGGCTTGAACAAATAATAAATCCGTGTTAACATAATTATAGTTAATGGGATGGAGTGTGTCTGACGCTTTGGAGGTATTATGAAAAAAAATTGCTTTGCCGTAGTGGCGTTTGCGGCGGTATTCGCATTGGCGGACCAAAGTTGGATGGTTCAGGACGGGGTGTATTCGGTCGGCAGCAACTGGTCGGCCGGCACAATGCCCGCCGAGGATGAAATCGTTACCATCGGTAACGGCGGAACCGCATTGATAACCTCCGGGGATATAACCAACCGGAGTTTTTATGTCGGCAACCCGAATAACGGCGCTTTGCGCCAGACCGGAGGTTCGTACACGCTTACCGATTATTCGAACGTTGGGCACGCTACCGGTACGGTTGGCACCTATACGCTTGAGGACGGGGCATTGACGGTAAACAGCACGCTGCGATCCGGACGTTATGGCAGGGGAACTTTTGAAATGACGGGCGGAACGGTGTATGTTTCCTCCAACGTTGAAGTGTCGCGCTACGCCGGTTCCGAGGGGTCTTCAATCTCCATCAGCGGCGGAACTTTCAACTGCGCCGGCAGTTTCACTGTTGGTTATTCGGCGATGGGGTCGCTCACGGTGCAAGGCTCTGGGGTGCTGTCGGTCGGTTCCGCGCTTCAGCTTTCTTATTCGTCGGCGAACTTGGGTTCGGTCAATATCGGTTCCGGCGGAACGGTGGCGGCGGCCTCGATCAATGCGGTTGGCGGGGCGGGTTCGCTCTCGGTCGACAGCGGTACGGTGCGGGCCAATGCCAATTCTACCGATGCCGCGCCGTTGATCGGCGAAACGGTTTCGGTGGACATCGGTGCCGGCGGTTTGGTGGTTGACACGCAAGCATACTCAACCAAGGTGTTCGGGACCATTTCCGGTTTGGGCGGCATCACCAAACGCGGTTCCGGGGCGATGGTTTTGTTTGGGGCCAACGCTTACACCGGGGTCACCGCCGTCGAAGAGGGGGTGTTGCTTGCGCAAACCCCGGCTTCCCTGCCCGGATACAATACCCCCGGACAGATAGTGGTGTCCGATGGGGCGGGGATTTCGGTCGGGCCGAGTTGGACCGACGCGGAAATCCAGGCGTTGGAGGCCAGCGTGACCTATTTGGGAACCGACCAGCTGGTGATCGGGCGGTCTTACGATACTTCCGACGGCGACGTGACGATTAGCGCTAATCTCAATTTACCGCTGGGCTTGACCAAGTCCGGGCCGAATATGCTGGCGTTGACCGGCCATAACACCTTCGGCGATGTGGCGACGGTGTTGGGCGGAACATTGCAGGCCGATTTCGGCGAGGGGTTGGACGATACCCAGCCGGTAGTTTTGAACGGCGGAACCCTTTCCAGTGCGTCGGGCGAAATCATCGCCGGTTTGGGCAGCAGCGGTGGCCAGATATCGGTACCAGAAGGTGCAACTATCGCCGGGTTTACCGCACGTACCGTGCCGTTGACCGTGAATCTCGGCGACGAGTCCGGTACGATTACCTACAATTCCGAGCTGTTCCCGGTGTTTACCTTGTTGTTAAACGGAATTGATGCCGATCAGCCGTTGACGTTCGAGAACCCGCTGGATATCAACGGGACCAACTGTTATATCGAGGTGGACGCCAACACCGTAACTATTAACGGAACGGTGGAAGATTCCTCCGAGGTTTTGCCGCAGTCAGCGCTTGGCAAATTATATACCAAAGGCGCCGGCGACATTACCTTTACCAGCGGTATTTACGCCAACCGCATTTACTTGGAGGGCAGCGGCAACATTTACTTCCCGCCAGGCAGCGTGATTGACGGACGCTACGTTAAGGCCAACAGTTCCGGATCCTGCACTTTTGACGGTGCTCATATTACTCTTCCAGCGTATAACGAAACCGCTTCCGACGGGTTCAACTCCTACAACGGCAAGATATACCTTGATGGCGGGTCGGTTTTGAATGTCGACAGTTTCCGCTGTCCCGGCGGCACCACTTATATCAATGACGCGACAATCAATGTGGCGGCATCCTTTTATGTCAACAACAGCAGCACCGTTATTCAAAACGGCGGCGTGGTTAACAATCTCACCACTGGTGAAAATACGAAATTCGCCTCCGGTAGCGGCAACTGCAGCTATACTCTAAACGACGGGGTGTTCAAAGCGGCTTACACCATTTCTGTCGGAGCCGCCAAAAACGGCATCGCCAATTTCCGGCAGTTCGGCGGGTTGGTGGATGCCACGCAGTATATCTTTTTGGCGCACAACTCAGGGTCAACCGGTAATTACTACCTCTATGGCGGCGAGACGGTTATGCGCAGCCAGGATAAAGGTTATCTCGGCTTGGGTTACAAAGGCATCGGTTTCCTTGAAATCGGTTATACGGGTAAAATGACGGTTCCGTATATGGTCAGAGTGGGATTGAACTCCGCAGTGACCAATGCGTTCCTCAAGGTGTCAAGCGGCGGTCTGCTTAGCACGGCAGAAATCCGTGGTTTGGCCGGCAGCGCCAGAATCTTTGAGCTGAACGGCGGTACAGTGCGCGGATTGGCAAAAGGTTCGGGCAAGTACAACACCAGCGGCAACACCTTCGTTTCCGACCTGACCGAGTTCTCGGTTGCGCGCAGCGGCGGCACCTTCGATACCGACGGGCTGGAATTGATGCTCGCGCAGCCGATGACCGCCACCAATGATGTCGGGCTCAGCTTCCAGAAGCTGGTCCATCGCTGGACTTTCAACGGGAATCTGGTGGATGATATCGGCGGTACCGAGGGATCCGCTTCCGGCGAATTTTCAACCGACGGGACAACCTATACCTTGGGCGGCGGCGGGTGGGGCTCTTCGCAGATTGATTTGGGCACCAACTTGATCCCGACCAACGGCGATCCGGTTTCAATCGAGGTTTGGGCCACCGAGATTACGGCACAGAAAAACAGCCGTATCTTTGACATCGGCGACAGTGAGACTGACTTTTTAATGATGAATTGGTCGAACGACACAAACACTGGAAATGAAAAGTTCGAGGTTCGTCAAAACAACGTTTCGGTTCAGGGCAACAATAAATTGGGCGGTTACGCCACCGGGCGGCAATACCACGTGGCGTTGGTGATGGAGCCGCAACCGGACGGCAGTTGGACGATCACCGGCATCAAGCAATACGGCGACGGTACGCCGCGCACCACCTACACCATCACCGCTCCGGCGGGCTGGTCGCCGGCCACGATGGCGCAGAGCCATTTCTATTTGGGCCACTCCATGTTCCCTGCCGATAACGATGCCAACGCCACTTATGATGAAATCCGCATCTGGAACCGTGCCATCACGGCGGAGGAGATGTCCAACTCCGCGAAATTCGGATTGGATGTTCCGGTTTCCATGAATGAGGAATATTGCGCGAACGGGGCGTTGCGTAAACAGGGCGAGGGCACCTTGATCGTGACCGGGCATAACACCTACGATCTGCCGCTGGAGATTTTGGGCGGCACATTCTCGCTGGTACTGGGCGCTTCGATTCCGGAAGACCAGCCCGTTATGGTGGCGGAAGACGCCATATTCCTGATGGGCGGCAACGAGTTCACGGTTTCCGGTTTGAGCGGCAACGGTACTATAATGAACGGTAACGTCACGGTGACCGACGGCATTTATCCCGGAGCGAAAGACGGGATCGGCACTCTGCATCTCGCCAATTCCAACACGACGCTTTCCGGCGCCTTGCATATCGATGTCGGCGAGAATGGCGAGAGCGATTGTCTTGACGCTCCAAGCGGCATTGATCTCAGCCAGCTGAATCTGGTGGTGGAAAACCTCGATGAGCTCGCTTCCGGCAACGTTTATACCATCGCCACCGGCAGGCTTTCCGGGAATTTTGACGGCACCAATCTGAGCGGAACGCCTTGGATGGTCTTTGTAAGCGGTAACTCCGCGAAACTTATGACCGGCGGAACCCTCTTCATGTTGCGGTAATTACGCCGGAATTGCCTTGTCTACGTTCAGTCAACCCCGAAAATTTGTTTTCGGGGTTGACTCTTTTTATGTGAATCGGTTAAAATATGCGGCGTTTTAACAATTAATCCCTCAAAAAGGAGAGTAAAATGAAGAAAGTGTTGTTTAGTCTGTCGTTGGCAATGGTTTGCGCGATGGGTTCATTCGCCGATTCCGTTGCGGACGTTAGGGCGTTCATTGAGAAGCAAGCCGCTGACACCAAGGGCGGCAACTTCAAAGCCACGTTGGAAAACATCCCGGCGGCTTATCGGGCAGACTTTGATATGATTGCGAAGAAATTCGCCGATAAGATTGACGCCGGAATGTGGAACGATACCGTTGGACTGTTGGATTCCATCGCCGACGCGTTCGGATCCAAGGCGGAATTTTTTGAGGATTCGTTGAAGCAGGGCGATTTTGCGAATTTGAGCAAAGAAGAGCGTATTAATATGCTTAAGGGATCGAGCGGGTTTATCTCCGCGCTTGCGAAGGCACTCACCTATGAACGGGTCAAACAGCCGAACGTGGTGGAAGTGTTGGCCGAGCCTAAGGTCGCCGCCGCGATGATGAAACTGCAGAACGTTCCGTTCATACAGCAATTTTCCACCAACCCCAAGATACTCGATGCCAAGGCGGTCGATAACGGGGTGGAGGTTACCTACGAATTTCTCAAGAATAAGAAATCGGTAGTGTACACCAACGTCGACGGCAAATGGATGGACGCGGAGTTCGTCCGCAATTGGCCGACCTACAAAGGGCAGGCGTTGCAGTGGATTGACGGTCTGAAGATGGACGACAAGTTCAAGAACCAGTTCAAGAGCATGGTTCCCATGATGAAGTTGGCGGCGGACCAGATCAAGAACGCCCCGGATGCCGATACGGCGCAGAAAGGCGTTGCCATGATGGTCTTGCCGTTCATGATGTTTGGAGGCAATACCGCGGCGAACGTTAAGGTGGGGGATCCCAAAGAGGCCGCGAAGTAGGTCTAATTATCACGGCCGGCAGAGGAGGACGTTATGTTAAGGCGCAGAGATTTCGTGCGGGCGGCTGGGGGAGTCGCCCTGTTTAACGTGTTTCCCCGCCGGTTGCTGGCGGGTAGCGGAGAAACTCCGCCCAGCGAGAGTGTAAACGTCGCGGCGATCGGCGCCGGCGGACGCGCATCGGCGGATATCGACGGTTTGGCGCACGCCGGGGCCAAGATTATCGCCTTGTGCGATGTCGACACCCGGCGCTCCGCCGGACAGCGCGACAAGCGCAAGGGTGTGCCGTATTACACTTTCTACAAGGAGATGTTGGATAAACACGACAAAGATATCGATGCCGTGCTTATCGGCACTCCCGACCATTGGCATGCGACGATGGCGTTGGAGTGCCTGCGCCGCGGCAAGCATGTCCAGTGCGAGAAGCCCTTGTGCCAGAGTTTCCACGAGATGCAGGGGATGATTGACGAGGCCCGTCGCAATCCCAAACTCGTAACCCAGGCGATGAACCAGGGGCACGCCTATGACACCATCCGCGATTTCCGCGAATGGGTCGAGGCCGGGTTGATCGGCGATGTCACCGAGGCGCACATTTGGTGTCCCGCCAAGTACTCCTTCATGGATATTCTGGACGATATGAAGAAAGAGTACGCCGTTCCCGCGGAGTTGAATTGGGAGCAGTGGCAGGGCCCTGTGCCGCACCGCGCATATTTCCCGAAATTCCTGCCCGGCGCGTGGCGGTCGTGGACGATGTACGGCACCAATACGTTGGGTGACTGGAGTTGCCATTTGATGGATCCGCTCTTCTGGACCTTGGAGCTGGGAATGCCTTTGAGCGTCCGGGCGGATGTGGTAGGAGCGTGGCGTCCAGAGGTGCACGGGCTGACCTTCCCGAAAGGGGTTAAGACCACTTTCGAATACGCCAAGCGTGACGGTAAGCCTTTTAAACTGGTATGGTACGATGGCGAGGCTTGCAGCCAAGTGCCGGTTCCGCCCGGTTACAAAGACGATCCCTCCTACTTCCCGCCCACGATGAGCTGGGAAAAGGCTAAGGAAAAACGTGACGGGATGGCAAACGGCGCGTTCGTTTATGGAACCAAAGGGGTTATCGAGTACGGGCATCACGGCGCGAACTATCTGCGGATGTTGCCGGATGTGACATTGGAAAAACTTCGTGCGGACGGCGGTTGCCCGAAGCAGAAGTACCCGCGCATCCCTGGAAAGGATCCGAACTCCAAACCGTACAACGAATTCATTGCGGCGGTTAAGGGCGGCCCGAAGGTAGGCTCTGATTTCGCTTACGCGGGCGCCATGACCCAATGCTCGCTTACCGGCGTGGCGGCGCTGTTCGATTCCGGGCGCACCCTGCATTGGGATGCGGCGGCAAACCGTTTCGCGGACTCGGTGGCGGCGAACGCCCGTCTAAATCTGCCCAGAATCGCTGGGTATTGATTTGACGTCAGGTGCCTGATTTGCCGTGCTTGGTTTAATATCGGACATGGTTGAAACCGATGTTTGGTAAAATATGGTTTTGGTCGGCTTTTGCGGCTTGCGCTGTCGCGCAAGCCGGGGAAATGCCGTTGCGGCTGATCGACTTTTCCGGTGACCGGGAAAGGCAGGCGGTGGTCGCGGCGGGTACGGAAACGGTGTATCAGGGCCATCCGACCACAGTTCGTCTGGCCGACGGGCGGATTATTGCGGTATGGTGTTCGCCTCACGGCGGACACGCCGGATTGGCGGCGGAAAGCGCGGATGGCGGTAAGTCTTGGAAACGGATCGACGACCGGTTCCCCGCCGGTTTTTCGCGCCACGTCAATTGTCCCAGCATCTACAAATTAACCGGACCGGACGGTCGGGAGCGGTTGTGGGTGTGGAGCGAGAGTAAAATGCTCGACACCGACGCGCCTGACGATTACCGCAGTTGTAGAAAACACGGCGACCGGGCCATGCCGAGCGTGATGAGCGAAGACTGCGGTCTGACTTGGAATGAACGTCCGCCGTTAGGCGCGAAATTCAAGTGCGTGATGGCGTTCTCCTCGATTGTGCGGCTTAAAGACGGTGCGTATCTCGGGATGTTCCACTCCGGTCCGGAGGGCGAGGATCGTGCTCCGCTCCGGGTGCTTCAGAGCGTCACGAGGGATGGGGGATTCACTTGGAGCGATCCGAAGGAAGTTTGCGCGGTGGCGGGAAAGAACCCCTGCGAGCCGTATGTGTTTCGCTCTCCCGACGGTTCTGAGTTGTGCTGCCTGATGCGGGAAAACACCCACACCGGAAATAGTCTTATGATGTTCAGTTCCGACGAAGGCGCAACATGGAGCAAGCCCGAAGACACTCCGTGGGGATTGTCCGGCGACCGCCACCAGGGGGTGCAGTTGCCCGACGGGCGGTTGGTGGTTTGTTTCCGCGACATGGCCCCGAAATCCCCGACCAGAGGGCATTTCGTGGCTTGGGTGGGCCGTTACGCCGATATCAAAAGCCGTCGTACCGACGGTACCTACCGTATCAAACTGCTGCACAATTATGCCGGGAACGATTGCGGTTATCCGGGAGTGGAGCTGTTGCCTGACGGTACGGTGGTGGCTACCACCTATGTGAAATACTGGAACGACCGGCGTCGGCACTCGGTGGTGAGTGTGCGGTTCAAGCCGGAGTAACGCCACGCCGTTGCGGTGTTTTAAACTGTTTGGGGAATCCGACATGGAAGAGACGAATTGTAATCCGCATATTGAAACCATCGCCCGCGGGGTTTGCGTGGTTGACGGAAAACTGTTGCTGTGTTACAACCGAAAGTCGCCGCTTTCCTATCTGCCGGGCGGACATATCGAGTGGCGCGAAACGGCGCGGCAGGCGCTGGAGCGGGAAATCCGGGAGGAGATGGGGCTGGATTCCAAAGCGGGTGAATTTCTCGGTGGGTGCGAACAGGCGTTTGTCCAAAACGGAAAAGAACTTCACACGGAAATCACGCTCTACTTTAGGCTTGAGGTGCCGGATTTGGTCGACTCGGTTTCCGAACCTCCGGCAGTCGAACCGTGGATCGGTTTCAAATGGCAGCCGTTAGACGACTTGCCGGCGGCCCGGGTGGTGCCAGAGGCGGTTGCCGGGACGTTGACGGAGTGGTTGCGGCATCCGGGCGGGTTCGTTACCACCGGCGACGCTTGGTTGGAGAACCCTTGATGAATTTTGTAGGTCTTTTTGCCGTTTTGGCCTTGGCTTGGACCGCAAGATCCCAAGAACCGGTGGAATGCGCTCTGCCGCTGGTGGGAACCGATACCGCGCCAGAATTTTCCGCCGGTAATGTATACCCGGCGATTTGCTGGCCGTGGGGGATGAACACATGGACACCGCAGACCGGGAAAATGGGCGATGGTTGGGTCTATACCTATGCCGCGCGAAAAATCAACGGTTTCAAGCAGACCCATCAGCCCAGCCCGTGGATTAACGACTACGGGCAGTTTGCGGTAATGGCGCTTACCGGCAAACCGGTTTTTACCGAACGCGAACGCGCCAGCTGGTTTTCACACAAAGCCGAGACGGCTCAGCCCAATTATTACAGCGTTTATTTGGCTGATTACGACACCACGGTGGAGATTACCCCCACGGAACGCGCCGCAATGTTTCGGATAACCTATCCAGAGACCGATTCGCCGTATTTTGTGGTGGACGCTTATGACCGCAGTTCGTTCGTAAAGATTCTGCCCAACGAACGGAGAATAGTTGGCTGGAGTACCCGCAACACCTGGAGTTGCCCCGGTAACTTCAAAAACTATTTTGTGATGCAGTTCGACACTCCCTTCGCTGAGACCAAAATCTGGGAAGGTGAGAAAATTTTAGATGGCATTTCCGAGTTGGAAGGCAAGCATGTCGGGGCAATGATTAAATTCGCCCCGACCAGGCGCGGGCAACAAGTGCAGATTAAAATCGCCTCTTCGTTTATTAGCCCCGGGCAGGCCGCATTGAATTTGAAAGAACTCGGTTCGATGGGGTTTGACGAAGTGCGTGGCGCGGGGCGGGACCGTTGGAATTCGGTGTTGGGGCGGATTCGTTTGGAGGATGCCACCCCCGATCAGCGGCGCATGTTTTACACTTCGCTCTACCGGGCGATGTTGTTCCCGCGCAAGATCCACGAGATTGACGTGGAAGGTAAAATCGTCCATTATAGTCCGAACAACGGCAAAGTTTTGCCCGGTTTTTATTACACCGACACTGGATTTTGGGACACTTTTCGCGCGCTTTTCCCGCTGTTGAACTTTATTTGCCAGGACGAGAATTCCGAAATGACGGCGGGATTGAAAAACTGTTACCGCGAGTGCGGATGGCTGCCGGAATGGGCCAGCCCGGGGCCCCGCGGCTGCATGATCGGTCAAAACTCGGTTTCAGTGGTCGCCGACGCTTGGTTGAGCGGCAGCCGTGAAGGTTATGATATCAACAAGCTTTTCGAGGCTTGCGTATCCGGCGCTAACGACGCCAACCCGTTCATCGGTTCCGGCCGCCCCGGACATCAGTACTATAACGAACTAGGTTATGTTCCGCGTGATGTTAAAATTACCGACAGCGCCGCCCGGACGTTGGAATACGCGTACAACGATTGGTGTATCTGGAAACTGGCGGTCGCGCTGGGGCGTCCCAAAGAAGAGATCGATCGTTACGCCGCCCGTTGCCAAAATTACCGCAACGTTTTCGATCCGGCGCGGGGTTGGATGGTAGGGCGCAACCGTGACGGCACTTTCAACGAAAAATTCAATCCATACAAATGGGGCGGCGATTTCATCGAAGGCAACAGTCTGCATTACACTTGGTCGGTCATCCACGATGTGCGCGGACTGATTGAGCTGATGGGAGGGGAACGAAAGTTCATTGACAAACTCGATCGGATTTTTGCCCTGCCGCCGACTTTTGACGCTTCCGCTTATATGTCGGTGATCCATGAAATCCGCGAGATGCAGACCCAAAATTTTGGGCAGTATGCGCACGGCAACGAACCGATCCAACACATGATATACCTATACAATTATGCCGGGGAACCGTGGAAAACCCAATATTGGGTGCGCGAGGCGCTGAACCGGTTGTATCGCCCCACTGTTGACGGAATGTGCGGTGACGATGACAACGGGCAAACTTCGGCGTGGTACGTGTGGTCGTCATTGGGTTTCTACCCGGTTTGCCCCGGAAGCAACCAGTATGTGATTGGCGCGCCGTTGTTCAAGAAAGCGGTGGTGAAGTTGCGCGGCGGTAAGGAGTTGGTGATATCGGCGGACAAAAACAGCGATTCCAACCGTTACATCCAATCGGTTAAGCTCAACGGCAAAAAATACGGGAAAAACTTTTTCGACGCGGATACGCTGCGCAACGGCGGCAGTATCGAGTTTGTGATGGGCGATAAACCGAACCGCAAGCGCGGGACCGGTTTGGATGCGCGACCTTATTCGTACAGTGACCAGCATTGAGGAGTTTTATAAATGAGTGACGATCTTTTGACGGTGGTGAGTTGCGGTATTGCGCCGGAGCAGGTGGACTGTCTGTTCGAACTGTTGGATGCCGACGATTTTACGCCGACCTCTTGGTATGATTTGGAAAAGAACGTTAGCAGGATTGACGTGTTTTTGGAAAACGCCGAACAGGCACCGGCGGTCTGCAAAGCGTTGACCGACGCGGCCGGTTTGATAGGCATTGAGTTGACGCCGGAAATTTCCAAAATGGCAAAAAGCGACTGGGCGGAGAGTTGGAAACGATTTTTCCACGTGGAGAAGATTTCCGAACGTCTGGTGGTTCGCCCGTCGTGGGAAAAATACGACGCAAAACCCGGCGAAAAGGTGATAACCCTGGACCCCGGAATGAGTTTCGGAACCGGCAAGCACGAAACCACCCAGGCTTGCCTTCGCTTTTTGGACCGTCTGGCGTCCGAAAACCCAAACCGTCGGGTGATTGACATGGGGTGCGGTTCCGGAATCTTGGCCATTGCGGCGAAACTGCTGGGGTTTAGCGAGGTTACGGCGTTTGACAACGACCCCGACTGCATCCATGTAACAAAAGAAAACGCCGCCGCCAACGGGGTGGATTTCCCGGTTACGGTTGATGACCTTTCCCACCCGTATCCTCCGGCCGGGGTGGTGGTGGCCAATATTCTCGCCCCGATTCTGGTCGCGTTCGCCGAGCAAGTCGCCGCTTCGGTCGCCGATGGACAAGACGCCCGGTTGATCCTGTCCGGGATTTTGGATGAGCAGTATCCTGCGGTTCGCGCCGCTTACGAAGCGCAGGGAATGCGCGAGCTGGACACCATACTGATTAAAAACTGGCGCAGCGGATTGTTCGCCCGCTCCGTCGCCAGTTAGGGCGAAAGCCGCGTTGGGCGGCTTTTATATCCGTTTTGACAAAAAATGGTTTCCGCCATTACGGTCTCGCGTTTCCGGCGTGAATTTCACTGCCTTTCCACGATAGCGCCTTGGCGGACGCGATAAGGCGAAACCCCAGTTCGTCAAATTCTGCCATTTACTTTAATGGGAAGGCATGATACAATTAATATTCCATTTCTCGGAGTCTCATTTTGAAGAGAGGAAAACATGGAACGAAAATTCATTTTATGGGCTTGCGCAGTGGCGGCGGCGGTTGCGCAGGGGATTGTGGTGCCGTTGACGGATTTGGATATTTCCAAAACCCGGCAGGGTTGGAAAGAGGCCAAGCGTGACGCTAACCTGTTTGGCGAAAAACTTCAGGTGGCGGGTAAGGCCTATGCCTCCGGAATGTCCACGCATGCCGAGTCGGAGCTGTATGTCCGGCTGAATGGCGCAACGCGGTTTCAGGCGTTGGTCGGTGTGGACGATACCCGCAATCGTCCCGGAAAACTGGTTTTCCAGGTATTGGCCGACGAACGGCTGTTGTGGCAAAGCCCGCCGTTGGGCAAAGGCGACCAGCCGGTGGCGGTGGATGTTGACTTGAGCGGCTACAAGATGGCGTTGTTGCGGGTTGACCAATGGAACGACAATGATTCTGGCGACCACGCCGATTGGTTGGACGCGAAGTTTGTCTCCGAGTCCGGACAAAAACCGGAGGCGGTGGATTCCGAAAATTGGAAACGGTGCTGGCTGTCCACCGTTGGCGCCGGTTTTGCCTTCCCGGAGGCCGCGACGGCGCAAGGGCCTTATTCGATTGGCGGGCGGAGTTACGCGGAAGGCATTGCCATGCCCGCCGGTTCGGAGTTGCAGATTATCCGCGGCGGTTCGGAACGCTTTGTCGGCAAAGTTGGCGTTGCCGCCGACACCGATGTGAAGGTCGGTTTTGAAATTCGTCTTGCCGGAAAAACCGTGTGGCAGAGCGGCGAAATGTCATCCCGTGACGCCGCCAAGGCGTTTGATGTCAGCCTTAAAGGTGCTGACGCCGGTATGCTTACGCTTGCAACGGTGGGTACCCAAGGCGGACGCGGTTGCTGGGTTGAGACCGTGTTTCTGGGCGGCAACAATCCCCGCCCCGCTGCCACCTACCACGAGCGGCTGCTGGAACGCCAGTTGGAGTGGCAAAACCCGATGGTTTACCGGGTCGGCACCGAACCGTCCCGGTCGACGATGATGGTGTATCCGTCGCAGAAAACCGCCAAAGTGTCGAACGGGCGGGAGGATTCCCCGTATTTCATGTCTTTGGACGGCCAATGGAAATTTAAATGGGTGGCTCAGCCCGACGTGGCGCCGAAAGGGTTTGAAAATCCGGTTTACGACGTGGCGGACTGGAAAGAAATCCCGGTGCCGGAACCGGTTGAAGTTTTGGGCTACGGCACTCCGCTCTATAAAAACATCGGTTACTACTTCAAGGTTGACCCGCCGTTCGTGATGGGTGAACCGCCGGAGAATTACACCACCTTCCGGGAGCGCAACGCGGTAAGTTCCTATCGGCGCGAATTCACGGTGCCGGAAAGCTGGAAAGGGCGCAACATCCATCTGCGTTTCGACGGTTTCGCGTCCGCCATGTATGTGTGGGTGAACGGCGTTCGGGCCGGTTACGCGCAAGACGGCCGTCAGGGCGCGAGTTTCGATGTCACTTCGCTGGTGAAGTATGGCGCTCCGAATGTGTTGGCCGTCCAGACGTTGCGGTTGTGCGACGGCGCCTATATGGAAGACCAGGACTTTTGGCGGCTTTCCGGGTTATATCGTCCGGTTTATCTTTGGAGCACTCCGGCGGTACATCTGGAAGACTTTTTCGTGAAGACCCTCCCGGCGGCGGGCGAAAAAGCGGACGGTAAATGGGAGCTGAAAATCGATGCCGTGCTCAACCAGGCGGTAGCCGCCACATTGGAGGCGGATCTTTATCCGCGCACGTTCCGGGGCGGCAAGGTTGTCAGTGGCACCGCTATGGCGGTGAACGGTAAAATCTCGCTTACATTGCCAGTGGCGTCGCCGAAATTGTGGTCGGCCGAGACCCCTAACCTCTACACTCTGGTGCTCGCTTTGCGGGACAAGTCGGGTAAGCTGCAGGAGGCTATCCCGCAGAACGTGGGCTTCCGGGATGTGGTGTTGAAAAACAGCCAGATTCTGGTGAACGGCCAGCCGGTGCTGTTCAAGGGGGTGAACCGCCATGAGATGGATCCTGACCACGGTTACGCCGTTCCGCTGGAGCGGATGGTCGAGGACATCAAGATCATGAAACGCAACAATATCAATGCCGTCCGCACATGCCATTATCCCAACGATCCGCGCTGGTACGACCTTTGCGACCGTTACGGGTTGTATGTGATTGACGAAGCTAATTTGGAGACCCACGGGTTGGCGGACAACTCCCGCAATCCGGTGGTGGACCCGCACTTCCGTGAAGCCGCGCTGGACCGGGTGATGGGAATGGTTGAGCGGGACAAAAACCATCCGTGCGTGGTCATTTGGTCGCTCGGCAACGAAAACAACGTAGATTCCGATTTCTTCGCCGAAGCGTTTTCCAAAGTCCGCGCCCGCGATCCCGGCCGCCGCATCCAAAACCAGCGCAACGGGCCGCACGACACGGTTGACACCATGTACGCCCGGGTAAAGCGCATAATTGAATACGGCAAGCGCACCGACACCGAGATCCCGTTCATCATGTGCGAGTATTCACACGCGATGGGCAACTCGTCGGGCAACCTTGCTGATTACTGGAAAGCGATTTACGCCTATCCGAATCTCCAGGGCGGATTCATTTGGGATTTCGCGGATCAGGCATTGCGCAAGCCGTTGCCCACCCAAGTGGTCAAACACGGCGAACCCGCGTATTATTGGGCTTACGGCGGCAATTACGGCGATATCCCGAACGACGACAACTTCAACTGCAACGGGTTGTTCCAGCCTGACCGGCGCGAGTCGCCGCAGGTGCCGGAAGTGCGTTACTGTTACCAGAACGCGGAAGTAACGGCGGTAGATGTCACCAAGGCCGTGTTCAAGGTCAAGAACCGCGCCTTTTTCACCAATCTCAACGAATACGAATGCCGTTGGAGTTACGAGGAGAACGGGGTTGAGATTTCCTCCGGCAGCCTTGGCCCGCTGGATGTGCCGCCGCAGGGCGAGAAGGAGATTAAGTTGCCGATATCGATGGCGCGCCAACCGGCTTATGTGGCGAGGGTTAGCACTTGGAATTTCAGTTTCCTGACCCGACGCCGCACCGAGTGGGCGGATCGCGGTTTTATCGCGGCCCGCGACCAGGTGGTGGTGCCGGCGGAAGCTTCGGAGGGCTATTCCAAGCACTCGGGCAACATTCGCAACAAACCGATCGAGCTTACCGAGGATGAGCGGGAGGTCACCGTCGCCGCTTCCGGATACACGCTGAAAATCAGCAAGCAGACCGGAGCGATAGTCTCTTGGAAAACCGCTGCCGGCGAATTGCTGCGGACACCGTTGGAGCCGGATTTCTGGCGGGCCCCGACCGACAATGATCGAGGCAACAACATGCCTGCCCGCACCGCAATGTGGAAAAACGCCGCTGCGAACCGTACGGTCAAGAGCGTAAAATGCCGCCGGGAAGTTGACGGCAATTGGGGCGTGGTGGCGGAGCTGACCTTCCCTGAGGCACAGCAAACCACCGGCAGACTGGCATACATTTTCAACGCGAAAAACCAGATTCGGATTCAGTTCACGCTTAACCCGCAGGGCGAGAAACTGGCTTGGATTCCGCGCTTCGGGATGACCGCGCAATTGCCGACGGAGTATTCAAACGTGACGTGGCTGGGGCGCGGACCGCAGGAAAACTACTCCGACCGCCAGGCCGCCGCGTTCTTCGGCCTTTATTCGCTGTCGGCCGGCGACTTCTTCTTCCCCTATGTGGAGCCGCAGGAGAGCGGTAACCGCTGTGACGTCTTCTGGGCCGAGTTGAACGATGCTAAAGGGAACGGCATCCGCATCACCGGCGAGCCGAAATTCAACCTTAATGTCTGCAAGTACACCACGGAGGAGTTGTCCAGTTGCAAACACCCGTGGCAATTGCGGCCTTGCGGCAATCTGGTGCTGCACATCGATTACGGGCAGATGGGGTTGGCCGGCGAGAACAGCTGGGGCGTGTTGCCTTGGGAGGAGTACCGGTTGATGCCCGACCGCCAGTATGAATACATCTACACGCTGGAGACGTTTGAAAAGGAAGAGCTGTAATGAGCATCATCACCGTTCAGGCCCAACGCGACCACATCGCATCGCTCTGCACCGGTTCGCCGATCCAGGCGCTTTCGGAATTAATCTGGAACGCGCTGGATGCCGACGCGCTGAATGTTAAGGTTGATCTCGTCCAAAACCCTTTGGGCGGGATTGACACCATTCTCGTTTCGGACGACGGCATCGGGATCGACCTTGCTAATGACGGACACTGCTTTGCCAATCTCGGGGGATCGTGGAAGCGGACTGTTTACCGCACCCGCTATTCCGACCGGGTAATACACGGGCGCAAGGGCAAGGGGCGGTTCAAGGCGTTTTCCTTGGGCAACCACGTGGAGTGGCGAACCACGGTTCAGACCGATTCCGGGCTTCACTCGTTCACGCTTGACGGGCGTGCCGACGATCCCGGCCATTTTGAGCTGACCGAATTCCCGCAACCGGGGCCGGCCACCGGCACCGAGGTGAGGATCGGCGAAATTATCCGCGAACCTTCCATGCTGCTGGACAACGAGTGGGCGGTGCAACAGCTGGCTTCGCAGTTCGCGCTATATCTTCGCGCCTATCCGAACGTCAAAATCTGGTTTCGTGGTCTGCCGGTCAACCCGCTTATCGTGCAGCGCTCGGAAAACATTTTCCAGATTTGTGATGCCAACGGGCAGAATGTCGCCGAGTTGCGGGTGATTGAGTGGAAAAACAAACAGGGGCGTAGCAAAATCGTTTTCTGCAACCATGATGGTTTCGCGCTCCACGAGGTTGATGCGGCGGTTCGTCCGGGAAGCGGATTCAACTACACCGCCTACTTGATTTCGCCGCGTTTCAAGCAGATGCATCAGGAAAATCTGCTGGTGCTGGAGGAGTTGAATCCGGAAATCAAGACGCTGCTGGAAACCGCACGCGAAATGCTTCGCGAGCATTTCAAAGAGCGTAAGGCTATGGCGGCGGCGGATCAGGTGAACAGTTGGAAAGAGCAGCAGGTTTATCCGTACCGCGGCGAACCGGCAGACGATGCGGCCGCGGTGCGCCGCCGCCGGTTTGACGCCTGCGCGTTGGCGGTGCGGGCGGTGTCTGAAAATTTCGACCAGCTCGGGGCTATGGAAAAATCGCTGATATTCGGTCTGCTCAAGGAATTGGTGGAGACCGACCCAGATGCCGCCGTAAAGAAACTCGGCGACATCCTCGGGCTGCCGTTGAAGATCAAATGAAAGAAGATCGGGACAAGCAACCATGAAATGCGAATTATGCCACATAAGGCCGCCGGAATCGGTGGTTTGGAAAGAAATCGACGGGGAAATGCGTGAGCTTTATGTTTGTAAGGAATGCGCTGAAAACGAGCGCGGAAAGAAAAAAGCCCCGTCACGCGGCAATGCCCCGGAAGGCATTTGCATGAATCTTGACCTGTCGGGACTGACCCCGGCGCAAATCCACGACAAAGTGATGGAAAGCATCACCAAGCTAAATTTGCCCAAAGCGATACAGCAAGCGATTTTGGATCGGTTGCCCATCCCCGAATGGATGAAAGTGCCGGATTTGATTAAAGAGAACGATGTGCAGTGCCCGTCCTGCAAGCGTATGTTTTCTGAAGCGATTAGCACCTGGAGATTCGGCTGCGCCTACTGTTATGAAGCGTTCCGCGAAAAGATGGAAAAATACTCCGCTTTGAAGCGCAACACCAGATATCTCGGCAAAGTGCCGGGCCGGGAACCGCCGGGTGATTTTGAACTGTTGTAACCATTTGGAGCGCGCGAGCGAATGGATTTGAAGCTTAACAAATTGATCAAGGAATATTCGTACGAAAGGTGGGCCGACGACATTTTGGCCGGCCGTGAAAACGATTTGTGCGAATGCGCTAATCGCGTTGTTTCCAATAGCTGTCTCAGTCTCTCCCGCAACGTGGCCGGAATCAATTTTCCGCCGCAGTGCAAGCCCAAAGAGCTGTTGACCGTTCGGAACATGCTCAAGGCTTATATCGGCAAGACTTTTCCGCATGCCAAATTCTTCAATGCTGATCAACTTATGCCGCTTGAATTGGGCATGATGTTTCAGCAAGGGTTTTACCGTGATGAATTGGCGGAGAAAAATTCCGGTGCCGCGTATGTGTTCGATTTGGGTGCGCCGTGGTTTTATCTGCTGGTGAATCAGGACGACCATTTGCGGTTGGTTTACGATGACAGCGTGGCTCGGTTGTGGCAGGGCTGGAGAGATTTGGACAAGCTGGATAATAAGATCTCCAAAGGTATCGACTTTGCGTGGAATCAAGACCTCGGGTATCTGTGCAGCAATCCCGATTTGACCGGCACCGGGTTGAGCGTCAGCGTTTCCATGCAGTTGGTCGGCATTCTGATGCTGGGCCGTTATGACGAACTGGTCAAGCCGTTGGAATCGTCAATTTTCAAGCTTTCGCCGATTGATCCGTCGGACTGTCCGCTGGTTGAATCCAGCAAGACCATGAAGTTCATCTTCAATTTTGACCGCCGGACATCCGAGAAACAACAGATCTATTTGGCGGAAACCGCGATCGGCATCATCAGCAAGTTCGAGTGCGAATGCCGTGAAGAGTTGGCCAAGAACCGTAAACTGTTATTGATGGACTGGCTGGCGCGGGCGGTTGCGCTGGCTAAAAATTCGGAGTTGGTGACCGCATCGGAGTCGCGTTATTTCCATTCCGCGTTCCGGTTCGCGGTGGTTGAAGGGATTGCCAACCGCCGCAATGTCGATGATATTGACCGCCAGTTCGCGCATTTATGGCTGCTTGATACGGTGACAGATTTTCCTAGCTTTGGCAAGGGCCGTTATTTTGTCGACCATAAAAGGGCGGAGTATCTCAAAAAGGCCTTTAAATCGTTCCGGCTCGTCAATATGCCGGACAAAAAAAACTGACCATTACCGGAAAGGTTCGATTTATGTTAGAAAGTTTTAACGCGAAATTCACACCGCAGGCGCAGCGCGCTATTCGTTGCGCGATCAACGAAGCCCAGCGGTTTAACCACGCCTATGTCGGAACCGAGCATTTGCTGTTGGGCCTGGCAGCCCTGCCGGAATGCAATGCCGCAATCATTTTGGATTCGTTGGCCGTGTCGATTGACGACATCCGGCTGGAGATTGAGCAGCTGGCCGGGATTGGCGGCGAACTCAAGGTCAAAGGAGACCTCCCGTTCACGCCCCGCACCAAAAAGGTGCTGCAGCTGGCAATTATCGAGGCCAACGAAAACAAACAGAGCCAGGCTGATACCGAACACATTCTGGTCGCGTTGCTTCGCGAGGGAGAGGGGCTGGCCGCCGTCGCAATGCGCAATATGCACATTTCTCTGCCGTTGGTTCAGGAACGCATCAAACAGCTTGCGCAGGATCCGCCGTTGCCTGACGACAACGCCGACTTCCCGCCGGACGAGCTGCCGCCCGACCAACCGCCGCCTTTCGGTCCTGATGACGAAGGTTTTCCCGGCGACCCGTTCCCGGTGACCGATGATCCGCCGGAACCGCACCAGCGCGGTGGCGGTAAGACTCCGGCGCTCAACGCCTACGGGCGCGATCTTACCGCGCTGGCCGCCAAGGGCGAGCTAGATCCGGTGATCGGGCGCAAAGCGGAGTTAGAGCGGTTGATTCAGATTCTGCTGCGCCGCTCGAAGAACAACGCCGCGCTGCTGGGCGAGGCCGGAGTGGGCAAAACCGCGGTGGTGGAGGGGTTGGCTCAGGCTATCGTCAAAGGCGAGGTGCCGGAACAGATGTTCAACAAACGGGTAATCGCTTTGGATATGGCGTTGATGGTCGCCGGCACAAAATATCGCGGCCAGTTCGAGGAGCGCATCAAGGCGGTAGTGTCCGAGATCCGCCAGCAGAAGAACATTGTGCTGTTCCTTGACGAGCTGCACACCATTGTGGGCGCAGGCGGGGCGGAAGGCGCGATGGACGCAGCCAACATTATAAAGCCCGCGCTGGCCCGCGGCGAGTTGCAGTGCATCGGCGCCACCACCCTCAACGAATACCGGAAGACGATTGAGAAAGACGCGGCTTTGGAGCGTCGTTTCCGAACCGTCAAAGTCGAGGAGCCGTCAATCGACGACACCATCGAGATTCTCAAGGGCATCGCTCCAAAGTACGAACAGCACCATAACGTGAGATACGAGCCGGAAGCGCTGGTGGCGGCCACGCGCCTTACCGCCCGTTACCAGCCCGGTCGCCAACTGCCGGACAAGGCGATTGACGCGATTGACGAGGCTGGGGCCAGGGTACGGATGAAGGTGGCCAAACGTCCGCCGGAGATTTTGGAGCGCGAGAAGCGCCAGCAGGATCTTTCAAAACGCAAGAATCAGGCGATAAACGACCAGCAGTTCGAAACCGCCGCCGCGTTGCGGGACGAGGAGCGCCGTGGGGCAAAAGAGCTGGAACTTCTGATCGAAAACTGGAAAAACGAGTGCGTAGAGCATCCGATTACAGTTACCGCCGATGACATTTCCGGCACCGTGGCGAACATCACCGGCGTGCCGATCAAGCGGATGACCGAGAGCGAAATGGCGAGGCTGCTTAACCTTGAGCAGGAGCTTTCTTCCCGTGTGGTGGGGCAGCTGCCGGCCATCAGCGCCATCTCCCGCGCCTTGCGCCGCGCCCGCGCCGACCTCAAGGATCCCCGCCGTCCGATCGGTTCTTTCCTCTTCCTTGGTCCCACCGGCGTCGGAAAGACGCTGTTGGCCAAAGCCATCGCGGAGAAGCTGTTCGATGATGAAAAGGCGCTGATACAGCTTGATATGTCCGAGTATATGGAAAAATTCACCGTGTCGCGCATGGTGGGGTCGCCTCCCGGATACGTTGGCCATGAAGAGGGCGGACAGCTCACCGAGCGGGTGCGGCGCCGGCCTTACAGCGTGGTGTTGTTTGACGAAATCGAAAAAGCCCATCCGGACGTTATGCACATGCTGCTTCAGATCCTCGAAGAAGGGCGGCTTACCGACAGCCTTGGCCGTCAGGTGGACTTCCGGAACACGGTGGTGATTCTTACCTCCAACCTGGGGTTCGATTTCGACAAACAGCGGCGCGGTCTCGGGTTCAGCGGTGGCAGCACCGACTCCGAGGATTACGAGCGGTTGCGCTCGCAGATGATCGATTCCGCCAAGCAGGTGTTCAAACCGGAGATGATGAACCGTTTCGACGACATTATCGTCTTCCGCAAACTAAACCGCGCCGACGTGGTGCAGATTATGGACATTGAGCTGGCCGGAATCCGGGGGCGGTTGCAGTCGAAGGGTATCAAGCTGGAGCTTGACGAATCCGCCACCGCATTTCTGGTTGACCAAGGTTACGACCCTATGATGGGTGCCCGTCCGCTCCGCCGCACCATCGAGCGTCAAGTGGAAGACCCGCTGGCCGAAGAGTTGCTGCGCGGTGAAATCAAACCCGGTGTCATTGATGTTTCGGCCGATCCGGATCGCAAGAAATTGCTTTTCCGGCATCGCGACGGGGAAACCAATACAAAGGCAACCCCGGGGGTTGTAGCCGATTCGATTGAGCCGGCGGAAGCCCCGAAGAAAAAAGGTTCGGCGAAGGGTAGGGCGGCCAAAGCGGCAACGCCCAAAAAACCGCGTACCTCCAATAAAACCGAGGAATAAAGCCCAAGGAGATCTGCCGTGAGTATCCAGATTCTACCCTCTCTGCTAGCCGCCGATTTTGGCCGGCTTTCCGAAGAAATTGTCCGGGTCGCCGGATCCGGCGCCGATGCGCTGCATTTGGACATCATGGACGCGCACTTTGTGCCCAACCTAAGCTTCGGGCCGGACGTTGTGGCGCTGTCGCGCCGAGTCGCGCCGGGGTTGTTCCGCCATGTGCACCTGATGATGTCGCGCCCCGATCTTTACATCGGGAGGTTCGTCGAGTACGGGGCGCAGACCGTCCAGATCCATGTCGAAGCCGACTGCGACATTTGGGCCGCGTTGCGGGAAATCCGCTCCCTTGGGGTGCGGTCAGGACTGGTTTTGCGTCCGCAAACCCCTGTGGAAGCCATTAAACCGTATCTCGGGCTGTGCGACGAAGTGCTGTTTATGACCGTCAACCCCGGTTACGGCGGACAATCGTTCATGCCGGAAGTGATGCCAAAAATCGCCGCTTTGCGGCGTTGCGCCGGGAGTGCGCTGGACATTATGGTTGACGGGGGGGTGAATTTCGAAACGGCGGCGGTGGCGGCCGAGGCCGGGGCCAACCAATTTGTGGCGGGATCGTTCCTTTTCCGGCAGCCGGATATGGGCGAAGCAATTAATAAGCTTCGCGGATTATTATCCGCTTGGAATTTTAACGGTAATATTGTATAATTCTAGCCGTTTTATTTTTTAGGCATTTCATCGGTCTATTATGGCAAAAAACGAGATTATAGCATTAGCAGCGGAAGGTGACGCGCTTAGGGGCGTGCGGTTTGTGCCGCGCGGACGCGACAGTTGGGCTCGTGTCGGCGGCGGCGAGTGGCCGCTCAAGGAGCAGAACCAACCGCCGGATTTGGCGCCGGCCGCGGAGTTTGCCGATGGCGGCGTAGATGCCGGCACGGTAGTCGCCACCGACACCCCGATGTTTCGCGGGCTGACCGCCGCGAAATCAGAATTGGGCGCCGATAAAGTGGTGATCGCGCTACCGCTTTCCCGGCTGATGACCCGTAGTATCAAGGTGCCGGTGGAGATGCGCGACGACATCCAGTCTGCCGTGGCCCTGCAGATGGATAAATTTTCGCCGTTCCAGGGCGAGGAGCAATCTGTTGGTTGCGAGATTTTAAGCGAGACCGAGACCGACTTGTGGGTGTTCGCTGCGGCGATGCCCGAACCGGTGTACGAAAAGATCCGCGAAGAGCTGGAGTCCGTCAAACTCAAGGTGGTTCGCACCGACGTCGCGGTGTTGGGGTGGTTCCGTTCCCTTTGCGGCCCCTGCAAGCTGGTCCAAAACGGCCGCCGTCTGGTGATGATGAACATTGGAGACGGTTGGGATTTGCTGGTGTTGGACAACGGTTGCCCGGTGCTGGCGCGAAATCTTGGCACCGCCGCCGACCCGGTTGAGATTTCCCGTGAGCTGACCATTTCGCTGATGAACATCGAGTTGGACGCCGGAAGTTCCGACGCCAGCGACATTTTGGTGATTTCCTCCGAGAAACCCGAAGAAGCCTTCTTGGAGACGTTGCGCAATGATTTCGGGATTCCCGCCACATGGATGAAGCTGCCCAATCCGTACGGTGGCGTAGAGGGTGTGGCGTTGCGAACCGGCGAGGGCGCGACGATGGATCTCACCCCGCAGTCGTGGCGTGACGATCTGCGCGAGCGGACCATCCGCAAGCGGGTGTTGACCTTCGCGGGGATAGCGATGGCGATTTGGGCGGTTGCGATGGGCGTTTTGTTCGCCGGTCCGGCGGTTTACACCCAGATGACCAACAACCTGAGGAAGAAATCCCGGTCCATATCCCGTTCCTACAAACAGGTGGCAGACACCCGCGAGCGGGTTAATCTGATTTTGAAATATACCGATCGTTCATATTCCACGCTGGAGATGTTGCGAATGATTTCGGAGCAGTTGCCCGAAGGGATCACCCTAACCAGCATTAACTACAAGCGAAACGAAGGATTGAAGATTTCCGGCGAAGCCGACCAGTCGACGCAGGTTTACGAATTGAAGGATAAGTTCGCCGCCAACAAATTGTTCTCGAACGTGTCCTTGACCGGTCCGTCGGTGGTTAAGGGCAAAAACAAGTTTGATATCAACGCACAGTTTCCGGGAGGCAAGGAAAAGAAATGAGCGCAGTGTCTTTTCGCGAAAAAAACCTCCTGATCATCGTGGCGGTACTGGCACTTTACGCGCTGGCCGCGTTGAGTTACAAGAAACAGACGGAGAATTGGCGTACCGCCCGGCAAATTTACGAAAACGCCCAGAAAAAACTCCAAGAGGAGAAAAACCTGATTGCGGTCCGTAACGATTGGGATGAGCGTTACGAGCAGATGCAGAGTTTGATGCCGGTGTTCCCGGAAGAAAAAGACGTGGATACCCATTGGCTGAACACCATGGAAGCTCTGGCAGAAAAAAACAACCTTACCATTTCCCGACGGCAGGCGGGGGAGGAGGTTTCGACCGCCGGGGATGTTTTCGAACTGCCGATTGAGTGCAAGGATTGGGAAGGTACGCTGGAGTCGTTGGTGAAGTTTCTCTACGACCTGCATCTGGAGGGGGCGATGCTCGATGTTCGGAATATGTTCATCCGTCCATCGTCCAAAGCGGGTTATCTTAAGGGAACCTTCTCACTATACTGCGCCTATATGCGCGGCGAGGAGCAGCGCGACGCGGTAGGTGGCGGATCGGACAAAGGCGGCGGTGCCGACGAAAAAACGGCCGCTGCGGATAAAAGTGACAACGAGGAAGACGGGGCCGGCGAAACCGGCGGACAAAGCGGGCAACCGGAACCGGATGACGAATCAGACGGAACCGGAAAAGACGAAACCGGCGGCGTGGCTCCGGCCCCGAATGCGGGGACTCCCCCCAACGGATTGGAAGAGGACAAATAAATGAATACTTATTTTATCAACTGGATGAGACTCGTGGGCGTAACCGCCGCCATCGTGCTGATCTCGGTCGTCGCCAACGCGCAAAACCCGCGTCCGACGGTGCCGACCACTGTGCCTAGATCGTTTACCCCTTCCAGCACCGTGCGCAATAACACGCCTGCGGCTGGTGCGGCTGCCGCCAACAACGCTGCCGATGCGGACGACGAGGACGAGGATGACGACGAGGATGACG
>JAFTCL010000039.1 GCA_017454745.1 Kiritimatiellia bacterium
CCGGAGACCGAAGCCGACGGCGGTGACGCGAACGCAGAGGATACGGACGACGCAGCTGAACCCGAAGCCGGCACCGATGACGGCGCGGACGATAGCGGGGAAAACGGAGACTCCGTTCCGGAGACCGAAGCCGACGGCGGTGACGCGAACGCAGAGGATACGGACGACGCAGCTAATCCGGAAAGCGATTCCGATGACGGCGGTGACATTGACGCGGACGAACCGGGCGAACCGGGCAACGGCGAGGACGATAGCGGGGAGGACGGAGACTCCGTTCCTGAACCCGAAGCCGACGGCGGTGACACGAACACCGAGGATACTGACGACGCTGCTAATCCGGAAAGCGATTCCGATGACGGCGGGGACATTGGCGCGGACGAACCGGGCGACGACACGGACGATAGCGGGGAAAACGGAGACTCCGTTCCGGAGACCGAAGCCGACGGCGGTGACGCGAACGCAGAGGATACGGACGGCGGCGAGGACGATAGCGTGGAGAACGGCGGTACGGTTTTGAAGGCTGATAATACTGGCCCAACCCCAAAATTCGGTAACTATCCAATCCGATTAAGGCCAGGCGAGGAACGTGGAGCACATGAAATGACACATGCGGAAAAGGAATCATATGGGGTTACCCCTGAAATCGAACAGTTCGTCGCCACTGGAAAAGATTACGAAGTTAAGTTACCAAGCCAGATGGATGAGACAAACAATAGTGGAGAAATAAATGAATCGGCTGATTCAGCAGGAAGAACAGACCAAACTACAGATTATAAAATCATGAACCAAGACCGTAAAACAGAGTCGATTGATACAAATCAAGGGCTAAAAGGATTTGACATCTTGGAATTGTTTGCCAATACTGACGAATCAGAAAATGTTTACAATGATGGCACTGATGACAATGATGCAGAGTCTGACAGTGCAGAAGATGATAATTTGTCGGGGCAAATAAAACAACCCGAAGATACTATCAATCGGCCTTCTAATGTAGAGAACAATGATTTTGAAAATGATACTCAAGAAGAGCAAAATGATCAAACTAATTCCAAGCAAAAGGGAAAGGTAAATGGTTTTTCGGCGATATTATCTGCTGCGGGAAATACTCCTGCCCGTACCGAGCAATCGTCTGATGGTCAAAGCACCGAAGTGGCGAGCCCGGATGAACAAAATGAGCATAATGATTCAAATGGCACGAATAACCTTTTTTTTTCATTAAAAAGGGGAAATGGCCGATGAAAGAGACCGAAATGTTCGACAACAAGAGATTGGAAGCTCATATTGATGGAAAATATGATGTTGCTTCCGATCCATACCGGTCTCGATTGCGAGAATATGTTCTATCCAAAATGGAAGATGGTAATGAAACAGGTTTTTCAAATTGGAAAAACTTGACTTTGGATGCAAGAATGTCAAGTTTACAACGGCTTGCCGACGTAGAGGCTAAAATTCATAACCGGAAATCCCCTAACGTCAAGATAATGTCGGATGCTCAAGAGCAAGCGCACCCTAATGACAAAGGATTTACCACAAAAGGTATTGATGACGATAATCATAAATACTGCAAGGAAATTTTCTTGCGTCGTGAATTTGTAGAAAACGACTCCCCAAAGACTTCGGTCGAGATAATATGCCATGAGAGTAAACACGCGGACCAGGTGTCAGAAGTGTACAAAAAAGGCAGTATTGAAAAATCCCGTGAACAAGTAATTAAAAATGAGTTGTTTCTTACAACCGACGAGTACGAAGAGCAATATAGCGACTTATTGATTGAGAATGAAGCATTTGCCGCAGGGAAGAGAGGTGTGGCAGTTCTAGAGAAAGTGTTAGACGCTGACGACAAACTGGATGCGAATGATTTAGACGAAACAATTGACTCGTTTGCTTTTGAAGAATATATTGAAGCGCAGAAAAGCAACATTATTGATAACGCCGAGGAAAATAGTGAATTTTACAATACAGTTAATAATATCGCAAACCGAATGTCTCCTGAAGAAATCAAGGGGGCAATTGATGAACTTGGAGATCCTAATGAAAAAGTTACGGCTTTAAAAGACGCGATTTTTGGCAACCATCCAGAGCGTACCCCGAAAGAACGCATGGAAGTGATAAAAAAAGCGTATGAAGATTGGGGTGATGATGTGTTAGCAAGGACGATTTACTCGAAGGCCCTTGATAGGGCAGAACGTTAACGGAGGATAAGGGTATAATGAAAATAATGTCATTTAGAAAAGACTTGTTGTCGGTCTTACCACTGTTGTTTTTCTTGACTTCATGTCAATATTTCGATAATGATCTGTTTGGTAAGATAAGAAGTGAGATTGGTGGTGCTATTACAGGTATTGGCAAAGTCATAGGCGGTGAAAATCCGTCGCATGAAGCAAATCCGAAGACTTCTACTAATACGCAGCCCGACCAGACGGATCCTCAACCATCGACACCTAAACCAGGCCCAGAAAATACGGCCGGGGAAAAGCCTAAGGCCGATGAACCCGCCGAGGAAAAGAAGCCCGAAAAGACGGATCCTCAACCAGATTCAGAAAAACCGGCCGAGGAAAAGCCTAAGGGCGATGAGCCCGCCAAGGAAAAGCGTTCACCAATCATTGTTAGTGGGTCTAAATTGGAATTGATTGTCATTCCAAAAACTTACACGCCGCCACCACCCAATCGTAATGGCATTATTGTAATTCCACCGGCGCCACCATACTGATAAATGCGAAAAAAGCCGGAAGGGTCTCCCCTTCCGGCTTTTTTACATTTGCGAAGCAAACTTTAGCGGACTTTCTTATAACCGTAAACCGCTTTGTCGCCAAGCTCTTCCTCGATGCGGAGGAGCTGGTTGTATTTCGCGATGCGGTCGGTGCGGCTCATCGAACCGGTCTTGATCTGCCCGGAGTTCGTGGCAACCGCGATGTCGGCGATCGTCGCGTCCTCGGTCTCGCCGGAACGGTGCGAGGTCACGGAGGTGTAACCCGCGCGGTGCGCCATCTCGATGGCGTCAAGAGTCTCGGAGAGGGAACCGATCTGGTTGACCTTGATGAGGATCGAGTTGGCGGCGCCAAGCTTAATGCCTTTCTCAAGATACTTCACATTGGTGACGAACAGATCGTCGCCGACTAGCTGGCACTTGCCGCCGATCGCCTTGGTGAGCGCGACCCAGCCTTCCCAATCGCCTTCGGCCATGCCGTCTTCGATCGAGTCGATCGGATACTTCGCAACTAGCTCTTCCAGATACTTCACCTGCTCGGCGGAGGTGCGCTTGGCGCCCTTCTTGCCTTCCTTCCAGGTGTAGTCGTACTTGCCGTTCTTGTAGAACTCGGAAGAGGCGCAGTCGAGAGCGATGGTCACATCTTTGCCCGGCTTGTAGCCGGCGGCCTTAATGGCCTTGATGATGCACTCAAGGGCGTCCTCGATGGAGTCCAACGCCGGGGCGAAACCGCCTTCGTCGCCCACCGCCGTGGAGAGGCCGCGGGCCTTCAGAACCTTCTTGAGGTTGTGGAACGTTTCGGAGCCCATGCGGAGGCCTTCCTTGAAGGACTTCGCGCCGACGGGGCGGATCATGAACTCCTGGAACGCGATCGGGGCGTCAGAGTGCGCGCCGCCGTTGATGATGTTCATCATCGGGACCGGGAGGGTGTAGGTGTTGGTGCCGCCGATGTAGCGGTAAAGCGGAATCTGGAAGAAGTTCGCCGCCGCCTTGGCAACCGCGAGCGAAACGCCGAGAATCGCGTTGGCGCCGAGCTTGGACTTCGTGGGAGTACCGTCGAGCTTGAGCATCAGTTTGTCGATGCCGCGCTGGTCGAACGCTTCCATGCCGATGATTTTCGGGGCGATAATTTTGTTCACGTTATCGACGGCTTTGGTGACGCCCTTGCCCAGATAACGCTTGGGGTCGCCGTCGCGAAGCTCAAGAGCCTCGTTCACGCCAGTGGACGCGCCGCTGGGGACCGCAGCACGACCGAGCGTGCCGTCTTCGAGGATCACGTCAACTTCAACCGTAGGGTTACCGCGAGAGTCGATGATTTCCCGCGCCTTCACTTCACTAATCGTCATGTTTTTCCTTTCCTAACCGGTGGGAGGATCTTCCCTCCCGCGCGTGATTGAGATGGCCAGCATTCTATCATATCGGCCGATCCGTGTCAACTGCCCAACCGCGCCATCTACGTTTTTCAACCGAAAAAACAAGCTTTTACAGGATTTGCTTTCCGCGCCGGCTCACTGGGCAATCTCCAGAACCTGTTTCCACAGCGCGTCCAAACGCTTGGCCGAGGTTGTAACCGGGGTGCGGAGTTCCTGCGCGAACAGCGAAACCCGGAACTCTTCCACCAGCCAGCGGTACTCGGACAACGCGGCGGCGTTGTGGCGAGGACGGCGGTCCGCCGTGACGAAATCGACGTATCGCCGCCACTGCGGGGTGATTTCGTCCAGTTTTTTCAATTCCCCGCCGGGATTGTTGGCGGCACGTTCCAGTCTGATCCGGCAGGCCTCAAGGTAACGCGGATACTGCGCCAGTCTGGCATCGGGAACGGACTTTGCGAAACCGGGGAATACCAGCCACGCCAGCTGTTCGCCCAAATCTTCCCGCGTTTCTCCCGACACCCGCGCCGATTCCAACGACCGCTCCAACCCCAACGCGGTCCGCAACAGAGAGGTCACCAGCCGGGCACGGTTCAGTTGCGCGTTGTGCAGATTGCCGCGTCCGGCGGCGAACCGTTCCGCGAATTCGCGTTCCGTGCGCACCGGCGGACGACCGGACACAAACGTCTCCCGTACCGCGGCAAACGCCACCTCCTGCCCCAACGCGGCGGGGGAACTGCCCAACTGCTCGACATAGTGAAGCACATCGCGCGGCAGGGACATCGGCTGACTGTAACGTTTCCAATCCTTGCCCAACGTCAACGCGAAAAGCCGGCACACTCCCTGCTCGTGAGAGGCGGCGGCCGCCGCGGCATCGGCAAACAGACGAATGCCCACCGAGTCGCCGGCATCGCGAAGGGCGGGGAAATTGATGATCGGCCAGCCCGCCTTGCCGACATCCACCCGTTCCGGCAGATCGCCGAAACTCCAGCCGGTCAGGCCGTCGCGGTGCCAGCGGCCGGAGGGGCCGTCCGATGCCTTTGCCACCGTGCCGTGCCCGAACAGTTCTACCAGCGGTTTAAGGTTGCGCCCGCACCCCAGCTCTTTCCCGGCGGCATCCACCACCCGAAAACGCATCCGCAAATGTTCCGGAAAATCCGCCTCGTTCCAAACGTCTTCCGGCAAACGTACCCCGCGCTCCACGTACACCGCGTCGATAAAGGAGTGGATAAGGCTCTGTTTGTTGGGCGACAGCCGGTTGCGGCACATCGCGATGGTCTCGTCCAACGGCAACAGCAACCGGCGGTAGCGCGACGGCAGGGCGGTCAGCATCCAGTGGAGTTTTTCGTCGAGCATTCCCGGAACCAGCCAGTCCGACCGCCAAGCCGACACCAATGGCAACAGTGCGGCGGGTACGGTGCAGGTAATCCCGTCGTCCGGTTCGCCCGGAGCGTGCCGATAGTCCAGCCTCAAGCGGTTTCCGCCCAACGTAACGGCATCGGGAAAATCTTTCGACAGGTCACGCAACGGCGGCAGGTCGCTATCCCGCATGGTCAGCCGGGCCAGTTCCGCCGCAGTGGCACGAGCCGACCACTGACGGAGCTGCGCGGCGTTGCAGATGCCGGACGGCAGCCGGGCGTCATAAAAAGCGACGGAGGTTTCGGGGTCGAACAGCAAACCGTGCTGGCGGGTTTTGTCTTCCTCCCGCAGCAGTGCGTTGATGCGAGCCAAGTTGTCAGTGACAAATTTTGGGATGGGGCGCGGCAAATCGCCGTTGACCAGACCTTCCCGGATGAATATCGCGCGGGCATCGCCGGGAATCAATTTGGTGGCGTCACGCACCCGACCTTCGGCCAACACCAGACCAAAAAGCGTGACACGTTCCTTTACCCGCACGAAACCGTGGCGGCCGTCCCAGAACGGCGAGTGGTAACTGTATTTGCAAAGGTGCCCGGCGGCCGGTTCGATCCATTCGGGATCGATGCAGGCAACGGAACGGGCGAAAAGCCGCGAGGTTTCCACCAGTTCGCCGGTAAGCACCCAATCTCGGCTGGTGGGAAAGACCGCTTGACCGTGACGGTGCGCGGTTTCAGGTTCTTTCGCCATTTTTTTCTTGGCCAGCCCGGAACCGGGGAAAATGGCGAACCGGATGCCGCGGGCACCGAGGTAATCGTTGGTTTCGGGGTCGCGTTTGCCAAGGTTTCCGATCAGCCCGGTGAGCAACGCGCGATGCAAACCGATGTCCCCTCCCTGGGATGACGGCGGCGACAACCGCAGCTCTTCCCGGCAGAGCCGTTCCAACTGGTCGCGCAGGTCCGCCCATTCGCGCATCTTCGGGAAAGACAGATAGTTCTGCTTGCAAATTTTGCGGGCTGCGGTGTTGGATACGGCCTGTTCATGATACCAGCGCCAAAGTTTCAGCAGCGCTGAAAAGTCCGATACCGGCGACAAAAACCGCGCGTGCATGCGGTCGGCTTCTTCGCGCTCGTCAATCGGCCGGCGGCGCGGGTCGTCGCACTCCATCGCCGCGACCACGATCAGCGCGTCGGCCAGCGCCAGTTCGCGGTCGGCCGCGATCAGGATGCGGGCAAGCCCCGGATCCAGCGGCAATTGCGCCAGCTTGCGGCCCATACGGGTCAAGCGGATTTCTTCGCCAACGGTCTCCACCGCCTCCAGGCATTCCAATTCGCGGTAACCCTCGCGCACGGCGGAACCGGACGGAGGATCGATGAACGGAAAGGTCGCAATGTCGCCCAGCCGCAAATCCAACATGGTAAGAATCACACCGGCCAAGCTGGAGCGAAGAATCTCCGGCGGGGTGTAGGCGTCCCTTTTCTTGAAATCTGCTTCGCCATACAGTCGGATACAGATGCCGGGCGCAATACGCCCGCAACGTCCTTTCCGTTGGTCGGCGCTGGCGCGCGAGACCGGTTCGATTTGCAACCGCTGGACATGAGTGCGCGGATTAAACCGGCTGAGCCTCACCAGCCCGGAATCGATTACGTAACGGATGCCGGGGATGGTTACCGAGGTTTCGGCAACGTTGGTGGAAAGGATGATCCGGCGGTTGCCGGAGAGCGTAAAGGCGCGTTGCTGCTCGCCGGCGGGAAGCGACGCAAGCAGCGGAATAATCTCGGTGCGCGGGTAGCGGCGTCCCGCCAGCGTGTCCGCAGCCTCGCGAATGTCGCGTTCGCCGGGCAGAAACACCAGAATGTCGCCATCCCCCTCGGCGGAAAGTTCATCCACCGCATTGGCGATCTGGCGCGGGAGGTCGGCATCGTCCGCATCTTCCGCCGGACGCCAGCGGGTCTCGATCGGGAAAAGCCGCCCTGGCACGGAGATGATTGGCGCACCGTCAAAAAAATCCGAGAACCTCCGCACATCAAGAGTGGCGGAACTGACGATCAGCGAGAGGTCGCGGCGTTGCCGAATTACCCGCTTGAGGATACCCAGCAGGAAATCGATATTCAGCGAACGCTCGTGGGCCTCGTCGATAATGAGCGTGTCGTATGCGCGGAAGAGGCGGTCCTGCCGGGTTTCGGAAAGCAAGATTCCGTCAGTCATCAGTTTCACCACGGTATCCGGCGAGATCTTGCGGTCGAATCTATGCTGGTAACCGACCGTGCGCCCGACGGGTTCGCCGAACTCCTCGGCGATGCGACGGGCCATTGCCACGGCGGCGAGCCGACGCGGCTGGGTGCAACCGATCATGCCATGCCTGCCGCGTCCCGCCTGCAGGGCGATTTTCGGCAATTGGGTGGTTTTACCGGAACCGGTGTCGCCGCATACTATCACTACCTGATGACTGCGAATGGCGGCGGCGATATCGGCAGCGTGGGCGGAAATCGGCAATTCGGGCGGGAGCCGCAAGCGCGAAAGGTCAATCACCTTGGCACCCCGCATTCCGGTACATCTTCGCGCCATTGCAGTGTTATGCCGGATTCCAACCGGGGCAACGGCAACCGCCCGGCTTCAGCCTCGTAAACCATCGCGGCCCGCCAGCCGCCGTTAACCATCAGCCGTCCCGGCGGGACTGCCGCCATTACCCGGACGATCCGCCACCGGCGATCTACAAAAACCAAGTCAATCGGGAAACGCATGCCGACGGTATGGACAGAACCGCAGCGGTCAATCAGCAACGCGGAATCCGGCGCGGTTCCCGAACGCCCAAGCAAACCGCGCAGACGGTCGATAAAACCGGAGGCCCGTTCACAGTGCGCGGCCCACACCGTGCCATCCGCCAACATCGCCTTGCCGGTTTTCATCGGTCGCGTTTAAGGGAACTTTCGTGCTGGGCGATCAGCGACGGCACGGGCGGCTGACCGCGGCTAACGCGGTGGATGTCGGTAATCAGCTTGCGCCAATCCCCGGTGCGCCGGTTGCGGTCCTTCACCAGCATTTTCTCCAACATCATCACGAACGCATTCGTCAACGCGGGCTGGAACCGGCGCGGATCCGGAGCCTGCTGCGGCTCCACATGGCAATGCAGCATCTCTTCGTCGGTTTTGCCGCTGAACAGCATTTGGCCGGTCACCAGATGGTAAATCGTCGCGCCTAGACCGTAAATGTCGGAACGGCAGTCCAACGCGCTGACGGCGTAAATCTGCTCCGGGGACATATAACCCGGCGTACCGAAGATTTCGTCCGCCTGTTCGGCACGGAACCGCACGGAATCGCGGCTGGCCGTCAGCGAGCGGCACAATCCCAGATCGGTCACCTTCACCGTGCCGTCGGCGTCGACCATGATATTGTCGGGCTTAATGTCGTTGTGGACCATCTTGAACTGGCTCCAGGCGTAATCCATCGCCAGCGCGACGCTTTCCATCACGATCAACGCGTCGTCCATCGCCATCTGGCCCTTGCGGCGCAACAGATCACCCATGGTGTAGCCATCTACGAACTCCATCACGAAATAATAATAGCCGTTGATGCAGTTGGCGTCGTAAACCTCCACAATGCCGATGTGCTTGAGCTGGGCGGCCGCGCGCGCCTCCCGGCGGAACTGCGCCACGTCCTCCGGCGAAGAGGAGAACTCCGGAGCAAGCACCTTAACCGCCACCGGGCGATCCAGCGATACTTGGCGCGCCAGCCAGACCGAAGCCATGCCGCCGCGTCCCAGCAGACGCTGCATCTCAAAATTCGGCAATTGGAACGGAATTTCGTCGTTGCTCATCTTACAATCGCCCCCTCGCCACGACAAGTCGGGCACAATGTCTCCAGTTCCCCCTTGCAATCCGGGCACGGCGTTCCGCGCACCTCACCGGTCCCCCTGCATTTGGTGCAGGCTGCGATCCCGGTGCCCGCGCATCGGCGGCATTCCGGCGAAAGTCCGGTGCCGTTGCACCGCCGGCACGGTATGCCGCCGGTGCCTCGGCAGGCGAGACAGTTGACGAAACCGGTCCCCGCGCATTTGTCGCACTCGCGGATGATTTTGTCATCGATGGTGATTTTGCGGTTGCCTCGGGCTTTCTTTTCCTGCATCACCCCGTTTACGCAACCGGTTTGGGTACACTTGGTCTCTCCGGTGCCTTTGCAGGCGGAGCAAGTCTGGCGTCCGGTCAACTGGCAAGACTGGCACGGATGCGCCGCGCCGGTCATCACCAGGGCCTTTTGGCGGCTGGTCAGCAGGTCCGGCAGGTCCGCCGGAACGAATATCCGGCCCAACCGCACCGCGCCTGCCGCCATCTGCTGGCGGGTGAACTCCTGAGAACCTTGGTTGAGCGCCACCACCACCTGTTCCACCGATGCCGTGCTGCGGAGCTTTCCTTTGCCGCCGCACTTCGGGCAGGGCTTAAGCGGGCCTTCATTGACTTTGCCGTCACGCCCCTCCACCCGCATTCTGATTTTACCATGCCCCTCGCAAGTGCGGCAGTTTTTCCACCCTTGGTTAAGCTTGGCCAGCAACTGGCGATGGCCGTTGAGAATTTCATTAGACACTTGTTCTGGGTAAAAATCCGCTGGCAACAGCCGACGCACCGCAAGCGCGTTAACCGCGTAATAAAACGCCACCGCCGGTTGGCGGTCGGCCAGCTCCCGCATCTGCTTCAAGTTTTCCCGCACCGTCTGGTCGGCCAAAGCGGAGACCCGGCCTTGGCGTTCCGTTTTCGGATCCACCGGAGGCGGCTCCGCCTTCGGCTTTTCCGCGCGGAAACCGGGCAATTTCGCCTGGCAGTGCGAGCAAACCGCATCACCTGCTTTTCCTTCATGTCCGCAAGACGGGCAAATCACCAGTCCCTGGGCGAACGCCACCGCCGACGACACGACCGCGCAGCAGAGCAATAAACGACGCAATATGTTGTTTTTCATTCCTCATCCTCCTTACCGGTGACCCCATAAGCCCGCAGTTTGCGGTGCAATGTCCTCCGGCTAATTCCCAGCTCTTCCGCCGCATGGGTGCGGTTACCTCCGTTACGTTCCAGCACCGCCATGATTTTGGCCCGCTCGGCGTCTGCCAGCGATGCCGGTTCCCAAGTCGACCGGCTGTTCTCCACCTTCGGAATGGCGGAGCGGATATTCTGCGGCACGTCGTTTTCATCCAACCGTTCGCCGTGCGCCAGCACCACCATCTTCTCCACGGTGTTGCGGAGTTCGCGAACATTTCCCGGCCATTCGTAGGAGTCCAGCAACTCCATGGCGGCAGGGGAGACCCCGGTAATATGCTTGCCGTTGCGCTCGCAGCATTCCTTGAGAAACCGGTGCACCAGCAACGGGATGTCACCGGTGCGTTCTTTGAGCGGCGGCAACACGATATCCACCACGTTCAGCCGGAAAAACAAGTCTTCGCGGAATTTTCCTTGGTCAACATATTCGCGAAGGTTGCGGTTGGTAGCGGCAATCACCCGAATGTCCGTCTGAATCGTCTGCTCCCCGCCGACCCGCTCGAAACAGCGCTCTTCAAGCACCCGCAGCAGTTTTACCTGAATTGAGGTGTCGATTTCGGAAATCTCGTCCAAAAAGAGCGTACCGCCGTTGGCCATTTCGAACCGGCCCCGCCGTTGCGCCACCGCCCCGGTGAACGCCCCCTTCTCGTGTCCGAACAGCTCGCTCTCCAACAGCGAAGAAGAAAGTGCGGCGCAATGCACCGCCACAAACGGCCCCTGCGCCCGCTGGCTAAGCCGATGGATCGCGTGGGCTACCAGCTCCTTGCCGGTTCCGCTCGGGCCTTGGATCAGCACCGACGCCTGGGTGGGCGCGGCTTGGCGGATAATGTCAAAAACCTGGCGCATGGCGGCTGACTCGCCGGTAATGTTTTCCATGCCGAATTTTTCGTCCAGCTGGCTCTCCAGCGCCACCACCTTCTTCTCCAGTTCCCGCGACTTAAGCGCCCGCGCAACCAGCATATCCAAATGGTCTAGATTAATGGGCTTGGTCAGGAAATCGTATGCCCCTTGGCGCATTGCCGCCACCGCCGTTTCCACCGAACCGTACGCCGTGAGCAAAATACAAGCCGTCTGGGGATGGCGTTTGACCGTCTCGCGCAACAGTTCCAACCCGCCCATCCCCGGCATCTTCATGTCGGTCAGCATAATGTCCACCGGCGGCTTGCTGCTGTCCAATGCCGCCAAAGCAGTCTCCGCGCTTTCAGCCACCAGCACCTGATAGTGCCGCTGCAACGCGCGCTGCAAACCGTCTCTGGTGTTTTTTTCGTCGTCCACCACCAAAATTACCGGCTTATCCGCCATCTTAACCATCCTCCATTGGCACACTGTGCCAAATAGTGACAAAATTGGCACGCATTATACTCAATTGACACACTAAATCAAGCCAAAAATGATTAAATGAGGAGAACTCCGTATAATTTTCCTCGACGGCGGCTTTTGTTGCCAAATCATTCAGCATCACAATATTATTTCATCAGAAACGGATAAACACTGGCGGCAAATTGTCGCATAACCAGACCTTTTCGTTCCCAATGTAGAATTTTACTCCATTTTCAAAGGCTTGCACCGCGTTTATGGTTAGGATCACCGGGGCAAAATCACGGCGTTTGCCTACTTGCAATGCGGTCTCACAGTCACACGAGAGATGAACGTATTGCCGATTCATCGGCAGCAAACCTTTCTCTCGGATGGCTGGCAGAAACCTTTTTGCCGTACCGTGGTAGAGTGTTTCTGGCGGCACAGACTCCGTTTTGCGAATATGTATCGGTATTGAATGCCCGTACAACGCCCGGATTCGCTCTCCGACAATCTCGTGGCGTCTTTTATCGGAAATTTCCATTATGCGTTCCAGATCTGCCTTAACAATTTCACGTTTGTATCTGCCGCTTTCGTTTAACGCCGCAAGCAGTCCGGAGATGGGGACAAACCCGTCTTCGTCCATTTCAAGCTCATATTCCCAAGGCGCGTGCCTAAGCGCGTAACTGATTTCCTTACTCAATCGTATGTAGTCCATGCCAGCCCCTTTTTACCTCATTAACCGCCCTAAACCGAGTCTACGGCAAAACACTTCCGCAACCGTTCTTTTCAACATTCCACTATACTGTTTTTTGTCCTTCATGTCACCTGTTTTCCTTTATTGATTTGAAAAACAAGTGTCAACCTATCAAAAAACGGGACAGTTGAGGACGTCATTAGCTAGATACGGAATCTCTGCCGAGCTTACTCCATTCTTGCACTAGTTCGGCAAATGGGGTATAATAACGATTGTTTTTAAATGAGGGGAAAGGAGAATTCAATGAAAAGAGTGACGATATGGATGGCAGCGATGTTCTGTTCGTTATCGGTTTGCGCCAAGACGGATCGAATTGCGACGATTCCGCTCAAGGCGGAGCAACGGCTGGTTGCGACAGTTAAACCGGCTTCTCCGGAGGCGTTTAAAGGGGCGAAATGGCTTTGGCATGCCGAAAACAGAACGGCGCAGGGGGAGGTCTCCTTCCGTGCCGGCATGGATATCCCCGCCGGTGCGGCGGTTAAGGAAGCGCGGCTTTACTTTACTTGCGACAACGGGACGCGTATCAGCGTCAACGGGCAGACCGTTGCCATTCAAGTTACGGACGAAGACTCTTGGCGTAACTTGAAGCGCGTCGACGGGCTGGAAAAATTCCTGAAATCCGGCCGCAACGAAATCTCCGCCTGTTGCGAAAACCATACCGAAGGTTTTGCGGGTTTCGTCGCGGTGCTTGAGGCAAAACTCAGCAACGGTCAGACGGTAAGATTCCCGACCGACGACACAACCTGGCAGGTCACAAGAAACGGGGGTGCGTTCGCAAAACCGGCCGCGCTTGGTGATTTCGGTTGCCAACCTTGGGGTAATTTTGCAAATACGTCGGGGGCAAGCTATGATATGGTTGATTCAACCGCATCGTTCGAGCTGAATTCGTTCAGTCCCTGCGCGAGCCTTTACTTTATGGCCGATTCGGTGGCAGGCAACGCCCTGACGCTGAAACTCAACGGACAGACCATCAACCGGTCTGTCTCCGGTGAGGCGAGGATTGACATCACCGAAGCGGCGAAAAACGGTAACAATGTACTCGAATGGGGCCCTTACCGCACTACCAATCCTAGGATAATCTTGGATAGCGGCGACGGCGCGGTATTCATCTCCACCGCACGACAGCCCCAAAACGGCGAGTGCGACAGCTCGGCCTTCGTGAAAACCTTCGTAAACATTAAGGCGGTCAAGAAAGCGATCTGGCGCACCACCGGTCTAGGGGTCTATGAAGCTTACGTGAACGGCAAGGAGGTTGGCGGTTTTCTGAAACCGGGTTTCACGCACGTTTACAAGCGCCGCATAGAACGGGCCACCGATGTCACCGAAATGCTCAACACCGCCGTCGGGGCAAAAAACGTGCTGGCGGCTGTCGTAACGCAGGGTTGGTGGCGCGATCAGGTTACAGGCAGACGCGGCAAGGAAAGCGCCTTCAGGGGTCTGCTCGAACTGACATATACCGACGGGACGCGGGAGGTGATCGGGACGGATCCTTCGTGGCTCTCGGCCCATGCCGGGAAAGTGCGTTCCGCCGCGATTTTCGATGGCGAACAGTATGACGCGCGGGTGGACATGGCTTGGATGAAAACCGGCGAGCCCGGTGCGCCGTTCGCGGCCTCGCGAATCAACCGCGAGTTTTCGGGCGAAATCGTGGAAGAACCCGGCGCGGACGTGAAAGTCCGGCGCGATTTGACACTCTCGCCGGTGGCGGCGTATGTGTGGAAAGGCGCCACCAGCGGTGAGCCGAAAAAAGCTTTTGGCAAGGTGACGGTAATCCGCCGTTACCAACCGGGCCAGACGATGGCGGTTTCTCCCGGCGAAGAGTTGATTGTGGATTTCGGACAGAACGCGGCGGCGGAACCGGAAATCGCCCTGACCGCGGCGGCAGGCACCAAGGTTACGATCAAGACGGCCGAAATTCTTAACGACGGCAACGGACTAACATCGCGAGGAAATGACGGCCCTGAAGGCAGCCTTTACCGGCAAAATCTGCGCCGGGCGCTTTCCCGGATTGAATACGTTTGCAAAGGCGGCGGGGTCGAGACATATATGCCCACCTTTACCTTCTTCGGGTACCGCTACGCAGCGGTTACCGCTGACGGCGAGATTACGATATCCTCGTTCAAATCGGTTCCGGTCACCTCAATCGCCAAAGAGGATGAAATCGGCACCATCAAGACCGGCAACCCGCTGGTGAACAAGCTAATATCCAACGTCCGCTGGGGAATGTATTCGAACTACCTTTCGGTGCCGACCGATTGCCCGCAACGCGACGAGCGGCTGGGCTGGACGGCGGACACGCAGGTGTTTACAATGGCGGCGAGCTACCAGGCGGATGTTCGCGGTTTCTTCAGAAAATGGATGGCTGATGTCTGCCAGACGCAACACGACAACGGCGCATTTACCGGAGTCGCGCCGATCGCGCAGTACGGGAGCGAGTCGATAGGTTTCGGCTGGTCCGACGCGGGAATTATTGTGCCGTATGTAATCTGGACACAATTCGGCGATACGGAGATAATCCGCAACAGCTGGGACTCGATGAAGAAATACATGACATTCGTTGAGGGCAACCGTTGGCTGAACGTCGGCCACCAGTGGGCGGATTGGCTTTCGTATGAACGCGCGGGCAAAGCCCAGCCGCTGAACTGCCGGTTCCTCGGCGGATGCTATTGGCTGTGGGATGCCCGGATGATGGTCGAGATGGCCGAAGCCATCGGCCGCCCCGATGACGCGGCGGCGTACCGGAAGATGGCGGATCAGGCGTTGGATTATCTGCGCCGGGAGTTCATCCGCCCCGACGGCCAGCTGCCTCAAGAGTTGCGCCACATGCAGACACCCGCGTTATTCGCGCTTAAGCTCGGCTTGTTCAAAGACGAAGCGGCGGCTAAAGTCGCGCACGAGGCGCTGATGAAGAATTTCGCCGATCACGGCGACTGCCTCCAAACCGGATTTTTGGGGACTTCGATTCTTACCGACACGCTCAGTGAAATCGGCGAGGACGAGATGGCGTATACGCTGCTGTTGCAACGCAAGAATCCGAGCTGGCTATATTCGGTCGATCAGGGCGCAACCACAATCTGGGAGCGCTGGAACTCCTACACCAAGGAGTCAGGCTTCGGCAACGCGGGCATGAACAGCTTCAACCACTACGCCTACGGCGCGGTGTTGGGGTGGATGTACTCGTCGATGGCTGGCATCAAGGCCGACCCCAAAGCTCCGGGATTCAAGCACTTCTTCCTGGCTCCCAAACCCGACCGTCGGGTGGGGTTTGTCGAGTGTACCTACCGTTCCGCATCCGGAAAGATTGAAAGTGCTTGGAAATACGGCGATGACGGCAAGTGCGTCTGGACTTACACTATCCCGAAGGGTACTACGGCAACGGTGCGTGTCCCGGGCGGGGCGACTATCGAACGCGGGGCCGGCACATACACGGAAAACATCGGACGTTAGTCTTTTTCATGCGTAAACCCCATTTACGGATGTTGGCATTCACATCCGGAAAAACCGTCAACCGCGAAAAGGTTCGGTTTGGCATATTGGCAGGACAGTAGGAGCGTGTTTTATGGAACGTTATCTGCTAACATTAACGGCGACTCTGTTTTTGGGAACGGCGTTTGGCGATGAGCCTCGCCGTCCCATGGTGCTTATGGTGATGTTTGACGGTATGCGCGCCGACGCTATCGAGGCGGCGGATATGCCGAATCTAACCAAGCTTCGTAACGGCACCTGGCAAAATGGTTACAAGGGCGCATGGACTATAACCGGGCAGACCGAACCGATCGCCGCGCCAAACAGCGCACCGAACCACGTTTCAATAGCGACGGGTGTGCTGTCCACGAAACATGGGGTCTCTGCGAACGGCCAAACCGCCGGTGGAAACTACGCGCAATATCCCACTTGGATGAAACGGGTGGCGGATGCAAACGCCGCAAGAAACGCACTGTTCGTCTACTCCTGGAGCGAGGACGCGGATCTCGGTCCGGCCGACGGTGTGACCTTCATCAACCAAGGTGACGCCGGGAATGCGGTGGAACTGGCGGAACGGCTGGCGTCAACCGATGCGCCCGATGCGACGTTATACTTCATCGATGTGCCGGACCACAATGGCCACTCCTACGGCTTTTATCCGCATTCGGACAATTATCTCGCCGGACTGGCCGAATCTGACGGCTATCTCGGCGCGTGTCTAGACGCCATCGCCAACCGCCCGACCTTCAGCGAAGAAGATTGGCTGATTTTGGTCACCGGCGACCATGGCGGTTACGGGAAGAACCACGGCCAGACAACAGGGCGGCATGCACACACCGTGCCGGTAATCATTGCCGGACGCGATGTCACGCCCGGACGTCTGCCAGGGTCGCCGTACAACTTTGACATTGCCGCATCGGCAATCGCCCACTTCGGCCTGAATCCCGTTTCTTTGGGACTGGACGCGACCCTGATCGACCATACGGCGGTGACGGACACTCCGCGTCTGCTTGACGACGGACTTGCCGTCTATCTGCCGTTCGACGCCTCCGAAACGGAAAATGCGGTCGAGAATACCGGGGTCACCCCGGAGGCCAACGGCGCGCCCGCCATCACCGGCAACGGAATGGTTGGCTCGTACCTCAACATACCGTCGGGAAGCTACTTGCGGCTTTTAGGCTCTGATTCGCTTACGTTCGAGGGCGACGACAAAAGCTTCACAGCAATCGTATGGGTGAAGATGGATACGCAAACTAGCGATCCGGCGATCTTCGGAAACTCGGACTGGAACAAAGGCGTCAACAAGGGTGCGCTCCTCTGCGCCGCGCGCAAGGAGTCATGGTCATCAACCGCCGGCGTCGGATTCAACGGAGGCTCGGGTTCGGCACGGATGAACATCGGACCGTTCGACTATGAGGCTTCGGACCGCTGGACCTTCTACGCCGTGACGCGTTCTGACGAAGGGGTGATCACAACCTACCAGGGGCGAAGCGACGGTACGCTCAACTGGGCGTCGGCGCCTTTCGATGCCTTCGTGCTCAAAAGCGGTTATCCGTTCTGCATCGGGCAAGACGGCACCGGAAATTACAAACAGAAATTCGTGGGCGGCGTGGACGACTTCGCCCTTTGGACGCGCGGGCTGTCGCACGAAGAAATCCGCCGTATCTACACCTACGGCCGCGCCGGAATGGGACTGGGTGGTCTGTTGACTGTAGAATCAAACGATGCGCCGACGATGACGGCCAATGTTACCGACACCGACACGGTCACGCTGAAATTCGGCGGTCGCCGTACCCGGAACTATCAACTCTGTGTCGCTTCGGGCGAGACCGACGCCCCAAGTGACAAATACGCCTGGAGTCAGTTTGAAACGGTTGCCGCCATTACCCCGACAACAACGGACTACACCTACACCATCCCACAGGCGCTGAAAGACGCCGATGCGAAATTCCGTTTCTTCCTCATGCAGACCGAGACCCTGCCATACGTCCGCGAGGTTGCGTATGTACATTCCGACGGCGGCTCTTACATCGACACCGGCATCGCGCCGCGCCGCGATCTCACTGCGACCTTCGACATCCTGCTTACCGAACAGAATGGAACGTGGGATTGGATGTTCGGTGCATACGGCAGCAGCAGCAACAAGAAGGCTAACTTCGGAATTGCACGCCATAGCGACACCGGTTTCTGGCATTTGGAGATATCGGGCAGCAATGACAGGCCTTTTGCTTGCGCGCTAAACGAACCGCACCACGTCATGTTCTCCACCGTCTTGCTGGTGGTGGATGATGTCCAGCACAACACCGGTCTGGTCGCAACCTCCTTCATCGAAAGCGGTTGGCCGATCAACATCTTCCGCAATCTGAAGGTTGGAGCAGCGTATGACCAGACGATGAAAGGCCGGTATTCATCCTTCACTCTCGCCACCCCGCTCTGCACCGTGCGGGAATTCGTTCCGGTAGTGACCGCCGACGGCGCCGCCGGTATGTTCGACAACATTTCAGGCCGTTTCTACGCCAGCGGTGGTGACGCGCTGACTGCGGGAGAAGACCGTGATGCCGCACGATACGGATGGGTGCGGGCGCAAAGCGACACCTACAATGCTAACGCAAACGTGCCGGTGACTGCGGTCTGGGTCGGAGAAGGCGCCGATACAACGAATCTGTCGGATCCGGCAAACTGGGTCTGCCGCAACGTTTTAGATCTGGTTCTGCCCGGCACCATTCCAACAGCAGACACCGATGTCATCGTGAGCGGTGTCACTACCTTCGCGGTTCCGGCTGGTACGACATGGGTATGCAAGTCGGTCACCTTCAATAAGGCCCGGTTGGCGGCGGACGCCGACTGGAGCGGACTGGACATCGCCCGCCTCACTGCCGGATCGGCAATCGACCTGAACGGGCGGAAACTCACGCTCGCCGGTGTCGGCAGCGCCGTCTTTACCGTCACCGACAGCTCGACCGACACGGAGCATCCCGGTGAGTTGCATTTGGTAATCGGCGAGGGAAGCGACGCCGTCAACCAGAACTGTCTGTTGGACGGCAATCTCCGTCTGGTCAAGGAAGGCCCGGGCACGTTGACGGCATCAAAGGCAAACCAGACCTACACCGGCGGCACATTGGTCGCGGCGGGGAACGTCAAGTTCGGCGTAACCAGCGTGAACGCACCCTTCGGCGTAACCGGAACGACCATCGAAGTCGCCGCCGGCGCGGCGGCTGACGCCTGGTGAATGAACGCAAACGATTTGACACACGCGGGAAACGCCGGGAAACGCCGGGAAAGGCCGCAAAAAACGGGGCTTTGAGGGACATTTAACGCCGTCCGGCAGTTGCAGGCGGATTGACACCCGAAAAACAGGGGTTTGCAACGGTCTGACACAAAAAACGGGGCAGTTGCGCAACTGACAACACTGGCAGATTTTACCTACTGCGGCGGCGGGCGGTATCCGGATACCGCATCCATGGCGGAACGGACCCGGCCCAGGACGTCCTCCGACGCCAGAAGCGCCACCGCCAAGGTCATAATGAGTGCCGCTTTGCTCATTTCTCGCTCCTCATCGCATCAGTTACCGCAACCATACCGCGCTCGATGCCCAATAGCCAATCCGCCGAGCACGCATGAACCCGGCAGATCTTGGCAAGAACGTCGACGCTGGGGCTATTCACGCCGCTTTCGTACTTCGCGTACTGGACGCGGTTTATGCCAATAGCAGCAGCGAACGAAGCTTGTGACTCCGATCCTCTAAGCTCTCTCAATCGTGCGGTAAAAATGCTCATAACCATTTTTTGTAGCAAAAATGCTACCACCTCTTGACAGTGGGTAGCAAATTTGCTACACTACCCCACTGTTTACGCGAAAACTAGGCAAAATGATATCAGAAAGGAGAAGGCATGGAAAGCGAAAAGTTGCGGGCCGTGGGGGTCCGCGAGGCGGCGGAGCTGCTGGGGGTGAGCCCGGGGCACGTGTCGCTGGTGGCGCGGGGGCTGCGGGCCTCGGCGCGGCTGGCCGGGAGGATGAGGGCGCTGGGGATCGCGCCGGCGGACGGGCGGAGGCTCGCGCGGCGGGCCGGGCGCCGCAGGAAGGGGGGGCGCGATGGACGCACGGACGACTGACCGGTGGGTGCCGCTGCCGACGGCGGCGGCGATACTGGGGAGGACCAGCGACCACGTGATGGGGCTGGTGGACGACGGGACGCTGGCGGCGGTGGACACGGCGAGGCCCGGGGCGCAGAGGCGCCGGATCTCGGTGGCGTTCAGGCTGGGGCGCCCGCGGCCGGCGGACGGCAAGGGGCTGTCGCTGGCGGAGTGGATGGAGGAGAGGAGCCTGTGAGGGCGGAAAGGACAACGGAAATGACGGAAAACGCGAAGGAAGCGGCGGCGACGCCGGGAAAGGAAAACGGGATGACGGAAAACGCGAAGGAAGCGGCGGCGGCGCCGGGAAAGGAAGCGGGGCGGCCCGCGGCGCCGGAGGGGTACATGGAGGACGCGCAGGGGCGGCTGGTGCCGCTGGCGCACGTGGCGGAGCTGGACAAGATCCGCGACGAGCTGGTGCGGCGGCTCTCGGCGGAGGCGGAGGAGCTGTCGGGGCGGCTGGACGCGTTCCGGCGGCGCGCGGCGGCGGAGGTGCGCTCGCTGGTGGAGCTGGCGGCGCAGGAGTACGGGGTGCGGCCGCGATCGGACCGCGGGGCGGTGACGCTGACGAGCTACGACGGGCTGGCGCGGGTGCAGCTGGCGGCGGACGACAAGCTGGAGTTCACGGAGGCGATGGGGCTGGCGCGGGAGA
>JAFTCL010000040.1 GCA_017454745.1 Kiritimatiellia bacterium
GGGGCATTATTATTATCGACCGCTTGGGCATATAGTGTCCGTTAGCACCTGATGACAGAGTTTTGCCGTCAGGAACACAGGAAAGGTAACAGTAATGAGTAAAATGGTTAAGCGGTTCTGCATGGCTGCGGTCATGGCAGTTATTGGTATTCTCCAGGCGGTCACGTCGGCGGCGACAGTAAGTGATTTTGTTTCACTTAGGAGTGCAGTCCAAAATGGCGGTGAAGTTACCTTGGAGGCGGATATTGCCGTCACTACCACATTGCCGGTGTCAAAAGACCTAACCATTAATTTAGGCGGTTATAAGCTTACTGGCGGGCAGTCTTTGTTTAAGCTTAACGGGGGTACGCTTACCATTAAGGATGATACCGGCGAAAATCCTGATATTACCGCGGGTACTGGCCCGGTGGTGCAGATTAACACGCTTGGATCAAATGTAATCGTTAAGAACGGCAAATACAACGTCAAAATTATCGGTTTCACGGATGGCGCGATTGAGAATGCGGTTGATGACGCGATGGTTTATGAGGTAGACTATTTAGACTTGTCTGCTGACATCAGTATTGAAGGCGGCGAATTTACTGCCAACACTATTGCCGATTTCCCCGAAGAAGTAACGGCTGGCGACGCCGTGTATACTACTACTGGCGTTGATGTAACCATCACCGGCGGCACTTTCAGCTCCGATCCTTCCGCTTACGGCACCATCCCGACCGACGCGGTCAACGGCTACTATGCCACCACCCAAGTCTCCGGCGATTACCAGGTTCTCCCCGCCGTCGCCACCGACGGCACCTCCTACTATGCCAATCTTACCGATGCGGTTAACGGTACCGCCGCTAACGGCACTATCACCCTTATCGCCGATGACACCGTCAGCTTCGCCAACGGCGGCGTTGCGATTGACAAGAATTTGACCATCGACGGCGACGGATATACCATCACCGGTGTCTCCGATGTCGGTTCCGGAAATGTCGCATCTGAATCCGAAATCAACGACAGCACTGTTCATGGTTTTTACATCAAGGGCGGCGATGTCACCATCAAGAACGTCACCCTCACCCAGTTCGGCGACACCGATTATGTGAACAAGTTCGGCCGCGTCCCGGTCCTGACTTCTACCTCTTACACTGGGAACCTCACTCTCCAGAATGTCAACATCGACAAATTCAACCGCCAGGCCATCTGCACTTTCGGCGGCACCCTGACCGTCACCGGCGGCACCATTACCGCCAACGCCACAAACAAAGGCGCGGGTTTCGATCAGTTCCAGCAGCCCATCGAGGTTCGCGGCGGTACTGCCACGATTGACGGTGTTACGATTACCGGCGGAAATTCCAGTCTGTCTTATTCCGGCGGCGCGATCGTCGCGTTCCCCGGAAGTACCGCCACGATTAACAACGCAAACATCAATTTCACCGGCATCGGCGTCTGGTCTGACACCGCCACCGTCACGGTGACCGGGTCTGGCACGACCATCACGGCCACCGACAAAGTCGTCTTTGTTGAGGAAGCCGGTACCGCGAACATCGTCGATGGTACTTACGATGGTACGCTTGGCGTTGATAGCGACACTAACAGTAAGATTGCCGTTTCCGGCGGCAAGTTCTCTACCCCCGTTCCTGACGCCTTCTGCGCTGACAGTGTTATATCTAACGCTGAGTCCGAGGCTGACGGCTACTACACCCTCACTGCCGCCGTCGCCACCGTTATTCGCGGCGGTTCCGTCCTCGGCAAGTACGATTCCCTCGCTTCCGCGTTTGCCGCCGCCAACACCGCCGGCGACATTCTCAAGATCAACGTGGCCGGCACTTATGCATTGCAGAACCATAGTGCGAATATCATAATTGAAGGTACTGTTGACGGTGTGGTGTTTGATTGCCAGTCTGCGTATGAAGGTAATATCAGTAGTTTCTCTAACGGTGTCACATTCAAGAATGTTAAAATTAACGTGTTAAAGGCTTTCGAAAACAACGCATGGTCTTATAAAGATTATTATGGGTTTAAGAGTTCCGGAAAAATAACGATGGACTCGTGCACCATTTCTGGTAAAATTTTCAGCTACGCCGATATGGTATTCAATAGCTGTAAATTCTACATGGATCTTAGCGACTACAATATGTGGGTTTACGGTTCAGGCGTTGTTGAGTACCTTGATTGCACTTTCGTGAATGACGTTACCAGCAAGTTCCTAAACCTTTATCAGGAAGCTTCAGAAGTCCACACCGTTATCGTCAAGGGGTGCAAGTTCATCAACAACGGCGAATCAAGCAAAGCGGCTTTGAACGTAAAAGCCACTTGTAACAGCACTGCGCTAAATTACAGCGTCATCGTTGAGGATTCCACGACCGAGGGTGCGTTCCCTGCTGCTTCGGCCAGCGACAAGCTTGTCGTTATCGACAGCCTTGTTCAGGTTGACGACCGCAAAGCTGATGTCGCCAGCAAGATCGCGGTCGTCGAGGGCGAGAATCTGGTCCTGAACGACGGCAACGAGATCATCGGCGGCACCATCACCGCGGAATACCGGGACGCGAGCGCCGAGCTTCCCATCGCCGACGGCTACGTGGACATGGACACCTCCATTGATGGCGTTTACACGGTTGTCCCCGGCTGGGTGATTACCTTCAATGATTACGACGGAACCGAGCTGGCTGTTGTGAAAACCGCCGCCGACGAGGTGCCGGCATACCCCAATGCGGCACCGACCCGCGCCACGGACAGCGACGGCGTTTACGCCTTCGCCGGCTGGGCGACCTCCGCAGACGGCGAGGCCCTGGCCACCCTCCCTGCCGCCACCGCGGCCGCCACCTACTACGCGGTTTACACCACCACCGCCGTGGTGGCCAAGATCGGCGACACCTACTACACCTCGTTCGCGGACGCGGTTAGCGCCCTTAAAGATGGCGAAACCATTACGGTTATCAATTACAATCCGGATACCATGACTGAACCCGCAGGCTGGGCTTTCTTCACCTCGGATGGAGTCACCACTCTCGAAAGGGCTGTTGCAGTAATCGGAGCCAAAGGGTATATGACTCTTGCCGAGGCCGTTGATGCGGCAGGAAGCGAAGAAACCATTACTTTGCTAAGGGATACAGAGGAAACGCAAATTAAGATTCCTGCTGGTAAAACGGTTACAATTGTAGGTGACTCGGAATCAGTTTCTTTTACCGGGCAATTCAAAGTTTCGGGACTTCTCAACCTCAACAACATGACGGTCAAGACACCGAAGGCTGCTGTGTCGGGTGAGGTTTCCCAATATAGCAAAAGTGCGATCGCCCTTGTAAATGAGGGTGATGTCAATTGTAAGAATGTTATTTTTGAAATGGGGACTCCCGGTGTAAACGACGCTACGGCTATCACAGCTTGGTGGTCTACTGGGACTGGCGCTAACATATATGTTGAAGATTGTACTTTCAACTGTGCGGGCCAGCGCCCTGTCCGTTCCGATGCTTGCGTTACGATGGTTAACTGCATCGTCAATGATCCGTATCGTTATGTCGTTCAGATGACATCCAAGTCTAGCACAATGGCTGCTGATGCTGACGCTTTCGTTGTGTTTACAGGTAACACGATTAATGCGGGTACGACTTCTACCAAGCCTGTTTATGGTGTACAGCTGGAAGGCGGCACTTATGGGTGCTCCGATTTAACGATCAATGGCAGCGACAACACTTTAAACCTTGGCGACACAGGTAAATCGGCGGCGCTCTATTTCGCGGAAAATACTGACAAAGTTGAATTTAGCACCATCGGATGGAATACCGAGGTCGCTCCTGCCCTTGATGGCGGCAATTTCGCGGCCAAAATTGTGCGTGAAGACGCGACATACTACTATACTGATTTTGCGACTGCGGTTGCGGCGTATGAAGACGATGATACGATTATCGTTTTGGACTACGTTGCGGGTACCACCGAGATTCCTGAGGATTGGGGTGTTAAGACTGAGAATGACGTGACCATTCTTTATCTGCTCCCGATGATTGTAAACGTCACACAAGGCGAGACCGTTACTCAGTACAATTCGTTGCAGAAGGCTCTCAATGCTGCGGCAACGGCTGGGGCAGATGTCACCGTTGATATCCTTGATGATATTGACCTTACTGGTACGACTTGGACTTCGGTTTATTTGAATGGATATGATGGTAGTGCCAAGAACATTATCGTCCAAGGCAATAATAAGACCATTACCGGTCTTACTTCCCCTCTGATTCGGAAGATCTGGTCTTCTGCTTCAATCAAGTTCTTCGACTTGACTATTGTGGATTCAACAATTGCTGCAGTTAGTGCGGTAGACACCTGCGTAGCGGCGTTTGTTGCAGGCATTGATAGTGGTTCTGGGGCAGAATTTTCCAATTGCAAAGTTTCTGGTTGCACTCTTACAGGTGCCAAGTACAGTGGCGCGTTCATCGGTTACACCAGTGACCGTAACGCTATAATGATTTCCGACTGCACGGTGGAAAACTGTATCATTAACGGTACGGGATCTTCTGGCGCACTGATCGGACACACTACCAGTGCAAAGGTTACGATTGCTGATACTTCGGTCACAGGTAACTCAATTACAGGCGAAACCATTGCCAAGACTGGTATCCTAATAGGTACCGACCAAGGGACAACCTCATTTTCTGCCACCGAAACTGGAAATAGTTTATATGCTGGCGAGACGCAGTTGACTGGTGATGATATCCATGAAATTGGTAGAGTGGTTAATGGTACAGTTACTGTAACTGAAAGTGGCTCGTACTCAGTTGATCCTACTATAACTTCAACGGGTACTATCGCTATAGTTGAAGACTTCGAAGTTACGTCAACCTCTGACGGATATACCGTCTCCGCTCTGCCCGACGTTGCTATGATTGGTAATGACGGATACACTTCATTGCAAAAGGCAATTGATGCGGCGCATGGCATGACCGGCGACGTGACTATCACTCTGGCGTCTGATGTCACTGAATATGTGGTTGTCCATCAGAAAGAGGGTCTGAACCTAACGATTGACGGACAGAATCAAACCCACACTATTACCGGTCAGATCATTATAGACGGTGATGGGCGTAGTTCCGGCACGGATACATTGACTATAAGAGGTATTAAGTTCACCGGAACTAAGGCGGACTTTTACACTGGCACTGATGCGTTTATTTTGGTACCGAGCACGAAAGACACGGGCAAGATTTACACCACCGGCAAGTACAACTACGCACACAATATTACTGTGACGAATTGTTCGTTCACTGGCGCGGAAGGCACAATGGATGTCGTTGGCGTTAAGTCTACGTCTGGTGCGACCCATTATAATTTCAAGCTTGAGGATTCCACTGCAAAGAATGTCCACAGTTTGGCACAATTGATTGCCTGTGTCGGTGCAACTATTACTGGGTGTGAGGTGTCAAATGCCAAAAATGGCATCAACTTCAGCGGATCCAGCGGTACTGTTACCATTGCCAACAACACGGTTTCGGTCACGAACGGATACGGTTTTAGAGTGAAGTCTAACGGTAGTGAGGATGATATAGTTGCAACACTTACGGACAACACCATTACTGGCGAAAAGGGTTCCGAAGATGAGGATGGCGCGGTCGTTGTAACGGATGGAAAGGTCATTATTGTGTCAGGAAAATATGACGGTGACATTTACACGACGACTGCCGGTAATCTTGAGCTAACGGGCGGATCTTATAGCGATACGGCAGCTACCGTGGCAGAATACATCGACCCTGAATTGTATGCGGTGGTTGAGGTCACGGATGAAAACGGCATTACATGGCGGACGCTCTCCGCTTCTAATGTGACCGTGACCCATGACGGTACGACCACCGGTTACGTCACACTGGCCGAGGCGATTGATGCTGCTAACGACGGCGACACGGTGAAGCTGTTGGGCAATTGTTCCGGCGGCGGTATCATCGTGCCGCAGGGCAAGTTCGCTACCGTTGGGCTGACGGTTGACTTTGCCGGCTACACCTACACGGTTGACAGCGACCCCCTGGCGGGTTCGACCGGCACCCAGAACCAGTGCTTCCAGCTCAAGAAGGGCAACAAGATCACCTTTAAGGACGGCGCGATTGTCGCGGACTACGCGGACGTGCAGATGATCATCCAGAACTACAGCGACCTTACGCTGGACAACATGACTCTTGATGCTACACAGGGCAGCAACAGCGTCGGCTACGTGGTTTCGACCAACAACGGTTCGACAATTATCAACAATTCGAGTATCACCGCCAAGACTGGCGGGGTCGCGTTCGACGCTTGCACCGGTTGGGGCGGGTATCTCGCAAACTCGGTCTCTCTGACCGGCGGCAGCGTTGTCACCGGCGACATCGAGGTGAGCTACTACTACGGCAGCGGCTCCACCCCGACCGTACTGACCCTCGATTCCGGAACGATCTCCGGAGACATCGTTATGGCCGATGGCGCTGCGGACTCCACCATCCTCAAGAAGACCGACTTTGACCAGGCCGCCCCGGCGGAATATGCCTGGGTAACGTCCGAACAGGAAGGCTACCAGACGCTGGCTCAAGCGGTCGCGAAGTTTGGCGATACGTACTATGCGACGCTACAGGCGGCCATTGATGCCGCCGAGGAGGCTGACACCGCCAATATCGTCATCGACCTGCTGGGCGATGCGACGCTTGATGTCAATGCATGGAGCGGCACGAAGAATCCCAATGCCATTGGCACGGTCAACACCGTGTCGATCACCGTCAACGGTAACGGCCACACGCTGACGTTCATGACCATCGACACCGATTGGAACAATGTTGCCACAATGAACGATGCGCAGACGAAGCTGATCCTGAACGACATGACTATCGATCAGGGAGGGAGGAACACGAAAGGGACATGGAACTCCTATGACATCAACTTTAACTGCGCCGTCGAGCTTAACAACGTGACCTCCAAGCGTCCGCTGGCCTTCAAGAATGGCGCAACGTTGAACGATGTGACCATCAATGCGGACATTAGCAAGGACGTATATGGCATCTGGATCCAGGCCAACGGCCAGACCGTAAGCATCGACGGGCTGACAGTCAACGTAAGCAATGGGCGCGGCATCAAGGTGGACGAACAATACGTAACCGCCCCTCAGGACGTGACGCTTTCCGTCAAGGACGCGACGTTCAACACGGCCAAGAAACCTGCGATCTTCGTCAAGTCTTCCGCCGCTACCACCATCACGACATCCGGCACGGTTGACATATCCGGCGTCGCCGCCGACTCAGTGAACCTAGTCTGGGTGGACAAGGACGCGGCCGATAAATACGGGCTGGTCTCGCTCAACGGCAAACAGCTGAACATCATCCCCGAAGGGACGGAAGATGCGTACAAGGCGTTCGTGTCTGCCGACGGCGAATGGATCGACGGCTACTACAAGACTCTCGCCGAAGCTGTTGACGCCGCGGCGGAGAGCACCTACACCGTGGTAATGCTGGCCGACAGCTCCGAGGAGATTGAGATCGCAAAGGCGATTACCATTACACGCAACGGATTCACTGCCGACAGTCTGACGGCGGCGGCCAATTGGGTGTTGGTCACCACGGATGAGACTTATTCCACTGTCGGCGCGGTTGCCTTCACCACGGTGGACGGCATCTCCACGTATCACGCCTCCTTCGCGGACGCGATCGCGGCGGCGAACCAGGCCGGCCTTGACGAGATCGGCGTGCTCGATGCCACCGCCACCTTGGAGGACACGGCGTGGGAATTGGTCACCGATGGCGACGTGACTACGCTGAAGCGCAAGGGCGGCTACGTCGCCCAGATCGTTGACGGCGATTACTTCGAAAATCTTCAGGACGCGCTGGACGCCGCGGCCGATGGCGACACCGTGCTGCTGCTCAAGACCTACGCGGTTCCCGGCGGCTACCCGCTGTACAACACCTACGCGGACTGCACGCTTGACTTGAACGGCTACACCCTGACGGGCGCGGTGATGGCGGAGTACGACTTCACCCTGACCGACAGCTCCAGCGAGCAGACCGGCACGGTCGCCGAGCCGACGGGCGAGATCCGCAGCTACGAGGGCGAGGATCCGGAGTCTTGGGACGGCGCGGTCTGGGTGCGCGAGGGCGTCACCGTGACTATCTCCGGCGGCACGTTCACCAGCCCCGCCGCTGTGCTCTACGACTCGGGCGCCAGCGTGGCGATCTCCGGCGGCACCTTCACGGGCACCAGCGCCGTGGTGGTTGACTCCGAGCTGCCCGGAATCTACGGCTACACCGCCCGCAAGCCGGGCGACATCGATTGCGAGGTGTCCATCACCGGCGGCACGTTCGATTACGCGAGCGGCTACGCGGTGGCGACTGCGGCGGCGGCCAAGGGCGTCTCCCTGGCGATTTCCGGCGGCGAGTTCACGGCGCAGGACGCCTGGAAGGTCAACAAGACCGTCAGCGAGGTCACGGTGACCGGCGGCTACTTCGCGCAGGAGCCGAAGGCGAGCTTCATCCCCTACGGCGAAGCGTACCAGATCGAGGACGCGGAGGACGCGCACAACGGCTGGTGGACCATCGCGGTTGAGGACTACGTGGCGACCATCACCGGCATAACCGTGTCCGACTCCGCCGCCACGGTGACGGTGAGCGTCCCGGCATACGCGGCCGGCGACACCGTCAAACTTTGGGCCAAGGTTGACTACAACGACAACTACTGGGCGCAGGTGGGCGAGGCCACCGCCAGTGGCGAGGAAGTGACCTTCAGCGACGTGCCGGTGAGCTACAACACCATATACACCGCCAGCGTCGGCGAGTTCGACGCCTCCGTCAAGACGGGCGGCGCCAACGTGGTCGGCTCTCTCTCGGTGACGGTTCCTGCCCGCGGTTGTGTGATTGGTGTTCCTTACTCTGAAATCGGAGAATCCGACTTCATCACGGTACAGCAGCTGTTCGATGCCTCCTCGCTCAAGAACGGCGACGAGGTAGAGACCGCGAATAATGTTTACACTTGGAACGCCGCTAGCAAGGTTTGGGAGGCTGACGACGAGGATGTCATTGACCAGCTGCTCCCTGGTGCCGCCGTTTACTTCTACCGCAAAGAAACCGGTTCGGTGCGGATCAACGGCGAGGTCAAGGCGTGGGCCACAGAACAGCCTTGGGAAGATGCGGTTGAATGGGCGGCCGGCATCAACGATTACGGTGAGATTTGGACGAGCAGTGCCAATCCCTCTGCGGTCAGTGTGCAGGACATCCCGTATCTCGGCCTTGGTTCCAATGATGCGCTGTGGATTACCACCGCTGATGGTAGATTCCGCGAGTTGAAGTGGAACGGCAGCCAGTGGTACTACACGGTGACGGTTTATGAAGGTTGGGACGAAACCGAAGTGCCGGTTACCGATTTGACGATCGAGGCCGGGTCGGCGTTCATGTACACGAAGTGATTTGGTGTCGGTAGCGGGCGTCGGCTTGTCCGGCGTCCGCTGACCCGCGCAAGGATAGGAGATAAGAATGAAAAAACTTTTGGCAATGATGTTTTTCGCGGTGACAGCCGCGTGTTCATACGGCTACTCGCTAAAGTGGGATGTTGATGTGTCGTCCGCTTATGGCTCTACGTCCGAAGACACCTACTATGCCTGTCTGGTGGCGGTGAAAGACGGCTCGTATTATGTCGGTGCCAGGACTGCGTTGGATTCAGACGGCAAGACCGCCAGCCAAACAACGGTTTTGGAGGAAAAACTTCGCGCGTACGACCCTGGGTCGGACTTGGCGAGTTCCTCGGACGACGTATGGGGAGCGTTACCTGTTGCCAGCGGCGACTACGATTGGAGCGGGTATTCGTTCCATGTGCTGGTTGTTGATTCCGATTACAATCAGGTATACAGCACAGAATCCTACAGTGATGGATCTAGAAGTTGGAGCGATTTGGTGTCTAACAATAATGTCGATGTCAATGTTCGACCGAGCAGATTGATCACGTGGAACGTCACGCCTGAGCCCAGCTGCGCTTTGCTGTTCGGGCTTGGCGCGGCCTTGATGGCGATTCGTCGCCGGAAGGCTTAAGCCGGCTTTGGTTTAGTTGTTATTTAGCCGCGCAGAATGCGCTGGGCATGGAGAAATTCCTGTTTCCACTCCATGCCCCCGTGTTCTGCGCGGTTGTTTTGTTTTTGCGCCCCTGCACGGTAACGACTGGGTGGCGGCCCATTGGGTTTGATCTTTCGCCGCCCTGTATTTTTCGTTCCGCCACGTAGTCTAATCTGGAAGATGCGCCCGTTCCCCGGACGCATTTGTCACTTACGATCAAATACCGTTCCGCCACATAGTCTCATTAACTTTGCGATCCGCTCCCACCGACCGCCGCAACGTTTGGGATTTAGTCGTGCAAATAGATTAATCCGCCACGTATTCTCATTCCGTGGTTAATGTTCCCCTCCCATTGGCGTAACACTGTAGTAATGAGTGCGGAATGTCCCGTTTAGAATCTTGGGACGGAGCCGTTCACGCGCCCGGTCAGCGGTTGGACGGGAATTTAGGGGGGAAGCTGGCCGGGCCAGTCGGGTAGGGTGGTTGATGCGCCTTTCAGTCCTGTTTGCTAATCCACGCCAGCGGAAGAAGCGACATCGTCAGGCAAAGTCCGGCGGCGAACAGGATGCCGCGCAGCACCATCGCCCACGGGATGTCCAGCGTTACCGGCAGCCCGGCGTTCAAAGACCAGCGGGTCAGCGCGGTGAAGGACCATCCCGCCAGCCCGCCGAAAAAGAGGCTCAACGCCAGCGAGCAGAGGATGATCAGCGCCGCCTCGCCGAAGAAAAGTGCCGCCAACTGGCCGCGGGTCATGCCGATTGCCCGGAAAGTGCGGATTTCCTGTCTGGAGCTTTGCGCGGATGCGATCAGCAGCGCGATGATTCCCGTGGAAGTAACCACCAGCGACCAGAACGGAATCCGCGCCATCGTGCCGAGTATGTCGTTGCCGTGGGCGATGGTGCCGTCGGCGATTTCGTCGCGATGGTGGACTTTGATCGAGCAGCTGCCGTCGTCTTTGACCGCGGACCGGATGCGCGAATCCAGCCGCACCGAGGCTTGCAGCGGATGTAAAGCGCCTTCCTCGGCATCGAGGTTCAGCCATAGGAAATTGACGCGGTCGCGGTTGCCGGTGAGCCGGCGCGCCGTTGTTTCCGAGGTGAAGCACATCCCCATCGTGCGGCCGCCGCCGCCTCGCCGTTGCGCGGAACCGTCAAGTCGCCCGAACAGCGTGCGCACCTGTGCGCGGGAGGTTACCATGTGCCAGTTTAACTCCACCACGCCCGCGATCTTAAGCGGTTCTCCGCCGGATAGCCGCAATTCGTCGCCAAGATGCAATCCGGTCAGCCGCGACAACATCGCGGGGATAATGCAGCCGTTGCCGTCGCGCAAGGCGGCTACCGCCTCGTCTCTGCGGCCCTCTGCCAAGCGGAGCGGCATTAACGGATGTTCGCCGCCGAACGCGGCGTCGGGATCTGCGCCGAACACCAGTATCAATCCCGCCCCGCGTTCCGCCCCATCCAGCGGGAACTGCGAGCATTCGATGGGTAGCGCCTGGTGGTTGGCCACGCCTTTCACCGCGCTCACCGCTTCTGCTTGCGCCCGGGACAATCCCGACGGCAGGGCGGAGACAATCACGTCCGGCCATTCCGGGCTGGGGGTGTAACATGACATCAGCGTTCCGCCCCAGATGCGGATGGCTATGAACCCGCCCAAGCCCAGCGTGAGCGTTAGCAGGGTGCCCAAAGCCCGCCCCGGATCGCGGCTGACCCGGCGCGACAGAATCCTCCGGTCCAGACCCAGCAGCGCGCTGAGCGGTTTCAGAAAAATCGCCTCGGCAAGCCGCATCGCCGGATGGATGCACAGCAGAAAGCCGGCGATGAAACACGGGATTCCAACCGCAATCATTAATATTTTCAACAGTTGGCGGTCCAGATTCAGCCCGTTGGCGAACAGCGGCAACGGTAGCAGCAGCAACAGCCCGACGGCGGTTTTGAACGGCGAGACCGGACGGTTGCGGGTAATGTCACCGCCCACCGCCTCCAGCGGGCGAACCCGGATGGATTGGATGGCGGGAGCTGCCACTGCGAAGGTACCCACCAGTAGCGCCAGCAACGCGGTGAATACCGGAGTCTGCCACCCCGGCGCGATTAGGCGCGGCAACTCGCCGCCCGGCGGTTCGGTGAGCAGGAAGATCTGTAACGCGCCGCAGCCCAACGCCAATCCAAGAATCCACCCCGCCAGCAACAGCAGCGCGGTTTCGGCCAGCAACAGCCGCAAGACGCCGCCGCGGGTCATTCCGGCGCAGCGCAACTCGGCGATCCGTTTGCGGCGCAACGCCAGTCCGATGGTCAACACCGTGCCGAGCATGCAGGCGGCGGTGATCAGCGCCAGCGATAATGACAGCGGCAGCGATTGCATCAACTGGTTGACGGTGTCGTTACGGAATTGCTCCGCCACCGCCGCGCAGGTGCCAAGCCGGCAGTCGTCCGCCTCCGGAATTTCGTCCAACAGCAAACCCAGTTCCGCCGGATTCTTTCCCGCTGCGGTTTTCACCAACAGCAGGTTAGGGGAGAGGTCGGCGGTCGGGTTCAGTCGTTCGAACTCCTGCATCGCGGCCTCGGTGGTGTAAAGGGTAGGGAACTCCATCACCTTGGAGCTGGAGTCGAAGAACCCCACCACGGTTAGCGTGAGCATTCCTTCGCGCAGCATCAGCGGGATAGGGGAGCCCAGCTCCGGTTTCGGGACGCGCCGCCCGAACAGACTCAAACTCGCCGCTACTTCCAGCGTTCCGGGTTTGGGCAGCCGCCCCTCCGCCAGTCCTCCCGCGAAGGGGATTCCGGATTCCGGCAAAACCGCCATTGCGCCCATCATCGGCGGGCCTTGCAGCACTCTTCCGTCCGGCCGCATATCCATGTTCACCGGATGCACGCTTAAAGCGCAGGTTCGTTCCACCAACGGGGAGAGGTCAATCTCGTCCAGCAGGTCGTCCGGCAGCGGCCGGAATTCGCCGCGGCTTCGGCGGCCCATCGTCGCGCCCGCCGTGGCGCGATCCATCCCGGTACGCTTAACCGGGGTTTGCGGTTTCCCGCCGGGCGGGGGCGGTCCGCCGAAACCGCGCATCGGCGCGCCGGCGATCCATGCCGTCCACGGCGCGGCGGCGCGTTCCGCCGCCGCCATCCCCTGGGAGATCGCGGTGTAGGCCAAACCCAGATGCCAGGTGAGCAGCCCCACGGCCGCCGCGATGCCGATAACCGCCGTGACGAGCCTTGCCCGTTCGTGGAGAATACTGCGGAAAACCAGACGAAAAACCATAATCCACCCGCTACCTGCCCATTGCGGCTAAATAGTGTCTGGCGACCTGTTCCGCGCTGTCGCCGGTGTCAAAAGCGTCCATGAACCGCCCGTCCCGCAGCAGCCGCACCCGCCGGGCCGCCGCCGCCACCACCGGATCGTGGCTTACCATAAGGATGGTGTAACCCTTGTCGCGGTTGAGTTGGCGGAGCAGATCGCAAAATTCGCGGGCGGCCGGAGAGTCGAGGTTGCCGGTCGGTTCGTCCGCCAACACCACGGCCGGGTTCCCTGCCAGTGCCCGGGCGATGGCCACGCGCTGGCGTTCGCCGCCGCTGAGCTTGGCGGGCAGATGGCGGCGGCGTTTTTCCAGCCCTAGCGCCGTTATCAGTTCATCCACGCGGGCGCGGTGTTCCCGCTCGTTCTTGTCCAGCAACAGTGGCAACGCCACGTTCTCTTCCGCGGTCAATGTCGGGATCAGGTTGAAATCTTGGAAAATCAACCCGATCCGCCGCCGCCGGAACAGGGTTAACTGCCGGTCGTTCATTGCGGTAACCGATTCGCCGCCAATGGTGATTTCCCCCCGGTCGGCGGCGAGCAGTCCGGCCAACAGGTGCAGCAGGGTGCTTTTGCCGGAGCCGCTTGGGCCCATGACCGCCTCGAAGGCTCCGTCGGCCAGTTCAAAGGAGAGGTCTTTTATCACCTCAACGTAACCGTCTCCCAGACGGAATGATTTGCACAACCCCCGCGCCGACAGCGCCACTTTGCTCTGGTTGCCGTCCATATCTCGCGTCTTTCGTCACGAAGCCCAGTCGATGTTGTACTGGGCGGCGGCGGCGGTGTTGCCCTGCGGGTCGATCACCCCGACGAACTCCACCGTGGTGCCGGAGTTGCCGGTGCCGTTGTTCATCGAGAACACCAGCAGGTAGTTGCGGTAGTAGGTCTTGTCCAGCACCTCGCAGCGGGGCGGGGTTTCGAACAGCGCGGTGGTGATGTCGGAGGAGCGTCCCATTCCGAACACCAGCAAGCGCTTGCAGACGCCTTTGGAGAAATAGGTTTCCGGGGTGGAAGCGGACACGCCGCTGACCCCGTTGGTGCTGCCGTAGTTTTGGCCCAGCAGACGATAGATGTCGCTGCAAGTCGCGGGATTCAACACCGCCACCGCCGAACCGTTGGTAAGCGCCACGGGGTAGAAGGCGCTCATATCGGCGCGCTGCCCCGGTCCGCCGTTACGGGTGGTGAGCGAGGAATTGCTGTCGAGTGTGGCGATGGCGCGGGATTGCGCGGTGGAGAAATTGTGCCGCAGCACAATCTGGATGCCCATTTCTTTCAGCGAGGCGACCTCTTTGTCATTCAGATAGTACATTCCCAGTTTGCTTTGGAGCGTGTCCAGACCTTTGTTGTTTTCGTGCGCCTCCTCCAGCGGGGTCGCCGTACCGGTGGTAACGCCGGAAGCGTTGTAGGTGACTTCGGATTGCTTGATGCCGCAGTAGATGCCGGGGGTTACGCCGCCGGAACCGTCGTACCAGTTGCCGTTCGACCATTCGTAGGTGCCGGCCGCGCCGGTGGTGTCGCCGCCGCCGCGTTTGACATCGATCAACGATTCCAGATAGTTGAACATCCCGGTGCGCTTGTCGGTCATCGCGATCTTGGTGTCGATCGCCCGGTGGATGTTCGCGATGCTGCTCAGGTTGGTTTTGCGGGCAGCGGCTTTGCGCAGGTCGCCGAATTTGCCCACCGCCACCACGGCGATAATCGCCAGAATGGCAACCACCAGCACCAGCTCGATCAGAGTGAAACCTTGACTGTTCTTCTTCATGGTAAAAAGCCCTTTTCCCTGTTTGTCAAAACTCCGCTATTTCAGCAAATAGCGCGCCTTTCGTATGGTGTTGCCCTCCGGATCCAGCACTCCGGCGAATTCCGCGGTGACCATCGTGGCCGAACCGCCGCCGCTGGATTTTAGGCGGAAAACCAAAATGTACTGCCGGTAGTACTCGCTGCCCAGCACTTCGCTGTATGGTGCCGTTTCCAGCCCGCCGCGGGACTTGCCGACCATCGAACAGTTACTGCCCAATCCGAAACACAGCAAAGGTCCGCCGGTGGCGGTAACCTGTTCTTTGGCTTCGGCGTCGGTGTAGCCCTGCCCCCAGTTGGCGGTGGGCAGCAGATCCTGCCCGAAATCCTGGTAGATCACCCGCCCGAAATCGGTCTTGGGGTTGACCGCCGCGAACACCATCCCGTTGGTCACGGTACGCGCCATGCAGGCTGATAGCGCGGGGTCCAATCCGTCCGCCGCCTGCGGAATCGTGCCGTCGTCGCCTTTGCCGTAGTGGGCAAAGGGGTAACCGCTGGCATAAGTGTTGTGGCGCATCACGTAGTCCAAACCGATTCGCCGGAACGCCTTGGCCTCGGCTTCGCTCACCTGGTACAGGCACAACACGCTGCGCAGGTCTTCGTGCAGCCCCCGGTTGCGGTCTTCCACCGTGTCGCGGGTGAGCGAACCCAGATCCACCGGCCCGCAATACATCCCGCCGACCGTTGCGTCGGAACTAGCGGTGTTGAAGTCGAAACCTTGCTGCCCGGAGTTGTTCGATGTGCCTTCGTCGATTAGACTGTCCAGTCGGTTCACGCCTTCGCCGTTGTTAACCGCCAGATAGGTCTCCACGGCCCTTCCGATCGCCTGTTGGTTAGCGATCGACACCTTGCGCGCCGAATCCGCCTTGAGCGTGGAAAATTTCGAAACGGCCAACGACGAAATGATTGTCAGGATGACGATCACCATCACCAGCTCGATTAGCGTGAAACCCGATTTGCCCTTGCAAAAAAACATAGCCGTGCCTTCTTTTAAAGAAACGCCCCTATGGCGTACTCATTACAATTGAACGCCTAAAACGTTGTCGCGGTTCAGAAAAAAGTTTCGCCGCCCGGCATTGAACCGGTTCGCGGCCATCCCGCGCTTGACTTCCGCTGCGGGATGTTGTAACATCCGCGTTGTTTTTGGAGGACGCATGAAGCAAGGTTGGAGATGGTTTGGTGTGTCGGACGCGGTGTCACTGCGCGAAATCCGCCAGGCGGGCGTTACCGACGTGGTTGCGGCGCTCTACTCGCGCCGTCCCGGCGAGGTGTGGCCGGTCCGGGAAATCCGGGCGGTACAAAAAACGGTTGCCGCCGCCGGGATGCGGTGGAGCGTGGTGGAGTCGGTGCCGGTGCACGAAGACGTCAAAAAGCGCACCGGCGAATGGCGACGTTACATCGCAAATTACCGGCGTACTCTGGAGAACCTTGCAAAATGCGGAATCCGGACGGTCTGCGTGAATTTCATGCCGGCGCTGGACTGGACCCGCACCAACCTCAACTTTGCACTTCCGGACGGCTCGGAGGTTGAACTTTACGACGAAGCCGAGGTGGCGGCGTTTGATCTGTTTGTCCTGAAACGCCCCGGCGCCGAAAAATCCTATAGTACTTCTATCCGCAACCGCGCCCAAAAGCTTTGGGCCGCCGCCACGCCCGCCGTCCGCCGCCGCATCGCCAAGTGCATTCTCTACGGATTGCCCGGCACCGTGGACGATCTGACCCCCGCGCAGCTGCTTGCCGCACTCAGGAGCTATGACGGCATTTCCGAGACGCAGCTCCGCGCCAATATGTACGCTTTCCTGAATGAAATCACCCCGACCCTCGAAGCGGGAAATATGCGGCTGGCGATTCACCCGGACGACCCGCCGCACCCGGTTTTCGGTCTTCCCCGGATTTTCTCTACCGCCGCCGATATCCGTGAAATGTGCAGACAATGCCCCTCCCCGTTGGTGGGGCTGACGCTTTGCACCGGATCGCTGGGCGGCGACCCCAAGTGCGACGAGGCGGCGGTGTTCCGCGAGTTCCATGACCGGGTGCATTTCTGTCATTTCCGCAACATAGTCCATCTCGCTCCCGGCGTTTTTCGCGAGAGCGAAAGCCACCTGTTCGGCAAAGTGGACATCCCGGCGCTGATGTCCGAACTGCTCCGGGAGGAGAAGCTGCGGGGCGAGGAGATTGTGGTGCGTCCCGACCACGGGCGGTTGATGCAGATCGACCGCCACCGCAAATGTTTTCCCGGATACAGTTACGGCGGACGGCTGGTGGGACTGGCCGAGCTGCGCGGACTGGAGGCCGGTTTAAAAGCAAGGAGTAACCATGAAGGCAAAAGGCGTTGAAGGCAAAGTTTGTGTGATAACCGGAGCGGCCGGCGTGCTGTGTTCGTCGCTTACCGAATATCTGCTCCGGCACGGGGCCAAGGTGGCGGTGCTGGATCTGCGGGGCGACGTGGCGCGCGAGTTTTGCGAAAAGCTTGCCAAAAAGGGTCTGCGCGAGACGCTTCCGGTGGAGGCGGACGTACTGAACCGCGATTCGCTTGAGGCGGCTAAAAAGGCGGTACTGAAAAAGTGGCGGCGCGTTGACGTGCTCATCAACGGCGCGGGCGGCAACCACCCCAAAGGCACTTGCCCGGCGGAACAGTTCACCGAAGGCTGCGACCTTGCGGACACTTTCTTCGGCCTCACCGCCGAGGGTTTCGAGTTCGTAAACAAGCTCAATCTCGTGGGTACGGTTCTTCCCTGCCAGGTGTTCTGTAAGGAAATGCTCAAGCGCGGGGGCGCGGTGCTGAACTTCTGCTCGATGGCCGCCTACCAGCCCATGACCAAGGTGGCGGCATACGCCGCCGCCAAAGCGGGAATCATGAACTTCACCTATTGGCTGTCGACCCACCTCGCCCCGATGGGCATCCGCGTGAACGCCATCGCGCCGGGATTTTTCATCACCAACCAAAACCGCTTCCTGCTGTTGGAGAAGGACGGCAAAACCCTTACCGCCCGCGGCCGCAAGGTGATTGCCAAAACCCCGATGCGCAAGTTCGGCCAGCCCTCCGACTTGCACGGCGCGGCACGGTTCCTGCTCTCGGACGAAGCCTCTTTCATCACCGGCGTGGTGCTGCCGGTGGATGGCGGGTTCGTGAGTTATTCCGGCGTATAGCCCAACAAATCGTTCGACGTGATTAACGGGATCGGCAATACCTGTTGGCCACCGATCCCGTTAATCCCATTAATTCTAATTTCACTGGTCGATATCAGTCATCGAATAAGTCGCGCAGCCAACCAGCCCTGCGCCCTTCTGCGCGGCGGCGCATATCTATAAGCAGACCGTCGATCGGGTGGTTTGCGAAGCGAAGGTTGTCCACCTCGTAAATTTTCCCGATGAGTTGCGTCCCCGGGATTGCCGATACCGGGTCGCCCTTGCTACGAATGTTGAAAATGCGGGAAGCCTTTTCCGCGAGGACATCCTTGGGAATCGATAGCAGGGTTATGCTTGAGATGCCTGCCGCGTTGTATGTGGCGCAGATAAGCTGTTTTGGTTCCGAAAGTTTCATGGTCGCGTACGCGGCGATGCCTCCGCCGAGCGAGTGCCCAGTGATGGTCAGGTTTGAGTCCGGGAAGGCTCGCCGGACTTCCGACAGTACCTCTGCCCCGTAGAGGTATTGCGCCGGCGTTCCTCCTCCGCTCTGATGGGCATCCACTATCCAATCCTGCATCCAATGCTCATCTTCCCCGGGTGAGTTTGATCCCCGGAATGCGATGACAACCTCGCCTTTGTTTTCCGTGTGGGAAATGCGCGCGCCGAATCCGATACCCCCGGCATCTTCCACAAATCCGGTGTCCGGTTCGTAGCGGTAGCGGCCTGCGGGAAGGTTAAGGCCCGCGAATTCCTCCTCGGAAAACGGCCGATACCCGTCAGGAAGGGCGGGTTGGACGCGGTATGCCGCCGCCGCGTGTTCCCCGATGGTGATGAAGCGGTTGTGCTGGGCGGAGTCCAAGTCGTCCCCGAAAGATAACACCTGCGCCCCGGTCCACGCGATCGCCGATTTCGCGGTCCCCCTTGCGGCGGAGATGGTGTCCACAGACTTGCGGATGACGGCGTTGTCGTCGCCGTATCCGGTTTCTAGCAAACGGCACCCGCCGGTTGCCGCCATAGCTATTGCCATAAAAATTGTAAGTTGTTTCATGTCAGAAAATTACATCCTGTTTTGTTTAAACGGTTAATCGTATTGGTTGATACGATAATAACGTTTAGCCGTTTTGCGGCTTCCGTTCAGTTTCCGCGGGCGATCACGTATGCCCAGTTCGCCAGTGTCATGAATGCCGCGATGCACCAGAAAGTCGGACTTTTTGATGCCGTGGCGATTAGCTTACGCATTCGCTGTTTTCCAAATACGATTCTAAACATCAGCAACAGCGGCAGCGCTATGCACGCCAACGCCATTACCAGAGGCTGCAACTCGAAAGCGTCGCGAATCTCCTCGTGAAGCAGCAATGCGAACGCGCGTGTCGCGCCGCAGGTTGGGCACGGAACGCCCAGCCACCTTTTCACGGGGCAAATCGTCAGTCCGGCACAATGCGCCAGCGCGACGCAACCGACAACGAGACCGCCCGCAAGGAAAACATACGCCGCATTCGCGGAGAAAATTCTGCGAAATGCGGTGCACGGTTTTGGTTTCATGCCAAGAATCACGAAACCGGCGTTTCGATTTCCGGGGTTACGGGAGTGTCGGGCGAAGCGTCGTCCGAATAGGCTTCCTCATACGCCGCCGCAATCATGCAGAAGGTGAAGGGTGTTGTCACGATCGCACCGATGAGGCAGACGATAGTGCCGATCGAGCCTATCAGAGAAGCCACGAATGCCGCAAGAACGATAGACCAGAAACGTCCGTCGGTCAGCAGTTTCAACGGGGTGAGGACCGCATCTCCGACAGATGCGTCCTGGTCGGCAATCAACAACATTGCCCAATAAATGACCGCCGGGGCGACGGCATACCCTACCACTAAACCGGCAATCGCTCCTATGACGGGAACAATCGCCAGGATAATGCATACTATGAAAAGAATTATGGCAATCAATATTAAGGCCGCAAAAGATGGTAAAAACTTTTTGAAGCCTTTGAACACGTCCCCGATCTGCAATGTCGCGTTATTATCGCGCATGGCGGACAGGATCATCGCAAACAGCCCGCAAATCAGAGGTGGAAAGCAGATAAAGAAAGAAATGCTTCCGATTACGGTCGCCAGGAGGCTTGCCACCAGAATCGGCAGAAAGTTTTTTTTGTAGATTTCAAATCCCCGGTTAAAGGTCGTACTAATTTGTACACCGCGCTTTAATTCCTTAACCATCTTTATCCTTTCCCGCCATTGTCAAATGGCGATTATCGCCAAGGGGTTCCCAAAATGGAAACACCCCCTAATCACGATGCCATAAGATACCGCAATTGACTTTGCCAGTCAAGCGATTTTATTTGAACAAAAAGCGTCGCCGCCAGACTTTCGCATTTGACCGCTTTTCACTTGAAAATCCGTCCGGCCGATAGTAAAATAACCGTCAGTTTATTTCACGTCCCAGCGTTTTTGGGGGGCAGTTGATTTTGAGGTTTTTTTATGTCTGCTAGCATTAATCCGTTGGCGCAAGAGTTGAACGGGGTTTTGGCGGCCGATTCCAGTCCGTTGCTGGATTTTTTGTCTGACCGCGGCCGCCGTGCATTTTTCCCTTCAAGAGGCATTTTGGGGCAAAGCGCCGCCGCCAAGGGAAAGTCGATTAACGCCACCATCGGTACCGCGTTGGAGGAGGACGGTTCGCCGCTCTGCCTGGAGTGCGTGGAGGACATGACCGTTCTGCCGCCGCAATCGTTTCTATACGCGCCCAGTTACGGGTTGCCCGACCTCCGTAAGCAGTGGCGCGAGACGATGATCGGGAAGAACCCCTCGCTCGCCGGCCAGCCGTTCAGCCTGCCGGTGGTTACCCACGCCCTTACCCACGGGTTGTATGTGGCCGGGCAGCTGTTTGTAGCCCCCGGAGACCGGATTATTCTGCCCGACCTCTACTGGGACAACTATGAGCTTTTGTTCAACGAGGCTTGCGGCGCGGAGTTCGACACTTTCCCGATGTTTGCCGGCGGCCGTTTCAATGTCGGCGCCCTTGCCGAAAAACTTTCCGCACCGGGCGAAAAGAAGATTGTGCTGCTGAACTTCCCGAACAACCCCACCGGCTACACCGCCACCGAGGCGGATGCGGAAGGGATTGTCGCCGCGCTCCAATCCGCCGCCGAAGCCGGCAAACGGGTGCTGGCGCTGCTTGACGACGCTTATTTCGGTTTGGTTTACGAGGATGGCGTGTGCCGCGAATCGCTTTTCACCCGTTTGGCCAATCTCCACCGAAACCTGCTGGCCGTGAAGCTCGACGGCGCCACCAAGGAAGATTACGTCTGGGGGCTTCGAGTCGGGTTCATTACCTTCGGCAGTCTCGGCGCGACGCCGGAACAATTTAAGGCTCTTGAATCCAAAGCCGCCGGCATCGTGCGCGGCACGGTGTCCAGTTGCAGCAACCTCGGGCAGCGGATATTGCTGGAGGCGTACCGGAATCCCGGTTACGCGGCGCAAAAACAGCAAAAGTTCGATATCCTCTGCCGCCGTTACCGCCATATCCGCGGGATTTTGGCGGCGCACTCCGAATACGCGGAGTCGTTCGAGGTCATGCCCTGCAACTCCGGCTACTTTCTTTGTGTCCGTCCCAACGGCACCGCTCCCGAAGCGGTGCGGCTCACCCTGTTGGACAAATACCAGACCGGCGTGATTGTGTTGTCCGGCTTGATCCGGATCGCCTTTTCTTCGGTGCCAACCGACCGGTTGGCGCAGCTTTTCGCAAACATCGATTCCGCAATCCGCGATTTAAAGGCTTAACCCGTATGCGCAGACACACCCGGCAAATCCAGGTGGGATCCCTTAAAATCGGAGGCGACGCACCGGTTAGCGTCCAGACCATGGCCAATGCCGATCCGCATGACGCCGCCGCGCTGCTCGGGCAGATTCGCGAGGCCGCGGATCTGGGGTGCGATCTGGTGCGGTTGACCGTGCCCGACCGCGAGGCGTCGGACACCTTTGCCGAGGTGCGCCGCCAGTCTCCACTGCCGCTGGTGGCGGATATCCATTTCGACTACCGGCTGGCGTTGGCGGCGATTGCCGCCGGGGCGGACGGGCTGCGCATCAACCCCGGAAACATCGGCGGTCCGGATCGGGTGCGGGCGGTGGTGGCAGCCGCCCGCGAACGCCGGGTGCCGATTCGCATCGGGGTGAACGGCGGTTCGCTGGAGCGCGACCTTTTGGAAAAGTACGGGTCCGCCACCGCCGAGGCGCTGGTGGAGAGCGCGTTGCGTCATGTGGCGCTACTGGAGGCGGAAGATTACCGGGAGATAAAGATTTCGGTCAAGGCGTCGGACGTGCCGCGAACCATTGCCGCCTACCGGATGCTTTCCGCAAAAACCGACTATCCGCTGCATCTCGGCGTGACCGAGGCGGGTACGTTTATTCCGGGCACGGTGCGTTCGTCCGTGGCGTTGGGGACCCTGCTGTTCGAAGGTATTGGCGACACCATCCGCGTTTCGCTTACCGACCGGCCCGCGCAGGAGGTGCGCGTGGGGGTAGAGCTGTTGCGTTGTCTGGGCATGCGCGCTCCTGGCGCGTCGGTGACCTCCTGTCCGACTTGCGGGCGGACCCGCGTCGATGTGGTGGGCATGGCCAATGCCGTGGAAACCCGGCTGGAGCGGTTCTACCGTATTCACCCCGATGCCCCGCGGCCGCACGTGGCGGTGATGGGTTGCGTGGTCAACGGCCCCGGTGAGGCGCGCAACGCGGATATCGCGGTGGCGGGCGGAGACGGATTCTTCGCGCTTTACCTGAACGGGGTGCTCCAGCGCCGGGTTCCGGAAGCCGAGACTTTGGATGAAATCGAGCGCCAGGTTGAAAATTGGCGTAAACCTTAAACGGAGGCTAATACCATGTTGAACGTCACATTTCTAGGTGCGGCGCAAACCACCACCGGTTCCATGCATTTGGTTGAGGCCAACGGGTTGCGGATTCTGTTGGACTGCGGAATCTACCAGGGGCACCGAAAGGAGGCTTTCGAGCGCAACCGCAAAATGCCCGTGGATCCAAAGACCATCGACGCGGTGATTCTTTCCCACGCGCATATCGACCACAGCGGGAATCTGCCAACCCTTGCCCGGCACGGGTTCCGGGGCAAGATTTATTGCACCCCCGCCACGCGCGACTTATGCGATGTCATGCTCCGCGACTCGGCTTTTCTGCAACAGCGGGATCTGGAGGTGGTGAACAAAAAACGCGCCAAGCAGGGCAAGAATTTGTTCGAGCCGCTGTATGAAATCCGCGATGTTGATGCCATCATGCGCCACTTTGAGCCGGAACCGCTGAAACGCGGGGTGGATCTTGGCAACGGCGTTACGATGCTCATGCACAACGCCGGGCACATTCTGGGTTCGGCGCAGATTCAGTTGGATGTCAAAAGCCGCGACACCGGCACCCACCGCCGTCTGTTGTTTAGCGGCGATCTCGGGCAGCCGAACCAGCCGATCATCCGCGATTACGACCTGCCGCAGGGCGCGGACGCCATTATCATCGAGAGTACCTATGCCGACCGCTACCACCCTTCGGCGGAGGACGTGCAGGGGCGGATCAAGGCGTTTATCGAGGACATCATCCAGCTCAAGTCCAAATTGATCATCCCCGCCTTCAGCGTCGGCCGTACCCAGCAACTGCTTTATTTCCTGAACCGGCTGCAGGATGCCGGACGTTTGCCGCAGGTGCCGATTTACGTTGACAGCCCGCTTTCCACCAAAGCCACCCAAATTTACGCCAGTCACCGCGAGTGCTACGACCAGGACGCGTCAGACATTTTGCGCCAGGGCATCGACCCCCTGAAATGCCCGGGATTGCAGTTCGTCGAATCGCCCGAACAGTCGATGGCGCTTGACCGCGCCAAAGGCCCGATGGTGATTATCGCCGCTTCCGGGATGTGCGAAGGCGGCCGGGTACTGCACCATTTGCAGAGCACTATCGGTGACCCGCGCAACATCATACTGTTTGTCGGTTTTCAGGCGGAAAGCACCTTGGGCCGCCGGATTGTGGAACACGCGGAAGAGGTTAAGATTTTGGGCGACACCTACCCGGTCGGGGCGCGTGTGCACACCATCAACGCCCTTTCCGCGCATGCCGACCGCCGGGCGCTCACCCGTTGGCTTGACGGGGTAAAGGAACACGCCAAGCAATTGTTCGCGGTCCACGGAGAACCGGACAAGGTCGATGCGATGGTGCAACTGGCCAAAGACCGCCGTCTGCCCAAAGCAATCGACCCCGTGCCGGGCCAGAAATTTGAAATCTGACCGTTAGGCGAATTTCACCTTGCCGTTTTCGGCGGTTACGTTCACCGTGTCGCCGGGCTGGTAGTCGCCGGCGATGATCCGGCGGGCGATTGGCGTTTCCAGCTCGCGCTGGATGGCGCGTTTCACCGGGCGCGCGCCGTAAACGGGATCGAACCCCGCTTCGGCGATTGCGTCGATTCCGGCCTCGTCTACCGTCAACTTCAGCTCCTGCTCCTCAAGGCGTTTGCGCAAATCCTCCAACTGGAGTTTTACGATCTCGCGAATCTGCTCGCGGCCCAGCGGCTGGAACAGCACCGTTTCGTCAAGCCGGTTCAGAAATTCCGGGCGGAATTTGGTCTTCAGCAGGGCGGTTACCGCCTCGCGGGTCTCTGCCGGAATGCCGTTCGGACCGGATTGCCCGCCGGTGTCGGCCAGCAGTTCCGACCCCAGATTGGAGGTCATGATCACCGCCGCGTTGCGGAAGCTCACGGTGCGTCCGTGCGAATCGGTCAACCGTCCGTCGTCCAGCACCTGCAACAGCAGGTTGAACACGTCGGGGTGGGCCTTCTCTATTTCGTCCAGCAGTACCACGCAGTAAGGTTTGCGCCGTACCGCCTCGGTCAGCTGACCGCCCTCTTCGTAGCCCACGTATCCTGGAGGCGCTCCGACCAATCGCGACACGGTGTGTTTCTCCATGTATTCGGACATATCGATACGCACAATGTTGTTTTCGTCGTCGAAAAGCGTCTCCGCAAGTGCCTTGGCCAGTTCTGTTTTGCCCACACCGGTAGGGCCTAGGAAGAGGAACGCGCCCATCGGGCGGCGGCGGTTTTTGATGCCGGCGCGCGACCGCAGAACCGCGTCCGCCACGGCGTCAACCGCTTCATTCTGACCGATCACCCGGCGGTGCAGCTCGTCCGCCAGCCGGACGAACTTTTCCCGTTCGCCGGCCAGCAGTTTGGAAACCGGAATGCCAGCCCAGCGGGAAACCACGCCGGCGATGCCGTCGGATGTGACTTCCTCGTGAAGCATGGCTTCCCCGTCCGGTCCGGCTTTTTGCTGCAATTCCGCCAATTTCTTTTCCAGTCCGGGGATGATTCCGTACTTCAGCTCCGCCGAACGGTTCAGGTTCGACTCGCGTTCCGCCCGTTCGTATTCGTTGCGGGCCGCCTCCAGCTGTTCTCGGATTTTGCCGCGTTCGCCGATGGCGTGTTTTTCCGCCTGCCACTTTGCGGTCATGGCGTCGGCGTTGGCCTTGAGTTCGGCCAACTCGCGCACCAATTCCTCCAGCCGCTGTTTAGAGGCGTTGTCCTTCTCCTTGCGGAGCGCGGTTTCCTCAATCTGCAACCTGGTTACTTTGCGGCTGATTTCGTCCAGTTCCGCCGGCATTGAATCCATTTCGGTGCGGATTGAGGCGCACGCCTCGTCCAGCAGATCGATCGCTTTGTCCGGCAGGAACCGATCCTGAATGTAACGGTCGGAGAGCACTGCGGCGGAAACCAGCGCGGCATCCTGAATCCTGACGTGGTGGTAGTTCTCAAAACGTTCCTTGATGCCGCGCAGGATGGAGATGGTGTCCTCCACGGAAGGCGGATCAACCATGACCGGCTGGAACCGGCGTTCCAACGCAGCATCTTTTTCCATATAGCGGCGGTACTCGTCCAGCGTGGTGGCCCCGATGCAGTGGAGTTCGCCGCGCGCCAGCATCGGTTTCAGCATATTGCCGGCGTCGGACGATCCTTCGGTTTTGCCGGCCCCGACAATGGTGTGTATCTCATCGATAAACAGCAGGATTTTCCCTTCGGCGGCTCGGATTTCGTTCAACACCGCTTTCAGACGCTCCTCGAATTCGCCGCGGTATTTCGCGCCGGCCATCAGCGCGGTCATGTCCAGCGAAAACACTGTGCGATCCCGCAACCCTTCGGGAACGTCGCCGCGGACAATACGCTGCGCCAATCCCTCAACGATGGCGGTTTTGCCCACTCCCGGCTCGCCGATCAGAACCGGGTTGTTCTTGGTTTTACGGGATAGGATGCGCACCACGTCCCGGATTTCCGAATCGCGCCCGATAACTGGATCCAGCTTGCCGCGTTTGGCCAGCTCCACCAGATCCGTGCCGTATTTCTTCAACGCCTCGTACTGGCCTTCGGGATTGTCGGTGGTGATACGCTGGTTGCCGCGAATCTGCCGCAGTGCTTCCAGCAATTTGTCGGTGTCCGCGCCGGATTCGGACAGCAACCGGCCGCAGACGGTTTTCTTGCCGCTGTCCACCATTGCCAGAAGCAGATGCTCGACCGACAGATATTCATCCTTCAGCCGCGTCGCGAAATCCCCGGCCTTGACCAGCATCGAGTTGAATTCCTGCGTTATGTAAATCTTGCCGTCCTCGACGGACCCGTTAACCCGGGGCAACCGGTCCAGTTCCGCCTCGACTTTCGCCATAAGCTGCGGAACGGAAATGCCGACGCGCTCAAGTAACGGACCGACGATGCCGTCGCGGTCTCCCAGCATAGCCGCCAACAGGTGTAAGGTTTCCAACTGCTGTTGCGAATTGCGGATGGCCAGTTCTCTGGCCCCCTGTAACGCCGCTTGCGCCTTTTGCGTCCATTTGTTTAAGTCTAACATTTTTAAATCCCCTTTCTTCAACGCCCCTATAAAGCATTAGCCGTGCCAAACCGTATGGACAATATTATCAGCCCATACTATGACACTTGTGTCGCATTTGCGACATTTTTGTCTCACTATTTGGCTTTAGGGCATGATTCTCGTTCCTCGTCGCCAGTCCCTTGTCATTGTCTCGATATTTCAAACAACTCGCCGTCGCGACTTTCGGTAAGATTTGCTTGGAACCCGCGATCTTCCAGCTCTTTTCCGGAAAGCTCCGCAATCCGTATTCGCTTCGGACCTTTCGATACTGCGTATCGCGCATCTGGGGCCAACCCGCGCACGGTCACGAACCGCGAGGATTCCGCCGCGCCGTTCCGGAACACGCCCACGATTCCGCCGCTGTTCGTCTCGGTGTTGATGCGCGCGAAACCGTCCCAAGCGCTCTCCTGCGGTTCGCCGAATCCGGGAAGATCCTGGCGGAACGACAGGTACGAGTGCCGCGACTCAAGTTCTTTCAGCCATTCTGACCATTCCTTGTATTCCGCCCTTTCGGACGCAGTGAGTTTGCGGGGGTCTCCAAGCATGATTGGAAGCGTCCCCGCGAGAGATTTGAAGGATAGCAGATGTTGCGGCCCGTCCATGTGGAGATTGCCGATCACGAGCGCCGTTGCCGGCAATGCCGGTGTCCGTCCCCACGCGAGACTGCGCACGTAGAGCCGGCCGTCGTCACTTGACCCGATGTTGGAAAGCCAGTTACCCTCGGCGTGTTTCGCGATGCCGTAGTCCATAAGGAACGTTTTTCCCGCTGTCTCAAAGGTGCAGTCGATGAAGAGGTCGGGTGCGGCCTCGTGCAGCTCGTCGAAGAGCCTCATGCAGCTTGAGAAGATTGCGTCGTACGAATCCTCGTGATCGCGATGCCCTGAATGGTCTTTTGCGTAGCAGCCGGTCCGCGAGTCATTATAGACGTATGCGCTCGTGGCGATGGCGAGATCGAGCTTCACGTAGGCGAGACCGTGGTCCTTCACGAGGGCGAGTATTTTGTCGCGGATATATTCGCGCCACGGCGTTGCCATGCATGCCGTGCGCTCGTTACCGCGCATGATGTGCAAGTTGGCTGGTTGTCCCGACTTGTCTTTGGCGAACCATTCGGGATGCTCCTTCATTGCGGCGGATGATGGTCCTGCGAATGCGAGCGACACCCATAGCCCCGGTCTCATGCCCTTTGACTTGATATAGTCGAACGTAGGCTTGAGTCCTCCCGGAAACTTATTCTCGTCAACGGCCCAGTCGCCCTTGCCGTACTTGCCGTCGGAGACGTTGATCTGCCAGCCGTCGTCGATTACGAACTCCTCGATTCCGCACTCTGCTGCTGCGTCGGCTAGCTCGCGGATGAGCTTCGCGTCGATGTGAGTGGTGAACGGTGCCCACGTATTATATACGAACATTGGTTTCTTTGGTATGCGTTCCACTCTCACGCCCATATGTTTGCGCACGTAGTCAGATACGGCACCTTCCACGATGCGCGAGGGATCTGGACAATTTGAGTAAGGCGCCGTGAAGACTGGCATGGCGGTCCAGCTTTCGCCCGGTTTTAGCCACTTCCTGAACGGATACCTGTCGCCTACATGCGGCGTACCTGATACGATGAAGCAGCCGTCTTGGAACACCGTAGTGCGTTTCATGGTCGATACGCCCTCGTTGCCGACGGCGATACCGCACCGCTTACCATAGTCATGTACCACTACGAGTGGGTCGTTCCAGTCCCCGAAATATACGCCGCCCTCCTCCCTGTAACGCGCGAAGCGCCGCATAACGCGGGAGTTTGTGCACCCCAGTGTCGCTAATTGGAACGTCTCCACATCGACATCCTCGATTGCGACATCCTTGTCGCCGCAGTTTGTGATAGCAAGCGTCTTGCGGATGAGCGCGAGGCCGGAATAGGTGCGATATGTCAATTCCACCCCGACACGGCCGTCTGCCGATACTGCTGTAATACGGCTCTCGGACGTACTTGCGTTCGTTTCGGATTTATCCAGGCGAATGTCTTTCCATTCTGACCAACCCGCGTACATTTTGCCATCGATTCTGAATGCGAATTCCGGGGAACCTTTTCTCATGAATTCGGTGCCGTCGGCAAGCTTGAACGATTGTCCCAGCAACTTGTTGCCGTTTGAATCTATAATCCTCATTATCAGCCCGTCTGCGACCTTCAATTGAGCGCCAACCGCCGACAGACCGACTGCCGCAACGATAACCGCCAACTTTATACTGTCCGCGAAACCGGATTTTGCCATTGCTCGTCCCCAGTTAATTTGATTGAAAATTGCCACTGGCTCAAAGAGCCAAAAAGTTTCAAAGGATGGCAATAAGATATCACAATCCGCTCGTCCGGTCAAATATCCCATTCGCATCCACGTATTTCACTGCTTATCCATGTGTCCCATATACCATAGGGTACAGTGTCCGTTCCGCCTTTTGTTTTAATCATAGTGTTTATTGTTTTTTCCGACACGTAGTCTCGTTATCTTCTCGCCTTCCCGCATCGCGTCATTTTTACGATTTCCATAATATTTTATTATTCCGCAACATAGTCTCATTTTCTTTCCCCGCCGTACTTCCCACGCGCAAGTCTCAAACAAACCCCGCCGCCTAGACTTTTCCGCCACAAAGTCTCATTTTGCGGTTGACCTTTCCGCCTCTTTCCGCTATCATCCCCGCCATGAAAGAGA
>JAFTCL010000005.1 GCA_017454745.1 Kiritimatiellia bacterium
GTGCCCTCGCGACCGCCGGTTTGCCGGAATTCCCCCTTGCAACCACAAATCGGAATGTGCTAAAATACCTTACGTTCACAAGAAAGCACTGTCAGCATTGCTTATGCAGCGTGTGTTGCACTGGAAATTTGCTGGCGGGATGTGAAATGTGGAACGGTTATTGGTTGGTAAGGAGTATGTAATGAAACGGATAGCGATGATTTTTCTTGTTCCGCTGGTGGCGGTGTCGGCAGATTTGGTAAAACAGTCGGAACTGGATCCAGCGCCGGTGGTGTCGGTCGGACTGTACAAAAACGGGCTGGCGGTGGTGACACGGCAGATAACGCCGGACAAAAAAGGTGTCTCCCGCGTGGATGGCGCGTGCCGTCCCGCTTACGGAACTTTTTGGCATTCTGCTGACAAGCCGGTAACTGTAACATCGTCCAAGGCGGATCTTTTGCGTGACACGGACGGCCAATCTGTACTATCCAGCTGGACTGATACCTATGCGGGACGTGAAGCCTCGGTTACTTTCCGAGCCGCTCCGACACTATCGGCAACCATTGCCGCTGCCGAGAAAAACGGCGGTGTCAGGCTGAAGACCTTTTCCATTGGCGAAAAGGATGACCTTTTCACACTAAACGGAACGGTGTCCGCCATCCATGATGCGCGTAAACCTCCGGAAACGCCGGTGCGGCGTTATTACGCTTATCAGGAACCAATTCAACAAGCGCCATCGACCGACTTGTCCCTGCGTTTGGCAACAGGGTCTTTGGTCGTTATTCCGGATGTTAACGTGGTGGCGGTTGCCGCGAAGGACGGGGTTGCCTGCGGTATCGAACGGCAGGCTTCGGTTCTAAAGTTTGAGGGTGCGATGAAACCCTATGCCGTACAGTATCTTACGCAGGGGGCGGCTTGGACTCCCGCTTATCGTCTCGACTTGAAAGACGATAGGGGAACCGTCACCATGACGGCTGACCTAAGGAATGAGATTATGGATTGGGACGAGGCTGAGGTGTCGCTGATTTCGGGATTCCCAAATCTTCTATATGCGGGCGTCCAGTCATTGCTTGGTTGGGATATGTCTTTCAACCGTTACCGTGACGCGGTAAACGCGGCGGAAAACGCCGACCCTTGGGCGATCGGCGGAGCGAGAATGCGTAGCGGCGTGATGGCGCAAAGCGTGATGATGAATTCCGCCGCGGCGGATGGATTCGAAGTCTCTCCCGCCGCTTTCGCGGTGAACGAGTCTGGCGCCGGTTCTGATATCCATTACCGGTCTATCGGCAAGGTGACGCTAAAGAAGGGAGAAACCCGTTCCGTCCCGCTCGGCGCCGGAGAGTCGGAGATCAAACGGATCGTAGATTGGGATGTCGGCGACAGCCGGGACGAGTATGGACGCAACCGTAAAAACGATAACGAGCAGGGTGTCGCAATACTTTGGGACGCGGTTCGTTTCACCAATCCATTCTCTTTCCCGATGACAACCGCGCCGATCGAGGTAACGGAGGCAGGCAGGATTCTCGGTCAGGCCAAAAGTACCTGGACCAATCCCGGAGATACTACATTGGTGAAGATCACCAAGGCTCTCTCGGTAAAAGGTTCCTACAGCGAGACCGGAGATGGTAAGACCATCTCTTCAAAAATCAGTTCCCTTAAGGCTGACGAGCGTTTTAACTACCAGAGCCGGGATTACCGTAAAGAAGTTGTGTCCGGAACTTTCATCGTGCAAAATTTCCGAAAGGTCCCAGCGTCGCTTATAGTAAAGAAAACGATCTCTGGCGAGATCGTCGAGACGTCGATTGCGCCGACGAAAAACCGTGCGCTCCCGGCGCAGGATTGGCGTGTCAATTTGGAGCGTGCCCTGACCTGGGAGTTCGAGCTTCAGCCCGGCGAGAAACGGGAATTCACCTTGACCTATTGGTTGTGGGTATTGATCTGACCCAACATCGCTAACGCTTCACTTAGCATACTTGTCTTTCACTGAACAATGGGATGCTGAACTTGAAACTTCGAATCGGTCAATTGATTTTAAAAGTTTTGACAATTTCGTGTGTCCGTAATTCCGGCTGTCAAAATCAGGTCGTTTTTTGTTAAGGAGAGAACCGAGTGTCGTTAGTGCGCAGAAACCATTATCTTCAGCTGCTTCTTGGATGCACTGTGCAATAAAGTTGATTGTTTCCACCGAAAGATTTTTAGTCGCTTGCGAGTTTACGGCGGTGATATTGGCGGTGGTCTTTGGTGCCAACACAGTTTGAGATGTTTGGGTTTTGGCTATGGCTTTGGTTGCCGTAGACGACTTGGTGGTTGGGGCGGTGGCAGAGGAAGTGACCGTTGCTGATGGTTTAACCGCTTGACCAGTGGTTGTGTCAGGCTTGGCTGTCGCCTGGGCCTTTGGCTTGACGGTCGTTTTAGTAACCGTAGTGTTGGTTGCGTCCGTCGCCGATGTCTTGGCCGCTTGACTGGTGGTCGTTTCAGGCTTGTCCACTGCCTGTGCCTGTGGCTTGGCGGTCGTTTTAGCGACCGTAGTGTTGGTTGCGTCCGTTGCCAGTGTCTTGGCCGCTTGAATGGTGGTTGTTTCAGGCTTGTCCACTGCCTGTGCCTGTGGCTTGGCGGTCGTTTTAGCGACCGTAGTGTTGGTTGTGTCCGTCGCCGATGTCTTGGCCGCTTGAATGGTGGTTGTTTCAGGCTTGTCCACTGCCTGTGCCTGTGGCTTAGCGGTCGTCTTAGCTACCATAGTGTTGGTGTTGCCAGTTGCCGATGTCTTGGCAGCTTGATTGGTTGCTGCGTCAGGCTTGGCCGATGTGTCATCAATAGGCTTGTCAATTTGTATGCCGTCTAGGATTTCGACATAAATGAATTTATCGCAGGCTCTAACGAATGGTTTCGGGGTCTTGTTTTTGCCGATCCCAAAGACCTTTTTTCCGGATTCGCGAAGACGAAGTGCCAATGGTGTGAAATCGCTATCGCTGGATACTAATACAAAACCGTCGATATTACCCGCATGGAGTATATCCATTGCTTCGATTATCATTGCGGCATCGGTCGCGTTTTTCCCCACAGTGTAGGCGTATTGCTGAATCGGGACGGTGCCGGTGTCAAGCAATATGTCTTTCCAGCCTTTTAATTTTTCCCAGTCTCCGTATGCGTGTTTAATTGTGGGGATGCCGTATTTTACCACTTCGTCGATTATTGCCCCTAAATAGTCTTTCGATGTATTGTCCGCGTCAACTAAAACGGCAAGCCGCATTTCTTTTTGCTCGTGCATAATAAGGTCCCTTTGTTTGTTCTGCATTACCGTAAAGCGGTTTGAAACGATTCGCAGTTATGAGAAAGCCTCTCTTTCGTATCCCGCGAGAGGCTGTAGGAAAGCCTAAATGGAAACACGAAGGAGAGGCAGCGCGTTTGCGCATGCTCTGCCAAGTGTCGTCCATTTGAAACTTTCCTACAATTTCTCGCGGCGACTGCTTTGCAGTGGTGCAAATTGAATACTGTTGTCCGGGGGTGGAGTAGACGGCACACCGCCAATCAGTTCTCGAACAATATGCCGATTGGGTCTCCAATCAACAAGGAAGACTATAACATTTTTCGGTATCGAATAAAAGCGCAATGTGTTGTAACAATATAATTTGTTGAACAACGGCAAAAACACCTGAGGGCATTTTTGCGCGATTCGCTAGTTCTGGCATTTCCGCTTGAAGAGTGATTCCAGTGCGATGGTTTCTGAGAGCGGCTTTGCGCCGCTTACGGAGTCGTAGGCCGCTAGGTTGCAGGCGGCGGCGCAGGAGGCAAGGCGCAGGCCGGTGTCGGCATCCATACCTTTCATTATCGCGTACAGCGTTCCGGCGCAGAAGGCATCGCCGGCACCTACAGAACCTTTAATCCACTCCGCAGGCAGATCGAGTGATGGTACGGCGGTGAAATTCCCATCCCGGTCAATTGAAGCGCTTAATCCGGGGCTGTGGATTACGGCACGCTCTCGTACGCCTAAGCTGATCAAAGCTTCCGCCATGGCCCGCATTGTTGCCGTAGTGACACGACCCCGCGAGTCGGTCGCGGGCAACCCGGTGGCGTTTGCCGCCTCAAATTCATTGATGATCACATAATCGCAATGCCGGAGCGCGGGGCGGACGATTTTCGCGAAGCGGTCGGATTTTTCGCTGACGATGTCCACTGAGGTTTTGATTCCAGATGCTTGCAGATGGGCGAGTAGCCGCGCCGCCTGGGTTCCGAACTTTTCGTCCGGGGCGTCAAGACTGTCGAGCAACAGCAGGTAACCGAGGTGGAAAATGTCGCAGTCAAGCGATGCGGCATCCACATCTTCCGGCGATAGCGATGAATCGGCACCGTGCATATTGAAAAAGGTGCGTTCGCCGGTGGCGGCAATGGACATCACATCGGTAAACGAGGTGGGGACGCCAGCCACCCGGACGATGCGCGAAACGTCAACCCCCTTGTTTTTCATAAAAGCAGTGGCAAATTCGCCGGCATCGTCATCGCCAACTTTTCCCAGTGCGCGTACGTCAAGCGTCGGGTCAAGGGTTTTTAGGTCGATGGAGGTGTTGCAGACCGATCCGCCAACGGCGCGGCTGAGTGAGGTAATCGGCACCAGCATCCCTTTGTCCGGCCAGGCGGGGATGATTTTAATGACGTCGTTCAGAATGTTGCCGGCGAATGTTATCCGGTTCATTGTCAGCTCCTTGTTTTGGTGTTAGCTCCATTCCCGTCTGGTGCGTTGCCGTTTGCCGAAAATCATTTACGCTATTCTCCCGAAAACATCCGGATGGCCTGTTTGGCGTCTTCCTTCATTGCCTGATAGGCAGCGAATTCGACATCATGCAGGTACTTGGTCGAACCGGCGGCGATGCATCTGGCAGCCGCCTCGTATCCGGCTTTGGACATATAGGAGTAGTAGTTGATTTTGCGGATTCCGGCGGCAATCGCTTGCTGGAAACCGTCGGGGCTGACACCGCTTCCGCCGTGCATTACTAGCGGAATGCCGGTTGATGCGGCACAGTTACGCACCACGTTGAAATCCAGTTTGGGTTGACTTTTGTAGAAACCGTGGGCGGTTCCGAACGCCACCGCCAATGCGTCGATACCGGTTTTATCGCAAAATTCCCGCGCTTCGTCGGGGGCGGTGTAGAAATCCTCTGGCTTTGCCGGAGAACCACAGTCCGTTGATCCCGCTTCGGGTGTGGAGAGTTTGCCCAGTTCTGCCTCCACATCCGCGCCCATCGCATGGGCGGCTTCGGTCACTTGTCGCGTCACCGCGAGGTTTTCTTCGTAAGGTAAGGCCGAGGCATCGATCATGATGCCGGTGAAGCCGATCCGCAGCGCCCGGTAACACATTTCCAATGTCACGCCGTGGTCTAGGTGTACGCACACCGGGACTTTGGCCGCCTTTGCGGCAGCCAGCATCGCCGCTCCGACGATGGAAATGTCGCTATAGACGTTGTGCACTTCGGCGTGGCCGATAATCACCGGGCGGTTCAGCTCTTCGGCGGCCTCAATAACGGCGCGGATGGAGTCGAACCCGGTCCCGTTAAACATGCCGACGGCGTTTTTGTCCGCCTCGGCGATCTTGAGAATTTCTTTCAACCCGACAAGCATTGGTTATGCCTCCACTTCGGGAATACGTTTGATGCGTTCATCGGTGAACACATCCGACTCGTCTCGGCTTTTGGTGGAGAATTCGCTGACGATTGCCCCTTCGGGACCGGCCTGGAACCAGTGGTTGGTGTTCGGGCGCATGGTGTATTGCTCACCCTCGCGCAGAATGATTTCGTGGAAGACCGTTACCGTAGTATTCGGCAACTTTGCTTTGATATCCTCTTTTTTGCCTTCGCCATCCACGTAGAGATAACAGGTGCCGCGGCGTACGCGGAAGGTTTCCTCTTTTCCCGTGTACGGCACGCCGTTTTCCATCCCGTCCATGTGTTTGTGTTCAGGGCAGGTTTGGAAAGGCTTCAACACCATTTCCTTTGCGCAGCAGCGCTCGGTGTTGACGTAAACCAGCAATTGCAGTCCCACGTTGTCGAGGTCTGACAGTCCAAAATCGGCAACCTCGATGTTTTTCTTTTCGGCTTCGGTCAGGATAATCCCGGCCTTGGCAAAAGCGTCAAGCACGTACTCGATCGTCTTGGCGTATTCATCCTTTTTAACCATGTGTCGTATCCTTGATCTGCAGGTTTAACAAAACGTTTTCCGGGCGCAACGAGCGCGTCCCTCCCGAAATGCGCGGTAAGCCGTGTAAGGGGAGCTTCCCAATTGCATCTATGTATAACCTAACATAAATGCGTGATTCTGCGCAACGCTTTTTTGCGCAGATGCGTCATCGCAGTTTGCCCAGAACCGCCAGCGCCATGTTGTGGGCGAACTGTTCCGGACTCCACGGCAATTGGAGGTAGAACACCGAAAAATTGCGGAAGAGCTGGATTTCGTTGCGGCTTAAATCCTGATCGCCGATCTCAATCACCGGAAGACGTTTTGTCCGAAGGTTTTCCCGGATTTGCATTATCAGGTCGCCCACCTTGAAACCGGCATTGCGGCGGTCGATAATCAGCACCGATGGCAGTTTCTCGACGCAGCTTTCCAGAATGTGCCGACTGTCGGTGGCCGCAAGCTGGCGGTAACCGCGGCTTTCCAGATGGCCGTGGAGCACTTCGCGCATCTCTTCGTTGGCGGAGTAGGTGACCACCAGCGGTTTGGTCGCCAACGGCAGGGTGACGTAAACTGCGGTGCCGCAGTCGGTGTCCGGCACCGGGCTGGCGAAACTCATTGACCCGCCGTGCAGTTCGATAATTTCGCGGGAGATGGCCAGTCCAAGCCCGGAACCGTTGGCATGGTCGCCAACGCGGAAATATCGCTGGGAGATTTTGTGCAGTGCCTCTTGGGGAATGCCCGGCCCGTTGTCGCAGACCGCGATTTGCAGTTGTTTCGGGTGTTTGGGGTGTTGCATGAGGCTGACGGAAATCTTCCCGCCGGGCGGCGTGAATTTTATGGCGTTGCCGATGATGTTGATCATCACTCTCACCATTTTGGTCGGGTCGCAGCTGGAGAAAAGTTCCCGCGAAGGCAGGTCCATGTTGATCCTGATGTCTTTGGCGTCGGCTTGTACCCGTAGCGACTCCGCCGCGTCATAAACTATCATTCCGATTGGGATCACGGATTTTGTCAACACCAGACTTTTGTTTTCGATCTGCCGCAGGTCGAGAATGTCGTTGACGGTGGAGAGCATCCGGTTGCAATCGGATTGCAGGCGCTCCAGGTAGCTGACGGCTTTTTCCGGCATTGGCCCGACCACGCCGCGCAGCATGTTGGTTACGGCGTAAATCATTGAGGTGAGCGGGGTGCGGAGTTCGTGCGAAACATTGGAGACGAACTCCATTCTGGACCGGTCATGCGCCTGCAACCTTTCCATCGCGGCTTTAAGTTCGTTCAGGGCGTTGGTGCGGATGGTGATGTCACGCACCAAAAAGCAAAGTTCCCCCTGATCGTCCAGATCCACCTTGTTTACCGCGATTTCGCCAGGGAACGAGGTGCCGTCGTAACGTTTGCACCGCGCTTCCACCAGCGTGTATTTGTCGCATTCCAGATTCTTGTTGAAGGTCTTGATCAGCTCCGGCGTGGCGCCGGAAATAAGCGAGATGATGTTACTCCCGGCCAAGGTGCTGATTTCGGTGCGGAAAAACGAGCAGGCGCGTTCATTGCAGTCTAGGATTCTCCCGTCACGGGTGGTAATCAGCACGGCGTCGTAAACGCTTTCCAGCAGTTTGTAAAAATTAGTATCGCGCGCTCCGGCCTGGTGTCGCCATGACCGCGGTGTGGCGTTGGTGTCGCCGGCTGTAGAACCAGGTATGCCGGACAGTGCGGCGGTTTTGCTCAGGTTGATCCGTATGGTGTGCTCAAATTGGCGGTTGGGCATGATGTTTCTCCCGGATCACATGAAAACCCGGCGGGCGTTGGCGGCGGTTAAATCGCTCAGTGCGTCAAATGAAATCCCGCGCAGCGAGGCGATGGTTTCCGCCACCACGCCGAGGTTGGACGGTTGGTTAATAGGTCTTCCGCTGGCATCGGAATCAAGCGCTTTGCCGCCGTAGGGGAGCAGGTCCGGTGAGTCGGTTTCGATCAGCAGTTGCGAATCCGGAATCTCCGCCACAATGGCGCGGACTTTCTTTGCCTGCGGGTTGCAAACCGCACCGCCTAAAGAGAAGTAGCACCCGATCTGCGAAAATTTAGCGAACTGTTCCCGTGAGCCACCGAACCCGTGCAGCACCACCGCCGGAAGATTACGGACGTAAGGGGTCAGAACGTCCAACAGTTCGTCCCACGCTCTTGCCCCGTGCAGCACTACCGGCAGTTTAAGCCGCACCGCCAGATCCAGCTGTAACTCCAAACAAATCCGTTGGCATGACATCGGTATGTCGCGCTTCAAGCCGTCCACGCCAGCTTCGCCAAGCGCAGCGGCCGGAAAACGGTAGAACATCCGTTCCAGCCGCTCAAGCCAATCGTCCGGCTGGTTTAGACAGTACCAGGGATGGACGCCGAACGCAGGAACCAGCACCGGTTTGGATACGATGCGGCACAAACCGGCCAGCGCTTCCCAATCGTCGCAACCGGTTCCGCAACAGCAAACAGCAGTCACCCCGGCGTCAACCGCGCTATCAAGGACGACGCGCAGCCGGGGCAACAGCTTTTGGTCTTGCAGATGTGCGTGGGCGTCAAACATCGCCGACGGTTAACATTTGATTTGCTTCGCCTTGGCCAGCATCTTGGCTTCCACGGACTGGATTTCGGCGAAACCCTGCGAGCTGTGCGGGTTAAGTCCGTTGGAGGCTTCCATCGAGCTGTCGGCTTCGTTGTAAATGGTGGACTTTAGACCGGTCAGCGACTCGAAGAAAATGTTGCCCTTATACAGGCCAAGGGTGATATCCGCAGTAGCCTTGTCGGCCCAGACCTGAATGGCGGCGCGCGCCGCCTGGGTGGCGGGGTCGAACCAACGGCCGTCGTAAATTTGGTCGGACACGAGTTTCGAAAGCTGCTGGAAGAGCAGCGCGGAACGGCGGTCCATCACGCCTTCGTAGATGTACTTCAATCCCCATCCCAGCACCTCCATGCCGGGGGCCTCGTAAACGCCGCGGCTCTTGGTACCGATGATACGGTTTTCCAGCGCGTGCTTCATGCCGATGCCATTGCGGCCGCCGATTTCGTTCGCCGCGAGCATCACCTCGTAAGGCGACATCTTTTTGCCGTTGACCGCCACGCAGCGGCCTTTAACGAACGACAGGGTGACTTTTTCGATTTTGTTCGGGGCTTTGTCCGGCCACACACCCATGGTAGGCTTGACGATACGCATCGAGGTCTCCATGCTTTCCAGATCCTCGGCTTCGTGGGAAAGTCCGGCGAGGTTGGCATCGGTGGAGTACTTTTTCTTGGTGCCGACAAAAGCGACGATTCCGCGGGTGGCGAGGAACTCCACCATCTGGGTGCGGCCGGGGAATTTCTTCAGCAACTCAGCGTCGCGCCACGGGGCATAAACGCCGAAATTTGGGTCGAGTACGTTGGTATAACGCTCAAAACGCATCTGATCGTTTCCGCGTCCGGTCGCGCCGTGCACCAAAACCGTGCATCCCGCCTTCTTCATTATCGGCAGCAGGGCCTTGACGGTGACCGCCCGGGCGATGCCGGTCGAGTTCCAGTACCCGCCGTCATACATCGCCTGGCATTTGACGGTTTCGAAGCAAATATCTGCCATTTCTTTCGTCACGTCCACAATGGTGGTATCGACTCCGGTGGGGGCCATGCGCTTCTTGATGTCGTTGATGTCTTTTTCGTCGGGCTGGCCGACGTTTGCGGAAAACGCCTTGACCTTCACGCCGGCGTCCTTCAAAACGCAGCAAATGGTTTTAGAGTCCAGTCCGCCGGAAACACACACGCCAACGGTTTTGCCTTTCAAATCAGCCAATGTCATACCCATGATAATTTCTCCTAGCGTTTTTGGGCATACCAACGCCCAAACTGTAAAAACGCGTACATTTTACCCCACGGCGTTGCATTACGCAAGACTAAATGGGTGGCGGTCGCGTTTTTCGCCGCGTCCCGCCGCAATCTGAAATTTTCATTTTTCTCTTGTATCATTCCCCGGCTTTTGCGAAAATATACGGAGTTAAGTTGTTTAGGGGCTTTGGGATTTGGCTATGGTTATTTTGTATTCCGTTTTGGCTTGGATTGGCGTTGTTATCCTGTTTGGACTTGCCGTGTTTATCCACGAGTTCGGGCATTTTATCGCGGCCCGACTGCTCGGTCTTCGCGTGGATACGTTTTCCATCGGTTTCGGCCCGGCGCTTTGGAAAAAGAAAGTCGACGGGGTGGAGTACCGGATAAGCGCGATTCCATTCGGCGGATACGTGGCGTTGCCGCAGCTCGATCCGTCGGGTATGGACAAAATCCAGGGCAAGCATGGCGAGGAGAATGATTCTCCCGATGCGGAGGAGCAGCTTCCTGACATCTCGCCATGGCGGCGTATCGTGGTTTCTTTCGCCGGACCGTTCGGCAATGTGGTGCTGGCGGTTACGCTGGCACTGTTGATTTTCGCGGTTCCGGGCGTAAAAACCGGGGTAATCGGTACCAAAATCGGTTTCGTTGACGAGGACGGCGACTCTTGGAAGGCCGGTTTGCGGGCGGGTGACGTGATTTTGTCCGTGAACGGCAAGGATGTCGATACCTGGTCGGACTTTAAAACCGAGTGCATTCTGGCCGGCGATTCCCACATTGCCGAGTTAAAAGTGCAGCGCGGCGGCGAGCAGTTGGATTTCTCGGTTCCGCTGAACACCAACAATGTTCTTGAGGTGAGCTTGTTGCAGGATGTGCTTCCCGCTGCCACTTTGGTTTGTTCGGTGTCGTCGGTGCTGCCGGATTCCCCGGCCGCCAAGGCCGGTTTCGTGTCGGGTGACGTGGTGCTGGCGGTGAACGGCAAATCGATCGCCAACGGTTCGGATTTCATCCGGGCGGTTGCCACCGAGGGTAAGGATCGCCCGGTGGCGGTGGAAATCGATCGCGCCGGGGCGCTTTCCACGATCAGCGTGAAGCCGGAGTACAGCGAGAAGTTGCAGCGCCATGTGATTGGTGTGTCAATCGGGAATCAGTTGCTGGATACGGCAAAGCCTTGGATGATGTACAAGAATCCCTGGATGCAGTTGAAGTGGGATTCGCTTTCGGTGATCCGGGTGCTTCAGGGTTTGGTGACGCCGAAGACCAAGGGCGAGCGTGCTGCCATCGCCAAGAATGTCGGCGGACCGGTGGCGATTCTTTCGAGCCTGTACAGCACGGTGCGCGGCAGCATTTGGGACGCGCTGGGGTTTTTGCGGCTGATTTGCATCAACCTCGCCATTCTCAACCTGCTGCCAATTCCGGTGTTGGATGGCGGGCATATCATTTTTGCTTTGTATGAGATTATTACCTGCCGCAAGCCGAACGCGAAAGTGGTTGCAGTGTTGGTAAACATTTGCGCCGTTTTGCTGCTGGGGCTGATGGCCCTTTTGGTTTGGCGCGACGTCTCGCGCCAGATCGCCATCAGCCGTGCGGAAAAGGCGGCTGCCGCCGAGGAGGAGTAACGCGATGTCCTTTTTCAAGGCTTACGATATGCGCGGTGAATTCGGGGTCGATTTCACTCTCGATACGGTTTACCGAATTGGACGCTGGTTGCCGACGGTAATCGGGGCGCACCGTTTTCTGGTCGGTCGCGATGCCCGCATCTCCGGCGGCCCGATTCATGACACGCTTTGCCAGGCGCTGGTCGAATCCGGCGCCGAGGTTGACGACATGGGGTTGGCCAGCACCCCGATGGTTTATTTCATGACCGCCAGCGGGGCGTACGATTGTTCGGTGCAGATTACCGCTTCGCACAACCCGCCCAGCCACAACGGAATGAAGGTTTCCCGTCACGGGGCAATGCCGGTGGGGTACGAGTCCGGTCTGGCGGAATTGGAGCGCCGCGCCGCTTCCGGAGAGTTGCCGCCACCCGCGGAAGGCGGCCAGATGCGGCAGGTTCAGTACCGTGAGGATTTTGTGCGTTGGCTGGTTAACTGGGGTCTCGATTTCCGCCATCTGCGTTTCGCCGTGGATTGTTCCGACGGTATGGCGGCATTGTTCGCGCACGAGGTATTCGGCCCCAGCGCGGTTTACCTGAATGATCAGGTGGACGGTTCGTTCCCTCACCATTCCCCGAATCCGCTTGACCCGGATAGCCGTCGGCAACTGGTGGCGGCGGTGCGGGAACAGGGGCTTGATTTGGGAATGGTCTTCGATGGCGACGCCGACCGGGTGATGTTTGTTGACGAGCGCGGCGAGTTTATCTCCCCGGATTGCCTGATCCCGATAATCGCCCGGCATTTTCTCAAGAACGAGCCGGGCGCGGCGGTAATTCACGACGTCCGCACCTCGCGCGGCGCGATCGAGGCGTTGATTCGCGACGGTGCCCGTCCGGTGATGGGAAAGGTCGGCCACGCTTACGCCAAGATTCTGCTTCGCCAGGAAAAGGCGGTGTGCGGCGGTGAGTTGGCCGGGCACTACTATTTCCGCGATTTCTATTGCTGCGATTCGGCGGGACTGGCCGCGATGATCGTGCTGGCGGCGGTGGATGCCGCCAAGGCGGAAGGAAAAACCTTCAGCCAGCTGCTTGCCCCGATTTTGTGTTACGCCGGCTCCGGCGAGATAAATTTCCGGCTTTCCGGGGATGCCCACGGGCCGGTTGGCGATGCCGCCATTGCCGCGCTGCTGAAAGCGGCTGAGGCTTTCGGCGAACCAACCGGGCGTTCGGACATCGACGGCGTTAGGCTGGAGTTCCGCGATGGCTGGATTAACGTCCGCCGTTCCAATACCGAACCCTACCTCCGGCTTTTGGCGGAAGCCGCCGATGCCGCCGTGCTGACGGAGCGGGTCGCAATCTTGCGCGAGGCGATCAAGCCTTACCTTAAAAAGTAACGGATTGCCAAGATGGCGTTGGAAGTTAAAAACTTGACCTTTTCCTACGGCAGCCTTCGGGTACTGCATGGTTTGGAGTTTAGCGTCGAGCCGGGAGAGGTGGTCGGACTCCTCGGCCAGAACGGTGCCGGAAAGACGACGCTGATAAAAGTGCTGGCATGCCTGTTGGCGCGCGACACCGGGTACGTTGCGATGGACGGGATAGACCCGGAAGCGCTTCCGGTGCGTTACCGTTCGAATCTCGGTTACCTTTCCGAGGCGTGCCCGCTTTACGGCGAGATGTCCGTGCGCTCATATTTGGCTTATCGCGCTTTGCTGAAAGGCGAACGCGGCTCGCGGGTACGGGTGCGGGTGCGCGAGGCGATCGCGTCCTGCGGGCTTGAGGATGCCGCCGATGCCCGTATCAATTCGTTGTCCAAAGGAATGCGCAAACGGGTGGGGCTGGCGGACGCAACGCTACGGCGGCCGAAATTGCTGCTGCTTGACGACCCGTTGGCGTCGCTTGACGCAGCCTCCCGTCTTCGGGTGGGCGAGGTGGTGGCGGCTGCCGCCACCCGTGCGGTGGTGGTGGTTTCCGGCCACGAACCGCAAGAGATGTCGCATTGGTGTACCCGGTTTATAACGTTAAAAGATCGGCGTATTGTTTCGGACGTTCCCAATTCGCCGTTAAAACTCAATTGAGGATCAACCCGTGAAAAGATTGTCGCATTTTTTGTTTTTGGCGATTGCCGTGCTGTGTTTTGCCGGATGCAAGTCGTTCAACGTTAAACGCACCGCCCGGTTCATCGACATGGACGCCCAAACCATTACCGTTGAGTACGGCGAAGATCCGAACCGCGAGCATTCCGGGAAAGGGAGCGCGTTTGACCTTAACGGCAAAATCCGCATGAGACTGCCTTCGGGGAAAAAGGTTTACCTTTACCAGACTATGGTTCAAACGGGGATACTCTACCGTTCAAAGGATTTGTCGTACAGCTATTACGAAAAAGGGGTTTGCTGCGCGTTGTCGCATGACGGGAAACTGATTTTTGAAGGAGTGTATTGCCGCGACGACAAAAATAACCAATCCAAGCCCCGCCCCAAGAGGAAATAGCCGATGTCTAGAGCGGTGGCGCTTTTTTTGCTGGTTGTGTTGTTCGCAAATGCGGAACCGTTGTTCAACGGGAAGGATTTGTCCGGTTGGAAGAACGCCATTCCCGGCGGGGGAAAGGTAGAAGTCCTTAAAGACGGTTCGCTTTCCTGCCAAGCCGGTGACCCGATGTCAGGGATTGTTTACACCAACCGTCCGCCGCGCATGAATTACGAGCTTACGTTGGAGGCGATGCGGGTGTCGGGCGATGATTTTTTTATCGGCTTGACCATACCGGTCGAGACAAACTGTTGCACCGTAATTATCGGCGGATGGGGCGGCTCGCTGTGCGGGGTCTCGTCGGTCGATTATATGGATGCTTCGGAGAACCCGTACACCGAATCCCGCGAGCTGAAGAGTAACCAATGGTATCGTCTCAAGATCCGTGTCACGCCGGGGTTGCTGGATGTTTCGCTTGACGGGGATTTCTACACCGCCAAAATACCGTTTGACAAGCCCGATCGTTTTTCGCTTCGACCTGGATCGGACATCGACCATACCGCCCCGTTGGGCATTTGCACTTATCGAACGGGTGCGCGATGGCGGAACATGGAATTGAAAACCATCGCCACGAAACGGGACGCGAAGGAAAAGGACTGAACCATGCCTCATCCAGAAACGGTTCCTGTCGCCAATTCCGTCGGCCCGCGTGTGGTAGCGTGGGAGATTACCCGTCGTTGCCCGCTCTCCTGCCGTCATTGCCGTGGCGGTGCTGCTGACCGCGCTTATGAAAACGAACTTACCGCGGACGAATGTCTGCGGGTACTGGATTCGCTGGCCGGTTTTACCCGACCGATGATTATTTGGACCGGTGGCGAGCCTATGTATCGCCCTGACATTCTCCAGCTGGTGGCTGCCGCCACCGAGCGCGGGTTGCGTTCGGTTATGGCACCCTGCGGAACGCTGGTTACGTCCGATTCATTGCAACGGTTAAAGGACGTCGGCGTTATGGCGTGCAGTTTTTCCTTGGACGGTGCCACCGAGGAGGAACATGACGCTTTCCGCGGGGTTGCGGGCGCCTATCGCAATGTCACCCGTGCCATGTCGGTGGCGCGTGATCTGGGAATGCCGTTTCAGGTCAACTGCACCGTATCCAAGCTGAATGCCGACCGTCTTCCCGCTATACGCGAGTTGGCGATTTCGCTGGGAGCCAAAACTTTGGATTTGTTCTTTTTGGTCCCGGTGGGGCGGGGGCGCGGCATTGCCGACTTGGCGGTGGATCCCGCCACTGCGGAACGGTTGTTGCGCTGGGCGTTTGCCATCGATCAAGCCGGGCCGATCCGGGTTCGCGAAACCTGTGCGCCGCAAGCGGTTAGAATCTGGGAAGGCATGGGTTTGACCGGGCAACCGCCGTCAGGTTGCATGGGAGGTCGCGGGTTCACCTTTATTTCGCACACCGGGATTCTCCAACCCTGCGGTTTTTTGGATATCCCGTGCGCTGACCTGCGAGCTTCGGACTATAATTTCAAGCGGGCGTATTTGGAGTCGCCGGTCTTTCGGGATTTGCGGCAACCCGACCGATACGGCGGTCATTGCGGCAGGTGCGGTTTCAGAACCAGATGCGGCGGTTGCCGGGCGCGCGCGTATGCCGCCACCGGTGATTACATGGCCGCAGAACCGGGGTGCGTCCTTAACGGTAATGGGTAGATCATGAGACATCGCATTTGCGTTTTGTTGTTGTCGGCAAGTATGGCTGTCGCGGGGCAGGGGGGCAACGCCAAAATCCCGTTGCCCGAAGAGTCAAAGCTTTTCGAAAAACGGGTTGATCCGGTTTCCGGAGTGGTGTCGTATTCCTTGTGCTATGGCGCACCGGATGACAACCGGCAGTCGCTTTATTTCGTCACGAAATCCATGACCGAAGATGGCCGTTTTCTGGTTTTCAATTACACCAAAGGCAACGAGAGGAAAGGCCGCGGCCCTAAGATTATGATGGTGGCCGATTTGCTTGAAGAAAGAATCGTGCCGTTGGCGGCCACGGATCCGACCGACCCGTCAAAAATCGAGACCGGCACCCCGTTTGTAGGGGACCCTTTTATCGAGTGTAAGGAGAATTACGTTGTTTACGGCAGCCCGAAGGCGGGCGGTTTTTTCCGTCGCAACCTCGCGGAGCCGTGGAAAAAGGAAAAACTTTGCGATATTCCGGATGTACTTTCCCTTATGGGAACGGTAAAGAGATTATACACCCACCTTACACTAACCCGTGATCGGAAAAAGGCGTTTTTGGATGCCACGGTTGAAAAACCGGATGGCGGAATCCGTTATGTGCAGGGCTTGCTTACGCTTGCCACCGGCGAGTTTGACAAGTGGGGCGAGACCGATTTTTGCTGTAACCACGGACAAATAAATCCCGTTCGCGATGATATCGCGCTTTGCGCGTGGGAAGCCTGTTGGGAAAAGCAGGGACAGGAATATCGCCAAAAAACCGGATGGTATCCGCGGATGTGGCTGATGGAGAAGGGCAAGCAGACGATGGTTCCCGCACGTGACCGAAATTTCGCATCGCACGAGATTTGGGATGACGACGGCAAAGGCTTCAGCTGGTGCGGTCGCCCGGGCGACTACGTTTACCACCATGATTTGGAAACCGGCAAGCAGGAGCGGTGGTGCGGCATATCCGGCGCTCGCCACAACAACGTTTCACCAGATAAGCGATATGTGGTTTGCGATGAAGCCCCGGAAAAGTGGTGGCGCGGGTGCAAGTGGCGCGTGGCCTTTTGGAACCGGGAGACGGGCAAAAGCGTTTGGATCTATTCAACGCGCCCGGCGCTCATGCCGTTTGAAAACCAGAGCAAAATGCATCCCGACCCGCATCCGCATTTCGTCATGAACGGCAAATACGTTGTCTGCACCGCCAACAACGCCGACGGCCATATGGACCTCTACGTGACCCCGGTAAAACAGCTGGTAGATCTAACAACCAAGTAGTTTGTTGCACTTACCTATAAGTTGGGTGGTGCGGTGGTTAGGTGGTTGGCCTGCATGCACGTGGGATGAGCGCTAGGGGCTTACCTTTAATATGAGATTATTATAATTTAGTCCCAATAAATTAGGATTGGTTCTCGTTTAATATATTATCTCTTCTGGCGGAGGAGTGACAATGAATAAAATTACAATGCGATATGTGTGGTTGGTGACGGTTTTAATGTGTGCCGCTATGACGTTTTTTGTGGTTGGTGATACTTACGAAAACACTGATTCCGATGGTGACGGTGTAGACGATTCTACCGAACTGGCGAACGGGCTTGACCCGCTGGATCCCGACACCGATGGAGACGGCATCCCGGATGGAGAGGAGTTCTACGCTTACGGGGCGTGGATCATACCGCTTTCATTGGATTCTACCCAAGTGATCTGTACCAAAGCCGATCCGATTGGTTTCGCCCAAAATGTTCCGGCAAAGAAAATCTGCGCTTCGAGTTTTGGCTGCACCATACTGTTCGCGGACGGCACCGCCGAACACCGGCGCAGATACGGGGATTCGCTTGCGCTGTCCAACGTGTGCGATGTCGTTGCCGGGGACCGACAAACGCTCTTTATGGACAGCGACGGCGGGTATCTCGCACTTTGGTGCGACGAGTCCGGGGAAAATAATTACGCTTACGACGGTACTTTCGGCGGCTTCCCGGTCGAGGTACAGGGCGACAACGGCCACGCGATCGCCCGGTTTTCCGACGGACGGGTGGCTCTGGCCGGCGGCTTTCCCGGTAACAACCAGTATTATCCGCCGTTTACGGACTCAAATACCCCCTTTACCAATTCCCTGATCAGGATTTACTCCAGCCTTGGTACACTACAGGGCGTGTCTTTCTCAAACCCCGCGCCATCCGTAGGGCTTCCCACAAACTCCGTCATAATAGCTTCCTGCGGTTGTGGGGCAATCAGTATCGGCCCAGACGGTACGGCCACGCTTTGGGGTCGTGGCGACATAAGGTTGCAAAACCCGCCGGACGGCATAACAAACGCCGTGCAAATTGCAGGAGGCGGACGTTTTTTCAGCGCGGTTATGTCTGACGGTACGGTGCGCAGTTGGGGCTTGGGTTCACAGAGCGCGACAAACTACCCTGCTTCGGTCTCCAACGCGGTTGGGTTGGCGTGCGGCGAATACCTTACAACATGTCGGCGCGATGACGGTTCGTTGGCACTGTGGGGGGCGGTCTCACCCTCGCCTTATTATTTCGACGGCGCAAACGCGGTTAATGTCGCGTCCAAAGGTTTCGGCTTCGCCTACGCCACACACGGCGGTCTCGCCTTGATCGAAAGCGCGTACGCCTCAGTTCCTTGCCAGATGCCCGGGCAGCGCATCGTTGAGGTTGCCGCCGGATTCCCGTACGGTCATTTTTGGCAGGCCGCCGCCAGGTTCAAGCGTGGAGGTTCGGCTTCGCTTGCGGATACAGACGGCGACGGCATTGACGACCTTCACGACCCGGATCCGGACATCCCTCTCGACCTGTCGGACTCAAATGGTGATGGAATCCCGGATGCGTGGTCGGAGTTCTGGTTCGGTACATCCTATCCGCCTGAAAACACTTTAAGCGGTTTTACCCCACTGGCGTCATATCTTCTGGCGATATGCCCGACCAACAGCTTCAGATCCGCAACCGTTACCAACGCGACAACAGACGCTTTCACAATCATCCCGAGAGCGTTTTCTATGCCGTCGCGCCCTGACGGCATGACCAATTTGGCGGTGCATGCTTTTTCTGTTCGGCGGGTCAGCCCTTGGCAACAATTCTTCATATCGTCAAAGCCGGGGATTGCCGGCGGGTGGCAGTCCTCCGGACTGTCGGTGGCTTGGGGCGAGACCGAGGCTTCCGCCACCAATCCGGTTCCGGCTTGCTGTTCCGACAGCTACCGTTTGCCGCTTCCCGATGGTTTTCTGTCCGGCACATTGTTCGTTAAAGTCGGTTTTGCCCCCGGTTCGACTTCCGCATCCCTGTCCAACAAGCTTTACCTTGTGCGCTGGGCCCCAACCGTAACCCCGCTGCCAAATACTGGACTTATTTTCCCTGACATCGGAGGCGGCGACACGGCGGTTGCGGCCCGTTGCGGAATGTACGGTTACGAGTTCCCCTTCTCGGTTTCACTCGCCGGATGGCCGCGTAACGAGGCCATGTCCGCGAATGAGACGGCTGTTTTCTGGACATCCCCTCTGGGCGGCAGATACGGCGAAAATTTTGTGCGCGACGGGGCATCGTGCTCACTATCTTCCAGCTTCCCCCTGCTTGCCGGCTTCCCCTGCGCCGGAACCGACGGCTTTTCCGATCTGCTGTTTTTCTCCATGAACGCGTCGAAAAAACTCGCCGAGTCGCCGCACCCTTCTGAGTTCGCCGCACCTTACCCGTTAAATACCGCCGCCTTGCGTCGCCGCGCCGCCAATGCGGGAGCGGTGTCCAGCGGCGGGTTCGCGGTGGAATACGCCCCGCAAGACGGGCGTACGTCGGTGATGACGGAATACGGGCAGGACGGCTCGCTACATTACTGTTTTTATCTTGACGATGCGTGTGTGTGGTGCGCCAGCCGTTCTGACGAGGAACCTGAACTTTACGATTCCCCGGAAGAGGATTCCCCTGGCGAGCCGGATGCCGCCAACGATGACTGCGGGTGCAACGGTTCCGACGGTTCGGCGGGTTCGTCCCCGTCTTTCAGAGTTTCACTGGGGTCGCCGTCCAGAAACTCCGACTCCGGATTCCTTTGGTTCGACGGCGAGAAGCCCGGACCGGTGGCGCTTTCCGGCTTCAACCTGTTGATGGCCCCGACCGTGTCGGTCTCCACAAATTCCACCGGTGTGAGCGTGACCAACTCTGCACGGTTTGGCCGGTCGCTGCTGCTTTCGGAAATTTCCGGCGGGGTTACGGTTGAGGTGCGCGAGTGCGACGGATCCCTCGACCACACTTGGACGATATCGAACCCGAACGGAAACCCCAATTCCATAAGGTTCGTCAAATCCACTGTGCTGAACAATGCCACCGTTGACGAGACCTACGTTTACCACGACGGGGCTTGGACGCGCACCGACAATCTCAACGGGCGGGTTGACCGGCGTATGCGCGAGTACCGCATCGACAGGGAGGGATTTATATCCGCCGAGACGCAACAGGTATTCGACGGGGGGGATTATGTGTGTTCCCTCCGGTCCGAGTATGAGCCGGTGGGCGGGCTCCGCCGCGAGGTCAGGCGCAGCGGATCAGATATTGACGGCGCGGTCCAGATTGAGTTCGGATGGGTGTGCGACCCGGACAACCCGCTCAGGAACGGTCTGCCGCTGTTCACCGTGGGCAATCGCGCCCCGTGGGACCACCGCAGCTACGACTCCCGGGGCAGAGAGATTCTGCTCGCCGAACAGCGCGACGGGTCGGAGTTTCCGTCCGCGTTTGCCGGCGGAGAGTTTTCTTCCGTTACCGGGCTTGTCTCAGCCGCCGGTGGAGCCGCCATGTTCGTCACCGCGTCTTCCTACGAACCGGTCGAGGGCGACTCTTCGCACCGCGATGACAGCCGTTCCCCCAGGGTAATCGAGCGTTATGTGGCCGGTAACGACGGTACGGCCTTGGTTTCGCGAGAAGTGCGTGTCTATTCCCGCGCCAGCGATGCCGCCGGTGTGCCGCTGTTGACGATTACCGTACGCCGCGAAAGCGTCGACGGTTCCGGCGAAACGCTTGAGACCTCAGAGACCGTTTATCCGGACAGTTCCGATGTGCCGCTTGAACTGCGCGGATTGGTGCTGTGCAGAACCGGGCAGGACGGCACAGTCGTGTCAAACCGGATTGAGCGGGGCAGTTTCAACCCAACCACCAAAACTTTCACCGCCGGAACCGGCGATTGCATCCGTACAGTAACCTCCAGCTCGCTTCCGGCTGCGGAACACACCAACGGCGTTCCGGTATCGGTGACAGTTGCCGACGCCGCTTTCGGAGACACGCTATGCTCGTGGCGCGAGAGCGGCGGCGCAACGTTCGGGATGGAATCGAACACTTACGACATCAAGCGGCGGTTGCGCTCGGTCACCGACGAGCACGGCCGGGTTTCCACCAACGCCTACAGCTGCTGCCGTCTGTTGTGGTCCCGGGATTTTTACGGTGCGCTGGAATTGCGTTCCGCCGTCACCGGGCAGGATTCCCTTTACTATGCCGAAGAGAATCCGGCTCTGTCCGAAATCACCGCCGGCTACGGTTTTCCCGTCACCCAGCACTTCTTTGACTCGTTCGGGCGCGAGACCTCCACCGTCGAGCGGGTGTCGCTCAACCTGCCCGGTGCCTTCTCGGATTGGTCGGCTGACGACCTTTCCGGTGTTGAGCCGCGCCGGACCTCGGTGCGTTACGCTTCGCCGGGCGTTTCGGAATCTACCACCCCCCGCGGGCTTTCAACCGTGCGCACGGTTTTGCGGGACAGCGTCGGCACTTTCGCCCTGACCGCGGAGGGCGGTTTCGGGGTGACGAACTACGAGGAGAGGGTATGGAACGGAGCGTCCGTTGTAGGGCAGGAATGGGGCGGCGGGTGGCGCCGCACCGTGGACTCCACCGTTTACGGGACTGACGGACTCCGTGTTGACGTTGAGTACACTCAGTCCTCCGACCTGCCGGAAGGCGCGGCGGTGACCAATTCAGTCACGCGTTACGACTCCCTTGGCCGCGTAGCGTCGGTCGAGACGCCGGACGGCGTAACTTCTAACTTCTACGTTTTCGGCACAACGCGCCTCTCCCGCACCGTTGACGCGAGGGGCGTCGAGACGATCTGTGGTTACGGCACGGACGGAAGGATTGCCACCCGCCGCAACGTGTTTACCGGTGTAACGAATTTAACCTCCACCCGCTATGAATCCGCCGCCGGGGGCCTTTGGCAGGTTACGGAAAGCCTGTCAACCGACAACGCCGATCGTGTCTTCACCAATTATGTTAACCGCACCCGGTTGTCCGGATTTGCCCAATCCTGTGTAGCCGAAACCGTTAGCGTCGGGGCAGACGGCATGGAGACTTTTGTGTCGGAGTTTTGGGATCCGGAAACGCTTGAAACTGGCACCGTGGTGTCGAACAGCGTCGCCGCCACGCCGGAAACAAGCGTCGTAAAATTCGGATACGAGACAGCGTCGTCTTCATTGAGCGGCAGTTCCGAAACACTATACAGCGGTTTCATGGAACCCGAACTGTCGGTGTCAATCCTTCCGAACGGGCTGACCAATGCCGTCCGGCGCCTTGAGTACGACCCTGACGGCAATGCCGTCACTTCGGTGGTGGACTATGCCGGTTCTCTCGCGGTCACCAATACCGCCGCCTACGACTTGCGCGGCAACGTTGTGCAACAGACAGACGCCTTAGGCAACTCCTTTGCCAGCAGCTACGACCCGCGCGGGCTGCTCGCGTATTCCAACGTCGGCGCGTGCCCGGTCACCAACCGTTACGACGCGCTCGGGCGAAAGTCAGGTTTCGCCACCACCCGCGACGGGGGTGATTCTTGGGACTGGACCAGCCTTATCCGCGATGATATAGGGCGCGTTACAAACCGCACCGACGCTGCGGGCGGGAAATGGCGGACATCGCACGAGGCAGGCGGGCTGGTTTCAACGGCATTAAACCCATTGGGATACGGTATCGAATACTACCGCGATGTCGCCGGGCGCATCACTTCCGTTATTCGCCACGACGAGCTTTGGGAAAGCTTCTTCGGCTACGACTCGTTCTCCCGGCTCTCATACGTTGACTCAAGCTACATTGAGCTGGAGTACAGTTTCCTGCGCGACCATGCCGGGCGCGCGACCAATGAAATTGCCAGTGTCGGCGGCGTTGAGTATTCCATAAACCGCGGCTATGACCGCTGGGGGCGTTTAACCGCGCTGGATGCCGACGGCGAGCTCGTGGGGTACTCGTACGATTGCGAGAACCGGATGTCGGCGGTCAGCAATGCCGCCTTCTCGGTGGTTTACGCCTACACCCCGGACGGTTATGACGCGGGGTGGAGCATCACTTGCACCAACGGCGTTACGGTAAGCCGCGAGGTGAGCCGCGACCCGTTTCGCCGGGCGCTGGTCACCGGCGTGACCAACCGCATTAACGGCAGTGTGATAAGCACTTACTGTTACGCACATGACCGGATTGGCCGGATAACCGCCCGCGGCGGCGACAGTTTTGATTACAATGCCCGCTCGGAGCTGGTGTCGGCCGCCGTTGGCGGAACCGCCTACGCCTACGGCTACGACACCGCCGGAAACACCGTTCAGACAGTGTCCGGGCAAACCGCAGCTTACTACGGACACAACGCCCTCAACCAATGCGTAAACGTCACTGTAGGCAGCCAGTCCGAAAGCGTCTCCTACGATGCCGCCGGTCAGCCGTCAACCCGCAACGGCTATTGGCTGCAGTGGGGAGTTGACGGCAATGTCATGTACGCCGACAACGGGGGCGATGAAGCCTACTTCTGGTACCGGGACCTGTTCGGGCGGGTGGTGTGGAGCGGCGATGTCAGCTATATTTACCGCCACAGGGTCTATGACGGCCGCAACGAGGTTGTTAGCCAGCCGGTGGAGTGGGACTTCGGGACGGAAACCTACGTGAAGCTTCCCGGCCGCACCGTGAACGTGTGGGGGCGCGACCTCTCCGGCGCCCTTGACGGCGCGGGCGGGATCGGCGGGCTGCTGGCCGTGCGGCGTGGCGGCGAGTGGCACTTCCCGCTCTACGACGGCGGCGGCAACGTCACCGCCTACGTCTCCGAGGCCGGAGTGGTTGCCGCCACTTACGCCTACGGCCCCTA